>JABTBR010000053.1 GCA_013284265.1 Oxalobacteraceae bacterium | reverse complement strand
ACCCCGGCTCTTTGCCGTGGGTTTTAAATGCGTCGTGGCGCGCTGACTTGGCGCTAGATGAGGGCTTACTGCGGCGCGGCCGGCGCCGGCTGCGCTTCCGCCGCCCCCGCGCCCTCGGCACCGGCCGGGGCCGCCGCATTGATGGCGGGCTCGAACACGAACTTGCCCGCATCGACGCGGAAGATGCCGATCGGCTCGCCGATCTCGCCTTTGACTTCGGCGAACTGGGTGCAGGTTTCGCTCTCGACCTGCCACATATCCTTGCCCGAACGCAGGGTCCAGAGATTGTCGCCGCTGGAGAATAGTTCGATTTCCACTTCCTCGCCCGGTCCCTGGGTCAGTTGCAGGCGGCGCTGGCAGTCCGGCCAGCGCGACATGATCAGTTCGACCGTCACATCGCCGCTCCAGAAGTGCGGCTGGACCCGGCGCAAGGTCAGCGCGTGGTTGCCGGGGCCGCCATCGGCATAATAGGAGGCCGAGTCATCCACGCAAGCCGTCAGCAGCAGAGAAGTCAGGACGATCAGGATCTTGCGCATGGAGTGGTTCGCCTCATGGAGCCAAGCTATTAAGTTGAAAACATTATAGCGCCTGCATACCTGCGCGGATCAAGGAGAGTGCCGCGGCCGTTCCGGCGCGCGCCAAATCGTGGAATAATCGCTACTGATGCCGCCGCCTCCCGATTCCGGGCTGGCCGGCGTGTCAGCCAGGGAGCCGGCATGCCGCGCGATATGCTGATGGAGAAACGGGAATGGCTGCTGCAGCGGCACTGTTCGCTGTCGCCGCGCCAGCTCGCGCTCGCCTACGCACTGCTCAGCCTGTTGTCCTTTGCCGTCGCGCTCAGTTTTTACCTGCTGGGGGTGTGGCAAGTGCTGTTCTTCACGGTGCTGGAAATGAGCGCCGTGGCCTTCGCCTTCCTGTATGCCGCGCGCCACGCGGCCGATTACGAACTTGTCGAGCTCAGTGTGGACGGCTTGCTGGTGCTGTCGGTCTCGGCCGGCCGCGAGCAGCGCATCCATTTCGACCCCTACTGGACCCGGGTCAGCCTGGCAGCGACGCCGGGCGCCCTGATCGCGCTCGAAGCGCGCGGCGCGCGCGTGCAACTGGGGCGTTTCGTCGGCGAGCAGCGGCGCCGCCAGTTCGTACGGGAATTGCGGCGCGCGCTGCCCGGCGCCGTGCCGGGATGAGGCCGGCGGCGGCTTGCGCGATGGCGGGTGTGCACGTCCGGACGCACGATTGCCATTAATCCCGGATGACATTTGTTTTTCAGCTACACTTCTTGCCTACCCTGCCAGCAATGAAGCTCCTCCATGCCCACCGATACCACCCTAGACGACAATAGTTTCCGCCGCATCCTGCTGCGCAACATCACGCTGCCCCTGGGCGCCGGTGTGCTCAGCGCGGTGGTATTCGTGGCCGTGCTGGCCTATCTGCTGTCGGTACAGAACTGGGTGGAGCACAGCGAACGGGTGATCGGCCATGCCAATGAGGTGAGCAAGCTGGCGGTGGATATGGAAACCGGCATGCGCGGCTATCTGCTGACGGGCGATGAAGCCTTCCTCGGCCCCTACAAGCTGGCCCGGCCCAAGATCGAGACCGCGATGAAGGCCCTGGGCGATCTGGTGGCCGATAATCCGGCCCAGGCCGACCGCCTGAAAAACATCGGCGCCCAGCAGGCGTCCTGGGATGCGTATGCGCGCGACATGATAGAGCGCCGCCAGAACAACCAGGAATTCCTCAGCGCCGTGCGCGCCGGGCGCGGCCGCCTGGAGTTCGAGGAAGTGCGCAGCCAGTTCGACGACTTCATGCTGATCGAGCAGCGCCTGCGCAAGGACCGCGTGGATCTGGCGCGCACGGTGACGGTGTGGTCGGTGGTGGTCTACCTGCTGCTGACGCTGGGCCTGGGCGGCGGGCTGGCCATGTTCGGCCGGCGCGAGCTGCTCAAGCTGGGCGATATCTACACCAGCGCGCTGCGCAAGCACACCGATCACGCCGAGCAGCTGCAGGCCCAGGCCTGGCTGCGCAGCGGCCAGACCCAGCTGGCCGAACTGGGCATAGGCCAGATGGCGCTGCCGCAGCTGTCGTCCACGCTGCTGCAGTTTTTGGCGCGCTATCTGGGCGTCACGGTCGGCGCGCTTTACCTGCGCGAAGACGACGGCGGCCTGCGGCGCATGGCCAGCTATGGATTCAGTAGCGAGGCCGAGGGCCAGCGCAAGCAGCTCAAGCCGGGCGAGGGCCTGGCTGGACAGGCGGTGCTGGAACAGCGTCTGCTACGCCTCGATCAACTGCCGCAAGACTATTTGAAAGTCAGCTCCGGCTTGGGCGAGGGCGCGCCTGCCAGCGTGCTCCTGATGCCGGTCGATGACGATGGCCGCGTCAACGGCGTGCTGGAACTGGGCCTGCTGCGCGCCATCAGCGCGCGCGATGTCGAGTTCCTGGAACTGGTCGCGGGCAATGTGGGCACGGCGATCGAGGCGACGCTGGCGCGCCAGCGCCTGCAGGAAGTACTGGTCGAGTCCCAGCAGCTCAACGAGGAACTGCAGGTGCAGCAGGAGGAACTGCGCACCGCCAACGAGGAACTGGAAGAGCAGTCGCGCGTGCTGGAAGAATCGCAGGCCAGCCTGGAAAACCAGAAGGCCGAACTGGAACAGACCAATGAACAGCTGGCCGAACAGAGCCAGGCGCTGGACCAGAAGAATACCGCGCTGGGCGAGGCCCAGCGCGAGCTGGAAGCGCGCGCCACCGCGCTGGAGCGCGCCAGCCAGTATAAATCCCAGTTCCTGGCTAATATGTCGCACGAGCTGCGCACGCCGCTCAACAGCTCGCTGATCCTGTCCAAGCTGCTGGCCGAGAACGCCGCCGGCAATCTGAGCGAGGAGCAGGTGCGCTTCGCCAGCACCATCTACTCGGCCGGCAACGACCTGCTCAATCTGATCAACGACATCCTCGATATCTCCAAGGTGGAGGCGGGCAAGCTGGAACTGGTGCCCGAGGTGCTGCCGCTGCGCCATGTGGTCGAGAGCATGGCCCAGGTGTTCCAGCCGCTGGCCGATCAGAAGCAGCTGGCGTTCGCCGTGCAGATCGCTCCCGGCCTGCCGTCCACCCTGATCAGCGACCGTCAGCGGCTCGAGCAGATCCTCAAGAACCTGCTGTCGAACGCGCTCAAGTTCACCAGCGCCGGCCGCATCGCGCTCGACGTGTCCAGCCACGACGGCGATTCGCTCAGCTTCTCGGTGCAGGATTCCGGCATCGGCATCCGCAGCGAAGACCAGCAAAGCATCTTCGAAGCCTTCCAGCAGGCCGACGGCACCACCAGCCGCAAATACGGCGGCACCGGCCTGGGGCTGTCGATCTCGCGCGATCTGGCCGGCTTGCTGGGCGGCGCCATCACCCTGTGCAGCGAACCGGGCAAGGGCAGTACCTTTACCTTGACCGTGCCGCTGGAATGGCGTCCCGGCGCCGCCGCGGCCGCGCCGCCGGCGCCGGCGCAAGACACCCCGCCATCCCAGCAGGTGCAGGAACGCGTCGCCACGCCGGCCGCGGCCAGCGCTCCGGCTCCGTCCCCGGCCCCGCGCAGGCACCTGTTTGCCGATGACCGCGATCAGCCCGATGGCGGCGAACGCCTGGTGCTGGTGGTGGAGGACGACCCGGCCTTCGCGCGCATCCTGTTCGACCTGGCGCACGAGCTGAAATACCGCTGCCTGGTCGCTTGCGACGCCGACGAGGGGCTGGCGCTGGCCGACCAGCGTCTGCCCGCCGCGATCCTGCTCGACATCCGCCTGCCGGACCGTTCCGGCCTGTCGGTGCTGCAGATCCTGAAGGACAATCCGCGCACCCGCCACATCCCGGTGCACGTGGTGTCCGGCTCCGACAACGGCGAAGCCGCGCTGCACCTGGGCGCGATCGGCTATGCGCTGAAACCGGCCTCGCGCGAGGAGCTGATGGAGGTGTTCGGCAGGATCGAGGCCAAGCTGACCCAGAAGATCAAGCGCGTGCTGCTGGTGGAGGATGACCGCCGCCAGCGCGACAGCGTGGTCCAGCTGATCTCCGACGACGACGTCGAAATCAATGCCGTCGGCACTGGCGCGGAAGCGCTGGCGCTGCTGCGCAATACCGTGTTCGACTGCATGGTGATCGACCTGAAGCTGCCCGACATGCAGGGCAATGAACTGCTGCAGCGCATGGCGGGCGAGCAGCTGGCCTCGTTCCCGCCGGTGATCGTCTACACCGGCCGCAACCTGACCCGCGCCGAAGAGGCCGACCTGCACAAATATTCGCGCTCCATCATCATCAAGGGCGCGCGCTCGCCGGAGCGCCTGCTCGACGAGGTCACGCTGTTCCTGCACAAGGTGGAGGCCGACCTGTCGTCCGAACGCCAGGGCATGCTGAAGACGGTGCGCAGCCGCGACCGCGTGTTCGAGGGCCGCCGCATCCTGCTGGTGGACGACGACGTGCGCAATATCTTCGCCCTGACCAGCGCGCTGGAACAGAAGGGCGTGGTGGTGGAAGTGGGCCGCAATGGCTTCGAGGCGATCGCCAAGCTGGACCAGGTGCCCGATGTGGACCTGGTGCTGATGGATGTGATGATGCCGGGTATGGACGGGCTGGAAGCGACCCGCCGCATCCGCGCCGATGCGCGCTTCGCGCGTCTGCCCATCATCGCCATCACGGCCAAGGCGATGAAGGACGATCAGGAACAGTGCCTGGCCGCCGGCACCAATGATTACCTGGCCAAGCCCATCGATCTGGACCGCCTGTATTCGCTGCTGCGGGTGTGGATGCCGAACGGGGAGCGGGTGTAAGCCATGCATAGAAGCGAGCATAGCGACGTCGACATCGAGCTGAAAATGCTGATGGAGGCGATCTATTTAAAATACAGCTACGACTTCCGCGACTACACCGGCGCCTCGCAGAAGCGCCGCGTGCTGCACGCGCTGCGCGAGATGGGGTGCGCCAGCGTGTCGGCGCTGCAGGCGCGCGTGATGCACGAACCGACCGCCTTCTCCCAGCTGCTGCAGTACCTGACCATTCCCGTCACCGAGATGTTCCGCGACCCGAGCTACTTCGCCGCGCTGCGCGAGCACGTGGTGCCGGTGCTGCGTACCTACCCCTCGCTGAAGATCTGGGTGGCCGGCTGCAGTACCGGCGAGGAAGTCTATTCGATGGCGATCCTGCTCAAGGAAGAAGGCCTGCTGGAACGCAGCATCATCTACGCCACCGACATCAATCCGCAGTCGCTGGAAAAGGCCCGCAAGGGCGTGTTCCCGCTCGACTCGATGCGCGACTACACCAGCAACTACCAGCAGGCCGGCGGCACCCGCAGCTTTTCGGACTACTACACGGCCGCTTACAACGCGGCCCTGTTCGACAAGTCGCTGTGCGAAAACGTGACCTTCGCCGACCATAGCCTGGCCACCGACAGCGTGTTCGCCGAGACCCAGCTGGTTAGCTGCCGCAATGTGATGATCTATTTTAAAAAGCCCTTGCAGGAGCGCGCCTTCGGCCTGTTCCACGAGTCGCTCTGTCATCGCGGTTTTCTGGGCCTGGGCAGCAAGGAAAGCATCGACTTCTCGGCCTATGGCCCGCGCTTCGAGCCTGTGCTCAAGCGCGAACGCCTGTTCCGAAAGCGCTAGCGATGACCCGCCCTGCGATCAAGGATGCGCTGGCCGGCCGCCATATCGAGGCGGTGGTGATCGGCGCGTCGGCCGGCGGCGTGGCGGCCCTGCTGCGCATCCTGCCCGGCCTGCCGGCAGGCTATGCGCGTCCGGTGGTGGCGGTGCTGCATATCCCGGAGCGGCGCCACAGCCAGCTGGCCGAAGTATTCGCCCATCACATGGAGATGCCGGTGCACGAGGCCGGCGACAAGGAGGCATTGTCAGACGGGACGCTGTATTTTGCCGGCTCGGGCTATCATTTGTCGATCGAGCGCGATCGCACGTTTTCGCTCAGTTGCGAGCCGCCCTTGCACTTTGCGCGGCCGGCCATCGATTTCCTGATGGAGTCCGCCGCCGACGCCTATGGCGAGCGCCTGGCCGGCATCCTGCTGACCGGCGCCAACCAGGATGGCGCCGCCGGCCTGGCCGCGATCGGCGCGGCCGGTGGCCTGACCATCGTGCAGGACCCGGCCGAGGCGCAGGTGCCTGTGATGCCGCAGGAAGCCATTCGTTTAAGGGCGCCGGACCTGATCCTGCCCCTGTGGGACATACACCGTTTGCTGTTGAAGTTGGAGAAGAACTGATGCAAGCCAGCACCAAATTGCTGATCGTCGACGATTTGCCGGAAAACCTGACGGCGCTCCATGCCATCGTGCGTGCGCCTGGGCGCGAGATCTATCAGGCCGTCTCGGGCGAGGACGCGCTGGCGCTGCTGCTGCAGCACGATTTCGCCATGGCCATCCTGGACGTGCAGATGCCGGGCATGGACGGCTTCGAGCTGGCCGAACTGATGCGCGGCACCGACCGGACCCGGCAGATTCCCATCGTCTTCGTCAGCGCCGCCGGCAAGGAACTCAATTACGCCTTCAAGGGTTACGAGGCGGGCGCGGTGGACTTCCTCTACAAGCCGCTCGACGCGGCGGCGGTGCAGAGCAAGGTCAATGTGTTCGTCACGCTGTACGAGCAGCGCGAGGAAACCCGGCGCCAGCTGGCCGAACTGGAACTGGCGCGCCAGCGGCAGGAAGCCACGCTGGCCGAACTGAATGTGACGCAGGAGCAGTTGCGCCACGCGTTGCGCATGCGCGACGAATTCATGTCGATGGTGTCGCACGAGCTGCGCACACCGCTCAACACCCTGTTCCTGGAAACCCAGATGCGCAAGCTGCAGCTGGACCGCGGCAATATGGCCGCCTTCGAAGCGGACAAGCTGCAGCATATGGTGGCGCGCGACCGGCGCCAGCTGCAAAGCATGATCCGTCTGATCGAAGACATGCTCGACGTTACCCGCATCCGCAGCGGCGTACTGTCCACCCGTCCAAGCTGGGTCGAGCTGCAAGGGCTGCTGCGCCGTCTGGTCAACGACCTGGCGCCGCAGGCCGCCAACGCGGGCAGCCGCTTCGAGCTGCATGCCGATCAGCCGGTGCATGGCTGGTGGGATGAATTCCGTATCGAGCAGGTGGTGATCAATCTGCTGACCAATGCGCTGCGCTATGGCGCCAGCCAGCCGGTGGATGTGTCCTTGCATGTGGGCGAGCGGGAGGTGCGCATCGAGGTGCGCGACGGTGGCCCCGGCATCGCCGCCGAGTTCCACGCCAGGATCTTCGACCCGTACGAGCGCGGCGTGGACAACGGCGAGAAAACCGGACTGGGTCTGGGCCTGTATATCGCGCGCCAGCTGGCCCAGGTGCACGACGGCGAGCTGACGCTGCGCAGCGCGCCGGGCGAAGGCTCCACCTTCATCCTGACGCTGCCGCGCCGCGAGGCGCCGGAAGGAATGCAGGCGGGTGCCGCGCCGCCGCGCTGATTGTCGTCCTCCAAAAATCTTTTTTTTTTCAGTTCCGCTGTAAGTAATCTGGCCATCGCTCCGACTGACCCTCAAGCCGGAACGCTGTGCCGCCTGTGGCGCCCAGCAGACCCCGGCCTGCTGTATCACTCAACCACCTACTTACACGGAGCTATACCATGAACAACTCGATCAAAACCGCTGCCCTGATTGCCGCTGCTGTCGCTGCGATGGCCATGTCGACCACCTCGATTGCCGCCACCGCCGCCCTGAGTGCGGACGACTCGGTCCACTGCGCCGGCATCAACAGCTGCAAGGGCACCAGCGACTGCGCCACCGCGGAAAATGCCTGCAAGGGCCAGAACGTCTGCAAGGGCCACGGTTTCGTCAAGGCCAAGGCCGGCGAATGCTTCGCCAAAAAAGGCAAGATCGTCGATCTGGACAAGTAAGCCCCGCTGCCGCGCCATGTCCACAGCTACTCTGTTGGCGTCCCCAGGCTTCGGCCTGGGTTTGCGTCCCAGCCATTACAACGAGATCCTTGCCGCCACGCCCGCCACCACCGGCGTGGACTGGTTCGAGATCCTGTCCGAGAACTACATGGTCCCCGGCGGCAAGCCGCTGACCATGCTCGACCGCATCCGCCAGGATTATCCGATGGTGATGCATGGCGTATCGCTGTCGGTCGGCACCCCGCAAGGTCCGTCCGACGACTACCTGCGCGCGCTGAAAAAACTGATGGACCGGGTGCAGCCGCTGTGGGTATCGGACCATCTGTGCTGGACCGGCACCCACGGCAAGAATATGCACGACCTTTTCCCCCTGCCCTACACCGAGGAAGCCGTCGCCGCCGTGGTGCGCAATGTGCGCCGCGTGCAGGACTACCTGGAGCGCCCGATCCTGCTGGAGAACGTGTCGAGCTACCTGTCCTTCACCACGGACACCTTCAAGGAGTGGGATTTCGTGGCCGCCGTGGCCGAACAGTCCGATAGCCTGATCCTGCTGGACGTGAACAATGTCTACGTCAGCAGCGTCAATCACGGCTTCGACCCGCAAACCTATCTGCGTGCGCTGCCCGCGCGGCGGGTGCGGCAGATTCACCTGGCCGGCCACAGCGCGCAGGCCGGCTGCATCATCGACACCCATGACCAGCCGGTGGCCGATCCGGTATGGGCGCTGTATGCCGACGCGCTGCGCCGGTTTGGCGAGGTGGCCACCATGATAGAACGCGACGACAATATCCCCCCAATAGCCGAGCTGGCGGCTGAACTGCGGCGCGCGCGCCAGCTGGCCGCGGCGGTCATGACCGAACAGGAGGCCGCATGAGCGCCTTGCTTGCCATACAGAGCGATTTTCAGGACTATGTGCTGGGCCAGGCCGGCGCCCGGCCGGCGATTGCGACCCAGGTGCGCGAGCAGTATGGCTTGAACGCGGCGGACCGGTTGGCGATCTACTACAAGGCCTACCGCATCCGCATGCGCGAAGCCTTGTCCGAAGCCTTCGACAAGACCTGGAGCTATATCGGCGACGAGATGTTCGACGGGCTGGCCGCCAGCTATCTGGCGGCGCATCCCTCGCAGCACCGCAATTTGCGCTGGTTCGGCGGCGAATTCCCGGCGCATGCCGCGCGCGCGTATCCGGATCACCCCTACATCGCCGAACTGGCGCGGTTTGAATGGTCGCTGGGGATTGCGTTCGACGCGGCCGATGCCGAATGCATCGGCATGGCGGCGCTGCGCGCGGTGGCGCCGGAACAGTGGGGTGGACTGGCGTTTGGCCTGCATCCCTCGGTTCAGCTGCTGCCGCTGCGCTGGAACGCGGTCGCGCTATGGCAGGCGCTGGGTGATGGGCAGGAACCGCCGGACGCCGAAGAGAGTGAGGTTCCCGTGTACTGGCTGGTCTGGCGCACCGCCGGCCAACCGCATTTCCGCTCCTTGCCGGCGCAGGAAGCGGAAGCCTTGCGCGGCCTCGGCCGCGGAGCCACCTTCGGCGAGGTATGTGCCGCCGCCGGGGACGAGGCGGTGCCGGCGCTGGTCGGCTACCTGCATACCTGGCTGGCGCAGGAAGTGCTGACGCGGCAGGGTTTTGAAACGTAAGCGGGCCGCTGCGCTGCTTAGAACCCACGGCAAAGAGCCGGGGTCAGACCCGTCGGGTCTGACCCCAGGGTTACGCCGTGGGTTTCAGGTCGAGGCCGGCGACCCGCTAAGCAAGTTTGAACACTGCCGCCGGCCCGCGAAATCATGGGACGCCCCCCAGTCCGAACAGGTCGCCTCCCTTACAAACCCCGCTCCAGCAACTGCAACTCATCGCGGAACGCCGCCTTGAGCCGGTACACCTGCGCCGGCCGGTGCGCGCCGGCCGACTCGAGCCGGCCCTCGACCGGGTCGAGCATATCCATCTCCGTCATCTTGCGCCGGAAGCTGACCTTGTTGAGCGGCTCGTTCATCAGCGTCTCATACACTTTCTGCAGCTGCGGCAAGGTGAACGTCTCGCCCGCCAGATGGCAGGGCAGCGAGGAATACTGGCTCTTGCTGCGCAGCCTGGCCACCGCCGCGGCGACGATCGCGCGGTGATCGAAGGGCAGTTGCGGCGGATGGTCGGCGCTGGCCAGCGTCATGCCGCGTTCGCCGGCCTGCTCGAGCAACTGGGCCGGCACCAGCGCGTAATAGGCGATCGACACCGACCAGCCGCGCGGATCGCGCGCCGGGCCGGAAAAGGTCGCCAGCTGTTCCAGATAGGGCGGGTCTATCCCGGCCTTGTCCATCAATACCCGCCGCGCCGCGTCGCGCGCGTCGTTGTCCGACTCCTGATGAATATACCCGCCCGGCAGGGCCGCCACGCTCTTGAAAGGCTCGCGCTCACGCCTGAGCAGGCCGACCTTCAGGCCATCTTCGGCCAGGGTCAGCAGGGCCACGTCGACCGTGCAAATGATCTGATTCACGCCATCCTCGCTCTATTTGCTTAGTATCAACAATATTCTAATGCTTTCATCATCCAATAGGCAGTTCAAATTTCCTCAAAAGACTTAGTTGCAAATATAAACTAAGTAAATTACAATGAGTCATCATCACAGCGAAGGACCTAGCATGAAACGCCAACTGCACCTGCTGCTCATCGATCCGCAAAACGATTTCTGCGACCTGCCGCCGGCCTATCTGCCGCGCGACCCGCTCACCGGCCTGTCCTGCGCGCCGGCCCTGCCGGTGCCCGGCGCCCATGCCGACATGCAGCGGGTGGCGAAGCTGATCGATGCGGCCGGTGCCGGCCTGTCGGCCATCAGCATCACGCTCGACTCGCACCATCAGCGCGACATCGCCCACCCCGGCTTCTGGATCGCCGGCACGGGCGAGGCGGTGGCGCCGTTCACGGTGATTTCCGCCGAGGCGGTGCGCGCCGGCCGCTACCTGCCGCGCGATCCGGCCGCCCTGGTGCGCACGCTGGCCTATCTGGATGCGCTGGAGACGGCGCAGCGCTATCAGCTGATGGTGTGGCCGGTGCACTGCGAAATCGGCAGCTGGGGCCATAATGTGCACGCCGATGTGCGCGCGGCCTACAACGGCTGGGAGCTGAGCTGCGGCAGCGTGAACAAGGTCGTCAAGGGCACCAATCCCTGGACCGAGCACTATTCCGCGATCCAGGCCGAAGTACCCGATCCGGACGACGAGGCCACCCAGCTCAACGCCGGCCTGCTCGCGTTGCTGCGCCAGTCCGACCGCGTGTATATTGCCGGCGAGGCAGGCAGCCACTGCGTGAAGGCGACCACCGAGCACATTGCCGCGCAACTCGGTGGCGATCTGTCGAAGCTGGTGCTGCTGACCGACTGCATCAGCGCCGTCGCCGGATTTGAAGCGCAGTATGCGGAATTTGTACAGTCCATGCGCGCCCTGGGCGTGCAGACCGCGAGCGCCGCGCAGGCGCTGGAAGAAATCGCCGCGAACCGCGGCTGAACTTTAACGACTATTAAACGATCACAAAGGAAGCACCATGGCACCCGTCGTCCGTAGCCTGCTCGAGAACGATTTATACAAGTTCACCATGTGGCAGGCCCTGTTGCACAGCCATCCTGGCGCCTTGACCGAATACGCTTACACCTGCCGCAATACGCCAGCCTATCCGCTGGCCGAGCTGCACGCCGATGTGGAGCGCGAACTCGATTACCTGTGCACGCTGAGCTTCGCGCCGGACGAACTCGATTATCTGCGTGGCCTGCGTTTCATCAAGAGCGACTTCGTCGACTTCCTGGCGCTGTTCCGCTTCCAGCGCAAATTCATCGTCGCCAAGGTGGAGGGCGACAGCCTGTCCATCGTCGCCACCGGCCCGCAAGTGCACGTGATGGCCTTCGAGATGTTTGTGCTCTACATCGTCAACGAGCTGTATTTCCGCCGTGCCGCGCCGGCCAACGCGCTGGAGGAAGGCCGCCGCCGTCTGGCCGCCAAGATCGCCAAGCTGCGCGCCTTCGGCGAACAGCCGGCCTGCCGCCATCCATTCGAGTTCTTCGACTTTGGCCTGCGCCGCCGCTTCTCCGGCGCCTGGCATGAGGAAGTGGTGGCCACGCTGGCTGCCGAAGTGCCGCAGTTCTTCAAGGGCACGTCGAACGTCTACCTGGCCAAGAAATACAATCTGGTGCCGATCGGGACGATGGCCCACGAGTATCTGCAATCGTATCAATCCTTCGGCGTGCGCCTGCGCGACTTCCAGAAGGCGGCGCTGGAAGACTGGGTTCAGGAATACCGTGGCGACCTGGGTACGGCGTTGACCGACGTGGTGGGCATGGACGCCTTCCTGGCCGACTTCGACCTTTACTTCGCCAAGCTGTTCGATGGCCTGCGCCACGACTCCGGCGACCCGGTGGTGTGGGGCGAGAAGGCGCTGGCCCACTACGCCCGCCTGCGCCTTGACGCCAACACCAAGCGCCTGGTGTTCTCGGACGGACTGGATCTGGACGGCGCGTTTTCCCTGTACCGCCACTTTGCCGATCGCACCATGACCGGCTTTGGTATCGGCACCTCGCTCAGTAACGACGTGGGTCTGACCCCGCTCAATATCGTGATGAAGCTGATGCACTGTAATGGCCAGCCGGTGGCTAAATTGTCCGACTCGCCAGGCAAGACCCTGTGCAAGGACGAGACTTTCCTGGCTTATCTGCGTCAGGTGTTCAATCACCCTTCGAACTGAGGGACACAAGGAATTCATCATGCTCAAGCTTGCCATCGCCCAGTTGAATTTTACCGTCGGCGACTTCGCCGGTAACGGCGCCGCCATCGCCGCCTGCATGCGCCGCGCCCATGCGGCCGGCGCTGATATTGCCGTGTTTTCCGAACTGTCGCTGTGCGGCTACTATCCGTCCGACCTGCTGGAAGACCGGGCATTTTTGGCACGTATGGACGCGGCGCTGGAGCAACTGCTGCTCGACTCGCGCGGCATGCCGGAACTGACCACCGTGGTCGGCACGGTGCGCCGCAATGACGGCCCCGGCAAGCCGCTGCACAATGCGCTGCTGGCCGTGCGCGATGGCGCCATCGTGGCGGAGTACTACAAGCAGCTGCTGCCGACCTACGGCATCTTCGACGAGCGCCGCCATTTCGAGCCCGGCCCTCAGGGTGCCTGCGTGCTGGAGGTGGCCGGTCACCGGCTTGGCTTCATGATCTGCGAGGATGGCTGGAACGACAGTGGCGCGGACTACCGCGTCAATCCCTTCGATGCGCTGGCCGCCGCCAGGCCGGAGCTGGTGGTCAGTATCAATGCCAGCCCCTCGGACCTGAATACACGGGCCCTGCGTCACCGCCTGTT
Organism: Oxalobacteraceae bacterium; assembly: GCA_013284265.1. Taxonomy (GTDB): domain Bacteria; phylum Pseudomonadota; class Gammaproteobacteria; order Burkholderiales; family Burkholderiaceae_D; genus Rugamonas. The sequence goes on along the minus strand of JABTBR010000053.1, from coordinate 36,817 downwards.
CGGTGCCGCCGCCAGCCGCCACGAACTGCCGCTGCTGTATGTGAACCAGGTGGGTGGGCAGGATCAGCTGGTGTTCGACGGCGCCAGCTTCGCCGTGTCGCCCACACAGGGGCTGGCCTTCGAGGCGGCCCTGTTCGAGGAGGATTTCCAGTTACTCGGCTTTGCCGGCGGGCGCTTCCTTGATGTGGATGGCGCCGCATCGCTGCCCGCTGCGGTGGCCCCCATGTCTGCGGCGGAACTGAGCCGGCGCCAGATTGTCCTGGGCTTGCGCGATTACGCGCGCCGCTGCGGTTTCGCCAAGGTGGTGGTGGGCTGCTCGGGCGGCATCGACTCTGCGCTGACGATCGCACTGGCGGTCGAGGCGCTCGGCGCCGACAAGGTGGTGGCGATCACCATGCCGTCGGCCTGGTCGAGCAGCGGTTCGGTTGCCGATTCGCAGGCATTATGCGCAACGCTAGGCGTTCTACTCCATACCCATCCCATCAAGGCGCTGGTGTCGCAGTACAAAGAGGACTACCAGTTGGCCTTCGACGCGCCGCTGGCCGGTCTGCCGCTGGAAAATCTGCAGGCACGGGTGCGCGGCACTATTCTGATGGAATACTCGAATGCCTTTGGCGCACTGCTGCTCACCACCGGCAACAAGAGCGAAATCTCGGTCGGCTATTGCACCCTGTATGGCGACACCAATGGCGGCCTTGGCCTGATCGGCGATCTGTACAAGACCGAGGTGTATGCGCTGTCGCGCCATTTGAACGAGCAGGCCGGGCGCGCGCTGATTCCTGTCGAGGTGCTGGACAAGCCGCCGTCGGCCGAACTGGCGCCGGGCCAGCTCGACACGGACAGCCTGCCGCCTTACGAGGTGCTGGACGAACTGCTGAAGTGGCACATCGAAGGCACGCGCCTGCCCGAGCCGGAATGGCAGCGGGCGCAGGCCGCCGTCGAGCATCTGCGCGCAACGGAACAGGGCCGCAAGACAATCGACCGTATCCTTGCTATGGTGGCGCGTAATGAATACAAACGGCGCCAGGCCCCGCCCATCATCCGGGTACGCTCGCGCGCCTTTGGCAGCGGCCGCCAGATGCCGCTGGCGGCGCACTATTAAAAAAGGACCCCATGAGCGACAACTACCAGCTTGCAGTACTGATCGGGCGCTTCCAGCCCTTCCACAACGGCCACGCGGCGCTGCTGCGCCAGGCGCTGGCCTGCGCGCCGCGCGTCGTGCTGGTGCTGGGTTCGGCCTTCCGCGCCCGCAACGCCAAGAATCCCTTCACCTGGGAAGAGCGCGCCGCCATGATCGCGGCCACGCTGCCGGAATCCGAGCGTGGCCGCCTGTCCTTCGTCGCCGTGCGCGACTATTACGAAGACGAGCGCTGGGCCAGCGCCGTGCGCGCCAAGGTGGCCGAAGCAGCGGCCGGCGTCACCCGCATCGCGCTGGTGGGCCACTTCAAGGATGCGTCCAGCTATTACCTGAACCGCTTCCCGCAGTGGGAACTCTCGGCGGCGGACAACGAGGCGAACATCGACGCCACCGCGCTGCGCCGCATTCTGTTTGAAGCGGAGGATATCAACGTCTCGCTGGACGCGATGGCCGAGGTGCTGCCGCTGGCCGTGCGCCAGTACCTGCGCGCCTGGAGCATGCTGCCGCACTACGCGGAGCTGGCGCAGGAGCACGCCCAACTGGCGCGCGAAAAAGCCGCCTGGAGCCGGGCGCCGTATGCGCCGGTGTTCAGCACCGTGGACGCGGTGGTGGTCACGGCTGGCCATGTGCTGCTGATCCAGCGCGCGGCGCATCCGGGCAAGGGCTTGTGGGCGCTGCCGGGCGGCTTCCTGGAGCAGCGCGAACGGGTGCTGCAAGGTGCCGTGCGCGAGCTGGTGGAAGAAACCTGCCTTGGCCTGCTGCCCGAAACGGTGGAGGCGGCACTGGTGGACGTGAAGGTGTTCGACCATCCCGACCGCAGCCAGCGTGGCCGCACCATCACGCACGCCCACTTTTTCGACCTGAAGCTGGAACACCTGCCCGAGGTGGATGGCGCCGACGACGCGGCCCACGCCCGATGGGTGCCGATCGCGGAGCTGAACGGCATGGAAGACCGGTTCTTCGACGATCACTTCCACATCCTGGACCACTTCCTTGGGCTGACCGCCGCTTAAGAATGGATTGTCGTGCCGGATCGAAAAATTAGGGATGACCCCGCTTGTAAGCGGGTGGCCTACCGTGATCCAGCCGGCGTTTCTAGATTTTGCACATCACCATCAGATAAGCGTTGACGCTTTCGCCGTGGTCCTTGCGCACTTCCTGCTGGCGGGCTTCGAGCACCGTCAGGCCGTTTTCCGCCGCCAGGGTGCGCAGATAGTGCATGGCGTGGGCGTAGCGGTTGGAGGGACGCAGCGCAAAGCCGCACTCCGCGCCGCTGTCGTCGGCTTCCGCGGTGAAGCAGAACAGGCCACCGGCGCGCAGCGTCTGGCTGACTGCGCCGAATACCGGGGCGAGGTCGCCGATGTAGACAAACACGTCGGCCGCGACGATCAGGTCGGCCTCGCTGCGGCGGCCAGCCAGGAAGACGGTCAGTTCGGCGCAGACCAGCTGGTCGTACAGGCCGCGTTCGCGCGCCTTGTCCAGCATCTTGTCGGACAGGTCCACCCCGGTCAGCGTGCGCGAGCAGCCGCGCAGATAGGGGCCGCACAGGCCGGTGCCGCAACCGAGGTCCAGCGTGTCCATATTGTCGGCCAGCTTGTGGCGGGCGATGGCGCCATCGAGCAGGGCCGGCACCTGGTAGTCCAGCACGTCGAGCAGATGCTGGTCGAAGTGGCCGGCGTACTGGTCGAACAGATTGCGCACATACTCGGCCGGCGCCACGGCGGGCTGCTCGCCCACGCCCAGCGAGGCCAGCGCATAGCGCAGGGACTCCGCCGCGCCGCCGTTGTACAGCGCCTGCTTGTAGGCGGCGATGGCCTCGTCCGGACGCTGTAGCGCGCGCAGCGCGTTGCCGCGGTACTGGTGCGCCAACGCATAGCCGGGCGCGATGGCGACGGCCTGCTCGTAGCTGTACAGCGCTTCGGCGGTGCGCCGCAGTCTTTGCAGGGCGGTGCCGCGCGCGCACCAGAGCTGCGCATTGCCGGCGCTGTTATCGAGGGCGCGCTGGTAGGCGGGCAGCGCCTCGTCGAAGCGATGCAGCGCCTGCAGGGCGTTCCCCTGCGCGAAGTGGGCGTCGGCGTAAGCGGGACGCAGCGTCAGCGCCCGCCCGGCGCTGGCCAGCGCATCGTCGGCGCGCTCCAGCTCCAGCAGCACGATGCTGCGCTGGCACCAGGTCTCCGGGGAATCCGGCTTCAGGTGCAGGGCATGTTCGTAGCTGTCCAGCGCGCCCTCCGGCCGCCCCAGCTTGCGCAGGGCGTTGCCGCGGTTGCTGTAGGCCAGCGCATAACCGGGATTGCATTGCAGCGCGCGCTCGTAGCTCTCCAGCGCCTCCTGCGCGCGGCCGGCATCCTGTAATGCGGCGCCCAGATTGCAGTGCGGCGCGGCCTGGGTGGCGTCGATGGACAGCGCCCTGCCGATCAGTTCAATGGCTTCCTCCACCTGCCCCTGCTGGCGCGCGATCACGCCGCACAGGTGCAGGGCGTCGAACTGGTGCGGCTCGATGTCGAGCACGCGCCGGTACAGCGCCTGCGCCGACTGCAGCTGGCCTTGCTGGTGCAGTCCGACCGCCTGCTGCAGCAGGGCGGCGACCATATTGGCGTGGAAGTCGCTCATAGGGGGCGGCCCTCAGCCGCGCTTGTCCAGCAGTTCGCCCGCGATCTGAATGACGTGCTCGATCTCCATCGGCTTGCTGATATGCCGGTCGAAGCCCGCCTCCAGTGCCATGCGCACGTCGGATTGGCGGCCAAACGCGGTGATGGCGATGGCCGGCAGCGCGCCGTTGGTCTGATGCTGGCGCAGCTTGCGGATAAAGGTGTATCCGTCCATGCGCGGCATGCCGATGTCGGAGATGACCAGGTCGAAGCGTTGCCGGTCGAGCAGGCTCAGTGCATCGAACGGATCGGTGGTGGCCGCCACCTCTGCTCCCGACATTTCCAGCAGTGTGCGGAAGCTGTCGAGCGCGTCGACATTGTCTTCCACCACCAGCAGGCGCTTGCCGCTGATGGCCGAGCCGCCTTCCGGCTCCGCACCGTTGCCGCCGGGGAGATGCGCCTTGGCCAGCGGCAGCCAGATGGAAAACTGCGCTCCCAGGCCGATGCCCGCCGAACTGGCGCTGACCCTGCCGCCATGCAGTCCCATGATCTGACGCACCAGCGCCAGGCCGATACCCAGGCCGTTGCTGCCACGCTTGATAACGGCCGTACCCTGGCCGGACAAGTCGAAAATGGCTGGCAGGAAGTCGGCGGCGATGCCACGGCCGGTATCGGAAACATCGATGCGCGCGAAGTTCTCTTCCATCCGCAGGCTCACCGCCACGGCGCCGCCGGCGGGTGTGAACTTGATCGCATTGTCGAGCAGATTCCAGATCACCTGTTCGATGCGCAAGGGGTCGGCGCGCACCACGACGGCCTGCTCGCAGAATGCCGTGCTGAAGCTCAGCGCGGCGGCGGTCGGCCCGGAGCGCAGCAGGTCGACCAGGCTGGCCAGGGTATCGCGCAAGTCCAGGTCGCGCGTGGCGAGCGTCATTGTTCCGGTATTCAGGCGCGACAGGTCGAGCAGGTCGTTGATGATCTTGGCCTGGCTGTTGGCCGCGCCGCGGATGGTGTCGGCCGCCTTGGCCGCCAGCGGCGACTGCTTGATCTCGGGGATGCGCAGCAGCAGTTCGGCGTTCAGGTGGATCAGGTTGAGCGGGTGCTTGAGCTCATGCGACATGATCGCCAGGAATTCGTCTTTCAACGCATTCGCCGATTCGGCCTCGGCCAGTTTCAGCTGTTCGCGGCTCAGTTGTTCGGCGCGCTGCTTTTCCTGTTCCAGCCGGCCGGTCAGGTCGCGTCCGATCTTGGCATAGCCATAGAACTCGCCATCGGCCAGCGGCGTCATCACGCCGCTGCAGTAGAAGCGGCTGCCATCCTTGCGCAGATGCCAGCGTTCGTCCTCGGCCCGGCCATCTTCGCGTGCCCGCTGTTTTTCGTCCTGCGGCACGCCCAGCTCGCGGTCTTCCGGCGTGAAGATGATGTCGTCCGGCTTGCCCAGCAGTTCATCCTCGGTATAGCCGAACATGCGTTCGGCACCACTGTTGAAGCTGGTGATCAGGCCTTCGCGGTTGGTGGTGATGATTGCGTAATCCTTGGTGCTGTCGGCCACCAGGCGCATGCGCTCTTCGCTGGCGCGCATTTTTTCTTCCGCATGGCGGCGCTTGGTGATGTCGATGAAGGTCAGCACCGCGCCATCGATGCGGTCATGCACGGTGCGGTAGGGCAGCAGGCGGGCGATGAACCAGCGTCCGTCCTCGCTGAGCACTTCGCGCTCGACCGCGCGCAGCGTTTCGAAGGAGGTCAGCGCATCGTTGGCCAGTTCCGGATAATCGAGCTTGTGGGTGATGTCGTGCAGCGAGCGGCCCACGTCGCCGGGAATGATGTTGAACAGGTCGGCCGTGCGCGGCGTGTAGCGCTTGATGCGCATGCCGCGGTCGACGAACACGGTGGCGAAATCGGTCGAGGCGATCAGATTCTGCAAGTCGTCATTGACCTTGCTGGTTTCCTCGATCTTGTTTTTCAGCTCGTGGTTGACGGTCACCAGTTCCTCGTTCACCGACTGCAGCTCTTCCTTGCTCGTTTCCAGCTCCTCGGTGGCCGAGCGCAGTTCCTCGTTGATGGCCTGCAGTTCCTCGTTGGACGCCTTCAGCTCCTCGTTGGAGGTTTCGGAATGTTCGATCGTGTCCTGTAACTGGGCCTTGGTGCGCTGCAGGTCTTCCTCCAGTCCGGACAGGATGGCGTCCTGCGCCACTCCTTCGGAGTTCGGCACCATCTCGTCGGTGGTCTGCTCGACCTGATGGAAGATGACCAGCACGAAGTCGCTGGAGCTGTTGGCGTCGAAGAAGGGGCGCGCGGTGATATTGACGAAGAACAGGCGCCCGCCGCGCTCCATGCGGATGCGGCGCGTCTCCACGCTCTTGCCGGTCTGGGTGGCGCGGAACAGGGCGGTACGCAGTTCCAGCCGCAATTCCGGTTCCACCAGCGCGATCAGATTGCGCGACGGTTCGCCGGCGATATGGCGCAGGAACTCGCTGGTGCCTTCCGACATATGCACGATGTCCGACTTGACGTCGACCAGCACGCTGGGCGGCGCCGATTCGGCCAGTACACGCTGGTGGATGCTCGAGAACGACAGCTTGTGCTTGTCGGCGACCGGCAGCACATCATGGGTGGCCGCGCGCATCGCCGGCTCGACCGACATCGAGATCGGCGTGCGGGTCAGGCGCGAGACCGGCTTGGCGCGGTAAATGCGGTTCTTCTTGTCGACCGGGACGAAGAATTCGGCCACCGTGTCGGCCGATTCCGAGCTGCCCAGGAAGAGATAGCCGTTGGGATTCAGGGCGAAGTGGAACATCTCCAGCACCTGCGCATGGGTATCGCGGTTCAGGTAGATCAGCACATTGCGGCAGCTGATCAGGTCGAGCTTGGAGAAGGGCGGGTCGCGCAGCAGATTGTGGCTGGCGAACAGGATGTTGTCGCGCAGGGTCTTCTTGATGCGGAAGTGCGAGTCTTCCTTGTTGAAGTATTCGGCCAGGCGCGCCGGGGTGATTTCATCGGCGATCGATTGCGGATACAGTCCCGCGCGCGCCTGGGTGATGGCGCGGTCGTCGATGTCGGAACCGAAGATCTGCAGCTCCGGCGGCGCCGCCAGGCGGCTGGCGTATTCGGCCAGCAGGATCGCCAGCGAATAGGTTTCCTCGCCGGTGGAGCAGGCCGCCGTCCAGACTCGCAGCTGGTCGGTGCTGCTCTTGTCGGCGAACAGCGCCGGGATGATGTCGCGTTCGAGTACCTCGAAGGCTTCGCGGTCGCGGAAGAACTGGGTGACGCCGATCAGCAGATCGCCCAGCAGCGCGTGGCTTTCGGCCGGATCTTCCTTGAGCAGATCGCGGTAGGCCTGCAGGTTCGGCACTTCGCGCACTTGCAGGCGCCGTTCCAACCGGCGCAGCACGGTGGCGCGCTTGTATTTGTAGAAGTCGTGGCCGGTACGGCTGCGCAGCAGGTTCAGGATGTCGCGCAGCGCCTCTTCCGCCCCCTGGCTGGCGCTGGAGCTGGCCAGGTCGCCGATCAAGGTATCGGAGTCGGTATCGAGCGGCAGCCGGATCTGCTGGGCATTGCGCCACAGGTCATTGAGCTTGCGCGGTATCGCCTCGACCGGCAGCACAAAGTCCACCTGCCCGGTTTCGATGGCCGCATGCGGCATGCCGCTGTATTCGGCCTGCTCGGGGTCCTGCACGATCACCACGCCGCCCTGGTCCTTCAGCAGCGACAGGCTGTTGGCGCCATCCGAACCGGTGCCCGACAGGATGATGCCGATCGCGCGGTCGCCGTGGGCATTGGCCAGCGTGCGGAAGAACTGGTCGATCGCCACCGGCTGGCCGTGACCGGGCTTGCGGTCGAGCACGCGCAGATAGCCGTCGACCATTTCCAGATGCTTGTTCGGCGAGATGACGTAGACGGTATTTTTTTCGATATGGACCGGCTTGAGCACCTCGGTGACCGGCAGCGCCGTCTCGCGCTGCAGGATCGCGCTGGCATTGCTTGCGTGGGTGGGCGACAAATGCATCACCACCACGAAGGCCATGCCGGGATCGGATGGCAGGTTCGCAAAGAAAGTCTTCAGCGCCTGCAAGCCCCCGGCCGACGCTCCCACGCCGACGATAGGGAATTTCTGCACGCTGGGCAGGGTCGGCAAATAGGGCGAACTTGGCACCGGCGGGGTCTTTTTCATGGGAGAGACGGGAATTTTTGCAGGACGATCAATTTTACGCCAGAAGCAACTGATTGGCGGAGATATCCGAGCGGGCGGTGGCGTGGCCACACCCTCCCGCGCCGCCAGCCTGGGTCTTATCGAGACCTTTGTGATTATTCAATAGATTCCTAAGCAACAACATCTGTTACACTTCTGGCCTGTCGAAACGCCAACATTCCCAGGGCGCTTTTGCAACTTTTTCTAACCCTCGGGCGTAAGTCATTCATGATTAATTGGCGTGCATGTTTCATTGGACTTGGACTACTGTGTACCTTGGACGCAAGAGCGGATTTTGTCGCGGCGGTTGGCGACACCCACTTTAAATGGGTGGGCAACTACCAGACTGGCGCAGCGCTGTACGCCGCGTGCAGCAGCATGGTCAGTGGCTGGAAACAGGATGTGACGGCGTGGTGCGGTGCCGAGGCGCCCGCTGAAAACCCCAATTCCTACAGCAGCATCGTGGGCGGCTGGATCGAGGACCTGACCCAGCCGGCGAACGCCCCCAGGTTTTATTATCTGTCCGCCTATGCATGCCAAAACAACGACAGCGTCCACTATTTCGACGACACGGAGTCGTGCGGCGAAGTGAGCAATATGCGGACGCCGGTGCCGGCCAGCCTCAAGGCGAATGGTCCGACTCGTTTGGGGGACCGGAAGTTGCGCATGGCGGCCAGCGGCAGCGAGACGACCTGCTTTACACGCAACAGCAACGGCAAGCAGTATTGCGAGAGCGTGCCGAATGCCAGAGCGCTGCCCGCGGCATTCGTATCGCGGCGGGATGGCAAGCCGCAGGGCTTGAACAAGTCCGGCACCCGGGAAGTGAGCGATGCCACTGCGGACGAAATCAACGCAGCCTACCGAAAACTGCGTTGCCGCGGGACGCCTGGTGCCCATCGCGAGTCGTGCTGAAGCTAAGGCTCGGCCCGAATGGCCAAGCCTGTCAGGATAGCGAGGTAAAGTTGAGGTGTGATTGCGCCAGCCACCGTATAGACAGTGTCGGCTCCGTCAATGACAAAATGAAGGTACTGCGAGTTGCCCGGCGCGGCTTGAATCCAATACGCGTGTACCCGGCCGGTTGAAGTTTTGACATAGCGTTCGGCAGTGCTGACGCTTTCTATTTTTCTGATCTTTTCAATGCCACTGCCCGGTGGCGCTGGCCGACCCAGTAGATCGAAGAAGGCCTCTGCACTGATTGAATCTGCGGAAGCCAGTCCCAGTGCATGGTATTTGCCGACATATGCGGCACGCGTGGCGGAGAGGAATAGTACGCTGTCCCTGCCATCGGTAGCGCCAGCGGGAAGCAAGTGTAAGGTGGATGCTTCGCTACCCGAGATGAAAATCTTGCCGATCAAGGCGATGGGGAGCCGCATTTCCAGAGCGCCAAATTGGATAGTGACGCATGTAGCGCAAGGTTTGGCTTCTGGCCAGGCGGATGTCTCGGGAGTCACCTCGCGGGCCGCACACGTTTGCCACTGCGCGGCGGCCAGCACCAAGCCGATAAAAAGTGCTTTCATGCCCATTTCGGTAACTTTCTCATCGCGACGCCAAGCGAGGCCATTTCCAATGCCGACTTCCACTTGTAAATTACAGCGCGTGCGCAGGTGAACGACAGGCGCTTATGATACGAGTTGAAGACTCCCCGGCCAAGTTGTTGGACGAGCCAGGAGACGGAAGCGCGTCCGCCCGGCGGCTTGGGCACCCAGCCAAACGCTTGCGAGCACTTCTTGGTTTCGGCGATTATCGTCCCGAAAACAGCAGCTACGTCATCGTTTACCTCGCCATCCCACACGGGAAGTATATTGGCGAAGCGGTAAAGGGACCGGATCATTTCCTTGAGATCTGCTTCTTCCTGAGCCATGTTCATGCCGCCTCCGCGAAATTGGTTGATGAGCTTGTAGTCGAGTGCTGGATCGACTGTAGGCTCATGGCAATACGCGTTGTTGCCGTACGTCAAACTTGGCGGCAGCGTACACCGGCCTCTTTACCGCAACCGCTGCTCGAAATGAAGACGCAGTTGGGAATCCCTCACGATGCGGAGGCTTACGAGGCGGCTGTGCGCGCAGAAAACAAGAAGCGTCGGGAAGCGTTGGGGCAGTTGGTCGATGCCGCAGCCGCCCGAGCCTACCCAATGCGGGTCAGTGTCGGCTTAGGTTTGAACGCGGTGAAGGAAGGACGCACGTTCATGACTGCCCCGGTTGTCGAGTCGTAGTCGTACGGGACATGCACGTCTATGCCTTCCCACTGAAAGTCCTTCGGGTTGCGGGTAACGATGGGCATACGATAAGCTGCGGCGGTTGCACCGATGATCGCGTCGGGGAGCTTTACCTTCGGGCCGGTGACAAGGCTCGTACCGCGGATCTCGATCGCGCGCTCCATGACCATCTGATCAATCTGAATAACCTCAAACTCAGCCAGTAGCACATCCAAAATCGGTTATTCGTGTGGACGCAGCATCTGGCCGGCGCGCAACTCCATGTACGTCACGGCGCTGATGGCGGGGAAGTCATAGCTGGAAAGCTCGATGGTCGCCTGTTTGCAGCCACCGAGCATGTCGATGAAGATGTTGGTGTCGAACAGGATCAGTGCCATTCAGCCCTCAGTTGCTCCTGGGCCTTAACGCCGTCCAGAGGAATGTCCGTGCGGTCCTTCCACATGCCCTCGGCGGCTTTCAGCGCGGCCAGGCGGCGCGCGCGAGCCTGTGCCAGAGCTTCTTCTGGCCGCTGAACCGCTTCGACCGGTTCGCCGGTCGCGCCTTCCCTGACTATTTGGTTCATCTGTACCTCCATTGCTCAACTTCGATCAATGCAACCAGTTTAGCGCATTAACTTCGGCTTGTTCTACCCGTAGCATTGAAGCATCGAAATTTTAACGACATTCCTGGCGGCTGATAGACTGTATGTATGAACAGTGCCCATCCCCCTCTCGAATACAACGACGGCTGGCCGGTCATGCCCCCACCTCCGACCAGAGGTCTCATTGCGGAGGTTACATGGTTGCGGCGCCATGGTAAAAAGGTTACTTTGGAGGAAAGCCAATTTGATAGCCGGTTTTGGGAGCGGGGTGAATTGACTTTCCTGGCCGGCGTTGTCGCCATAAAAAAAGCCAATCTCTTTCAAGATTGGCTTTTTCTTTATCTCGGCATCGTTTCCGATGACCGGGTTGATCAGCAACTTACACGTCGATATTCCCCGCCCGCAGCGCATTATTCTCAATAAACGCCCGGCGCGGTTCCACATCATCGCCCATCAGGGTGGTGAAGATCTGGTCGGCCGCAATCGCGTCCTCGATCTGCACCTTCAGCAAGCGGCGCACTTTCGGATCCATCGTGGTTTCCCACAGCTGGTCCGGATTCATCTCGCCCAGACCTTTGTAGCGCTGCTTGGAGACGACGCGTTCGGCTTCGTCGCGCAGCCACTGCATGGCGTGGTGGAAGTCGACCACGGCCGATTCCTTGGTGCGCTCGCCTTCGCCGCGGCTGACGACGGCGCCTTCGCCGATCAGGCCGGTGAAGGTGGCGGCGGCGGCGGCCAGCATGTTGTAGTCGGCGCCCTGGACGAAGTCGGCGTCGATGGAGCTGACTTTGACGTTACCGTGGTGCATGCGCTCGATCCACAGCATATGCTTCTCGGACAGTTCGTCCGAGCGCACGCTGACTTTGACGCTGAGGTCATTGATATTGTCGCCCAGCGCCTTGGCCGAAGCCTCGGCCTGCTCGATCGAGCTCAGGTTCAGCGTGACGCCGGTCATGATGGCGGTCAGCGCGGCGCGGTCGATCACGCGGGTCAGGCGGGTCATGATGGCGTTGGCCAGGTTGAACTGGCGTACCAGTTCGGCCAGCGGTTCGCCGACGATAGGATCGGCGCCGTCGCGCGGCACCAGCACGGCGGTGTTCAGCGCCACCGTCATCATGTAGCTCGCTTCTTCCAGATCGTCCTTCAGATAGCGCTCGTCGCGGCCGGCCTTGACCTTGTACAGCGGCGGCTGGGCGATGTAGATGTGGCCACGCTCGACCAGCTGCGGCATCTGGCGGTAGAACAGCGTCAGCAGCAGGGTGCGGATGTGGGCGCCGTCGACGTCCGCATCGGTCATGATGATGATGCGGTGGTAGCGCAGTTTTTCGACGTTGAATTCGTCCGGGCCGATCGAGGTGCCCAAGGTGGCGATCAGGGTGGTGATCTGCTCCGACGACAGCATCTTCTCGAAGCGCGCCTTCTCCACGTTCAGCACCTTACCGCGCAGCGGCAAAATCGCCTGGAACTTGCGGTCGCGGCCCTGCTTGGCGGAGCCGCCCGCGGAGTCACCCTCGACGATGTACAGTTCGCACAGGGCGGGATCTTTTTCCTGGCAGTCGGCCAGCTTGGCCGACAGGCCCAGGCCGTCCATCACGCCTTTGCGGCGGGTCAGGTCGCGCGCCTTGCGGGCCGCTTCACGGGCACGCGCCGCTTCGACGATCTTGCCGCAGATGATCTTGGCGTCGTTCGGTTTTTCCTGCAGATAGTCCGACAGGGTCTTGGCGACGATTTCTTCCACCGGACCGCGCACTTCGGACGAGACCAGCTTGTCCTTGGTCTGCGAGGAGAACTTCGGCTCCGGCACTTTGACCGACAGCACACAGGTCAGGCCTTCGCGCATGTCGTCGCCGGTGATTTCGACCTTGGCCTTCTTGGCGAATTCCTGCTCGTCGATGTATTTGTTGATGACGCGGGTCATCGCGGCGCGCAGGCCGGTCAGGTGGGTGCCGCCGTCGCGCTGCGGGATGTTATTGGTGAAGCACAGCACCTGCTCGTTGTAGGCGTCGTTCCATTGCATGGAGACGTCCACCGAGATGTTGGTGCCCTGGTCGGACAGGCGCTCGCCGGTCGCCTGGAACACGGTCGGGTGCAGCACGGTCTTGGCTTTGTTGATGTATTCGACGAAGCCGCGGGTGCCGCCTTCGAAGGCGAAAATCTCTTCCTTGCCGTTGCGCTGGTCGGTCAGCTTGATGTTGACGCCATTGTTCAGGAAGGACAGCTCGCGGATACGCTTGGCCAGGATCTCGTAGTGGAATTCGACGTGGGTGAAGATTTCCTCGTCGGCCCAGAAGTGCACGTCGGTGCCGCGCTTGTCGGTGTCGCCGATGACCTTGATCGGGGAGGTGGCGATGTCGCCCACCATGACGATTTCGCGGTTCTGCGGCACGCCACGGACAAATTCCATGTAGTGCACTTTGCCGTCGCGGCGGATGGTCAGCTTGAGCAGTTTCGACAGGCCATTGACGCAAGAGACACCCACGCCGTGCAGGCCGCCCGATACCTTGTAGGAGTTCTGGTCGAACTTGCCGCCGGCGTGCAGCTCGGTCATGACGATTTCGGCCGCCGAACGTTTCGGGTCGTGCTTGTCGTCCATCTTCAGGCCGGTCGGAACACCACGGCCGTTGTCGGTGATCGAAATCGAATTGTCCGAGTGGATGGTCACGTGGATTTCGGTGCAGTGCCCGGCCAGCGATTCATCGATCGAGTTGTCCAGCACTTCGAACACCAGATGGTGCAAGCCGGTACCGTCCGAGGTGTCGCCGATATACATGCCGGGACGTTTGCGCACGGCTTCCAGACCTTCCAGGATCTGGATCGACGATGCGCCGTACTCTTCGGTTTTGACCGGGACTGGATTCTCTTCTGGAATGGCGGACATGGACTGCTTTCTCAAATGACGATGACTGTGGTGCGGGGACTGCTTGCGGTTTGAGCTAAAACTTAAATCCGCATCGGCATGACGACATACTTGAAGTCGGCATTGTCGGGAATCGAAATCAGGGCCGAGGAATTGGAGTCGCCCAGGGCGATGTTGACCTGGTCGCACTTCAGATTATTCAGCACGTCGAGCAGATAGGTGACATTGAAGCCAATGTCCACGCTGTCGCCGCCGTAGTCGATTTCCAGTTCTTCGACCGCTTCTTCCTGGTCGGCGTTGGTGGAGCTGATCTTCATGCTGCCCGGGGTCATGATGCAGCGCACGCCCTTGAACTTATCGCTGGTCATGATGGCGGCGCGCTGCAGGGAGCGCAGCAGCTCGTCGCGGCCGATGGTGAACTCGTTCTTGTAACCTTTGGGGATCACGCGGGTGTAGTCGGGGAACTTGCCCTCGACCAGCTTGGAGATCAGTTCGATGTCGGCGAAGGTCAGCTTGACCTGGTTGGCCGCGATATCGAGTTGCACCGGTTCGTCGTTCTCTTCCAGCAGGCGCTGGAGTTCGATGATGGTCTTGCGCGGGATGATCACTTCCTGGCGTTCGAAGCTTTGCTCGGTCTCGACCTGGCAGAAGGCCAGGCGGTGGCCGTCGGTGGCCACGGCGATCACGTTGTTACCGTCGAGGACCAGCAGCAGGCCGTTCAGGTAGTAGCGGATGTCCTGCTGGGCCATCGAGAAGTGCACCATGTTGAACAGGTGCTTCAGGGTTTTTTGCGGCAGCGTGACGGTGGCGTTGTAGCTTTCGGCCTGCTGCACGGTCGGGAATTCTTCGGCGGCCAGGGTCTGCAGGGCGAAGCGCGATTTACCGGTTTGCACGGTCAGGCGCTTGTTGAGCAGGGTCATGGTCACGTCGCCCGATTCGGGCAGGGCGCGCAGGATGTCGAGCAGCTTGCGCGCGGCCACGGTGGTGCCGGTGACGTCATTGCCGGAGCCGATGTTGGCGTGCGTGGTGATCTGCACTTCGGTGTCGGTCGACAGGAAGGAGACGCTTTCGCCCTCTTTGCGGATGAGGATATTGGCCAGAATCGGCATAGTGTGCCGACGCTCGACAATACCGCTCACGATCTGCAGTGGCCGGAGAAGGGTATCTCGGGTGGTTTTGACCAATTGCATATTTATCCTCGATGGTAAGTTTAACGATGCTTGATTGTTAAAAATTTATTAATATTGCTTGCTGATTGTGCGTAGCGGCTTGCCTGAATCATAAGGGCAAAATGCGGTTAGCACTAGTGCCGAGGGGCCGGTGACGCTTGCTTGAACCCAAGGCAAAGAGCTGGGGGCCGGTCCCACCGGGGCCGGCGGGGCGCAGCCCCTTTCCGGACCCTGGGTCAGACCCCGGATTTTAGCCGTGGGTGTAAGGCATCTGCGCCGGCCCGCTGGCGTTCTATCAGCCTTTCAGCGTCTGCTCCAGCACGTGCAACTCATGATTGCACTCCGGATTCTTGGTGCGGTCCAGCGCGATTTTTCGCACCGCGTGCAGCACGGTGGTGTGATCGCGCCCGCCAAACAGCTCGCCGATTTCCGGCAGGCTCTTTTGGGTCAACTCCTTGGCCAGGTACATGGCGATCTGGCGCGGCCGCGCGATGTTCGCGGGACGGCGCTTCGAATACATGTCGGCGACCTTGATGTTGAAGAAGTCGGCCACGGTCTTCTGGATGTTCTCCACGCTGATCTGGCGGTTCTGCACCGACAGCAGGTCTTTCAGGGCTTCCTTCACGATGTCGATCGTGATGTCTTTGCCGTGGAAGCGCGAGTAGGCCAGAATCTTGCGCAGCGCGCCTTCGAGCTCGCGCACGTTGGAACGCAAATGCTTGGCCACGAAGAAGGCCACGTCGTCCGAGAAGGTGACGCCTTCCTGCTTGGCTTTTTTCAGCAGAATCGCCACGCGCATTTCCAGTTCCGGCGGTTCGATGGCCACCGTCAGGCCGGAGTCGAAGCGCGAGATCAGGCGGTCATCCATGCCGGTGATCTCTTTCGGATAGGTGTCGCTGGTGATGATGATCTGCTTCTTGGCAGCGATCAGCGCTTCGAACGCATAGAAGAACTCTTCCTGCGTGCGGCTTTTCCCGCCAAAGAACTGGATATCATCGATCAGCAGCATGTCGAGCGAGTGATAGTAATGCTTGAAGTCGTCGAAGCCCTTGCGCTGATAGGCCGTCACCACGTCGCGCACATACTGCTCGGCGTGGATGTAGCGGATCTTGGCGCCTGGCTGGTCGGCCATCACCTGGTTGCCGATCGCGTGGATCAAGTGGGTCTTACCCAGGCCCACGCCGCCGTAGAAGAACAGCGGGTTGTACGACACGCCCGGATTGTTGGCGACCTGGATCGCGGCGGCGCGCGCCAGCTGATTGGCCTTACCGGTGACGAAACTGTCGAAGGTCAGGTCGGTGTTGATGCGGCTTTGCTCGCGCCGTGGCGCGGCGCTGGCCGGCAGTTCCGGCACGCTGGGCGAAGGATCGGCCATGCGCGCGTTGCCGCTCGGGACACCGCCGTTATTGTCCGGCACCGGCGCGACGTTCGCGACTTTTTTCGGGGCGGACAGGCGCGGGTCGAGCACGAACTGCACTTCGGTCGGCGCTTCCCAGTACTGGCAGGCCAGGGCCGTGATGCGGCTGGCGAACTGGCTCTTGACCCAATCGAGCTTGAAGCGGTTTGGAGCGGCCACGCGCAACTTGCCCTCCTCGTAATCGAGGGGGATAAGCGGTTTTATCCACGCACTGAATTGTTGCGGTGTCAGCTCCAGTTCCAACTGCGCGGAACAGGTCTGCCAGAAATTATCCATGAATCATCTACTGTGAAAAGGTGTGGGAGGGCGTATCGATACTGCCCGCTGCGGCGTTCCAAACAGGTGCGCCGGCACGCGGGCTCGCCACACGTAACGCGCTATTCTACTCTCGCCGGAGAAAGTTATCCACAGGCACGGCGCTTATTTTCTGACTTTCACCACCCCCGTGGTGGCGGCCAAAAGCAAGCAGGAGTTGACACGGGAGGGCAAAATGCTGATAATTCAGGGTTCCCCGCCCGTATTCCGTGTTTATTCACTTGAACGTCAATATGGAGTAAGCGTGGATTTTAGCGGGCGATGAGATGGACCCAGCTTGTGCCGTGTAGCGTTGGCATAGGTGCGCGAAATGTCATTGGCACCAAAAGACTGACGGGCCGTCAGACCCGATTTTGCATTTTTTTTGCTTTTTAGCGAGACCAACATGAAACGTACTTACCAACCTTCCGTCGTTCGCCGCAAGCGTACGCACGGCTTCCGCGCTCGTATGGCTACCCGTGGTGGCCGTGATGTGCTCAACGCACGTCGTGCAAAAGGCCGCAAGCGTCTGGCTGTATAAGCCATTCCTTGCTAGCTGATCGCGTGGAAAGCTGTATTTCAAGCGGCTCGACAGGCGAAGGTTCACACGACTTCGCGCGCGTTCGGCGTATCGTTAAAACGGATGAATTTTCATCCGTTTTTCGTTTGCGCCCTACGCAAAAAACCGCGCATTTCGTGCTCTACACCCGTCTGAACCAATTGCCGCATGCGCGGCTGGGCGTCGTGGTGGCCAAGCGCTTTGCGCCGCGTGCCGCCACGCGCAACACGATCAAGCGCATCACCCGCGAGCTGTTCCGCGTCACCGGCTTGCCGGCGATCGATTGCGTGGTGCGCCTGGCCAAGCCAGTCAACAGCAAGAGCGGACCGGCTACGACCACAGCGCTGAAAGCGGCGCTGCGGGTCGAATTGTCACGTCTGTTCGCTGCGCAGGCGGCGCTGGCGGCGAAAGCCGCGCGTGCCGCCCCGGCCGCAACCGAGGCCCCGGCCCCGGTCGCAGCCGACGCACCCCCTGATATTCAAGCCGCGCCATGAACAGCGTGCTGCGCTTCCTGCTGCGGGCCTACCAGCTGACGATCAGTCCGCTGATGGGGCCGCGTTGCCGCTTCTATCCAAGCTGCTCGAACTATGCGCTGGAAGCGCTGCAGGTGCATGGCGCCGCCAAAGGCAGTCTGCTTGCCGTCAAACGCGTGTGCCGCTGCCACCCCTGGAATGCGGGTGGCCTCGATCCGGTCCCGCCGGCTGACGGCACCAATTCTTCAACAACCGCTTGCGGTTGCAACCACTCCTGACCCCTGTATACCCTAATGGATATCAATAAACGTACCATCCTGTGGATCGTGTTTGCCGTGTCGCTGGTAGTTCTATGGAACAACTGGATGGTCTCGAATGGCAAACCTTCCATGTTCGCCCCGCCGCCGCCTGAGCAAATCGCCAAGGCCGGCGACGCGAAAAAATCCGATCTGCCGGCCGCCGCCAGCGCCTTGGCCAGTGCCGCCACCGGCGCCGCCGCGTTGCCGGGCGCCGCGCCTGCCGCCGAAGCGTTCAAGAACGAGCGCATCGTCATCACCACCGACCTGGTGCGTGCCGACATCGACACCCTGGGCGGCCAGATCACGCGCCTGGAACTGCTCAAGTTCAAGGACGGCATCGATCCGACCAAGAACCAGGTGCTGTTCGACCGTAGCGCCAAGCGCACCTATCTGGCCCAGACCGGCCTGGTGGGCGCGCCTGGCCTGCCGAACCACAACACCGGCTTCGTCGCCAAACCGGGTGTGCGCACCCTGGCCGACGGCAATCAGGTGCAACTGGTGCTCGAGGCGGAGCAGGGCGGCGTCAAGCTGACCAAGACCTTCACCTTCAAGCGCGGCGACTACGTGATCGATGTGCGCCACGATGTGAGCAACGTCGGCACCGCGCCGCTCAAGCCTGAGCTGTACATGCAGCTGGTCCACGACGGCAACAAGCCCGAGGGCGACTCCTACTTCAACAGCAGCTACACCGGCCCGACGCTGTACACCGACGCCGACAAGTACAAGAAGCTGCAGTTTGAATCGGTGGAAAAAGCCGCTGTGGAAGCGGCCAAGACCGGCAAGCCGGTGGTGCAGGATCATCCTGTGAAGGCCGACAATGGCTGGACCGCGATTTCCCAGCACTTCTTCGTCTCCGCCCTGGTCCCGCAGGACAAGCTGGCGCGCGAGATCTTCACCAAGAAGGTCGACACCAATCTGTACGCGATCGGTACGGTGCAGCCGCTGGGCACCCTGGCGCCTGGCGCCAGCGTCGCCAACGAAGCGAAGCTGTATTCCGGTCCGCAGGAAGCCAAGCTGCTCGACAAAGTCGCGCCGGGCCTGGAACTGGTGAAGGACTATGGCTTCCTGACCATCATCGCCAAGCCTATCTTCTGGGTCATGGAACAGCTGCATAAAATCCTGGGCAACTGGGGCTGGACCATCATCGTCTTCACGATCCTGATCAAGCTGGCCTTCTTCCCGCTGTCGGCCGCCGGTTACCGCAGCATGGCCAAGGTCAAGCTGGTCACGCCGAAGATGCAGGCCATCCGCGAGCGCTATAAAGGCGATCCGGCCAAGATGAACCAGGCCACGATGGAGCTGTACAAGACCGAGAAGATCAACCCGCTGGGCGGCTGCCTGCCTATCCTGGTGCAGATGCCGGTGTTTATCGCCCTGTACTGGGTGCTGCAGGCGTCGGTGGAAATCCGCGGCGCGCCGTGGATCGGCTGGATCACCAACCTGGCCGCACCCGACCCATGGTTCATCCTGCCGGTGCTGTACGCGATCTCGATGTACATCACCACCAAGCTGAACCCGGCCCCGGCCGATCCGATGCAGGCGAAAATGATGCTGTTCATGCCACTGGCATTCTCGGTCATGTTCTTCTTCTTCCCATCCGGCCTGGTGCTGTACTGGGTAGTGAACAACGTGCTGTCGATTGGCCAGCAGTACGTGATCTCGAAAAAATACGCTGCTCCGGCAGCCGCCTAAGCGCTTAGCGCTGTGGCTAAAAAACCCGCGCCGAGCGCGGGTTTTTTTATGCGCCGTACCGTAAGCTCCCCGATAAATTACAATCCCCTTATGAACCTCGACTCTTCCCCCATCGCCGCCATCGCCACCGCACCGGGCCGAGGCGGCATCGGCGTCGTACGCGCCTCCGGTAAAAATCTGCAAGGCCTGATCACAGCGTTATTCGGCACGGCCACGCTGGCGCCGCGCCATGCCAGTTATCTGCCCTTTAAACAGGCCGACGGCACGCTGATCGACCAGGGCATCGCGATCTACTTCAAGGGGCCGCATTCCTACACCGGGGAAGACGTGCTGGAACTGCAAGGCCACGGCGGCCCGATCGTCATGCAGCTGCTGTTGGCGCGGGTGCTCGAAGCGGGGCAGGAAGCCGGGCTGCGGCTGGCCGAGCCGGGCGAATTCACCCGCCGCGCCTATCTGAACGACAAGCTCGACCTGGCCCAGGCCGAGGCGGTGGCCGATCTGATCGACGCTTCCACCGAGGCGGCCGCCAAGTCGGCCTCGCAGTCGCTGTCGGGCGCCTTCTCCAGGACGGTGAACAATCTGGTCGACGGCGTGACCAATCTGCGCATGCTGGTCGAGGCCACGCTCGATTTCCCGGAAGAGGAAATCGACTTCCTGGAGAAATCGGACGCGCGCGGCCAGCTGGCCGGCATCGTGGCCGCGCTGGAAACCGTGTTCCGCCAGGCGGCGCAAGGCGCGCTGCTGCGCGAGGGACTGAATGTGGTGCTGGTGGGGCAGCCGAATGTGGGCAAGTCGTCGCTGCTGAACGCGCTGGCCGGATCGGACGTGGCCATCGTCACCCCGATCGCCGGAACCACGCGCGACAAGGTCAGCGAGACGATCCAGATCGAAGGTATTCCGCTCAATATCATCGACACGGCAGGCATCCGCACCATCGATGAAGCGGTCGATGTGGTCGAGCGTATCGGCATCGAGCGCACCTGGGGCGAAGTGGGCAAGGCCGATGTGATCCTGCATCTGCTCGACGCCGACCACGGCCCGTCGCGTGCCGACGAAGGCATTGTCGCCGCCTTCCCGGCCGGCGTGCCGGTGCTGCGCATCTGGAACAAGATCGACCTGTCCGGCCACAAGGCGGGCGTCGATGTGATGGAGGATGCGACCCATGTGTATCTGTCGGCGCACGAGCATATCGGCATCGACCTGCTGCGCGCCGAACTGCTGCGCATCGCCGGCTGGCAGCAGACCGGCGAGTCGCTGTACCTGGCGCGCGAACGCCATCTGATCGCACTGAAAAACGCCGGTGCCCATCTGGACCGGGCCGGCGAGCACGCGGCCCAGAACGACCAGTCGCTCGACCTGTTCGCCGAGGAGCTGCGGCTGGCCCAGGTGCAGCTGTCGAGCATCACCGGCGCGTTCTCGTCGGACGATTTGCTGGGGGTGATTTTTGGGCGCTTCTGTATCGGCAAATAGCGCGTGATGTCAGAGGGAGGTCACTGCCAGGACGAAGTGCCATTCTCCCGGGAGATACGGAACTCAAGTAGCAGCGCAAGTTCCAGTATTCGTGCTGTGTCCTTGCGGTTGACGACGGCGACGCGGATGTAATCGTCGACACCGTCGTCGATGGAGAGCAGCTCATAGCCACCAATGTCGCTACCCCTTTGGGCGAGTATCTCGTCCAGCCACTTGAAATAGGCGAAGGAGCTCTCTTGTACGGCTTCATCGTCGTAAGGGAAGGCTGGCAAAGGATCGGTAAACATCTCCTCCAATTGTTCATGGAGTTCATCTATTTTGTCGCTCTCCGCGATGTAATCCGTCATGTTGTTGAGGATGGCATGCGTCATGGCCTGAGCCGGGTCTTCAATCCAGTGCAGCTCGGGATCCTCAGGGGCTTTCTTCACCAGTTCGGCAATCGCCGCGACTTCGGCCGGGTTCAGGTCATTGCACGAGAGCAGGCCTATCAATTCTTCGATCAATGTAATTCCTTGGTGGTGGTAAGGCGTGAGTAATTAAAACGTTGCATTTACGATAATTATTATAGCCGAAACATCGGATGTGCCCTTGCTTGCTGGATGACCAGCCGGCAACGGCGGCTGCCGGTCCTGAGCAATCTCAAGTGGCAGCCGCATCAAATTCGTATGCTGAATGGCCACGCCTTTCACGACAACGCCGCATCAAGCGGCCCTTTAAAAACCCAAGCTGTTTAGGTATTTGCTAAAATGCCCACAGTGTTGACGATTTTTGGTCTGCGAGTAGTTATTTACCTCAATGATCACCGACCTGCCCATGTCCACGTTCTTGGAAATGGATGTGAGGCGGTGTTTGATTTGCGATGCCCACGTGGGCCACTTGAATTACGCGAAAACTTCGGGTTTATGCAAAAGGAATTGGGGCGGATTGCAGTTGAGCTCGTCAATGAGACGGAGCACTTATGCACTAAATGGAGGGCGATACATGGACATTTCTGATACCTCTTTCGCTGCGGCGAACCGACGCGCTGAAGCCAGGAAGAAGACTTCCCCCGCTGCTACAGCTGTGCATTTCGATGAGCGTTTGGAGCGCATAGTGATTGTCCTTGCTTCTGGCCTGCATATTTCGTTTGCACCAAAAGATGTGCAGGGCCTGAAGCGCGCTACAGCTGCTGATCTGGTCGATGCCCAGATCAGCCCGTCCGGCTTGGGTGTGCATTTTCCGAAGCTGGATGCGGATATTTACATTCCCTCGCTGCTGGAAGGTTTTCTGGGCTCGAAGAGCTGGATGGCCTCTCAGATGGGTAAAGTAGGTGGTAAGGCGTCGACCGATGCCAAGGTCTCCGCCGCCCGCGCAAACGGGAAACTCGGCGGCCGGCCCAGGAAAATTAAGGATGTAGCTTCGAACTGAGAACGGCCATCAGTACGCAGGGCAACGCGATGTGAAGTGGCCCCATTATTGATGCGCGAGGCGTTACGCGATACAATGATTAAGACATTTCAGCACAAAGGCCTGAAGGCATTCTTTGAAAAAGGTAGCCTGGCGGGCATTCAAGCTGCTCATGCGCCCAGGCTGGCTGCGATGTTGCAGCGCTTGAATTCAGTGTGCAACGCGCAGGGTATGACTATCACTGAGGAAGACGAGTATGGCAGCCATGTTCAATCCACCCCATCCAGGACTGACCTTGCGCGATGATGTGTTGCCTGCGCTTGGGCTGTCCGTCACGGAGGCTGCTCAGCAATTGGACGTCAGCCGGGTCACCTTGTCACGGGTACTGAATGGCCGCGCTGCCATTTCCCCAGAAATGGCCTTGCGTATCCAGGCGTGGCTGGGCGTGGAACGCGGCGGCGAAGCCCGCCTGTGGCTTGCTGAACAATGCGCCTACGATTTGTGGCAGGCGCAGCAGCGTTTTCTGACGGAGCCAATGCGGGTTCAGGCGGCGCCGGCCGTTCCAGCTGTGGCCTGATGACAGCCTGATTTTTAATTCAGCGCCAGATGTTTCTTGCCAGCGTATGCTGCTTTCACGGCGCTCTTTTTTGTTCTTGAAACGAGTGCGGTTCCTGTCGCTACGATTTCCGCAGACGAATCAAGCGGGGCCTGCGCCGCATCCAGCCGGAACACATTGACCGCTTGGGCCAGCGTATCGGTCTGATGTTGCAGCGTTTCGGCGGCGGCCGCCGCTTCCTCCACCAGCGCGGCGTTCTGCTGGGTGACGCCTTCCATTTCCATGATGGCACGGCCGATCTGTTCGATGCCGCTTTCCTGCTCGCCGCTGGCGGCGGTGATCTCCACCATGATGTCGGTCACGCGCTGCACACTGGCGACGATCTTGTCCATCGTGGCGCCGGCCTGATTCACCAGACGGCTGCCGCTGTCGACCTTTTCCACCGAGTCGCCGATCAGGGACTTGATCTCCTTGGCGGCGGCGGCCGAGCGCTGCGCCAGGTTGCGCACTTCCGAGGCGACGACGGCAAAGCCGCGTCCCTGCTCGCCGGCACGGGCCGCTTCCACAGCGGCGTTCAGCGCCAGGATATTGGTCTGGAAGGCGATGCCGTCGATCACGGAAATGATTTCGACGATCTTGTTGGCCGAGGCATTGATCGCGTCCATCGTCTGTATCACGTCGCTGACCACGGCGCCGCCTTCCAGCGCCACGCTGGAGGCGGACCTGGCCATCTGATTGGCCTGGCGTGCATTCTCGCCATTCTGCTTGACGGTGGCGGTCAGCTCCTCCATCGACGAGGCGGTTTCTTCCAGCGCGCTGGCCTGCTGCTCGGTGCGGTTCGACAAGTCTTGATTGCCGGCGGCATTTTCAATCGAGGCGGCGGCGATCAGCTCGGTGCTGGAGCGTACCTGCGATACGATCTGCACCAGACTCTCGCGCATATGTTTCATGCCATGCATCAGGCTGGAGCTGTCGCCGGCCTGCAAGG
This sequence comes from Oxalobacteraceae bacterium, assembly GCA_013284265.1. Lineage (GTDB taxonomy): Bacteria > Pseudomonadota > Gammaproteobacteria > Burkholderiales > Burkholderiaceae_D > Rugamonas. The sequence goes on along the minus strand of JABTBR010000053.1, from coordinate 12,947 downwards.
CAATCTCGCCGCTCAGGTCGCCGGCGGCGATGCGCTGGGCGACGGCGCGGGCATACGCGGGTTCGCCGCCAAGCTGGCGCAGCAGCATGCGTGTCAGCAGCAGGGCCGAGCCGATGCCGCAAATGAGCGCGGCAATGCTCAGTACCAGCAGCAGCGCGCGGCTGGAATGGTAGATGGAATCGATGTCCGACGCGGTGGCGTTGATGCCCTTGCGCTGCAAATCGAGCAGCTGCTGCATCTGCGCCAGGTATTTTTTGGCGCCGGGCAGATAGGTATTTTCAAACAGGGTGCGCGCCTGGAACAGCTTGCCGTCCGTGCGCAACTGGAAGATGTCCTTGCCGGCGGACTGGTAGATGGCGCCGCTGGCCAGGATTTCGGCGAACAGTTTTTTCTCTTCCTGCGACACCAGCAGCCTGGCCAGATTCTGCTGCAGCTCGGCCGAGCGTTTGGCCGCGTCGTTGGCGGCGCCTTCGAAGTAGGCGATCAGGCTGGGGTCATTGCTCTTGGCCGCCGCCGTGGTGCGCGCGACCGAGGCGTTGATGAGGGAATCCCAGTCGCTGATCAGGCGCTCCTTGGCCAGCGGCGTCTGGATCATCTCGCGGGTGGCGTCGGCCACCGCCTGCAGGCGCCAGATGCCGATCCCCGTGACCGTCATCATCAGCAGCAAAACCGCGCCAAAACCGGCGGCCATCCTGGTACGCGTTTTTATAATTTTCATTTTTGGCTAACGAGACGTTCAGGGGAAGGTAGGCAGCGGCGGCGCTTCAGTACGGGCCGCGGATGGCGGCGTGGATTTTTTCCTTGTACAGGCGCTCGAAGGCGGCGTGCGCGGCGCCAGACAGGGACGGCAGGCTAGCCGCGCTGGCGTTGGCATGCGCCTGGGCGGCGGAGCTGGCGCCGGGAATCACGACCGATACCGCGTCGTGATCGAGTATCCAGCGCAGCGCCATCTGCGCCATCGTCATGCCGGACGGGACATCGGCGGCGATCTGTTCGGCCAGCGCCACGCCGGTGCCGTATTCGAGGCCGGCAAAGGTTTCGCCCACATTGAAGTGCTGGCCGTCGCGGTTGAAGTTGCGGTGGTCGTCGCTGCGGAACACGGTGTCCTGCGTCAGCTTGCCGGTCAACAGGCCGCTGGCCAGCGGCAGGCGCACGATGATGCCCACGCCTTTTTCCTGCGCCAGCGGCAGCAGGCGCTCCAGCGGTTTTTGGCGGAACACATTGAAGATCACCTGCAGCGAACTGAGTCCTTCCTGCTCCAGGCAGAGCAGGCCTTCCTCCACCGTTTCCACGCTGGCGCCGAAGCGCGCGATCAGGCCTTCGTCGCGCAGCTCGCGCAACCAGTCGAATATTTGTCCGTCCTGGAGCACGGACAGGGGCACGCAATGGAGCTGGGTCAGGTCCAGCCGCTGCACGCCCAGGCGCTCGAGCGACAGCTCGGTGGCGCGGCGCAGGCTGGCGCGGCTGTAGCCGTCGGGGTAAATGGCGCCGCGTCCCAGCTTGGTCGCCACCGTCACATTGTCATGGCGGCGCAGGAAGGCGCCGATCGAGCGTTCGCTGGCGCCGTCGCCGTAGACGTCGGCGGTGTCGATGAAGCGCACGCCGGAGGCGTAAGCGGCTTCCAGAATCTGCTGGGCGACCTCGTCGTCCCATTCCTTGCCCCAGCCGCCGCCCAGCTGCCAGCAGCCCAAGCCGATTTCGGTTACCCGCAGGCCGTCGCGGCCGAGTTTACGCATATGCATTCTGATTCCTTTGTCTGTGTGAGGGGAGTACGTTTGCCCGCGCGCGGCCTGTGCCAGCGCTGCGGCGCCGGGCAAGGCGGGCGTCAGGGCATGACCTGGCCGCCGTTGACTTCGATAATCTGCCCGGTGACGTAGCTGCTCGCGCCGGGATCGGCCAGGAACAGGAAGGCGCCCGCGCATTCCTGGGCGGTGCCGAGCCGGCCCATCGGAATGACCGCGGCAAAGGCTTGCAGCAGGTCGGGCGAGGAGTGGCCGTCGTGGAAGGGTGTTTCGATCACGCCCGGGGCGACCGCGTTGACGCGGATATGGTGGGGCGCCAGCTCCTTGGCCATGGAGCGCGTCAGCGTGGAGACGAAGCCTTTGCTGGCCGCGTACAGTGAAATGCCCGGCCCGCCGCCGGTGCGCGCCGCCTGGGTGGTGACGTTGAGGATCACGCCGCCGCCGTTGGCGATCATCAGCGGAATCACCTTGCGGCTGACCGTGATGACGGAGCGTGCGTTGAGCTGGAACACGGCGTCGATAAAATCGTCGTCGACTTCGGCGAGGAGCGCCCGGCGGACCAGCCCACCCGCGTTATTGACCAGCACATCAATCCGGCCGCTGCGCTGTGCGATGCGCTCGATCATGGCGTTGATCTGCGCGGTATCGGTGACGTCGGCCTGTTCGGTCCAGGCCTGGCCGCCGGCAGCGATGATGCTGTCGGCGACAGCCTGGGCCTGCGCGTGCTGGCTGCGGTAGTGCACGATGACGGCGGCGCCGGCTTTGCCGAAAGCCAGCGCCGCTGCGGCGCCGATACCCGAACTTGCTCCTGTGATGAGTACGGTCTTACCTTGAAACTGCGTCATGCTGTTGTGATCCTTGCCAAGCGATTCGATGGGACTGCTACTGCTGGGCCATCCTAGCGAGTGTTGGCGGGTGCAACCAATGAATTATTTGGATCGTGCGATACCTGAACGCATATCGGTCGCCGTTAAAACCACGTCTCTACCTGTATCCCGACCGAGGCGCCGCTGGTGTCGTTGTTGTACACCGGGCCGCTGGCGTTGGAAGCGTTCACCGAGGCGGTGGCGGCCTTGTTCCATTTACCGTAGGTGACGAAGGCGCGCAGTTCCGGGCGCGCCCACAGTCCCGGCCCGGCCGAAATTGTCGGTGCGAAGGTGATCTTGGTCAGGCGCTTGGCTTCGCCGCCGGTGGGCGAGGTGACGCGGTCGACGCCCACTTCCATCTGCAGCTTGAAGGTATTGCTCAGGGCGTAGACGGGGCGCGCACCCAGCGAGGTCCAGGTGGTGCTGCCGCCGGCGTCGGAGCGGTCGCGCTGCATCAGCGCCACCATGTCGATGCCGAAGAAGGGAATCGGCTGTATCCACAGGTGGTCGAACACGCGCAGCTGGCGCACGTCCGATCCCAGCGAGGTGCTGCCGGAGGGGCCGACGCGGTCGTAGTTGTTGCCGTTGCCGCGTCCCGTGCCGGTGCCCGGCCCCACGCCATATTGCACGACGAAGGTGTTCAGGCCGCCCAGTACGCCGGCCTGCTTGTGCGAGACGGTGGCTTGCCAGCCATTGTGCTTTTCTTCGCGGGCCACGGCGTTGACCAGCGTGACTACGCCTTCGAGCGTGCCGCCCGGATTGACCGGCAGTTCCTGATAGATGAAGTTGTGGCGGGTGGCGGAGGTACTGGCCAGCATCTTGCCCGCCGCGTCGCGGGTGGTGGTGTCGTTATCCTGGAACACGGCATACGAGAATTTGCCGGGACCGGCGGGAATCTTGTCGAAGCCCCCGCCGGTGCTGGAGCCGTTGAGCAGGATGTACCACATGTCGAGCATGTGGATGTCGCTCCACAGGTAGTCGCGCAGGCCGATCCAGGCCGCGCCGCCGCCCAGGAAGTCGAGCCCCTTGGCTTCGATATAGGCCTTGTTGATGCCCAGCTTGGCGCTGCCGATGTCCGACTGGTTGCTGTAGGCGTTGACCCACAGCGTGCCGACGAAGCTTACGCCGTCGGTCTTGACCACTTCCTGGGTGTAGCCGAATTTGGTGTAGCCGTCGCACTCGTTGCCGAGCCGGTATTTGACGGTGTTGCCGCCCAGGCTGAAGCAGCTTTGCGGACCGTGGGTGGAGCTGACGCCGGCGCCGGCGCGCAGGTAGCCATGGAAGCCTGGGACATCGTCGGCGCTGGCGCCGCCGCAGGCCAGGGCGAGAGCAAGGGCCAATGGCATGGCGGGGAAGCAGGTGTTGCGCGTGTTGCGCATGTTGCGTGTGCTGCGGGTCATGGTGTCTCTTTCGGCGGACGCCGGGTGGCGTCCGCATGGGTGTTATTCGATTGCGATCGTGCGTGCCGCTTTTTGCTGCCTGTTGCCGCCTATGGCGGCCTTATCGACTCAGTTTGCTCGGCACCGGCGGCTCGTAGTCGGTCGATCCGAGCAGGATCCGCGGCCAGTGGCGCGGGTGATTCTGGCGCAGTTCCTGTGCCATGCGCAGATAGGGCGAGAACAGGTAGCGGATCGGATTGATGCAGGTGTCGGCGGCGGGGTCGAACAGGCCGGTGGGCGGAATCTCGCGCGGCGGTTCGACATAGGTGCCGAACAGGCGGTCCCACAGGGTCATGCGCGCGCCGAAGTTGCAGCCGGTGCCGTACTTGCCTTCCACATCGCGCGAGTGGTGGGTGTAGTGCACGCCCACGGTCACGAACACCCAGCGCAGCGCGCGCAGCGGCCAGGAACGCGCCTCCACGTAGTACAGCGCCACCGAGTGCGAGGGGTCGGTCAGCGCGTCGAAGGCGATGAAGACCACCAGCGCCCAGCCGGCGTTGTGCACGTCGGTGGTAAACAGCTTGGTCACCAGCGGCAGGATCAGCAGCGACAGGCCGCCGGCGGCGGCCAGCAGCATGGTGGGCGGCTCGGCCGAGCAGGTCAGCAGGTTCAGGCTGCGGTTGCGGTGGTGGTAGATGTGCGACAGGTTCCAGAACAGGCGGGTGCTGTGGCAGATGCGGTGCGACCAGTAGAAGGCGAAGTCGCCCAGTAGCGCGGCGATCAGCAGCGCGAGCGCGCCGTTCAGCTGCACCAGCGTGGGTATGTGCGCGATCAGCTGGTCGTAGTAGCCGAGCAGTTCGCGGATGGCGGGATTGAACACGGCGAACAGCGCGGCCGCGGCCAGGAAGGTGTTCACCAGCGAGATGTTGATCATCGATTCCCAGTCGTAGGGCCGGCCCGTGACATGGCGGTAGAACAGCACGTCCATCGCGGCGATGAAGATGCCGAACACGGCGCGCCCTATCGAGGCCCAGATCAGCACTCCCACCATCGAGCTTTCCACCTGCGACAGCATCAGGTCCTTGACCATGTAGAAGATGCGTACCGAGTCTACGTTCTTGAGCGAGGAGAAGTTGGAAATCACGTCCTGCGGCAGCAGGCCGAGCAGGATGCAGGCGACCGAAACGATGGCCAGCAGCATCGCTGGCCAACCGCTGCGGCGGAACTCGATATCGCTGTGCCAGACCCACAGCAGCAGCTGTTTTGTCGCATGGATGAAGCGCTGGATTCCGCCACTCCCGCAGTGCTGCGGAAGTGGCGGAATAGGACTGCGACCAGCTTTGTCTAGCGTTTCCATAATTGCTCCCAGTAAAGTTTTTAAGATTATTTTGTTTGGCTTGTCAGGCCATTTTTTCAATAGTATTGCTCGAAAAAGAGGCAAGTGTAACAAAACAACATTTTAAATTCATGAAATTTGACGCATGTCTCATTCTGTAAACGTGGAATGGTTTACTTATTGACATTGACTTTGTAGTCAAATAACATTCCTTGCCTGAGTGCGACGACAGAAGACCCGGGCAGCTGATTTCCCGCCAATAATTTCCATGGAGAAGTGAATGAAGAGCATCGTCCGGTTCGGTCTGCGGGTGGTCCCGCTATTGCTGCTGGCGCCTGCGGCGTGGGGGCAGGGCGGTGTCAGGACGCTGGAGGATTACGCCCAGCGCGACGGCTATCTGGAGCTGCGCACCAGCGATGGCCTGTACCGCATCGCGCCCTACTCGGGCAAGATCGTCGAGACCAGCTTCATTCCCAAGGGCGAGCAGTTCGACCCCGCATCGCACGCGGTGGTGCTGAAACCGAACGCGCCGCGCGCCACCCTCAAGGCCGGTGCGGCGGGGCTCGAATATGCTGCCGGAGGCATGGTGGTGACGATCCAGCGTTCCCCTTTCCGCATCAGCTACGCCTATCAGGGCCGCCAGCTGGTGGCCGAAAAGCATGGCTACAGCAAGGGCAAGGACGCCGAAGGCAAGGATAGCGAGGCGATCGACTTCGAACTCGATGCGAGCGAGGCGATCTATGGCGCCGGTGCGCGCGCGGTCGGCATGGACCGGCGCGGCAATCGCCTGAAGCTATACAACAAGGCCCACTACGGCTACGAGCAGCGCTCGGAACTGGTGGCGTATGCGATGCCGCTGGTGCTCTCGTCCAAGCTGTATGCGCTGCACTTCGATAATGCGCAGAGCGGCTACCTGGACATCGACAGCAAGCACGATAAGGTGCTGGCCTTCGAGACCATGGGGGGGCGCAAGACCTATCAGGTGATCGCCGGCGACAGCTGGGCCGATCTGGTGGGCAGCTACAGCGCCCTGACCGGACGCCAGCCGCTGCTGCCGCGCTGGGCGCTGGGCAATATCAGCAGCCGCTTCGGCTACCACTCGGAGGAAGAGGCGCGCGCCCTGGTCGACCAGTACCACAAGGACCAGATTCCGCTCGACGGCATCATCTTCGACATCTACTGGTATGGCGTGGACATGAAGGGCCGGGTCGGCAACCTGGAATTCGTCAAGGAGAAGTTCCCTGACGCGCGCAAGATGATGGCCGATTTTTCCGCCAAGGGCGTCAAGACCATCGTCAGCATCGAGCCCTACATCATGACCACCTCGAACCGCTGGAAGGAAGCGCTCGATCGTGATGTGCTGGCCAAGGATGCGGCGGGCAAACCCTTCGTGTACGACGTCTACTTCGGCAATACCGCGCTGCTCGACATCTTCAGCAAGCCGGGCAAGGACTGGTTCTGGGAGAAATACAAGGATCTGCATGAACAAGGTATCGCCGGCTGCTTCTGCGATCTGGGCGAGCCGGAAGGCCATCCCGCCGGCCTGCTGCATGTGAACGGCACGGCCGACCAGGTGCACAATATCTACGGCCACGAATGGGCGCGGATGATGGCCGACGGCTACCGCCGCGAGCTGCCCAAGGAGCGCCCCTTCCTGCTGATGCGGGCCGGTTATTCGGGCTCGCAGCGCTTCGGCCTGATTCCCTCGTCGGGCGATTCCAACCGCACTTGGGGCGGCCTGCAGTCGCAGGCCGAGATCGCGCTGCAGATGGGCATGCAGGGCGTGGCCTATATGCACTCGGACCTGGGCGGCTTCGCCGGCACCAATCTGGACGACGAGCTGTATGTGCGCTGGATGCAGTACGGGACCTTCCAGCCCATCTTCCGTCCGCACGGCCAGGAAGAAGTGCCGTCCGAGCCGGTCTACCGCGCCGAGCCGGCCAAGTCGCTGGCACGCGACGCGATCCGCCTGCGCTATGCGCTGCTGCCGTATAACTACACGCTGGCCTTCGAGAACAACCAGACCGGCCTGCCTTTGATGCGTCCACTGCTGTTCGAGGAGCCGGGCAACGCGGCGGTGCGCACCCAGGCCGACAGCTATCTGTGGGGCGATGCCATCCTGGTCACGCCGGTGGTGCAGCCTGGCCTGCGCGAAAAGAGCATCTACTTCCCGGCGCGCAGCGCCTGGTTCGACTATTACAGCGGCGAGAAGCATGCGGGCGGCAGCACCGCCAGCATCGCGCTCAAGGCCGAGCATCTGCCGCTGTTCGTGCGCGCCGGTTCCTTCCTGCCGATGGCGCCGCCGATGCAGAGCACCCAGAACTACAGCGGCAAGCATCTGGATCTGCACTACTACCACGACGCTTCGGTCAGCGCCGCCACCGGCCAGTTGTACGACGATGACGGCAAGACGCCGGATGCCTACGAAAAGGGCGAGTACCAGCTGACCGCCTTCAGCAGCAAGTTCGCCGGCGCCAGCCTGGCCATTGCGCTCGATGCGCGCAGCGGCAAGCAGGCCCGCCTGCTGTCGCGCAGCTACAGCCTGGTCGTGCACAACGTCGCCGCGCAGCCGGCCGCGGTGAAACTCGATGGGCGCAGCGTCGCCTCGTCCTGGGACGCGCAGCGCAAGCAGCTGACGGTGGCGCTGGCCGCCAGCAGCAAGGCGCGCCGCCAGGTCACGGTACAACTTGCCCGCGCCGCCAACGCCATATGAAGGAGTAGCGACCATGATGACCGCCCGCCCGCGCAGTGAACTGCGCCAGATGCTGCAGCTTTGCCAGGACACCCTGCCGCAACAATGCGCGGACGGTGTGCGCTTTCGTTACGAGGGCGCGGCCGAACGGGTCGCCATCGCCGGCACCTTCAACAGCTGGGTGGGCGACAGTCTGCCGCTCACCCGCATCGGCCCGGGTTGCTGGGAATGCGTGCTGGCGCTGGAGCCCGGCCGGCATCACTACAAGTATGTGATCGACGGGAGCGACTGGATCGTCGATCCGGCCAATCCCTGGATCTCCGAGGATGCGCAAAACAATTCGGCGCTGACGGTGAGCGAGTCGGGCGCGGTGTTCATCCGCCAGGGCCAGGTCAGCGCGGCCGATCCGAGCGATCTGTATGCCCGCTATCCGACCCTGGCCAGTCCGGACTGGCTGGCCGACGCGGTGGTGTATCAGCTGTCGGTACGCGCCTTTGGCGGCAGCTTTGCCAGTGTGCGCGAGCGCCTGCCCTACCTGGCCGAGCTGGGCATCAACACGGTCTGGCTGATGCCCTTGCAGCCGATTGGCGTGCAGGGCCGCAGCGGCAGCGTGGGCGATCCGTATGCGGTGCGCGATTTCATGGCGATCGATCCGCAGCTGGGCGATGCGCAGGAGTTGCGCGCGCTGATCGCCGACCTGCACGCGCGCGGCATGCGCGTGCTGCTGGACTGGCCGCTGAACCGCGCCAGCGTGGACAATGTGCTGACGCAGTCGCATCCACACTGGTTCACCCGCGATGCGCAAGGCCAGGTGTGTTATGCGGTGCCGAACCGCAGCTATTTCGCCGGCTTCGATTTTGCCAATGCGGAGCTGCGCGCCTGGCTCACAGGCGCGCTGGCGCACTGGCTGCGCGAGTTCGATCTGGACGGCTTCCGTTTCGACGATGCCGACATCGTGCCGCGCGACTTCCTGGAGGCGCTGCGCGCCGCGCTGCTGCGGCAGCGGCCGGCGCTGGCGCTGATCTCGCATTCCTGCGACGAGTACCATCATCTGGCCGCCTGCGACCTGAGTTATGACGGCGCTCTTCGCCACTTGGCCGGCCAGGTGGCACAAGGCCGTTTGCCGGCGGCGGCGGTGGCGCAGTATTGGGAAGAGTCCACTTACTCCTTCCCGCGCGGCGCGCTGCGCCTGCGCTGGCTGGAGGAAAAGGAGCAGGGCCGGGCCTGGCGCGCGCTGGGCCTGGGCCTGCACCAGGCGGCGGCCACGCTGCTGCTGACGCTGGACGGCGTGCCGCATCTGCTGATGGGGCAGGAGTTCAACGAGCCGGGCTGGCAGGACTGGCGTTCGCTATTCGACGATTTCCGGCTCGACTGGCACGATGCCCATGTGCCCACGCTGGGCCATTACCGCAATCTGCTGGGTATGCGTGCCCAGTATGGCGCGCTGCGGCGCGGCAGCGTGGTGTTCGTGGCGCCCCATTCGCCCGACTGGCTGGCCTATTGGCGCGCGCTGGGCAGCGAACGCATCCTGGTGGTCATCAATCTGTCGCCGCAGCCGGTGACGCTGCCGGAAGGCTTGCTGCCCGACCATGTGCTGTATGCGCAGGGACTGAGCGGCGTGCACCGCGGCGCGCCGGCACTGGCCGGCTTTGGCTGCGTGCTGGCGCTGGCGTGAGGGGGCGTTCGGGCCGTTTCAAAAAGTCTTTCCTTCTCGTCAGCTATCGCACACGCATTTTCCATTGAAAAATATTTAAGCGCCCCCCTTGCCCTGCGGCGTCAGGCAGGAGCCCAGCAGTGGCAAGGCTTCCCGCGCTTTTCCCGGGCCGGGCAGCGCCCGCTTCGCGCGCGGCGAACCTGCTATTATTTGCCGGAACTCACAGCATTGACGGTGCACTAGAGCAAATTCTACTGTGGTTTCGGCATCGGCGCTAAGCACAGCAGCATTGATCCAGCGCAGACCCGCGTAATTCCGCTGAAGTAACCTTGCTACGAGACTAGAAGCACTGCCTGGAAGGGGAAGATCTTGGAAACGACACAAGAAAGCCTGCCCGATGACGGCGCCGCCGCTGCGCGGCCACCCATGTCTGAAGCGGCGCGCGTGCGCCAGGCGCTGCCGCCCAAGGGCGCGTGCTGGTACTGCGACAAGCCGCTCGATAATGTGCGCCGCTTCTGCGGCAAGGAGTGTGCCGACGCCTTCGACGAGGAAAAAGAATATACGCGCTAGGCCTTCGCCACCGGCGCGGCGCTAGAGCTTCACGCCGGGCTGGCTGGACAACAGCGCCAGCGCCAGCTCAAAATCGAATTCGTGCGCGGCCGCCGCAATGGCCTGATAGGCGGGGACGCCCAGACTGCCCGCCAGGGTCGTGGCCGACTGCTCCAGCACATCGATCGCCGCCCCATCCCCATCGTTGAGCAATTGCGCCAGATGGCGCAGCAGCGCCGGCTTGCCCGGCGCCGCCGCCGTTGCAAGTGGCAGCGGCGCGGGGGCTGGCAGGCGCGCGCTCAGTGCGCCGCTCATTGCCAGTGTCGCCTGCATGGCCAGCTCCAGCTGCGCCAGCAAGGGTGACGTCAAGTCGCTCGCCGTGTCCGTGGGCGGCAGCGCCAGCGCCACTTCCAGCGCCGCGGCCAGCTGATACACCGCCTGCGCCCCGATCATGCCGGCCGCGCCTTTCAGGGTGTGGGCCGCCGCGCGCGCCGCGGCCATATCGGCCGCCGCCAGCGCCCGGCCTATCGTGGCCGTGGCCGCGCCGTGGTCGTGCTGAAAACGCTGCAGGATGTGCAGATACAGGGCGCGGTCTCCCATCAGGCGTTCCAGGCCCTCTTCCACGTTCAGCGTGCACAGGGCGCTGGCGTCGCCCGCGGGGAGGCTGTTCATCTTACTTGGTGGTAAACGACCAGTTGAGGGTGACCGGGACCTGGTCCACCGTGCCGCTGAAGGCGACGTCGTAGACGGTATTGCCGCTCAGTACAGTCAATGGCACGATGGCCGCCGCCGAGTCCGACTGCATAGCGGGGTCGGACGCCCTGCTCAGCAGGCGTACCGTCAACGCCAGGCCGGTGTTGCGCGGACGCACAGTGAAGGCGGTGACGGTGAGCTTGGACTCGATGTCGGCGTGGACGCTGATCGGGTAGCCCACTTCGTTCTGGTTGGGCACCGGATCGGGCGATTCGTTGTCGCTCAGGAAGTTGGTCGGCACCCTGGCCTGGTTGTTGACCGGATAGCCGACCAGCCTGGTGGCGCCGAGTCCGGGGCCAAAGCCGCCGCTGGTGGCAAAATCGGCGGTGAAATAGGTATACGCGCTGGAGGTGGTGGCCGCACCGGTGCCGATTTCCCGGAACATCGGTTCGAAGATGACGAAGCGGTGGTAAATCGCCGTGATCAGCTCCTCTGCCTGGACGAAGCCCGAGCTGTTGCCGTTGGCGGAGATGACTTCGCCGGTGACATGGGGCAGCACCAGCGCATAGCCGGCGGCGCCCAGGCGTTGAACCAGTGTTACGCCGGTGAAGCCGGACTTGCCCTGGATTTCATCGTGGGCAATGGTGTTGTTGAGGCGCTGGTAGTCGGAATGGTTTTGCGCGGCCGCATCGATGTTGACATTGCGGCTGAGCACCGACAGGCCGAGCTGGCTGCGGCGGTAATTGATCCAGGCGCGGCCGTCGGTCGCGGTATTGCCCGTCAGGACGGGCGCGCCCGGTTCCTGCGGCAGCGTGCTGGGCACGTTGGTCGCGGTGGCGCTGCCGTCACCGCCGCCGCCGCCGCACCCCGCCAGCATCAGTGCCAGCACCAGGGCGCCGAGGGAAAGGGAAGAGGGGCGCAGGGTTGCCATGTCGTACTCCTGAATTGACTTAACAAGGTTAAATGGAAGACGCGGGCCGGATGATGCGGCTGGCCTTGGCGCGATTCTACGTCAATTCCTGCTGGCAGCATTGACCTTGCTGAAGCGAACACGCTAGCGGACGCTACAGAACTGCGCTGGTCGCGGGGTAAAATAAGCGACATCGCAGGAATGCCTGCTTCCACCACTAGAATGCCGCCACTTTGACTTCTCCACGCCATCCGCGCCTGCAGCGCGCCAAGTTTGCCTTGCCCAGTTTTGTCACCCTGCTGTCGATCGCCTGCGGCTTCGGCAGCATCGTCATCTCGGTCGATAACGCCGGCATCGGCGATGCCCATGATTACCGCCTGGCCGCCGTGCTGCTGGTGCTGGCCGGCGTATTCGATGCGCTCGATGGCCTGGTGGCGCGCGCCACCGGCACCAGCTCCGACTTTGGCGTGCAGCTCGACTCGATCGCCGACATGATGAACTTCGGCTGCGCGCCGGCCATGCTGCTGTACTGCTATGGTTTCGTGCACCTGGGCGCGCAGGCGCCGACCTTGCTGCGCCTGGGCGGCATCGCCAGTTTCTTCTTCGTCGCCTGCGGCGCGCTGCGGCTGGCGCGGTTCAACGTGAGCGTGGGGCGCACCGATCCGCGCTATTTCGTCGGCATCCCGATCACCGCCGGCGGCGCCTGCGTGGCATCGGTGGTGGTGGCCTGGCCCGATCCGGCCAACACGGTGCTGCATGGCGGCCTGCTGGTGGCGCTGCTGTTCGTCGTGGGCAGCCTGATGGTGTCGACGCTGCGCTTCCCCAGCTCCAAGCAGAAGATCAACGCGGCCGCCATCGTGGCGCTGCTGGTCAATGTCGGCCTGCTGGTGTGGCTGCAGGCCGTGTATTTCGTGCTGTTCTTCGCCGTCTATATTCTCGGCACCGCCGCCCTGAACCTGGCCTGGCGCATGGGCTGGCGCGGGATCGCACCGCCCCTGGTCTACAACGATTAGGAATTCAAGCCGCTAGCCCTAGGCCACTTCGTGGCCGCGCGCCGCGCGCAGGATCTCGAACCACTGGGCGCGGCTGAGCTGCAATTGTGTGGCGGCCACGGCATCGGCAATCG
>JABTBR010000052.1 GCA_013284265.1 Oxalobacteraceae bacterium | reverse complement strand
CACCGGCCTCCCCCCTCTCAAACCGCCACCGGCCGCAGCTCCGCCGCCCCCAGCGGCGCCAGCTTGCGCAGCCGCAGCGCGATACCCAGCGCCACCGCCAAGGCCAGCCCCAGGATCGCCACCACGCCCGGCCAGCCGCCCCGGCCCCACAACACACCGCTGGCCGAACCCAGCACACTCGACCCCACATAGTAGAAGAACAAATACAGCGCCGACGCCAGCGCCCGCTGCCCGACCGCGCGCCGTCCGACCCAGCTGCTGGCCACCGCATGCGTGGCAAAGAAACCAAAGGTGAACAGGGCAATCCCGGCAATGATCGCGGGCAGCCAGTTGAACAAGGTCAGGAGCAAGCCGCTCAACATCACCAGCACCATGCGCCACAGCACATCGCGGCGGCCCAGGCGGTCGGCCAGATTGCCCGCCCAGACCGAACTGACAATGCCGATCAGGTACAGCAGCGACACGGCACCAACCAGACTCTGGCGCAGCTCGAAGGGGGATGCCAGCAGGCGATAGCCAATGTAATTGTAGAGACTGACAAAACTCCCCATCACCAGAAAAGCCAGCGCATAAATGCACGGCATTCCCGCGTCGCCCAGATGCTGGCGCAGACCGGCGGGCATGGCACTCCAGGCCGCATCATTGCGCACGAAGTGGCGTGACGGCGGCAGGCTGCGCCAGAATTCCCAGGCCGCCAGCAAGCCCGCCGCGCCCATCGCCGCCAAGGCCACCCGCCACGACAGGAAGTCGCTCAGCACCGACGTCAGCAGGCGCCCGGCCATGCCACCAAAGGCGCTGCCGCTGATGTACAGGCCCATCGACAGGCCCAGCGAGCTCGGCTCGATTTCCTCGCCCAGATACGCCATCGCGATGGCCGACATGCCGCCCAGCGCCACACCCATCAGCGCGCGCAGCACCAGCAGTTGCGGATAGTTGCGCGCACAGGCGCACAGCAAGGTCAGCACGGCGGCGGCGGCCAGCGCCGCCACCATCATCGGCTTGCGCCCCAGCCGCTCCGACATCGGGCTCGACACCAGCAGCGACAGGGCCAGCGCCGCCGTCGACACCGACAGCACCAGACTGCTCTGCGCCGCCGTCAGGGCGAAGCGCTGCGACAGCAGCGGCATCAGCGGCTGCACGCAATACAGCAGCGCGAAACAGGCGAAGCCGCCGAAGAACATGGCGCGATTGCTGCGCGTGAATTCGGCGCTGCCGGCGGCGATGCGGCCGGCCGGGGCCGCCGCTTCGGCCGGCGCTTTGCGATGCGGCTGCTGTCCCGCCGGGATGGAGGATGCAGGCAAAACAGGAAGAACTTGAGCGGAAGCCGAGGAAGACATGATGAACCGCACCGGGTGCGTCAGGGAAGCAATGGAGCCATCTTAGGATTGCCCTGAATTACTGTCCAATATATATTAGCGGCATTAGTAATACTTAAAAACGATAACAAACCATGGAACTCCGCCACCTGCGCTACTTCGTCGCCGTCGCCGAAGAACTCAGTTTTACCCGCGCCGCCGAGCGCCTGCACATCGGCCAGCCCCCGCTGAGCCAGCAGATTCAGGCGCTCGAAGCCGAAGTGGGCGCTCAGTTACTCGAACGTAGCAAGCGCTGGGTGCGCCTGACGGAGGCGGGCAAACTGTTCCTCGACGATGCGCGCCGGGTCTTGAGCCTGTCCGAGCAGGCGGTGCAGACGGCGCGCCGGGCCCAGCGCGGCGAGGCCGGCGTCCTGCGCATCGGTTTCACCTTTTCCACGCCGTTCAGCCCGCTGTTTGCCGCCGTCATCAACCGCTATCGGCAACAGTATCCCGGCGTCCATCTGCAACTTCAGGAAATGGCGACGGTGCCGCAGATCGAACGGATTGCGGCGCGAGACATGGACCTGGGCTTTGTACGGCCGCCGGAAACGGCCGTGCCCGACACGATCACGCTCAGCCTGCTGCGCCATGATCCGCTGATCCTGGTGTTGCCGGCCGGGCACCGTCTGGCCGCGCAAAAGGAGGTGGCGATCAAGCAATTGCAGGGGCAGCCCTTCGTGATGTATCCGAAGACGGCAGGCACCGGCATCTATCCGCAGATTTTCCGCATGTGCCGGGCGGCCGGCTTCGTGCCCGAAGTCGCGATGGAAGCGGGCGAAGCGTCCACCATCATTGGACTGGTGGCGGCCGGTTGCGGGATTTCAGTGCTGCCGAGTTTGTTCGACAGCATTCATATGGAGGGGATTGTGTACCGGCCGCTGTCCGATCCGGCCGCCTGTACCAGCCTGATGCTGGCCCAGCGCAGCGGGCCCAGCTCGCCCTTGATTGACGGTTTTGTCGCGCTGGCGCGCAGCGCGGCGGGGGTGGAAGTCGGCGGGCCGTTGGCTGCTGCCTGAACCCACGGCAAAGAACCGGGGGCCAGTCCAGTCGGGACTGGCGGGGCGCAGCCCCTCCCCGGACCCTGGGGTCAGACCCCAGGGTTACGCCGTGGGTTTTAAGTAAGCCGGCGGCGCCTTGAGTTTGGCCAGCTACGCGTAGTCCGCGTCCAGCTCGGACCCAGCGTAATTTTCCAGCTCGGCAAACAGCGTCTTCATGGCCGTGCGGCCGCGTATGTTCTGGATCACCGTGCAGTGCTGGCGGTAATTATCGATCCGCTCCAGCAGCACCGGATGGTGCTGCACCGGCACGCGCGCGATCAGCGCGGCCCAGCCGGCCTCGAAGTCGGGCTTGTTCTTGCGCACCGCCTTGACGAAGCGCTCGAAGTCCTTCTGCCCGGTACGCGCCACCACGCGCCCGCCACCTTCGATCGCGAAGATGATGGCCAGCGCGATCACGCCTTCCGCGTTCAGGTCGGTATCGCTGACCGGACCGGCATCGTGATGCCGCCGCAACCAGCCCGCCAGCCGCACGATGGCCTGCACTTCCTTGCGCTGCTTGAGCTGCACCGCATAGCGCTCGCTGCCGTCCCAGTTCTGGTTCGGATCGGCCTGGCAAATATCGATGAACAGTTCGCGCAGGCGGCGCTGCAGGTACACCACGTCCTGGTCGTACTCGCCGACCAGCGCATCTTCCGGCAGGGCCGCCAGATCGCGGATCATACGGAAGCCCACCTGGAACACGTGCTCGGCGCCGTGCTCGATCAGGAAATCGCGCGCGGCCTCGTCGCCCTCGTGCATCAGCGCATGGTCCAGGCCCAGCGACACGCAGCCCACCGTCAGCTGCAAGGCCTTCTGGATGCCGTCGGCGGTGCGGTCGTTGGTGAATTTTTCGGCCACCATCGCGGTGACGCCGGTCAACTCATCGGCCAGGCCCATGGCGTCGTCCTCGTAACCTTCGACGGAGAAGAAACGCAAGGCACGCGTCAGCCGCGGCAGATTTTCTACAACTAATGCTGGCAGCATGGATCAGACTTCCATTAATTGAAAATACCGGTGCCGATACTGCGGCGCGCGCCCGGCTTGGCCACCGTGCTGCGGGTCGACGGCACCTGCTTGCGCAGGCGGTACAGCAATTCCTTGGTGGAACGCTGCAGCATGGTCGGCTCTTCGTCCGGGTCGTCGTTGTATTCGGCGTCGGCCAGGTCGGCACTGTGGCGGAACTCGGGGAACAGCTCGAACAGCGCGCGGTCCCAGCCGTCTTCCGACGCTTGCGCCAGGGCGACCGCCACCGGCACCACGTCGTTGTCGGACGAGGTCTGGCCGGTCAGGTAAGGGCCCTTGGCGATGATCTCGCCGGCCACTTCCAGGATTTCCTTCGGCGCCATCGAGAACAGGATCGCGAAGATGGTCGCACCCCAGTCGGTGGCCGAGGCTTCGGCCAGCAACGCGTTGCGGCGCTCTTCGTCGTCGGTGGCGAACACCACGCCGTGGATGTGGGCGAACAGCGATTCGGCGATGCGCTCGGGATCGTCCTCGATCTGGTCGTCCGGCCAGGTCGCGGCGAAGAAGGCCAGGCTGTCGGCCCAGGCCTTGGGCGGCACCAGCAGGGTCGCCAGCGACATCTTGCCGCCGTCGAAGCCGGCCAGGTGCAGCGCGGTCACTTGCGCCGGAATAGTGGCCAGCACTTCCACCACGGCCAGATCGCCGTACTGGTCGGCCGCCTCGGAGAAGGCTTGCTCGGCGTGGCCCAGCGAGCCGGACAACACCAGCTCGGTGACCTGCTTGCTCAGTGCGGGGAGATTACGCTTGTCGTCCATATTCTCACTCATGCTCACTCTCCATCCTTATCGAACATCTGGGCGAAGTCATCGGTCGCCTCATCGTCGTCCTGCACATCGTCGCCATCGTCATTGGCCGACAACTGGTCGAGCGACTGGTCGTCGTCGTCCCATTTGCGCGGGTTCTTGAACAGGAAGGCGGTGATGATGGCCTGGCGCGCCAGGTCCGGGAAACTGTCCTGCAGCGCGGCGTACATCTTGCCCGCCTCGTCGCCGGCGCAGGACGCCATCGCGAACACCCGCGACGGGTCGCCGAATTCATAATCTTCCGCCTCGGCCAGCAGACCCTTGGGGTCGGAGAAGCTGATGTGGTCGACCAGCGCGAAGGCCAGCATATTGACATCCTCGATGCCGCCGCCGCTGGCGTACTCGGACACCAGCGCGTCGACCATCAGCTTGTAATTCTTGCGGTCCGGTGGATCGCCCAGGATGCCGTCGATCTGGCCCTCGAGCTCGCGCGACTGATAGGCGAATTCGGGATGTACTCTTCTCATGATTGTGCTCTCTGTATAAAGGTCGTGCACGGCGCCGTGTGGGCACCGTTGCGGAATGGCGATGGCGGCGGCGCTGGCCGCGGCGCCGCTGGCGTGGTTCAGGCTGGCGGCAGCGTGACGCCGTGCAGATTGAAGACCGAGCGCCACAGCTGGTAAGCCTCCGCTTCCGGGTCGATGATGATGCGGTGGTTCACGCTCTGGTTGTATTCGGCCCGTTTGGCCGGGTCCGCCAGTATTTCGTAGGCCTTGGTGATGCTCTTGAAGCGCACTTCGGCGCCGGGAGCGGGATTGCGGTCCGGGTGGAAACGCATGGCCAGCGAACGGTAAACCTTCTTGATTTCCTCGTCAGAGGCGTTGGGCGCGACACCGAGCACATTGTATAAATTTTCCATACGGGAAACTCCGGGCCGAATGCCAAAACAATTAAAGACGAATTATCCTATAGAACGGCTTTCACCGTTGCATTTCGGGGCTTTCCAGCCTATCGAACAGGCGTACTGGCAAGAAAAATTTGTAGCAATATTGCAAAAACAATCAGGCCGGCGCCGCGCCGCGGCAATTGCTGCCCGACAGCGTAGCCGCTTACGGTAAAATGCCCGCTACCCGACCCATTGCAAAGCAAAACTAGATGAGCAACGATAAAAACAGCGCCCCGGCGGCGCCCACCTCCAATTTCCTGCGCGCCATCGTTGAAGCGGACCTGGCCGCCGGCACCCATGTGCGTCCCGGCCTGCCCCCCGTCATCACGCGCTTCCCGCCCGAGCCCAACGGCTATCTGCACGTCGGCCACGCCAAATCGATCTGCCTGAACTTCGGCCTGGCGCGCGACTACCAGGGCCGCTGCCACCTGCGTTTCGACGACACCAATCCGGCCAAGGAAGAACAGGAATACGTCGACACCATCATCGACAGCGTCAAGTGGCTAGGCTTCAGCTACGACTGGGAAGGCCCGCAGGGCACCGAGCATCACTTGCATTACGCTAGCGACTATTTCGACCAGCTGTACGCGATGGCCGAATACCTGATCACGGCCGGCTACGCCTATGTCGACAGCCAGAGCGCCGACGACACGGCCGCCAACCGCGGCAACTTCGGCACGCCGGGCAAGAACTCGCCCTTCCGCGACCGTCCGCGCGAGGAATCGCTGCAACTGTTCCGCGACATGAAGGCCGGCAAATTCGCCGACGGCGAACACATCCTGCGCGCCAAGATCAGCGACGACGCCATGGCCTCGCCCAACATGAATATGCGCGACCCGGCCATCTACCGCATCCGCCACGCCCACCACGTGCGTACCGGCGACGCCTGGTGCATCTACCCGATGTACGATTTCACGCACCCGATCTCGGATGCGCTGGAAAACATCACCCATTCGGTCTGCACGCTGGAATTCCAGGATCATCGCCCCTTCTACGACTGGCTGCTGGCCACCCTGTCCGAAGGCGGCTTCTTCCAGATGCCGGTGCCGCGCCAGTATGAATTCTCGCGCCTGAACCTGACCTATGTCATCACCAGCAAGCGCAAGCTGCGCCAGCTGGTCGACGAGCACATCGTCGACGGCTGGGATGATCCGCGCATGCCCACCATCGTCGGCCTGCGCCGCCGCGGCTACACCCCGGAAGCGATCCAGCTGTTCTGCGAACGCATCGGCGTGACCAAGTCCGACGGCTGGATCGACATGAGCACGCTCGAAGGCTGCCTGCGCGAAGACCAGGACCCGAAGGCGCCGCGCGCCACCGCCGTGCTGCGTCCGCTCAAGCTGATCATCGACAACTTCGACGAACACGCCAGCGAAGACTGCAGCTCGCCGGTGCACCCGCACTTCCCCGAGCGCGGCCTGCGCAGCTTCCCGATCACCAAGCACCTGTGGATCGAGGAAGAAGACTTCATGGAAGTGCCGAGCAAGGGTTATTTCCGCTACTACCCGCCGATCGGCGACGCCCCGGGCAGCCGCGTGCGCCTGCGCCACGGCTATGTGACCGAATGCACCGGCTACGACAAGGACGAAAACGGCAAAGTCATCGCCGTCCACGTCAACTACTTCCCGGACAGCAAATCGGGCACGCCGGGTTCGGACACCTACAAGGTCAAGGGCAATATCCACTGGGTCTCCGCCGCCACCGCGCTGGAAGCCGAAGTGCGCCTGTACGACCGCCTGTTCACCGATCCACAGCCTGACGCCGGCGGCAAGGACTTCACCGCCGCGCTGAACCCGAACGCCAAGGAAGTCGTCACCGCCTACCTGGAACCGGGCATGGCCGCGGCCCAGGGCGACCAGCGCTTCCAGTTCGAGCGCCATGGTTATTTTGTGGCCGACCGGGTCGACTCCACGCCAGGCAAGCCGGTGTTCAACCGCATCGTCACGCTCAAGGATAGCTGGGGCAAGTGAGACCAGGGGCCGGCGGCTTTTTGAGACCCCACGGCAAAGAGCCGGGGACTCTTTTAAAACCCACGGCAAAGAGCCGGGGGCTTTTTTAAAACCCACGGCAAAGAGCCGCCGGCTTTTTTAAAACCCACGGCAAAGAGCCGGGGGCCTGTCCCGCAGGGACCGGCGGGGCGAAGCCCCTCCCCGGACCCTGGGTCAGACCCCATGGGTACGCCCTGGGTTTTAAAACAGCGCCAGCAAAAGCGCCTCGAAATCCCCGCCCCATTTTTTTGTCCGTGTTAGTAGCAATTCGTTAAAGTTGTCCGAAATCCCCATGCCTGCCCCCTTCGCGCAAAGACAGTTGTTCTCGCCCACCAAACCCGTTTGGTGGACTGGCGTCCTGCTGTCGCTCGGGGTCGGCATCCTGTTCTACGCCGCCACGGCCGGATCGATCGAGCACGACGCCCGTGCCCGCTTCGGCAACCAGGCGCGCAACACCCAGTACAGCATCGGCGCCCGCATCAAGGCCTACACCGATGTGCTGCGCGGCGCGGCCAGCTTCTTCCAGGCCGGCGACACGGTCTCGCGCTCCAGCTTCCACTACTATGTGGAAGGACTGAACCTGGCACGCCACTTCCCCGCCATCGACAACATCAATTTTGTGCGCCACGTCAAGGACGCCGACCGCGCCGACTTCGAGCACATGATCGCCAGCAGCGCCGATCCCGAACTGGACGGCTATCCCGACTTCCATATCAGCCCGCCGGGCCGGCGCGCCGAATACGCGGTGATCACCATGATCGAGCCGCTCGCCCCCTTCGCCGAAAAAATCGGGGTCGACATCGCCGCGCGCGAGCAGGTGGCCGCCGCGCTGGCGCGCGGCCGCGACAGCGGCGCCGTCAGCACCTCGGGCCAGCCTATCGGCCTGCGCAACCGGCCCGAACAGAGCGCGCTGGCGATGCGCCTGCCGATCTACCAGAAACACCGGCCGCTGCACGACGTGGCGGAGCGCCGCGCCGCCTATATCGGCTCGGTCGGGATCGGCTTCAGCATCCACGGCCTGGTGCAGGCGGCACTGGAGGAAATGCCAGTGCGCAATGTGCGCGTGGCCCTGTATGACAGCGGCGGCAGCGAGGCGACGCCGTTGCCGCACAGCAGCGCCCAGGTGCTGCTGTTCGACAGCATGCGCGCGGCCAAGGCCGGCGAGGCGGGCTCGGAACTGTTCAAGCTGGTGCTGCCGATCGACTTCAACGGGCGCCTGTGGCAAGCCCATTTCAGCGCCCTCAAGAGCGACTGGTATTCGCGTTTCGACTTTTACCTGCCCTGGCTGGCGCTGCTGACCGGCTTCATCGGCAGCATGCTGATCTACCTGCTGCTGCACACCCTGTCCTCGTCGCGCATGCGCGCCATCAAGATGGCCAAGGCGATGACCAAGGAATTGCGCGACAGCCAGGCCAAGCTGCAAATGTCGCACCACAAGCTGCGCCGCCTGGCGGCCCACGCCGACCAGATCAAGGAACAGGAACGCAAGCGCATCGCGCGCGAGATCCATGACGACCTGGGCCAGAACCTGCTGGTGCTGCGCATCGAGGCCGACATGCTGTGCTCGCGCACCCGCGGCAGCCATCCGCGCCTGTATGAGCGCGCCCACCGTACCCTGAGCCAGATCGACACCACCATCCGCAGCGTGCGCCACATCATCAACGACCTGCGCCCCAACGTGCTCGACCTGGGCTTGAACGCGGCGGTGGAATGGCAGATCGCCCAGTTCCGCCAGCGCTCCGGCATGGTGTGCGAGCTGATCGAACACCAGCAGGAAATCCACCTGGACGACCATTGCGCCACCGCCTTCTTCCGCGTGCTGCAAGAGTCGCTCAGCAATATCTTGCAGCACGCCAGCGCCAGCCTGGTGCGGGTGGAATTGCGCCAGCAGGCCGGCATGCTCAGCATGACCATCAGCGACAACGGCATCGGCATCCGCGCCAACAGCCGCAACAAGGCCGGTTCCTTCGGCCTGGTCGGCATCGAAGAACGCATCAGCCTGCTCGGTGGCGAATGCGCCATCACCGGCGGCGCCAATGCCGGCACCGTCGTCAGCGTATCGGTGCCGATCGATTTCCCGTCCGAACTGGGCCAGCCGGGCCGGGCGCGCCGCCCGGCCCCGGTGCCGGTGCCGCCCGACACCATCCTCGATCTGGTGTGAGCGCGGCCGCAAGCGGCGATTCGCGCCCTACATTGCTGCCGTTGACGCCGTTGCAATAATGACCAGTTTGATGTGGAACTTCAATAAATATTGATAAATATCAAATGAGCGCGGTTTCTGGCAGCCCAGAATGGGTTTGTCTGCTTTTTATCAACCCGACCTTACCGACAAAGGAACGCACGCATGAACTCGAACGAATGGAATGCCATTGACGCACTTGATCTGGAACCGATCAAAGTCAAGCTGATGCATCGGGAATCCGGTGAGGGCTGGACCCTGGAGCATGCCAATGCCATCGAATTCGAATATCGCCGTTTCCTGATCCTGATGAAGAAGTTCCCGCACGAACAGACCGCACCGCTGGTCGATGTGGATACCTTCTGGCACTACCATATCCTGGACACGATGAAATACGCGGCCGACTGCGACGCCGTCTTCGGTTACTTCCTGCACCACTTCCCTTACATCGGCCTGCGCGGCGAGGACGATGAGCAAGCCCATGCCCGCGTCGGCGCGCGCATGCAGGAACTCTACGAAGCGACCTTCGGCGAAGCCTATCTGCGCGACGGCGAGGACGCCGGCACGGCAGGCGGCGGCGCCAAGGCGGCTTACTCGGGCGTGGCCGCGCAAACGGCGTATTCGGGCGTGGCCGCCAAGACCGCCTACTCGGGCGTGGCCGCCAAGACCGCCTATTCGGGTATCGCCGCCAAGACGGCATATTCCGGCATTGCGGCAAAAACCGCCTATTCGGGTGTGGCCGCCAAAACCGCCTATTCGGGTGTGGCCGCCAAAACGGCTTACTCGGGTGTCGCCGCCCAGACCGCCTACTCGGGCGTTGCCGCAAAAACGGCATACTCCGGTGTCGCCGCCCACACGGCCTACTCCGGCGTGGCCGCCAAGGCCGAAGCGGCCGCGGCGATCGACACGGCCAAACTGGCCAGTTTCTACAGCGAGCGCCCGCGCCTCGATAAGGCAGCCTGATCAAAAAAACCGCAGCGTATCCCCAGGCCCGGCAATCTTGCCGGGCCACTATTCCCCGCAGCCTCCCCGCCCTTCCCCCGCAGCACGGACACTAGCGTATTTGCAGCCACTCACTAGCGGATGACTAGTTACTTACTGGCAATTTGCAAGTTGTTGCACCGCAAAAAAATATCTGTGGCAACATAAGTTTTCGGTTGAAATCATTCGATGCCTGTCTATACTAAGAACGTTGATGTACGTCAACTTATTGCTACCCGACCTTCGTAGCAGTACCGGACGAGACACAGCGTCAGCCTCCCGCCAGGGACAGAGCCACTGTGTATCAGGTCTAGCAACTTTGTTTTCCGCAAACAACTCAGCACTGCCAACCTCTAAGGACTTTTCATCCATGATTTCACATGACAGTTTTCAAGCGATCGCCGACCTGGACCTGGAACCAATCAAAGTCAAGCTGATGCACAAGGAATCGGGCGAGGGATGGTCGCTGGACCAGGTCAATGCCGTTGAGTTCGAATATCGCCGTTTCCTCTATCTGATGAAAACCTTCCCGCACGAGCAGACCGCACCGCTGTTCGACGTCGACACCTTCTGGCATTACCACATCCTGGACACGATGAAATACGCCAGCGATTGCCAGGCCGTGTTCGGCTACTTCCTGCATCACTTCCCTTACATCGGCCTGCGCGGCGAGGATGACGAGGAAGTCCACCACCGTGTGGGCGAGCGCATGCGCGAGCTGTACGAGGAAACCTTTGGCGAGAGTTATCTCCGCGGCGCCGACGCCGCGTATTCGGGCGTGCCGACCCAGCAAGCGAAGGGTGCGGCCTATTCGGGCGTGCCCACCGTGGCGTATTCCGGCGTACCGACCCAGCAGGCCAAAAGCACCGCCTACTCGGGCGTGCCGACCGTGGCGTATTCAGGCGTGCCTACCCAGCAAGCGAAAAGCACGGCCTACTCCGGCGTCCCCACCGTCGCCTACTCGGGCGTGCCGAGCCGGCCTGCACAGGCGAGCGCATATTCTGGCGTGCCCACCCAGAAAATGGCGTATTCTGGTGTACCGACGCAAAAAATGGCGGCATATTCGGGCGTCCCCACCCAACAGATGGCGGCGTACTCGGGTGTGCCTACCGCGGCGCAAACCGACAAGCTGTACGCTGAACGGCCACGCCTGAGCGCCTGACCCGACCGGCTCTGCCTGCCAGCTTCTGCTGGCGGCCGGGCCGGGTATTTCCATTCAGCGGAGGTCACCATGACCGTCAACGCAGTCACCTCATCGAATACCAGCGCAGCCACCGTCCAGGCCACGCCGCTCCAGCAACAACAGCCGGTACGCCAGGCGGCCGACAAGCCCGCCGAGAACATCACCCCACCGGCACCACCACCACCGGCAGCCTCGACGCCATCGGTGAATACCAGCGGTCAAAAGATCGGCACGACGATCAGCACTTCGGCCTGAGCCATAGAAGTGTGCGGCCCAGGCGCCGCGCCATTGTGTCAAGCGGGATGTCCAGCGCCGATGGCGGCCGGTGAAAGGTCGCGCCTGTGCGCGTGGGCACGGGCGGAGGGGAAAGGCGGCAGCCTGGCCCGGACGCGGCGCATCAGGCATGCGCGCGTCGTCAAGCCGGCAATTCCTGCACACTACAACAGCGAAACAGTCATCCGCGACCGACGGTCCCCCGGGGACTGCCTGCCGCCAACGCCTGCTGCCGGTAGTTCACTACCGACAAGCTTTACAACAACAACGACAACAACTGACTTAGGCGGCCATCAGTTCGCGCAGTTCGCGAATGCTGAAATCGCTGATCTCGTGCATGCGGATCAGAATGGTGGCGCCGATCGGCAGCGTGTTGTGGCGGATTTTGCTGATGACCGGTGGCGCCACTTCCAAAGCGCGCGACAGGGCCGCGTCGTTTTTCAGTTGCAGCTTCTCGATAATCGCATCCAGAACACGGTTAGGGTTGTAAGTAGGCGACGCGGTGATTTCTTTGATAGACATAATGTTCAACCAGGTTGACGTCGCCATTTGGATAAAAAGCGACACTTGCATAAAAAAAATAAATCAAAATACCAGGGCAGTACTGAGAAAACGCAAACATTTATGACGTTTTTCAGCACACAACCCAGATAATACACGCATTTGTTAACGTTCGGCTAACTGGGAACGTATTTTTGTGAGTTTTGGTTAGATTTCTCACATATCTCGTGTGATAGGAAACTTTTTCCTCACGAAATACATAGCAGAAACCCAATAAGGCGGGACCATCGGCCGCTACGGCAATGGCTGTTGCTGAAAAACAACAAAAACAGGAAAACTTCGCGCGGGCGACGCACATGGCGGCGCCCTGTGCAATGCGCTGGCGCTGCGCAGGTGCTCAGTTGCGGTGCTGCACGCCCGCCGCCAGGAAACACCACTCCATCACCAGCAAGGTGCTGAGCTGGGCGATGGTACCTGGGAAAAACAGGCAGTGATTACCGGCTGGGAGCGCGGTGCAGTTGGAACCAAAATACCAGCCCAGTTGCTGTCGGATCTCGGCGGGAGCAGGCGGCGGGCGGCGGTCGAATTCGCGCAGCTGCATGTAGGCTCGGACCTGCTCTTTGGTTGGATGCAGAATGACTGGCATATCCACTCCTGAAGGTTCGCCATGGATAGCCATGGCGTTACACTAGTTTACGGCCGGAAAAATGAATTCTCAAGCTTTCTCCAACCGTGCTGTCGATTTTTGGCCACAATAGTGGTGAAATCGAAAATGGGTTTGACTTGCCTCAGTGGTGACGATGATCCAGCATGGGATGCAAACCTTACGCCGGGCTTGCAAGCCGCCCCTTTTCCCCTCGCGGCAGGCAATCCGCAACAGTGGTTTAGAATAGCGGCCCGCCGACCGGCAACCGCCGTTCCGGCTTATTGAGTAACATACCGCAAAACACGTGAAGGCGCCGCATATGACATACGAAGAATTCCTGGATGAGATCACCACTCTCCTGACCGAGCTCTATGAGCTCGACGATGCCGCCGCCATCAAACTGGTGGTCGACGCCCAAGCCAACGACTACTTCGTCGCCCATGACGACAAGGAAGAGCTGCGCACCGTCGAACAGGCCAAGAAAGACGCCGTCGCGCTGTACCAGACCAAGCAGAACAAGTCGCAGACGCAGAAAAAACAGCAGCAGCGCTTACGCCAGAAGAAATAAGCCGGCCCAGCCCTTCCCGGCCGCCCGTCCCTATTCCCGTGGTGCCGTCGCGCAGCCGGCCAGCGTGTCCGCCACCGTTGGATAGCGCAAGCGCAGTCCAAGTTCCCGTTTCAGGCGCTCATTGCGCAAACGGCGCGATTCGGACATGAACGACAGCAAAGCCGGCGTGACCTGCTGCGCCAGTTCGGCGCGCGGCAGGCGCGGCGGGCGCGCCAGTCCGAAGGCATCGGCCACCTGGTCGAAATAGGCCGCCATCTTCAGCTCGCTATCATCGCTCGCGTGGTAGACCCGGTTCGGCGCGCCGCGGAACAGCGCACGCGCCACGATGCGCGCCAGATCGTCGGCGTGGATGTGGTTGGTGTAAACATCGTCGGCGTCGCGCAGGGCCGGCGTGCCGGCCTGCAAACGCTTGAGCGGCAGCCTGTCCGCCCCATAGATCCCCGGCACCCGCAGAATGCTGAGCTGGCTGGAACTGCGCACGGCCCAGCGCCGCAGCACCTGTTCGCCATCCACCCGTCGCCGGGCCCGGCTGTTGTGCGGCGCGACCGTGCGGGTTTCATCTATCCACTCCCCGCCGCAATCGCCGTAGACGCCGCTGGTGCTGACATAAACGAGACGGGCTTGCTCAGGTAAAATGGCGGTCAGGTGACGGGTGCGCTGATCCAGCAAGCCTTCGGAGCGGGGCGGCGCCAGGTGCACGATGTGGCTGGCCAGGCCGCGCAGGCGCCGCAAGGTGGCGGGACGGTCCAGATCGGCCACGATGGGCACCACGCCCAGCGCGCGCAGAGCGTCGCAGCGCGCGGGCTGGCTGGTGACGGCGAAGATGCGGAAGTGAGCGCGCAGCAGCGGCACCAGGCGCATACCGACATCGCCGCAACCGAGGATCAGCAGGCGCGGCAGGCGAATTTTTTGAGTCATGGTATTTTTCATTTCAAGGATTGTATGACGTTCCACATTACTGTTCAGCCCAGCGGCCATCAATTCAGCTGCGAGGAAGATGAAACCGTCCTGGCCGCGGCGATGCGCGCAGGCGTCGGCCTGCCCTACGGTTGCAAAAACGGTGCCTGCAGCTCCTGCAAGGGCAAGGTCATTTCCGGTTCGGTCAGCCACAAGGCGCACCAGCAGCGCGCGCTGACGCCGGAAGAGGAAGCCCAAGGCTACTCGCTGTTCTGCTGCGCCACCGCGCACGCCGACCTGGTGATCGAAGCGCGCGAAGTGGCCGGCAGCGGCGACTTCCCGATCCGCAAGATGCCTTCGCGTGTCGCCACGCTCGACAAAGTGGCACCGGACGTCATCATCCTGACCCTGCAACTGCCCGCCAACGAAAAACTCCAGTACCGCGCCGGGCAGTATATCGAATTCATGCTGCGCGATGGCAAACGCCGCAGCTACAGCATGGCCACCGCGCCCGACCGGGACGAACCGATCAGTCTGCACATCCGCCACATGCCGGGCGGCCTGTTCACCGAACAGGTGTTTTCCACGCTGAAAGAGCGCGACATCCTGCGCTTCGAAGGTCCGCTCGGCACCTTCTTCGTGCGCGAGGATTCCGACAAGCCGATGGTGCTACTGGCCTCCGGCACCGGCTTCGCGCCGATCAAGGCGATCGTCGAGCACATGATCCACGCCGGCTCGACCCGGCCCATGACCTTGTACTGGGGCGGACGCCGTCCGCAAGACCTGTACATGGACGCGCTGTGCCGCCAGTGGGCCGCCGAGCTGCCGCACTTCCACTACGTGCCGGTGGTGTCGAACGCGCTGGCCGAAGATGGCTGGCAGGGCCGCGACGGCTTCGTGCACCAGGCCGTGATCCAGGACTTCCCCGACCTCTCCGGCCACCAGGTGTATGCCTGCGGCGCGCCCATCGTGGTGGACTCGGCCAAGCACGACTTCGTCCAGCAATGCGCCCTGCCGGAAGATGAATTTTATGCCGACGCCTTCACCACCGAGGCCGATATCAACAAGCCTTAAGTTTCAGCAGCACACCGGGAAGGACGGGGCTGCGATACGGCACCGGCCCCGCCCGGTGCTGCGGCAGCACCAGTTTCCATCCTTCCCGAAAGTTGTTTCATGTCTGAGTCCGCTCCCGGCAATTCCTCTCGCAACGGCCTCGCCGTCCTGCAGCACCGCAATTTCGCCTTCTACCTGTCCGCCCGCGTCCTGAGCACCGTCGCGGTGCGCATGCAGAGCGTGGCCATCGGTTGGCAAGTCTATCAACTGACCGGCAATCTGTTCGACCTGGGCCTGATCGGCCTGGCCCAGTTCGCGCCCTTCCTGTTGCTGATCCTGATCGCCGGCCACGCGGCCGACCGTTACAAGCGCCTCAACATCATCACCGTCTGCCTCAGCGTGCAAATGCTGGTCGGCCTGATGCTGCTCGGCTTTACGCTGAGCGGATTGACCAGCGTCTGGCCCGTGTTCGCCACCCTGGTGCTATACGGCAGCGCGCGCGCCTTCATGATGCCGGCCACCCAGGCCGTGCTGGTCAATCTGGTGCCGAAGGAAAACTTCAGCCAGGCCGTCGCCCTCAACTCTTCCTGCACCCACGTGGCCATCATCGTCGGTCCGGTGCTGGGCGGCCTGCTCTACCTGGCCGGCCCGACAACGGTGTACATCATTTCCGCCGCCCTGCTGGCCCTGTCCGCCGTGCTGACCGCCCTGACGCGGGCCAAGAACCTGCAGGTGCTCAACCGTGAACCGGCCACCTGGCACAGCGTGCTCGAAGGCCTGCGCTTCGTCTGGTCGCGCCCCATCATGTTCGGCGCCATCTCGCTCGACCTGTTCGCCGTACTGTTCGGCGGCGCCACCGCGCTGCTGCCGGCGCTGGCCCATGACGTGCTGCATATCGGCCCGAGCGGACTGGGCATGCTGCGCGGCGCGCCCGGCGCGGGCGCCGCGCTGTGCTCGGTGATCCTGGCCTTCCATCCGATCACGCGCCGCGTCGGCCTGTGGATGTTCGGCGGCGTGGCCGTGTTCGGCCTGGCCACGATGGTACTGGGCGCCACCAGCAGCTTCATCATTGCCCTGGTCGCGCTGTTCCTGATGGGCGCCGGCGACATGATCAGCGTCTACGTGCGCCACCTGCTGGTGCAGTATGAAACACCGGATGCCATCCGTGGCCGCGTCAGCGCCGTCAACGCCGTGTTCATTGGCGCCTCCAACGAGCTGGGCGAATTCGAGTCCGGCGTCACGGCCGGCTGGTTCGGCCTGGTGCGCGCGGTGCTGTTCGGCGGCGCCGCCACGCTGGCCGTCACCGCTATCTGGGCCGTCAAGTTCCCTATCCTGTCGCGCATGGACCGCTTCCCCCATGCCGACGAGGAAGAGGCGGCCCAGCGCAAGAGTGCCGCCGGCGCCGCGTAAACCCACGGCGTAAATCCGGGGTCTGACCCTAGGGTCCGGAGAGGGGCTGCGCCCCGCCGGTCCCTAGGGACCGGCCCCCAGCTCTTTGCCTTGGGTTCTAATGCATGCCCCGGCTCTTTGCCGTGGGTTCCCATTGCTGTCGCCGCCCCCCCGCCCGTGCGCCCGCAGCCAGCCCCGGCCCTGTAAGATAGGCCAACCCTACTCCCCCGAGCCGCCATGCCCCTGCACCTGCCCTTCCACGGATTCATCCGCAGCCGTCCCCACCTGAGCCTGAGCATGCTGCTGGGCCTGGTCGCCGCACCGCTGATGCCTGGCGACTGGAACTGGCTCAGCCGCGTGCTGGGCTGCTGGGATGTGGCGGTCTGGTCTTACCTGCTGACGATGGGCTGGACCATGATGCGGGCCGACCACGGCAAGGTCAAGCGCATCGCCGCCATCCAGGATGAACGTTCGGCCGTGATCCTGGCCACGCTGTCGGTCACCGCGCTGATGAGCCTGGTGGCCATCGTATCCCAGCTATCCGCCCTGCACGATCTGCCCATGCACGAGCGCGCCTGGCACTACGCCTTCGTGGTGGCCACCCTGCTCGGTTCCTGGTTTTTGGTGGGCACCTTGTTTTGTTTCCACTACGCCCACATGTATTATCGTGACGATAGTTCCGAGCGGCCACTGGCCTTTCCCGACCAGAAGCTGGAACCGGATTACTGGGATTTTCTGTACTTCGCCTTCACCATCGCGGTGGCGGCCCAGACCGCCGATGTGAGCATACACGGCCGCGCCATGCGCAAGGCGGTGCTGGGCCAGGCGGTACTGAGTTTCTTCTTTAATCTGGTGGTGCTGGGATTGTCGATCAACATCGCGGCGGGCTTGATCAATAGCTGAGTTACAGCTGCTTACAGTCGAGCTGGCCTGCCGAATCGCCACCCGGTGGGAAAAGGAGTAAGATCATCGGGCAAGACCATTTTTGACAAACGGGAGTATGCGTATGCAAATTAACATCAACACCGATACCACCATCGAACGTCACTCCGGTCTGGATGACCATGTCAACAGCGTAGTCGAAGCCGCCTTGCACCGCTTCGCCGAACAGATCAGCCGGGTGGAAGTTCACCTGAGCGACAACAACAGCCAAAAGTCCGCCGACGGCGACAACCGCTGCATGCTGGAAGCACGCATCACCGGCTATCAGCCGATCGCCGTCAGCAGCCATGCCGCCACCCTGCATCAAGCCATCGCCGGCGCTGCGGAAAAACTCAAACGTGCCATCGACAGCGCCCTGGGCCGCCTGGAAAGCAAGCGCCATACCCCTGCCATCGTGCCGGAAGCGGCTGTCGTAGACGACAGCGAAGAATAAACCCCTCACGGCGCCTGCGTGCGCCATTCACCGCCGGGCGCCCGGGCTGCACAGTCCAGGGCGCCAGCGCAGTCTTCCCTAGCGTTGCGCCAAGGCCTGTAAATATTTCAGCCCGTCCACTGCGCGGCTGCCATACCAGGACAACATTTCCCCATCGACCAGCAGCACCGGTTTGCCGATCTGGCGTTCCAGCGCATCCGCGTGCGCCTCGGTAAAACGGTAGGGCTCGCTCGACAGCAGCACCCCGTCTATGCCGTCCACCAATGGTTCCGACCAGTCGAAGCGCGGATAGCGCGCCGTGCCCAGCTCCGGCACCTGCCAGCCGATCTGCGCCAGCATATTCGCGATATAGGTGTCGCGTGAAATGCTCATCCACGGATCTTGCCAGATGCAGTACAACATCGTTTGCGGCGGTCCCTTGGGCGCCGCCAGCAAGGCCGCATAGGCCGCGTCGAACTCGGCGCACCAGGCCTCGGCGCGCGCCTCGGCGCAGAAGATGGCGCCCATCAGGCGCGCCAGCGCCAGGTTGTCGTAGGGCGTGTTCGGATGGGTGACGACGATGTTCGGCACGAACTCGGCCAGCGCCTCGACGGTGGGCTTTTCGTTCTCGTCGATATTGACCACCAGATGGGTGGGCGCAAGCTTGCGGATCTTGTCCAGGTTCACATCCTTGGTGCCGCCGATCTTGGGAATCGCACTGACCACCTCGGCCGGATGGATGCAAAAGCCGGTGCGCCCGACAATCTGCCCGGCCAGGCCCAGGGTACACAACAGTTCGGTAATCGAGGGCACCAGCGACACGATGCGCGCCTGCGGCGCGGCAAGGTGGACTGTCCCCAGGGCATCGCTCAGTGACATGGTCTATCCGTCAAGTAAAACCAGTATTGAAACACATGGCTACAACTTCCAAGCAAGAATTTAGCTGGGCGCTCACGGCGCATGCGCTGGCCGGCTGGCTCTTGCGTTATGATGGATCATCAGCTTGCTCACTAGCATCTACTGCTACGACATTGAAAGATTGTCTTGAAACAAATCAGTACGTTTGGCGCGTCCGCCCACCAGATCGGCGATTTGCAACTCTTGCGCGACTCCGAGGACGACGGTGCGCTGGCGCGTTTGCTGGCGCCCTGCCCCATCCTCCAGCTCGAAGCGGGGCAGAACGTGGCCGACGGCGGCCGCGCCCGCCTCTACATCGTGCTGCGCGGCGCCTTGGCGGTGGCGGCCGACACCCGCACCGGCATGGCCGACGGCACCATCAGCAAGGTCTTGCCGGGCGAAAGCGTGGGCGAGCAATCGGTGCTGGACGAGGAAGCCAATCTGTCCACGATCACGGCGCTGGAACAAAGTGAGCTGCTGGTCATCGAAGCCGAGCTGGTGTGGAAGCTGATCGATGCCTCGAACGCGCTGGCGCGCAACCTGCTGCGCCTGCTGTCCTTCCGCATCCGCGCCGCCAACGCGCAGCTGCGCCGGCGCCAGAAGCTGGGCGAGTTCTACCGCCAGCTATCGATGGTCGATGGCTTGACCGGCCTGTACAACCGCGCCTGGCTGAACGACCTGCTGCCGACCATGACCGCCACCGCCCATGGCGCCGGCACGCCGCTGGCGCTGATCATGATCGACCTTGACCACTTCAAAAAATTCAACGACAGCCACGGCCACCTGTGCGGCGACCAGGCCCTGCGCGCGGCCGCGCACGTGCTCAGCAGCGCGCTGCGGCCGACCGATTGCGCCGTGCGTTATGGTGGGGAAGAAATGATGGTGTTACTACCGGACACCAGCGACAAGCTGGCGGTGATGGTGGCCGAACGTCTGTGCGAAAGGATGCAGCAAGCCGTGGTGTTTGCCGATATGCGCCTGCCGCTGCCGCATATCACCGCCTCGTTCGGCGTCGCCACCTTGCAGCCAGGACAGGATGACCATGGCCTGATCGCGGCGGCCGACGCCGCGCTCTACCGCGCCAAGGACCTGGGCCGCAATCGCGTGGCCCGGCATAAAGTGGATTTAAATAGCCCGGAACACCCCTAGTACCCAAGGCATAACCCCGGGGTCTGACCCGCCGGTCAGACCCTTCTATGCCGCTAAGTTAGCGTGCCGCCGCGCGTTTAAAACCCACGGCAAAGAGCCGGGGTCAGACCCGTCGGGTCTGACCCCAGGGGTACGCCGTGGGTTTTAGGCGGCTGCCGGCGGCCCGCCAGCACAGCACAGCATTTTGCCGACGGCATAGGACTGCCCCGGTTTGGGTATTTCAAGCAGCCCGCAATGTCACGCCGACCTTGGCACGCGCAGCAACGCTGGCGCTGACCGCGCCGCCATCCACGGCATCGCCGCTCCCCTTGTCACCATCGGCCTTGCTCTTGTTGGCCGCCTCGAATTCCGCAAAGCCCTTGGCCACCAGCGCCTCGGTCTTGTCGATATTGCTGGCGATATCCCCGCTGAGCACACTCAAGCCCTTGAGGATGCCGCGCGCTTCCGCGAAGCCCTGCTCCGAGCCGCCCTTGATGGTATTGAGGAACTTCTGCAGCACCTCATCCGGATCTTCCCCCACATGCTGCTGGCGGAAGGCGGCGAAAAACGCGGTCGACAAGGCCACGATACGGCTGGCCGTTCCCTCCGCCGTATTGTCCTGGGACGCCGCCTGCTCGATCACGTCGTCGCCGAACTGGTCCTTCAGCGCCTCGTTGATGCCGGTCAGCGCGGACTTGAACACCAGCGCCAGCGGATCGTTCTGCGCGCCTATCGACACCGTCAACGACGCTTGTACAATCGAGGCATTCAGTTGCTGCTTGGCCTTGGCGACGGACAGCGTCGTTGCGTCATCCTTGCTCTTGACGCTGTCCGCAGCCGTGCTGGCCGCCGGCACACTGCCGTTGCTGGCTGTAACGGATACTGGATTTGACACGATAGCTCTCCTTCTATTCGCATTTTGTGTAAACATACGGCGTTGATCGCAACACGCCGGTTCACAATTACCATATTTATAATATCGGCGACAAATCAGAAAACTGTAGCCCCCATTTAGCGATCCTATGACGAACCTGACTTTTCTTTGGCACGACTATGAAACCTTTGGCGCCCAGGCGCGCCGCGATCGCCCGGCCCAGTTCGCCGCGATCCGCACCGACGCCGAGCTCAACGAGATCGGCGCGCCCATCATGCTCTATTGCAAACCGGCAAATGATTTCCTGCCAGATCCACAGTCCTGCCTGATCACCGGTATCACGCCCCAGCAATGCCTGGAACTGGGCGTGCCCGAACATCAGTTCGCCGCCACCATCGAGAAAGCGTTTTCCGAGCCTGGCACCGTCGGCGTCGGCTATAACACCATCCGCTTCGACGATGAAATCACCCGCTTCATGTTCTGGCGCAACCTGATCGACCCGTATGCGCGCGAATGGCAGAACCAGTGCGGCCGTTGGGACCTGCTCGACGTGGTGCGCATGACCTATGCGCTGCGTCCGGAAGGCATGGAATGGCCGCTGCGCGACGATGGCCGCCCGAGCTTCCGCCTGGAACACCTGGCCGCCGCCAATGGCTTGCTGCATGAATCGGCCCACGATGCGCTGTCCGACGTGCGCGCCACCATCGCGCTGGCGCGCCTGATCCGCAGCAAGCAGCCCAAGCTGTTCGACTTCTGCCTGGCCCTGCACAAGAAGGACCGTGTCGCCGACGAGATCGGCATGCATGTGGCGCCGGCACTGCGCCAGCCCTTCCTGCACGTGTCCGGCATGTTCCCGGCCGAGCGCGGCTGCATCGGCCTGGTCTGGCCGCTGGCCACCCATCCGAGCAACAAGAACGAAGTGCTGGTCTGGGATTGCCAGTACGATCCGGCCGAGCTGTTCGGCCTGGACGCGGACACCATCCGCCTGCGCATGTTTACCCGCAGCGATGCGCTGCCCGAAGGCGTCACCCGTCTGCCGGTGAAAAGCATTCACCTGAACAAATCGCCGATGCTGGTGGCGAATCTGAAAACCCTGTCCGCCGCCCAGGCCGCGCGCTGGGGCATCGACCTGGAACAGGGGCGCGCACATGCCGCCGCCGCTGCCGCCGGGCCGGATATGGGAGCCGTATGGGCCAAGGTGTATCAGCGCGCCGCACCGGAAGCGCTGGATGTGGATGAGGATTTGTACGGCGGCTTCATCGGCAAGGAAGACCGCCGCCTGCTCGACAAACTGCGCCAGGAAAAGCCGGAAAAGCTCGGCGTGCTGGCGCCCGCCTTCGACGATGCGCGGCTGGTGGAACTGCTGTTCCGCTACCGCGCGCGCAACTTCCCGCACACCTTGTCCGAGGGCGAGATGGAGCACTGGGAGCAGCACCGCGCGGCCCGCCTGTTCGACGGCGCGGGCGGCGCCCGGTCGATCGACCAGATGTTCAGCGAGATCGACCAGTTGTCGGAAACGGTCGATGAGCGCGGCGAGGAAATCCTGGGTGCGCTATACGACTATGCGGAGATGGTGGCGCCCCAGCGCGATTGAGGGTTGTCGCCAGCAAAAAACCCAGGGCTGAAAACTGGGGGCCTGTCCCATCGGGACAGGCGGGGCGCAGCCCCTCTCCGGCCCCTAAGGTCAGACCCCGGCTCTTTTCCTTGGGTTTAAACAGCTACGACGGCCTGCCAACTAAGCCCTGGCTTACGCCTTGGGTTTAATACGCACTAAACCAGCTTAAGCGCGATGCACGTTAATCGCGTCGCGCGTTTCCAGCGCCACACGGCGCGCGGCGGCCGCGTAGTCTTCACCTGGCTGCTGCGCCGCGTAAATAATGGCGCGCGAGGAATTGATCATCATGCCCATGCCGTTCGCGGTTTTACCGGACGACACGGTGGCGGCGATATCCCCGCCCTGGGCACCGATGCCCGGCACCAGCAGCGGCATGTCGCCGACGATGGCGCGCACCTGGGCCAGCTCTTCCGGGAAGGTGGCACCGACCACCAGCGCGCACTGGCCGTTGGTATTCCATTTTTCCGCCACCAGATGGGCCACGCGCTGATACAGCGGCTCGCCATCGACCTTCAAAAATTGCAGATCCGAACCACCCGCATTCGAGGTGCGGCACAGGATGATCACGCCGCGGTCGCTCCATTCCATATACGGCTCGACCGAGTCGGAACCCATGTACGGATTGACGGTCACGGCATCGGCGCCATAGCGGTCATAGGCTTCGCGCGCATACTGGCGCGCGGTGGCGCCGATGTCGCCGCGCTTGGCGTCGAGGATCAGCGGGATCTGCGGATAATTGGCGCGCACATAGGCGCAGATGTTTTCCAGCTGGCGCTCCGCGCCCAGCGCGGCGAAATACGCGATCTGCGGCTTGAAGGAACAGGCCAGATCGGCGGTCGCATCGATGATGCCGGTACAAAACTTGAAGATGCCGTCCGCATCGTGCTGGAACTGGGCCGGCAGCTTGTCCATGTCCGGATCGAGGCCGACACACAGCAGGGAGTCGTTGGCCGTCCATGCGGCAGATAATTTATTAATGAAATTCACGACACACCCTTCTATTCAGTTGCAAACCCTCCATTGTAACGCGCCGCCCCCTTACCCTGCTGGCGCGGCGCCGCGTCTGGAGTAGAATTCGCTGCAACAGGATGTCACGAGTGTCCTTCAATCAGAATAGAAAGTTAATCCGATGAAACTATCCAATCAAGTCGCGATTGTGACCGGCGCCACCCAAGGCATCGGCCTGGCCTGCGCCCAGCGCCTGGTCGCCGAAGGCGCCAAAGTCATGCTGGTCGACATCAAACCCGAGGGCGCCGAAGCGGCTCTCACGCTGGGTCACAATGCCAGCTTCTTCGCCGCCGACGTCAGCCAGAAGGCCGATGTGGATGCGCTGGTGGCCGCCACCCTGGCCCAGTTCGGGCGTATCGATATCCTGATCAACAATGCCGGCGTGACCCACGCGGCCGACTTTTTGGACATCAGCGAAGAGGATTTCGACCGCGTGCTGCGCATCAACCTGAAATCCATGTTCCTGTGCGGCCAGGCCGTCGCGCGCGAAATGGTCAAGCACAACAGCGGCTGCATCATCAATATGTCCAGCGTCAATGCCGAACTGGCGATCCCGAACCAGGTACCCTATGTGGTGTCCAAGGGCGGCATCAACCAGCTGACCAAGGTGATGTCGCTCAACCTGGCGCCCTATGGCGTGCGCGTCAATGGCATCGGGCCGGGCACGATACTGACGGAACTGGCCAAGAAAGCCGTGCTGGGCAGCCCGGAGGCGCGCCACACGATCTTGTCGCGCACCCCGTTGGGCCGCTGCGGCGAACCGGAAGAAGTGGCGTCCATCGCCGCCTTCCTGGCCAGCAAGGATGCCAGCTATATGACGGGCCAGACCCTGTATGTGGATGGCGGGCGCATGGCGCTGAACTACACGGTGCCGGTGAAAGAGTAAGCTGAGTCAGGGAGATATATGTGATACGAATAACCGGTATCCGAAACGACAATTAGACATATATGTGGCGACGCAGCATAATGCACCTGTCTCCACTATTCTCCTCCAAGAAAATAGTTTTAAGCCCGCTTTCATCAGCGGGCTTTTTTTTTCGCCTGAAAAAAATTACCCCCGCAAATATCCGCAAGCGATCGCGCGGACACGGAAATGTCATACGACGGTCATGGCGGCGTCACATTCCCACCCTACACTAACTACATCTGCAATACATGCAACCGATATGCACGATTGCAGCCAGGAGTAGCGGAATCACTTCCCTACTCCACACCGAATTTACCGGCGTGGCCGCCGCGCGGCGCCGGCATCCTGTCTCTTGCCCACTATTGGGTTTTTTAGCCCGCTGTGATGAGCGGGCTTTTTTTTTATATGGCGAACGTGGTATCGTTGGCTTCGATTCATTCCCATCCATGCCATGCCCAAGTTGCTGTCCCACCTGCTGCTGACGTCCTCCCATTCCCGCCTGCGCTACTGGAGCGCGATCGTCCTGTTCCTGCTGATCCTGATCCTGGGCTCGATTCCGGGCGCGCGCGGCGATATCGGCGAAGTCGCCTCCGGCGTCATCCTGCACACCTGCGCCTACGCCGGCCTGAGTTTTCTGTTGTTTACCGGCGGCAGCGGCACGCCCGGCCGGCGCGCCCTCAAGGCCTTCCTGACCATTGCGCTGATGGGCGCGATCGACGAAGTGGTGCAGAGTTTCTTCCCCTACCGCCACGCCGCCATCTCGGACTGGCTGGTCGACTGCAATGCCGCGCTACTGACCTCGGCAGGGTTCTGGCTGCTGTGGACCCGCAACAAGATCGCCACCAGCGCCTGAACCGCCGCCCGGCAGCGCCGGATCGGGCCGCGCCGCGCCGGCCTGCAGCTCCGATGCCAGCAGGCGCTGGCCCAGCCGCATATCCATGCCGATCTTCCGCAGCAAGGCGCGGGTCTGGCGCCGCCCGCTGGCGTTGTTCGTCATGGCCGTGGCGCGATCCACGTCCATCCTCAGCTCCAGCAAATGCTCGGCCCTGGCCAGCCTGACCAGGCCGCGCAAAGCCTGTTCAAACGCGTAGCGCCTGCGCGCATCGAGCGCCGCGCCATAGGTGGCAAGCATGATGGATTCAATGATGTCTTCCGTTGCGCTCGTTCGCATATTTCGGTCCCGTCCAATGCAGTCAAGCGATTATTGCGTGGGATCGCACACTTTCCCTTGAGCCAAATCAAAGTATTCCAGAGCAGGAACGAGCGGCCGCGGTCGCCTTAGCAGTCCGGCGGCATAGCGCAATCTCCAGCGACATACAACTTGATCGGCCTCAAACAATAAACCCAGTCGCCGAACAAAACCCCGCCCCAGGCTTCTTACTTTCTGTGGGCGCAGCAGAGTCACGTTCAGATCAATAATTCAACGGGAGAACAAGCATGAAACTCAGCAAATATATGGTGGCCGTCGCCGGCATCCTCCTCCTCATCGTGGCCGGCTGCAGCACCGACCAGCAGCGCATGAGCAATACCGGCTGGAGCAGCCCCTCCTCCAGTGGCGACAACTATCCCGACAACCAGGGCTATAGCAGCGACGGCAGCCGCAGTAGCAGCGGTAGCGGTAGCACCGCCAGCAGCGGCAGCGGCACGGCCGGGAGCGCTAGCGGCAGCAGCTATAGCGGCAGCGACAGCGGTGCCACGGCAACGGGCGGCAGCGGCAGCTTGAGCAGTGCGGGCAATCCCGGCGCCAGTAGCACCCAGGTTGCCTATGGCACGGTGCAATCGGTGGAAGCGCTCACGCGCCAGGACGCCGGCACCGGCACGCTGGGGGCCATGGCCGCCGGCGGCAGCATAGGCTCGCCCAACGAGCGGGTCTACCGGATCAGCGTCAGCATGGACGATGGCAGCAGGCAGACCGTGATTCTGGATAGCATGCCCAATTTCAAGGCAGGCGACCGGGTACGCTACAGCAATGGCGAACTCCAACGCTACTGAGCCGGCCTGGTCCCGGCAGCAAAAGCTGGCGCTGCAAAGGAAGCTGAAAAAAATCCTCAAGCAGCGCCTGGCGCAAAAGAAAGTGCGCCGGCGCGCGCCGCGCCGCTAGCGCGCTGCTGCGCGACACTGATGCGCCGCCGGGCGCGCTGCTAGTAGATTTTGTCGACCTGATATCCGCGTTCGCGCAGCAATTGCGGCACGCCGTTGTCACCCAGCAGATGCAGCAGCCCCACGCCGACGAAAGTCCTGGGGTCCTGCTGCAGCATGCGTTCGATGGCGCTGGCCATTTCGGGATTGCGCTTGCCCAGCAAGGTGCGCTGCATGAAGCTGGCCGACACGCTGTCGCCACTGATGGCGTCGCGCCACAGCGCATCCATGCGCGGACGGTCGGCCGAACTCCAGGCGTCGATCAGATTGCGCGACTTGCGCAGCGCCTGGCCATCTTCCAGATCGGCCAGGTTCTCGCGCAGATACTGTTCCTGCTGCGCATCGTCGAGCGTGTCGAACAAGCCCAGCTGATACTCGGCGCTTTCGAGTTCGCGCACGGTCTTGCCCTGGGAGGCCGCCAGCAGGAAATACTCCACCGCCTGGCTGCGCTGATAGCCATGGCGTTCCAGCTCTATGCCGATCAGCACATTGGCCACCAGCCAGGGTTTATAGCGCTCCACCGATTGCAGCGACAGTCCGCTCTTGCCCAGTGCAAGCACCAGCCGCCCCAGCGTCGCGGGCGCGATATGCTGGACGATGGTGTCATTGGCGCCGTAGCGGCCGTGCTTGTCCAGCGCCAGCTGGAATGGCTGATCCTGGCGGATATCGAGTTCCAGCACCAGGGTGCTGGAGGCCGACAGGGCGCGCGTGACTTCCGGTTCCAGCGGGAAGAAGGCGTCCTTGCCCACGTGGATGGTGCCGAACAGATAACTGGTCTCGCCGCCATGGCGTACCCGGTACAGGGCGCCGCGGCGCGGCACGCTGTCGGCCTGCGGCGGCACGCTGACGGCGCCGGCGCCACCGGGCGCGATACTCATTTCCGCGGCGCGCAAGCAAGGCAGGGCCAGGCATAGCGCCGCCAGCAACAGATAGATAGAACGCATGCACTTCCCCTTGCCGGCGAAGTCGAGCACGCTGGCATGTAAACCAATAAACCGCTGGACGATCAGTAGCCGCAGGATGCGTTACTGTTTCCTATGGTAAATCACAGCAAGGGGGGATGAAATGTCTTTATCACATACAAGCAACATTAAATTCGGCAAAAACAACATAAAATAAAGACATTAATTGGCGAACTGACACTCCCTTAAAATAATATTATGACCACATGATGGCGATCATGCTAACGGCAGGCGGCGTCAGCGCGCCATTTCCACCAGGGCCGCCGTGTACATCTGCAAATTCAGCAGCAGCTGTTTTTCGGTGATGAACTCGTGCTCGGAGTGGCCGCTGTAGACCGTGCCCGGCATGGCCGGACCGAAGCTGACCGCGTGCGGGAACATGCGCGAATTGGTGCCGCCACCGATAGCCACCGGCTGCGGATTGGCGATGCCGGTGTAATGCGAGAACACATTGAGCAAGGTCGGCACCTGCGGCGCGCTGCCCTGTATCCAGGGATCGTGGATTTCCGCGCTCATGCTGGACTGCGGCGCGCGCTGCACTTTCCAGGCGTCGAAGGCGGCCGTCAATTGCTGGCTCAGCTCTTCGCTGCTCTTGCCGCGCGGACGGCGCAAATTGATATTCAGTTGCAAGCCTTCGGCGGCCTGCTTCAGTACGGTGGGCGCGAAAGTCATCGGTCCCATGAAGCTTTCGCCATAGGCGATCGCGCCAAAGCGCTCGCCGTACAGGCCCGTGCCCACCAGTTCATTGAGGAAATTGACCATGCTGGCGGCCGGTGTCCCCTCCCAGGACCGCACGGCCAGCGCGTCGGCCAGCATGCTGATCGCGTTGACCCCATCTTCCGGCTTGGACGAGTGCGCCGACAGGCCGCGCGCCGACACCGTCAGCACATCCTTTTCACGGGTGAACTGGTAGCGCATGCCCTTCTGCCCGGCCGCGCGCTGGCGTATGCGTGCTTCCAGTTCCGGCGTCGCATCCATGATCGCCGCGCTGGCATCCTCTGGAATCTGGCTGTTGAAGAAGCCGCCTTTGAATGTCAGCAAGCGCGGTCCGCTCGGCGCCGGCAGCAACGGCGGTGCGCCGGCCGGCGCCGGCATGGTCACCTTGACCGAACCGTAACCCTTCTCCGCCGTCACGACCGGATATTCCGAATCGAGCGTGATATTCATCTGCGGCGGCGTGTGATCCTTCAGGAAAGCCTCGAGCGGGTCCCAGTCCGATTCCTCCGCCATATACACATACAGTTCGATGCGCTTCCTCAAGCCCAGATTCTGGTCCTTGATCGCCTTCATCGCATACAGCGCGGTGGCGATCGGTCCCTTGTCATCCTCGGCGCCGCGCCCGATCAGGCGGCCCGGCTCGCTGCTGCGGTCCAGCTCAAACGGCGAGCGCGCCCATTTCGACGGATCGACCGGCTGCACATCGCCATGGGTGATCACCCCGATGCGTTCGCTGCCCTGCCCCAGTCCGATCACCATCACCATGCCATGATCCTGGAAGTCCAGCCCCAGCCGCGCGGCCTCCTGCTTCATCAGGCGTTTGAAACCCTGCTGCTGCGGATTGCTCTCAAAGGGCTGGGCCGGATCGGCCACCGTATTGAAGCGCACCATGCGCGCCAGGCTGTCGACCACGTCCACCTTGTAGGTCGCCAGCGCATGCTGGGCGGTCGCGAGCGCGGCCGGGCTGGGAGTGGTGGCGCCGGCCAGCAAGGGCGCCAGTAACATGGGCAACAGGGCAAGTTTTTTCAGCATGGGGCTCAGAAAGTTTTATTGAAAAGAAAAGTTTTTCGAGTCTAGCACAGCGCTCCCCGCCCCGCTGCCCATGCCGCGCCATGGCACTCCCCGGCGATACCCCTGAAGACGCCAGGGCTTTCATTGATTAATCCCATTCCGGCACGACATACCGTCCATGATTCCATTTTCCATCCTCGACCTGTCCCCGATCGCCGAAGGCAGCAACGCTTCCGCATCGCTGCGCAACACCCTCGACCTGGCGCGCCATGGGGAACGCTGGGGCTACCAGCGCTTTTGGCTGGCCGAACACCACGGCATGCCCGGCATCGCCAGCGCGGCCACCGCCGTGGTCATGGCCCATGTGGCCGGCGGCACCTCCACCATCCGCGTGGGCGCCGGCGGCATCATGCTGCCGAACCACGCGCCGCTGGTGATCGCCGAACAGTTCGGCACGCTCGAAGCCCTGCATCCGGGACGCATCGACCTGGGCCTGGGCCGCGCGCCCGGTTCCGACCAGATCACCGCGCGCGCCCTGCGCCGCACCCTCGACAGCGATGCCGACGCCTTCCCCCAGGACGTGCTGGAACTGCAGGATTATCTGAGCGACACGCCGCGTCAGCGCGTGCTGGCCGTGCCCGGCAAGGGCGCCAAGGTGCCGCTGTGGATACTCGGTTCCAGCACCTTCGGCGCCCAGCTCGCCGCCCACATGGGTCTGCCGTTCGCCTTCGCCTCGCACTTTGCACCGCAGATGATGTTGCAGGCGATCGCACTGTACCGCAGCAACTTCAAGCCCTCGGCCCAGCTGGACAAGCCGTATGTGATGCTTGGCTTCAATGTGTTCGCCGCCGACAGCGATGACGAGGCGCACTTGCGCGCCACCTCGATGCAGCAAGCCTTCGTCAACCTGCGCAGCGGCCGTCCGGCCCAGCTGCCGCCGCCCAGGGCCGGCTATCTGGAGCAGCTGGGGCCACAGGAACGCGCCATGCTCGACAGCGTGCTGTCCTGTTCGGCCATTGGCGCGCCGGCCACGGTGGCGGCCCAGTTACAAGCCTTCATCGAGCGCACCGGCGCCGATGAACTGATGATCACCTCGCAGATTTTCGAGCACAGCCAGCGCCTGCGTTCGTATGAGATCACCGCCGATATCCAGCGCGCCTCCAAAGGCTAAGGCTTGAGGAGAAATGCTGTGCTGGCAGGCCGCCGGCTGCCCTTCAACACCCACGGCGTAACCCTGGGGGCCTGTCCCGCAGGGGCAGGCGGGGCGCAGCCCCTCCCCGGACCCAAGGTCAGACCCCGGCTCTTTGCCTTGGGTTCTAACAAGGCCGGCGGCAAACATGTTGGCACTCCTCCATCCGGGCGGCACGCCCAGCAGCAATCAGCCGGCGCCGTTAAAATGCAAGCCTACCCTCCCCCG
Organism: Oxalobacteraceae bacterium; assembly: GCA_013284265.1. GTDB lineage: Bacteria > Pseudomonadota > Gammaproteobacteria > Burkholderiales > Burkholderiaceae_D > Rugamonas. The sequence goes on along the minus strand of JABTBR010000052.1, from coordinate 19,781 downwards.
GAGCACTTGTGAGTCACGCAGCCCCCCAACAAGATATTTCCCCCGCCATGGTCTGGCTGATGGCCATCGCCTGCGGCCTGATCATCGCCAATCTCTACTATGCCCAGCCCTTGCTCGCCTCGATCAGCGTGGCCACCGGCCTGGCGCCCGGCGCCGCCGGCCTGATCGTCACACTGACCCAGATCGGCTATTGCATCGGCCTGCTGTTCGTGGTGCCGCTGGGCGATCTGATGGAAAACCGCCGCCTGATCTTCATCGCCCTGCTCACCAGCGCGCTGGCGCTGCTGGCCGCCGCCAGCACCAATAGCGCCGCCCTGTTTTTAACGGCCTCGCTATGCATCGGCCTGGCCTCGGTCGCGGCCCAGATCCTGGTGCCCTTCGCCGCCCACCTGGCATTGCCACATACCCAGGGCCGTGCGGTCGGCCGGGTCGTCAGTGGCCTGTTGATGGGTATCATGCTGGCGCGCCCGGTGGCCAGCCTGATGACCGACGCCTTTGGCTGGCATGCGATTTTTGTCGTCTCGGCCATCAGCACCGCGCTGCTCGCTTTCGTGCTGCGCGCCAAGCTGCCGCAGCGCCAGCCCAGCAGCGGCATGGATTACCCCGCCCTGCTCGCCTCGATGTGGCATCTGCTGCGCGACACCCCCATCCTGCGCCGCCGCGCCGCCTACCAGGCGTGCATGTTCGGCGCCTTCAGCCTGTTCTGGACCACCGTGCCGCTGGCCCTGCTCGGCCCCTATTTTCATCTGAGCCAGACCGGCGTGGCGCTGTTTGCGCTGGCCGGCGTGGCCGGCGCGATCGCCTCGCCGATCGCCGGCCGGCTGGCCGACCAGGGCAAGAGCCGTCCCGCCACCGCGATCGCGCTGAGCATGGGCGTGCTGGCTTTTTCGCTGCCGCTGCTGGTGCAGGGCGGACGCCTGTTCGATCTGGGGCTGCTGGTGCTCGCGTCGATCGTGCTCGACATGGGCGTATCGGCCAGCCTGGTGGTGGGCCAGCGCGCGATCTTATCGGTGGGTCCGGCCGTGCGCAGCCGCCTCAACGGCCTGTATATCGCGATCTTCTTTGGCGGCGGCGCGATCGGCTCCTCGCTGGGCGCGTGGATGCACGCCCATCACGGCTGGCATGCGGTGCTGCTGACCGGTTTGGTTTTCCCCGCGCTGGGGCTGCTGTTGTTTGCGAAGGAATGGATGGCGCCGCGGCTGGCATCAAGCAGCGGAGGCTGATCGCATGCAAACCCATGGCAAGACCGGGGTCAGTCTTTCATTTGCGTGCCGGTGACGCTCGCTTAAACCCACGGCTAAGAACTGGGGTCTGACCTAGGGTCCGGTGAGGGGCTGCGCCCCGCCCGTCCCTGCGGGACGCCCCCCCGGCTCTTAGCCGTGGGTTGTAAACACGTCGCGGCACGCTGAGATTAATGCGACCAGAGGCGAACCTGGCCCTGCAGCGACAGGGTGCCGTTGACATTCAGACTGCCCAAATTGCCGGTGACAGCGGCATTCGGATCAGTCTGCACACTCAACGATTCAAAGCCGAAGTTGGTGTACTTCACATAGCCCGGCAAGCCGATGGCGATGTAGTCGCCACCGCCATCGCTGCGCTGCTGCACGCCCAGGCTGACCGAAAACATATCGATCACGCCGCGCACATTCTTGATGACGATGTAGCGGGTCTGGCCGCCCTCGCCCTTGAAGCCCAGCGACAGCCGGCTGTCGCTGACGGCGCCCACCAAGGTCGGATCGTTGATCACCACGTGGGCGGCAAAGCTGATGCCATCGCCGCCGCGCACTTCGGACATTTCCTCATCATCCAACTGTTTCAGATTACAGGACTGGGCCGAAGCGCAGCAGCAGGCGGCCACCAGGGCCAACAGGGTGCGGTAGCGTCCCATATCAGCGCTTGAACTTAATATCCAGATACTGGATCTGGATCGAACCGATGCGCGAACTGCCCAGGTCCACCGTCGGCTGGCCGGGGCTGACGAAGGAAATATTGTCGATCGCCACCCCACCCGTGGCCGCCTGGCCATTGCCGTAGCGCGGGTCCGGCCAATCGATGCCGATGTGCAGGCGCGGTCCCGTTTCATCGGTCAGCGCATTGATCACGGCCGGCTGGGCCGCCACGTCGGCGATCACCCAGGGCTGATTGGTAAAGGCCCCGTTGGCGTCGACCGCGCCGATGTGGATGCCGCTCAGCGCCATCTGTTCCGTCGCGTCGGCGCGGCCGCGCGGACGGTAGGCCAGCTGGCCGATGTCCATGCGCAGCGCGGCGCCGAAGGCCACGCCCTCATTGACCTGCGGTGTAGTGAATTGCCAGCCGCCGCCGTAGTACACCACGTCCGTCATCACCACACTGCCCATGTCGCGCGCGATGCCGTTGGCGTTGACGCCCCAGTCGTAGGCGAACTGCCAGCGCTGGTCGCCGTTGGCGTTGCCCGGCAGCGAGATCTTCACCACATCGGCCAGGCCCGGCGCACCGGACACGATATCGAGGCGGTAGGGATCGGAAAACGGATTCGGATTATCGCTGCGCGAGGCGCTCAGCTTTTCCGTGTAGATCGAGTTATTGTCCGGCGTGGTGTAGGTGACGCGGGCATCGCCCGACATCGAAAAGCCGGACAGATCGAAGCTGACGCCATCGCGTCCGCGCACCGCCGACATGGCCGCCTCGCTCAAGGGTTCCAGCGCCAGCGCCAGCGCCGGTGCGCCCAGCAGCAGGCTGCCCAGCACAACAACACTGATCCCGGCGCGCCGGCACGGGCGCAGAGTCCGCTTCAGTTCCGGGGCGCGCATGCTCAGCGCCCTTTCGGCAGATTGGCCGGTACCAGGCCGTTAGTCGAGATCGCTTGCAGCTTGTCGCGCCAGTTCAGCCAGATGCCGGCCTGGGCCGCGTCGGGCAAGGTGGTCGTGCCCGGCGGCGCCTGGAACTGCACGCCCGATTTCAAGGCTGAAATCCAGAAGTCGCGGCTCGGGCCGCTCGCGTCGCCAGCCGTCACGCCGCCCAGCTGGGCCAGCGACAGGCAGGAACCGCTGCAGGCGCCGTCCCAGCGCTTGCCGCCGCCGGCCACATCGGTGCGCGAATCGAGCACGATGGGCGTGCCGTCGGCCGCCTTGCCATTGACCAGCATCGAGCCGGACAGGGTATTGAGTTTCAGGCCGACATCACCACTGATGGCGTCGAAGCCAAAGCGCATGCCCACCACTTCGCGGCCCGTGCTGTCGGCCGCGTTCTTGTAGACGAATTCGAAATAGGGATTGCCGATCTGGACCAGGCGCTGCGCCTCGGTGCCATCGCTGCGGCCAAATTGCAACAGCGGCATATCGATGTCCATGCCGGCGCGGCCGTTGTAACTGTATTCACCCAGGCGCAGATTGCGGAAATTGGCGCTCATCGCAATATCGGCGTCGAGTGCGACGCGGGTAAAGTCAAAACCGTTGTAGTTGCTGTTGCTGATGGCCAGGATACCTTGACCGCGGGTGCTGGACATCTCGTCTTCGCTCAACGGTGTCAGCTGGGCCGAGGCGGAGTGCGCCATCAGGCTCGCCGCCAGCAGCAGGCTGGTTTGACACAGGCGTAGCGAAGCACACCGGATGGGCGTGGACAGAATTTTCATATCGGTGCAGTCGATGCAGGTGAGCGCAACAGCTCCGCTCGAACAGATGGGACAGGAAACCGGCGCCGCGAAGGCGCCGGCCTCTTGCTGAAGTCACTCGCACTGCTGATCAGCCGCGGGCGCGGCCGTCAGGCATGGGCGATTAGTGTGCCCAGATCCAGACTTGGGTACCGCGCATGTCGATCTGGTTCATGGCGAACGAACCGAAGGAAGCAGCGTTGTTGCCCATTTTGATCGCGTCAACCGACACGTTCAGGAACTTGCCAGCGGCAACTTGTACGTCGGCCGGGATAGCGATCTGAACAACGTCACCGCCGGTCGCTGGCGAGTAGAAGGTACCTGGGTTGGTCACACCAGCGGCGCCGGCTGCTTGCAGGAAGGAGTTTTTCGACAGGATGTCGATGCTCGCTGCGATCAGACCGTTCACTTTGATGCCGTTGAAGCTGACCGAACCGCCGCCCAGACCGTTGGCGTCAACTGCGTCGGTATCGGTGTAGACGAAGGAGTCGATTTTGATCTGCAGATTGGCAGTGATCGACACACCGTCTTGACCGCTAACAGCGCTCAGTTCGGCATCTTGGATCGGGGTCATGGCCGATGCGGACAGGGCCAGGGTTGCCAGGGCTGCTGCGACTGCGGATTTGATGATTTGCATTTTAAGGTCTCCGGGTGATTGATTTTTAATAATACTTATTTGTTTTTTCTTAAGATTGCGGGTCTATCTTAAGACCCGCTTGCAACACCGTCCAGCTTGCCTCGCTGACTTGTCAGGCCAAGCAACAGGCCTGAGAAGCCAGCGTGAATGGCGCTGAATTAGTGTGCCCAGATCCACACTTGGGTACCGCGCATGTCGATCTGGTTCATCGCGAACGAACCGAAGGAAGCAGCGTTGTTGCCCATTTTGATCGCGTCAACCGACACGTTCAGGAACTTGCCGGCGGCAACTTGCACGTCGGCCGGGATGGCGATCTGAACAACGTCACCGCCGGTCGCTGGCGAGTAGAAGGTGCCTGGGTTGGTCACACCAGCGGCGCCGGCTGCTTGCAGGAAGGAGTTTTTCGACAGGATGTCGATGCTCGCTGCGATCAGACCGTTCACTTTGATGCCGTTGAAGCTGACCGAACCGCCACCCAGGCCGTTGGCGTCAACTGCGTCGGTATCGGTGTAGACGAAGGAGTCGATCTTGATTTGCAGATTGGCGGTGATCGACACACCGTCCTGGCCGCTAACAGCGCTCAGCTCGGCATCTTGGATCGGGGTCATGGCCGATGCGGACAGGGCCAGGGTTGCCAGGGCTGCTGCGACTGCGGATTTGATGATTTGCATGTGTATCTCCAAGAGTTGTTTTAGCAAAAAGTTTTTTAGTTTGTCGTGCTGCCTCTTACCTCGGGAAGGCTGGCCCGAAGCCCCGGATAAGGACCTGTGCCACCAGGAATCTGCTGCCGGTCGCAGCAGTCCTGAGACTGCGTCGCGCCGGGCTGGCTTCCCCGAAAAATCTTAATATTTGAATATTAATTAAATTAATGATATGAGCCGGACTCGGCCGCGGTAAAGCCTTGCACGCTGACCGCGAAAGCCAACGACTTGGCCCTGGGAGCCATACAGAGTGAGGCGAGGTGTTGCAGGATTGTTGCGTCGGATAGCATAAGTTGAGGCCGATTTCCTAGAGATGCGCTTCTAAAAAAACAGATGCTGGGCAAGCGCAAACCATGCGTTAATAAGTTACAAAAAAAACTAGAACAGTTGTCGCATTAATAAAGCACGACCGTTCTATATTAGAATTTACTGGAGATGACATGGCAGCAGCAATGAAGGAACGCAGCGCGTTCCGGGGCAGCGCATATGGTCGCGTTTTAGCGTCCCGCCCAGCGCGCATACACAGTCAGCACACCTGTTACGGACACGCCACAGTGCGCGTCCGCCGCTTCTTCCTCGCCTGCGGAAACTAATCCCATGCTCATGATTTTGCTGGGCGTCGTTGCCGCCCTGATCGGTGGCGCCGGTGCGCTCGAACGCCACGAACCGCTGGACCGGCCCAAGGGCCAGTTCGAGATGCCGCAAGCCCTGCTCGGCGGCGGCCATTACAGCCAGAGCGTGACGATGGAGCCGTTTTCCGAACTGAAATACCACAACATCGTGCGCCAGGCCTTCGACTACAGCTGCGGCTCGGCCGCGCTGGTGACGGTGCTGACCTACCACCTGGGCCTGAAGGTCAATGAACAGCAAGCCATGGAAGGCATGCTGGAAAAAGGCGAAAAGGAAAAGATCATCGAACGGCGCGGTTTCTCGCTGCTCGACATGAAGCGCTATATCGCCTCGCTGGGCGTGGAAGGCGCCGGTTTCCGCGCCACCATCCAGGACTTGAAGGAACTGACCCAGCCGGCCATCGTGCCGATCGAGTTCGGCGGCTCCAAGCACTTCGTGGTGCTGCGCGGCATCCGCGACGGCATCGTCTACATCGCCGACCCCTCGGCCGGCAACATCGTGTTCTCCGTGGCCGAGTTCGCCCAGTGGTGGGACAAGAACACCCTGTTCCTGATCTCGCCGGCCAAGGGCCAGAAGGCCGCCGACCTGCTGGCGCTGACCGACCGCGAACTCGGTGTCGTCGATATGGACCGCGTCACCAACAAGGGCCGCCTCGACGCCCTGAACCACACCAGCTACCTGCTCGAACGCGCCGTCAATTCGGGCGCCGCCGGCACCTATATGCATCGCCAATAATTCCCGTTCTCCAGCTGTCTTGCGCTCACTCTATCAACAAGGAATCACCATGACTTTTTGCACTATGCCATCCGCTGCCCAGGCTGCAATCAAGACGGCTGCGGCCGCTGTCGCCTCGGCGCTGCTGGTCTGTTCCGCGCCGGTGAGCGCACAGGAAACCAAGCCTGCCGACGCCAAGCCGGCCGAGACCAAGGCGGCCGAGGCCAAGCCGGCCGCCGCCAGCGCCGACGCCGCGCGCGATGCGCTGGCCAAGAAGGAAGGCGAAGGCGACCAGAGCGCCATGCTCAAATCGACGCTGACGGCGGTCGACAAACAGTATTCCCTGATCCGCGCCAAGCAGATGCAGTTCAGCTACGACCTCAGCTACAGCTACATCGGCCAGGAAAAGATCATCACCGATCTGGCCGGCGGCGGCATCACCCTGTTCGAAATTGAAAACACCAGTTCCCACACCGTCACCAACACCGTCTCGGTCGACTATGGCGTGCTCGACAATCTGACTGGCAACGTCACCATTCCCGTGCTGTCGAAATATTCCGAATCGCGGGGCGCGAGCGGCGTGTCGAACTCGCTGGGCGACATCGCCCTGGGCGCGCGTTTCCAACCCTTCGAAGCGCGCCGCGACGCGCCCGGCGTCACCGTCACCGGCAATATGCGCCTGCCGACCGGACGCAGCCCCTTCAAGATCATCGCCGGCAGCGGCCAGGCCACCGGCGGCGGCGTGACCTCCTTCTCGGGCGGCCTGAACATCAACCGCATCGTCGACCCGGTCGCGCTGTTCGGCTCGATGAGCCTGACGGCCAGCCTGCCGGCCAAGCATCTGTGGCAGGTCAACGGCACCCGCGTGCTCACCAAAGTCCAGCCCGGCATGTCGGTCGGCTTCGGCATGGGCTTCGCGTATGCGCTGTCGTATGGCATCACCACCACGATCTCCTTCCAGGAAGCCATTTCGGCCGGCTCCAAGCTGACCTTCGCCGACGGCCTGACCGCCAAGACCTCGATGCAGACTTCGGGCATCCTGAACATGGGCCTGGGCTACCGCGTCAATCCCAAGACCACCGTCAATCTGTCGGTCGGCATCGGCCTGACCCCGGACTCGCCGAACCTGACGGTGGGTCTGAGCCTGCCACTGGCGTTTTAAATGCGCCCGCGTATGCATGCCGGCACGGCGCCGCCGGGTTCGCCGCGTCCACTGAAGCTGCTCGCCCTGGCGGCGGCGGTCGCGGCCGTGTGCGCGCCCGCCGCCCAGGCGGCGCTGACCGAGAACCTGACCACCAGCGTCGTCGCCATGGCGCTGGGTAACGCCGTCACGGCCGATCCGCCCGGCATCGATTCGATCCACTTCAATCCGGCCGGGCTGGCGCGCCTGAAAGGCGACAGCGAAACCCTGAACACCTTCGGCGCCTCGATCCGCACCAGCGCCCAGTTCCACGCCCCATCCGACTTCGACGTCGGCGGCTGGCGCGACGACCCGATCGCCGGCACCAGCACCGGCCCGGTGCGCCAGGGCATGTATGTGCCCACCTATGGCAAACCGGGCTGGCGCCTGCCGGCCGTGGTCATTCCCGGCGTCGGCATGGCCTGGAACAAGCCTGGTTCGAAGTTCACCTTCGCCACCAACAGCTATATGGCGCAGGCGATGAGTATCGACCGCACCACCGACGTCAACGATCCGGCCCAGTTCGGCGGCCGCCAGGTCCAGATCCAGCGCCTGGTGTGGGCCGCGCCCTCGGTCGGCTACAAATATTCCGACACGCTCAGCTTCGGCGTGGCCATCCCGATCTCGCACTCGGCCTTCGTGGTCGACACCAATATGCGCTTCCCCAACGAGCTGCTGGGCGTGTTCGGCAAGCTGCAGCAGGGCTGGTGCCCGGAGGACGGCGGCAACATCATCGACACCTTCGGCTTCGGCGTCTGCGGCGGCGGCAAGGAAGGCATGGTCAGCCCCTTCAAGAAGGCCGCCCATATGCACCTGGAAATGACGGCGCCGATCGACCCCACGCTGAATCTGGGCGTGCTGTGGGAACCGGCCCCGTGGATCGCGCTCGGCGCGGTCTACCAGGGCGGCTCCAAGACCAATTACACCGGCACCTATGTGTTCGATGCCGATCCGATGCTGCGCAATTTCGTGCGCGGCATGAATTCCAGTCTGCTCGGGCCGATCGCCGGCGCCGTGCTGGGTTTCCCGTCCTCGATTCCGGCCCAGCAAAAAGGGAATATGAGCGCCACCATTCCCTTCCCGGCGCACTATCAGCTCGGCATCAAGCTGCGCCCTATCCGCCTGGTGCAGCTGAACGTGGACGCCAGTTATGCCCAATGGGGCGAGTGGGACAAACTGACCTTCCAGTTCGACCAGAGCATCAAGCTGCTCGAAGTGGCGCGCCTGTACGGCATTCCCGATTCGGGCAAGCTGACCATTCCACGCGGCTACAAGAGCCTGGTCAATTTCGGCTTCGGCCTGCAATTGTTCCCGACCGAAAAACTGACCCTGCGCGCCGGCTATGAGCCACGCAAGAGTTCGGTACCGAAGGACAAGGTCGACCTGATCGCGCCCCTGCCCGACACCAAGCTCTATAGCCTGGGCCTGAACTACAAGCTGAGCAAGGACACCGATATCAGCCTGACCGGCTCCTATATGGTAGGGAAATTCAATGTGCCCGCCAACACGGACTGCAATCTGAACTGCAACACCTTCTTCAACATCATCTACAACCCGTATGCCGGTCTCGACGTTGCCGGCGATATCCGGGTGCGTTATTTCGGCATGAGTTACAACCGTCGTTTCTGATCCAAGGAGTCAACACCATGTTTAAAGTCAAAGCCACCATCGCCATCCTGTCTTTGTGCGCCGCCGGCCTGGCCAGCGCCGCCGCCCCGGTTTCCCCGGCCAAGCAGGAACTGGTCAACAAGATCCTGAAACTGTGGAAAATCGACGGCATCGGCCAGCAGATGCTGCAGGCGCCCGTCTCGGACGCGGTCCAGCAAGCCCGCGCCATGCTGCAGGGCCGCGCCGCCGTCGACAAGCGCGACGCCGCCATGAGCGACATCGTCGTCGCCGCCAAGCAATTCATGGAAGAAGCCACGCCGATCACCAAGAGCAGCGCCGACAAGCTGATCCCGACCACCGTCGCGCCGCTGCTGGCCGAACGCTTCACCGAGGACGAGCTGCGCCAGATGATCGCGATCCTGGAATCGCCGGTGAAGAAAAAATTCGAAACCATGCTGCCTGAAATGCAGAAGCTGCTCGGCGAGAGCGTGGCGGCCGACACCCGCGCCGTCATCGATCCCAAGCTGCAGGGACTGAAAGAGCAGATCGGCCTGCGCCTGCGCACCGCCGTCACCCCTTGAGCATTGTTGTTTGTCATCCGTCGTTCGTAGTTCCTAGTCCGCAAGCGCTACAGGCAATATGTTCCATCGCAGTGGTGACACACAGGAGGTTTCACTTGTACACGCACACTGAGTTTTATCCGGCGCACGCGCCCCGTTTATTTGCGCAGGAGACAGCATGACCTATTCATCCGCCCTCCACCTGGTCCGCGGCGTCAAGTCGCGGCTGGCCCATTCCGGCGTCGAAGCGGACGCCCTGTTCGCCGAAGCCGGCCTCGACGAAGGCGATGGCCTGGCCTGCGACGCCCTGACCCTGTCCGACAAGCTCAGCCATTTATGGGAGTTGCTGGTGGAGAAATCCGGCGACCCGCTGCTGGGCCTGAAAATCTCGACACCCCACCGCCTCGGCTGGCTCGGCGTGATGGGCCACATCATGCTGGTCTCGCCCACGGTGCAAAGCACGATCGAGCGCTGCCACGGCCACACCCGGGTCGGCATGCTGCTGCCCGGCGCGCATCGTGTGGTGCCGCAGCAACGCTATGACTTCGTCTGGTGCGTGCTGCTGCGCACCCTGCGCAGCGCCTCCGGCAATGACGACGCGACCCCGGTGGTGGTGGAATACGCCTTCCCGCCGCCGGCCAATGCCCAGGTCTACAGCGACACCTTCGGCTGCCCCGTCAAATTCAATATGCCGCACAACGTCATGGAATTTGCCGACGCCGACCTGGTGATGGCGCTGCCCCAGAGCCATAATATGGACGGCGGCCGCGTGCTCGAAACCCTGGCCCGCGCCGAGCCGCCCACGCTGGGCGCCAAGGTGCAGGCCCTGCTGGCGGGCATGCTGCCGAAAGGCCCGCCGCACCGCGACGAGGTGGCGGCGCGCCTGATGATGAGCGAGCGCACCTTGCAGCGCCGCCTGGCCGAGGAAGGCACCAGCTTCACCATCCTGGTCGACGATACCCGCCGCGAACTGGCGCGCCAGTCGCTCAGCTGCGGCGAGCTGTCGCTGAAGATGCTCAGCTTCCAGCTCGGTTTCTCCGAGCCCAGCGCCTTCTACCGCGCCTGCAAGCGCTGGTTCGGCATGGCCCCGTCCGATATCGTCCACCTGGCCCACCAGCCGGGTCCGCAATTGCACCAGCCGCTGCGCAAGCTGACGGCCTGAGCTAAAACAAGGAGAACTTGATGGGTTGGTTATCGAATCATCATAATAAGTCGATGTTCGGTCAGCTGCTGGTACGCAAGAAGCTGATTTCGCAGGAACAACTGGACCGCGCAATCGAGCAGCAACGCAAGACCGGTCAGCGCCTCGGTGACATTTTCGCCGAATGGAACATCATCACGCACGAGCACGTCAACGACGTGCTGCGCACCCAGCGCAATGTGCGGATGGCCGCCGCCATCGCCACCTCGCTGATCGCCCCGCTCGAAGCCTATGCGGCCCAGGCGCTGCCGGCGCTGGCCGTCACCGCGCCGCTGATCCTGCCGCGCGAAGGCAGCCAGGACGGCCCGGCCAAGCCGGCCACCTTGGGCAGCCTGCAAGCCTTGTCGGAGGAGGAATTGAGCGACACCGCCGCCCAGGGCTTGAACGATGAACTGGTGCACCATGTCAAGCAGCAGATCAAGCAGAACAGCATGGAAGTGGTGGGCGACCTGGTCAAGGTGGTCAACCCGGTGCTGGGCTTCCTGGAGTCGGACGTGAGCATGAAGAACGTGGTGTACGACCCGAGCAAGGCCGTCGCCACCATCAACAAGGACGGCTCGATGACGCTCAGCCTGCCCAGTTCGATCGGTGAAATCAACTTCAACAACATCCGCGTCAAGGGTTCCGAAGGCGGCCCCTACTTCGGCAGCATCACCATGCGCGGCATCGACCTGACCGGCACCACCATCACGGTGGGATTCCACCACTGAGCTGCAGGCTCGTCAGCCTAAACAAGCTAAAAGGGCCGCCTACAGCAACCTCCATCCACAGCAAAAGGGCCGCCGGCAACGGCCTGAACCCACGGCAAAGAGCCGGGGTCAGACCCGTCGGGTCTGACCCCAGGGGTAGGCCGTGGGTTTTGAACGACAGCCTGCGGCCCGCAAACTCAGCCCCCTCCCAACTGCGCGACATAAAAAAACCCGCACGCGGCGGGTTTCAATGGACCGGTCAAACAGTATTACTTGGCGCTGGCGCGGGCCTTGCCAAACGCATCGCCCGCCTTCCAGGCCGGCATCTTCGGCGCGTCCGCGATCATGCGGCCCAGGTTCAGCGTAAACTGCGCCTGCTGCACCATGCCGCTCAGATCCCAGCTCGCATCGTATTCATCGGTAACCTGATGGTAGCGCGGACCATAGGCATCGACCTTGGCCTTGGCACCGGCCGGGTCCTTGATGTAGACGCGCCCCGCTTCGATCGAGAAGGCCGGCACGCCGGACTTGGCGAAGTTGAAGTGGTCGCTGCGGAAATAGCCGCCGGCCAGATCCGGCTCGGCGTCGGCGATCCGCATACCCATTTTCTTCGCCGTCACTTCGGCCATCTTGCCCAGTTCGGTGCGCTCGCTGCCCTGGGTGCCGATGTCGCGCGTCAGGCCAACAAAGTTCAGGCTGTCCAGGTTCAGATTGGCGGCCGTCTTGGCCATCGGCCACAGCGGGCTTACCGCGTAAGCGGCGCTGCCCAGCAGGCCCTGCTCTTCGGCGGCCACCCACAGGAACATCTGGCTGCGCTTCGATGGCGCGCGCACCGCTTCCTTGGCCATGGCCAGCAGCGCGGCCGAACCGGAGGCGTTGTCGACGGCGCCGTTGAAGATGGTGTCCGCGCCTTCGCCCTGCTTACCCAGATGGTCCCAGTGCGCGCTGTAGATCACCACTTCATCCTTCAGCTTGGCATCGGTGCCCGGCACCACGCCGGCCACATTGAACTGCTCCACCGTGCGCACGGCGGCCTTCATCTCGCCGCCCAGCTTGGCGTTCAGCACGACAGGCTGGAAATCCTTGAGCTCGGCCTTGGCGCGCAACGCGTCCAGATCCTGGCCGGCCGCCTTGAACAGGCTGCGTGCCGTCTCTTCCGTCATCCAGCCCTGCAGGCCGCTGCCCAGCTTGCCTTGTGCCAGCTGGAAGCGTTCCGGACCGGCCCAGCTGTTCTGTACCACGCTCCAGCCATACGAGGCGCTCGCATCGGTGTGGATCAGCAGCACGCCGGCCGCGCCACGGCGCTTGGCTTCCTCGAATTTATAGGTCCAGCGGCCATAGTAGGTCAGGCCCTTGCCGTTGAAACGGTTCGGCTCGGCGGCGGTGGGTTGCGGGTCATTGACCATCATCACCACGATCTTGCCGGTGACATCGACGCCCTTGAAGTCGTCCCAGCCCTCTTCGCTGGCGCTGATGCCGTAGCCGACGAAGACCAGGCCGGCATCGAAGCTGTGCGCGGCCTGGGCATCGCCCGGCGCCCACACCCAGTCGCGGCCGTAGGCCAGCGGCAGCGGCTGTCCGCCCGCGTTCAGTTGCAGCGTCGACTCGGACGGCAGCGTTTTCACGCCGGCGATCTTGACCGACTGGCGGAAGCTGTTGCCGTTGCCCGGCTTCAGGCCCACGGCCAGGGCCTGAGTTTCCAGATAAGCAACGGTCAGGTCGGCGCCGCGCTGGCCGGTGCCGCGGCCTTCGAGCACATCATGGGACAGGAACGCGAGGTGAGCGCGCAGCGGAGCTTCCTGCACACCGGCCGCGCTTGTGGCGCTGGCGGCATGGGCAGGAAAAGCCAGCGCCAGGCTGGCGGCCAGGGCGGAAGCTACAAAGGATGGGAACATTTTCTGCATGGGATCCTAATGGCGAAAAAGGGTTAAGGCGGCAGCTGTGCTTGCCGCGTCGCACATTGTAAGCCAAGCCGGGGGCGCATTGCCATTGCCGGCAACGCTCTTCCGGGGGCGCACTGCAAATGCCGGTAGCGCTATTAAAACCCACGGCAAAGAGCCGGGGGCGACGGGGGCGCCGAGCCCCGCCGGGTCAGACCCCAGGGTTACGCCGTAGGTTTTAAACGCGCCCGGACACACCAGCTCAGCTGAGAGTACAAGTCGACCACGGCCCCCGCCCTGAGGTTAAAATCACCCCCATGACAGTGACTCCCCCCTACATCGGCCGCTTCGCCCCCTCCCCCACCGGCCCGCTCCACATCGGTTCGCTGGTGGCCGCCATGGCCAGCTACCTGGATGCCAAAGTCCACCACGGCAGCTGGCTGCTGCGCATCGAGGACGTCGACGGCGACCGCAACGTGGCCGGCGCCGACCAGCACATCCTCGCCTCTCTGCAACGCTGCGGCATGCTGTGGGATGGCGAAGTGAGCTGGCAGAGCCAGCGCGGCGAGCTGTACCAGGCCGCGCTGGCCCGGCTCGGCGCGCTGATCTACCCCTGCGCCTGTTCGCGCAAGGAAATCGCCGACTCGCAGCTGAGCCTGACTGGCCGCCAGGCCCAGGCGCTGATCTATCCGGGCACCTGCCGCCACGGCCTGGCCCCTGGCCGCAGCGCGCGCGCGCTGCGCCTGGCCGTGCCGCAGACACCGCACTACATCGCCTCCTGCAGCGACCGCTGGTGCGGCCTGGTCAGCCAGGACTTGACCGATGAGGTGGGCGACTTTGTCGTCAAGCGCGCCGACGGCTTCTGGGCCTACCAGCTGGCCGTGGTGGTTGACGATGGCGCCCAGGGCATCACCGACATCGTGCGCGGTGCCGACCTGCTCGACTCCACGCCGCGCCAGTTGTATCTGCAGCAAATGCTGGGCTTGCCGCAGCCACGCTATCTGCACGTCCCCGTGGTCAACAACGAACTGGGCGAGAAACTGTCCAAGCAGACCGGCGCCCTCGCCTTCGACGATGGCGGCGCGCCGCAAGCCTTGTTGCAGCAGGCGCTGTTGCCTGCCGCGCGCTTCCTTGGTATGGAGCTGCAGGCGAGCGATCTCGATGCCTTCTGGCGCGTAGCAGTGCCGGCCTGGGCCGCTCTGCTCGCAGCCCACGAAACACCAAATTAAGCGCGCCACGGCCGTCATTTAAAACCCACGGCGTACCCCTGGGGGCCTGTCCCATCGGGACAGGCGGGGCGCAGCCCCTCTCCGGACCCTTGGGTCAGACCCCGGCTCTTTGCCTTGGGTTCTAAATAGCGCGGTGGCATGCTTAGCGCAGACCCCGGCTCTTTGCCTTGGGTTCTAACAGCACTGCGGCATGCCTAAGCTGCCCCCGCGCCACCGGCACCTGGCGGTCGATTTTGAACCAACTCAGCGCGGCTTGCGCTGCTGCACCAGGCGCTTGCTGAAGCCTTCCAGCTCGCGCCGCACCAGCTCCTGGCCATTCTCGATCACATAATCCTGGAAGGCCGCCGCCACCTTCGGAATCGGGTGATCGCTCAAGTGCATCACATGCCAGTCGGCTTCCACCGGATTTTCCTGCATCGGTAAAATCGCCAGCAGGCCGGCCTCGAATTCCAGCGCGCAGGCGTGCACCGATAAAAAGCCCACGCCCAGCCCGGCCGACACCATGCGCTTGATCGCCTCGTTGCTCGACACCTCGGAACCGAAGTTGAGCGGATGCCCGCTTTCGCGGAACAGTTTCTCGATCGCCGTGCGCGTACCGGAACCGCGTTCGCGCACCATCAGGCTGGCGCCCATCACATCGCTCAGCGCCACCTTGCGTTTTTTCATCAGGGGATGGGCCGGTCCCGCCACAAAAGCCATCGGGTGGCGCGCGAACCGGGCCGCGTTGGTGCGCAACTCGCGCGGCGGCGTGCCCATGATGGCCAGATCGATTTCGTGGCGCGCCAGCATGTTGACGATCTCGGCGCGATTACCCACCTGAAGTTTCAAACGTACATCGGGCCGTTCCAGGGTGAATGGCACTAGCAACGGCGGCAACAAGTGTTCCGCCGTGGTCACGGCGCCGATGCGCAGCGTGCCGCTGGTCACGCCCTGCAGGGCCGCCAGCTCGTCGCCGGCCTGCTCCCACAGGCGCAGGATGCGTTCGGAAAATTCCACCATGACCTCGCCGGCCGCCGTCAGCTGGATATTGCGCCCCACCTTGCGCGTCAGCGCAATGCCGGCGATCTCTTCGAGTGTGCGTAATTGCAACGATACCGCCGGCTGCGTGACGTGCATCGCATCGGCCGCGCGCGACACGCTTTCATGGCGGGCGATCAGCACCAGCGACTGGAGCTGGCGAAAACTGGCGTGATACATAAGGCATTCCTTATCAATTATCGAGTATCTTTAATTTTTCTTTTGTTTATTCTACCTTTATATTCGTACTCATGAACTGCTGAAACAACAGCAAGCCCGATTGCATACCCCTTTTAGCGAGAGCATTCGACATGAGCATCGACGTAATCTTCCTTGGCCTCGACGGCGTACTGTTCGACACCGAAGCGCTGCATCTGGCAGCCTGCAATGGCGCCTTTGCGCATGCTGGCCTGTCGCTGCGCTGGACCTTGCCGGCGCTGCGCGCCGCCGCTGCCACCCACGGTTACTCCCGCGCCGTGGGCGCCGCCATCGCCTTCGAGCCGATGTCGCGCAACAAGGAAGGCGTGGCCGAACTGTTCGCCGAGAAGCACCGCCAGTTCCAGCAAGCCGTGGCCGAGCGCGCGCCGAAAGTCTCGCCCGCCGCCCTGACGCTGATTGACGATGCACTGGCCGCCGGCTGCAAGGTCGCGATCCTGTCTGACCTGCCCGCGCCGGTCACCAGCGCCTTGCTGTCGCAAAGCTTCGGCTCCGATGTGAACAGCATGTTTACCGTCGTCGCCGGCGGTGTCAGCTTCGAAGGCCCCGCGGCCACCGGCCCCTTCGGCCGCGCCCTGCACGCGATGGGCATCGAGGCCAGCGCCGCGGTCGCGATCGACACCGCCGTGCCGGGCCTGCGCGCCGCCGAGGAATGCGGCCTGTGGACCGTGTCGGTGGCACCGTATGGCGCGGACGTGCTGCGTCCGCAGCAGTTCATCACTTTCGAGGCGCTGCACGAATTGCGCATCAGCCCATTCTCGGCCAATCCGCAGCAAGATCAAGACAAGGAATTGGCCGCATAGCAGGTTTGCAGGGAGCCTTAGGACCATCCTGTCGCACCACCATTTAAACTCACTGGAGGCGAATCATGGACACCATCGTTATTGTAGGAGGCGGCGCCGGCGGACTTGAACTGGCCACCCGTCTTGGGGACACACTGGGCAAGGCCGGGCGCGCGCGCGTGCTGCTGGTCGACCGCTCGCCAGGTCATTTCTGGAAGCCTTTGCTGCATACCGTGGCATCGGGCAAGTGCGACCCGCAAGTGACCCAGATCGAATTCCCGGCCCAGGCGGCCGACCATCATTTCGAATTCATCCAGGGCGAGGTGATGTCCATCGACCGCGCAGCGCGCAGCATCGAACTGGCCCCGCGCCGGGTCGACGGGCTGGAACTGCAGCCGCGCCGCAGCATAGGCTACGACAAGCTGGTACTGGCACTCGGTTCGGTCACCAACTTCTTCGGCATTCCCGGCGCGGCGGCCCATGTGCTCACGCTCGACAACGTGACCGAGGCGGAAGTGTTCCGCAAACGCTTCGTCAATGCCTGCATCGAGGCCGGCGAGCGCAAGCAGCGCGGCGATTGCGCGGCAGGCGCTGCCCAGGTGAACGTGGTGATCGTCGGTGGCGGCGCCACCGGCGTGGAACTGGCGGCGGAACTGAGCCACAGCGCCCGCGCGCTGGCCCAGTACAAGGTCCATGCGCTGGACCCGGTCAAGGATGTGCGCATCAGCATCATCGAGCGCGGCCAGTATCTGCTGCCGCACCTGCATGCCAGCCTGTCGGAGCGCGCCGCCAGCCATCTGCGTTCGCTCGGCATCAGCGTGCTGACGAACACCTCGGTGGCCAGCGTCACGCCGCAGGCGGTGATCGACAGCACCGGCCATGAGCATCGCGCCGACCTGGCCCTGTGGGCGGCGGGCGTGGAAGCGCCGGCCCTGTGCGCGGCACTGGGTCTGCCGGTCAACCGCATGAACCAGATCGCGGTCGATGCCACGCTGCGCGCGCCGGCCGACGAGCACGTGTATGCCTTCGGCGACTGCGCCAGCTTCATCTGCCCGGACAAGGGCGCGGTGCCGCCACGGGCGCAGGTCGCGCACCAGCAGGCCGTGTATCTGGCCAAGCATATGGCCAAGCACCTGGCCGATGCCGCCAAGCTAGCCAAGGCAGGCAGTGTGGCCGCCATGCCCAAGGCCGGCGCGCTGGCCGGCTTCCGCTACCGCGACTACGGCTCGCTGGTCTCGCTCGGACCGCTGGCAGCCGTCGGCGTGCTCAGTGGCGCGGTCACGGGCAAGAGCATTCACGTCGGCGGCGCGGCGGCGCGTCTGCTGTACGGCATGATGTACCAGAAACACATGCTGGCCCTGCATGGCATGGCACGCATGGCGGTTCACACCCTGGTGGACTGGCTGCGCGCCAAGGTCCTGCCACCGGTCAAACTGCATTGATCCCCCCGGGCGCCGGGGTGGAGGGGCTGGTCTCCTCTGCCCTGGTGCCCACTTCCTTCCGGCCGCCTGCGCCAGCGCCGATCCCTTGCTACAATCGCAGCTGACCCGCCCCGGCCACATCGCGCCGGCATCGCCAGCACACCCGGCAAGAACAGGAGCCAGCCCTTGAGCACACCCGCCGCATTCATTCTGCTGTCCGAATACAACCGCGCCATGAACCGCCAGGTGTATGAAGCGGCCGCGTGCCTGGCGCCGGCCGAATTGCTGCAGGAGCGGGGCGCCTTCTTCGGCTCCATCCTCGGCACGCTGAACCATCTGGTGGTGGCCGACACCATCTGGCTCAAGCGCTTCTGCGCCTTGGACATTCCCACCCCGCTGCTCGACCCGGTGCGCGCCATGGACCTGCCCTCCGGCCTGGCCGCCATGCTGGAAACCGAGCTGCCCGCGCTGGCCGCGCGCCGGGGGGAACTCGACGCCATCATCGAACGCTGGATCGCCTCCCTGACGGCGGACGATCTGGCCCGGCAGGTACGCTACGCCAACACCAAGGGCGTGCGCTTCAGCCGCGGCCTGGGAATGTTGCTGCTGCATGTGTTCAACCACCAGACCCACCATCGCGGCCAGGCCAGCACCCTGCTGTTCCAGGCCGGCCAGGACATCGGCGTCACCGACCTGCTGGCCGGGATGCCGAACGAGGAATAACAGCGGGGCCCCCTGGCGGGCCGGCGCCGTACTTTCTATGAGACAATAGCGCCTTTTGCCGAATTAACAACATGCTTCAGCACCACAGCAGCCCCACCCCTGCCCCCGCCTCCGGCGCAACAGCCCCGCCCCCCAGCATCTTCGTCCCCTTGAGCGCGACTGTGCACAGCGCCGAGATCGATGGCTTGCGCGCGCTGGCGGTGCTGGCCGTGCTGTTCTGCCATGCCCAGCTGAGCTGGTTCGGCGGCGGTTATGTGGGTGTGGACGTGTTCTTCGTCATATCCGGCTATGTGGTCAGTAATGCCATCCTCAGTCGCCAGCAGCTGCGCCAGTTCTCGCTGGCGGAGTTCTACGCGCGCCGCCTGAAGCGGCTGGCGCCGTCGCTGTTCGTGGTGCTGGCCGCCACGCTGCTGTTCGGCGTACTGTTCTGCTTCCCCGAGGACACCGGCGACATCCTCAAGAACGCCGGCTTCGTCGCCCTGTTCTATTCGAACATCTATCTGTCCAAGCAGACCGGCTACTTCGACGCCACCGCCGACAAGCAGCCGCTGCTGCATACCTGGTCGCTGTCGGTGGAGGAACAGTTCTATCTGCTGTTCCCGCTGCTGCTGGTGCTGCTGCGTAACACCGGCAAGAGCACCAAGCTCGCGCTGCTGGGCCTGCTGTTCCTGGCCTCGCTGGCGTATTCCCAATATGCGGTCAGCCACTATGTGCCGGGCGCCTACTTCCACGTGCACACGCGCGCCTTCGAATTCCTGATCGGCATGCTGCTGTCGCTGTGCTACCAGCAGCGCAGCGACAGCGGCAAAGGCTGGTCGGCTCTGCACGAAGCCATGCTGGCGGCCGGCCTGGCGCTGATCGTCTACGCCGTGCTGGCCTTCAAGGCCGCCACGCCCATGCCCGGCCTGTCTGCGCTGCTGCCCTGCGCCGGCGCGGCCCTGGTCATCGCCGGCGCGCGCCCCGCG
>JABTBR010000051.1 GCA_013284265.1 Oxalobacteraceae bacterium | reverse complement strand
CCACCAGCCTGCTGCGGCTGCTGGGCCGGCGGCTGGCGGCGCTGCTGGGCGCCCTTCAGTTTGCTGCGGATGGCGAACATCACCAGAAATACCAGTGCGAGCCAGAACAAAATACGCGTCATGCCAATCCCCGATGCAATACCACTTCAAATACAAAACGACTGCCGACATAGGCCAGCAGCAAGGTCGCGAATCCGGCCAAGGTGAAGCTCAGGGCCGTCTTGCCGCGCCAGCCGCGCAGGCGGCGCCCGGCCAGCAGGGCCGCGAACAGCAGCCAGGACAGCAGGGTAAACACCGATTTATGGTCCCATTTCAGCACCTGGCCGAACAACTGTTCCGAGAACACGATGCCCGACAGCACGGTCAGGCTGAGCAGGGCGAAGCCGAAGCCGATCATGCGGAACAGCAGTTTTTCCATCGTCAGCAGGGCCGGCAACTGGTCCAGCGCGCCCGACAGGAAACCGCGGCCGCTGCCGCGCGTGTGCAGGCGCGACTCCTGCAGCGCCATCAGCACGGCGTGGAAGGCGGCGATCGTCAGGGTGCTGTAGGCCATGGTGGCGATGGCGATATGCCAGCCGAACATCGGCGACTTGCCTTCCAGCGAGACCAGCGCGCCGGGAAAGATCGCATGCAGGGCGGCGGCCAGCGCGGCGTTCGGCATGACCATGCGGCGCAGGCCGTCCAAGCTGAAATTGCGGTTTTCTATCCAGTAGGCGGCCACCGACACCCACAGCGCCGACGACAGCATGGTGGCAAAGCCCAGGTGCAACATGCCCGGCGCGAGGGTGGCCGACCACAGGGCGGCGCCATGCACCAGCCAGGCGCCGGCCGTCATGGCCGATATCAGCGTGCCGCGGCGCGCCGGCAGCAGCGCGCACACCAGATAGAGCAAGGCGGCGGCGATAAGGAGGAGAGTCTGCATGGACGTCAGTTTACACTATCGGCTGGATTCTTTTGAGTGGCGCCGCTGGCGGCCGCTAGTCGACCGCGGCCGCGCGCAGTTCCTCATGGTGGTGGCGCTGCTGCTCTTCCATCACCAGCTGGCCCAGCTCGCGCTTGAGCGCATTGAATTCGGCCGAGGCCGGGTCGCGCAGGCGCGCCAGATCGACCAGCAGGTCGCGCTTGACGGTGCCGGGGCGGTAGGTCATCACCACGATGCGGTCGGCCAGGTAGATCGCTTCCTCGATGCTGTGGGTGACGAAGATAATGGTCTTCTTCAGTTCGGCCCAGATGCGCAGCAGCTCGTCCTGCAGATTGCGCCGGGTCAGCGCATCGAGCGCGCCGAAGGGTTCGTCCATCAGCATGATGGGCGAATCGAGCGCCAGCACGCGCGCGATCGCCACGCGCTGGCGCATGCCGCCCGACAGGTCCTTGGGATAGCGCTGGCGGAAGTCGCTCAGCGACAGCATGGCCAGCAACTGCTCCACCGTCTGCGCGATCCGCGCCTTGGACTGGCCCTTGATCTCCAGCCCGAAGCCGACATTCTCGGCCACCGTCATCCAGGGGAAGAGCGCGTATTCCTGGAACACCATGCCGCGTTCCGGCCCGGGACTGCTCACCAGCTGGCCGTCGGCGTGGATGGTCCCGCTGGTCGGCGGCGCGAAGCCGGCCACCGCGTTGAGCAGGGTCGACTTGCCGCAGCCCGAAGGCCCGAGCAGGCAGACGAACTGGCCCTGCGGGATTTCCAGGTCGATGTTGTGCAGGGCGATCACTGCGCGCCCCTCGGTCTGGAAGACCTTGTTGACGCCGCGGATGCTGATATGGGATGCGCTCATCAATGCTCCAGGCCGCGGTGCCAGCGCAGCAGATGGTTGTTCAGGCGGTTCATGCCGATGTCGATGGCCAGGCCGATCAGGCCGATGCTGATCATGCCGGCGATGATCTTGTCCGACCAGAAGTACTCGCGCGCCTCGAGGATGCGGAAGCCCAGACCGTTGTTGACCGCGATCATCTCCGAGACGATGACGACGATGAAGGCGGTGCCGATGCCGATGCGCACGCCCGACAGGATGTAGGGCACGGCGGCCGGCAGGATCACGCGGATAAACATGGTGCTGCCCGAGGCGCCCAGATTGCGCGCCGCGCGCAGATAGATGCCGTCGACCTGGCGCACCCCGGCGATGGTATTCATCAGCACCGGGAAGAAGGCGCCCAGCGCGATCAGGAAGATGGCCGGCGGATTGCCCAGGCCGAACCACAGGATGGACAGCGGGATATAGGCGATGGGCGGAATCGGGCGCAGCAGTTGCACCAGCGGGTTGAACCAGGCATACACGGCCGGTTTGGCGCCCATGGCCAGGCCCAGCGGCAAGGCCAGGCCGGCGCCGATGGCGAAGCCCACCACCACCCGGTACAGGCTGCCGATCGAATCGATGATCAGTTCGCCCGACACGGCCCAGGCCAGCCAGCTGCCGGCGGCCGGATCGTAGGGCTGCATCGGCAGCAGATAGGCGATCCACTTTTCCACCACCGCCAGCGGCGACGGCAGCACCTGGGGATTGACCCAGCCCAGCATGGCCACAGCCTGCCAGGCCGCCACCACCACGACGGGCACGATCAGGCCCACGCCGATCTCACGCCAGTTTGTCTTCGCCATGCCGTCTCCTTTTTGCTGGTGTATATATATGTAGCGGGCCGCCGCGCTTCTTTAGAACCCAAGGCAAAGAGCTGGGGTACGACCCGGCGGGTCGTACCCCGGGGTTACGCGGTGGGTTTACAAAAAAGCAGGATTGCGCCGTGGACTTGCCAACAGTGGCAGCTATTTCACACCCAGCGTCTTCTTGGCCGCATCCAGCAAATCGGTCTTGACCCAATCCCTGGCCAGCGGCGGCTTGGCCATGCGCCCCACCCCGGTCTTGACCATCACATCGGTGGTGGTCTGGATATGCTCGGGCGAGATATCGTAGGAATACGGCGAATTGCTGATCGCGTCGTCAAAGTCGTCCTTGGTGATCTGGCCCTTGAACACCACCTCGCGCACATACTTCTCGGCCGTGGCCGGCGTGTCGATGAAGGTCTTGGTGGCCTCGACGAAGCAGCGCATGAACTTCTCGGCCAGCGGGCGCTTCTCTTTATAGAACTTCTCGGTCATCACCATGGTGCGCACCGGCTCGCCGATCGGCGTGTCGTAAGGCTTGATGATCTCATTGCCGAAGCCCTTGTTGATGGCCTGCGAGGACTGCGGCTCGGAATTCATCATCGCGTCGATATTCTTGCCCAGCAGCGCGCCATTGAGGTCGGCATAGGCCAGGAACACCAGTTGCACATCCTTGCCCGGCTGGTCGGACACGCTCAGACCGTTCTGCTGCAGCTCGGCCAGCAGCAGCACTTCCTGGATGCCGCCGCGCGTGACGCCGACCTTCTTGCCCTTCAACTCCTTGACGCTCTTGAGTTTCAGGTCGGCCCGGCCCACCAGGCGCGCGCCGCCCTTGGCGAAGCCGGCCACCACGTAAATCGGCGCGCCGCCGGCGCGGCCCGAGATCGCCGCCTCGGACGCGGTGGTGCCGACATCGAGTTCGCCGGCGATGATCGCCTGCATCACGTCGAGTCCCTTGGCGAAGATGTGTTCCTCGACCTTGATGCCGCACTTGGGCGCGATCTCCTTGATATACGAAACGGCGCCGTAGTGGGCGAACTTCAGATTACCGAGGCGTACCACGTCCTGGGCCTGGGCCCCGGAGAAGGCGCCCGCCAGCAGGGCGGCCAGTACGGTGGACTTGACGAAAGCGGGGAAGGTCATCAGGGCACTCCTCTATAGATAGTTCTATGCGCGGCACAGGGCCGGCGGCCATTTCACAATTGCACAGATCATAGCAAGGCTGGCTCCACTTGCCTATCGCCAACGTCCGCCCCTTATTTTCCGCCCGTGACAATCCGTGACAATGCGCGGGCGAATTCATTGGATAATCAAGTGGGAAATATTAACGCAAAAGCAAATAATTTCCACACCACGCCAGCCATTTATTACCAAACGTCAAGGATTGAAATGTCACAGCCTGCAATGCCAATGCCCGCCGCGCTTCCGCTGCTGGTCAGCGCCACCCTGATTGCCGCCGCGCTGAGCGCCTGCGGCGGCGGTTCATCGAACCCGCCTGCGCCCGAACCGGCGCCGCAACCGGCGCAAACCATTACCCTGGCCGCCTCCGGCAGCCCCATGCTGCAATCGGCGCCGCTGACGCTGACGGCGACCGTGAGCAAGGCCGCCGACATCAGCTGGCAACTGGCCAGCGGCAGTCCGGGCAGCCTGTCCTCCGGCAGCGGCGCCAGCGTGGTCTATACGCCGCCGGCCGCCGGCAGCGCGGCCATCACGCCCGTCCTCATTACCGTCAGCTCGGCCGGGGTCAGCAAGACCCTGCGCCTGAGCCTCTATCCCAATCCCGGCCTGCGCACCGGCATCACGCTGCTGGCCGGCTCGCTGGCCGGGCGCGGCTGGACCGATGGCCAGGCGGCGACGGCCCGCTACAACCGGATCCAGGCCATCGCCTCCGGCCCCGAAGACACCCTGGTGGTGGCCGACGCCGGCGACACGCCGGCCGGCGCCGGCCCCGCGCGCGTCGCCATCCGCCGGGTCGGCAGCAGCGGCTATGTCGACACGCTGGCGCGCCTGCCCTTTGGCCACGCGGACGGCGACGCCGCCCACGCCCAGAACGGCAACATCCTCAGCCTGGCGGCCGCGGCGAACGGCGATATTTATATGCTCGACAGCGACGGCGCGCTGCGCCTGCGCGTGCGCAAGGCCGACGGCAGCGTCACCACGCTGCAAGACGCCGGCAGCGCGCCGGCCGACGCCCGCCAGTTGCTGCAGGACCGCCAGGGCCTGCGCTATCTGATCGCCGGCGGCGCCAGCGGCCAGCGCATCCTGCGCGTGGCCGCCGACGGCAAGAGCAATACCCTGCTGGCCGGCCAGCTCAATTCCGGCGCCGTCGTCACCGATGGCCAGGGCGCGGCCGCCAGTTTCAGGGATATCGCCGACGCCTGCGCCGATACGGCCGGCAATCTGTATGTGCTCGATAGCGGCGCGCTGCGCAAGATCACCCCGGCCGGCCTGGTCACGACCCTGGCCGGCAAGGCCATGGAATCGGGTCCCTCGGTCGATGGCAGCGGCCCGGCCGCGCGTTTCAGCAAGGCGGCCAGCCTGTCCATCGACAGCGCCGACAATCTGCTGGTGCTCGACCAGCAGGCCTCCGGCGACAGCAGCGTGCCGGACTACCGCGCCTATACCGTGCGCAAGGTCACCCCGGCCGGCCTGGTCAGCACCGTCTACCGCGGCGCGGCGCCGCCCTATACCGGCGCGCAAGCGGCCGATAACATCGCCACCCCGGTCGCGGCGCTGCGCGTGCATCTGCAGTCCGGCGCCATCCTGCTGGCCAGGTCGGCACAAATCGACAGCCTGGCCGGCGCCAGCCTGCAGAGTTTCAGCGGCCTGGAAGGCGACAGTTCCAGCGAAGTCGACGGGCCGGCCGACAGTGCCCGCTTTGTCCGCCTGAGCAAGCTCGGCGCCGACCTGAACGGCAACGTCTACACCATCGATTTCGCCGCGCCGTATGGCGCAGTGGGCGACGAGGAGGCGCATGGCCTGTGGCTGCGCAAGATCGCCGCGAACGGCACGGTGACAAGCCTGGTGGCCGACCCCGCCTTCGCCCGCCAGCCGACGGCACTGGCCACGGACGCCGACGGCTTTATCTATGTGTCGGCGCGCACGCCGCAGCGCAGCGGATCGGCCGCCAGCGGCGGCGCCATCTACAAGGTCACGCCCGAGGGCAAGGTCAGCCTGTTTGCCGGCGCCCCCGGCAACTCGAGCGGACAAAGCGATGGCAGCGGCACGGCGGCGCACTTCACGGCGCCTGTGCTGGAAGGCATCGACGTCAACGGCGACCTGTATGTGTCCGATGGCCAGGCCATCCGCAAGATCACGCCGCAAGCCGTGGTGAGTACGGTCGCCGCGCTGCCGGCCAAGCTGCGCGCCGCGCCGGACGGCAATGTGTACAGCGCCGATCCGCTCCAGCATGTGATCTATCGCAGCGACAGCAATGGCGGCAAGACCGTCGTGCTGGGCATACCGGGCGTGCGCGGCGCGCCCCGCCTGGGCATCATGCTGGGCGAGCCGACCACACTGGAGGCGCCGCGCGATGTCGTCGCCACCGGTCCGGGCAGCTTTGCCGTCATCTCCGGCGCGGCCGTGCTGCGCTTCGTGCTGGTCAACTAGCCTGGCATAAAAAACGGCCCGCCATGCTTGCGCGTGGCGGGCCGTTTGCCGCTGTACCGGGCGCGCTGTTCAGCGCCGCTGCGCCCGCAGCCGCGCCAGCCGTTCCGCGCTGCCGGGATGGCTGGACAAATAGCTCGCCATCCCGCCGGCGCCACCCCGGGACTGCGGTGATCCGGTCTCCGTCTGTTTCGCGCCGCCTCCCGCCGCGTCTGGCTTAACGCTTGCATCGCCCCCTTCGATCCGCTCCAGCACGGCAAACACCCGCTCCAGATGTTCGAGGCCGATGCCGTTCTGCGTCAGCATGGCGGCGGCATAGTCGTCGGCCTCGGTTTCGGCGTCGCGCGAATATTTCATGTCCAGCACCAGCGTCGGCAGCGTCACCAGGATCGACGACACATCGCCGAACAGCAGCGTGACCGTGGTGGCGACGGCCGTGCCCTGGATCAGGCGGCGGGTCAGATGGCGATGGTGCAGATGGCCCAGTTCATGCGCCAGCACTCCCATCACGGCCTGATCGTCGCCCAGCAGCTTGACCATCTGGTCGGTCAGCACGATATCGCCGGAGGGCAGCGCGAAGGCGTTCGGCCCGGCCAGGCTGGAACGGTAAACAATGCGCCAGGCCTGGGCGCCGCCGCCCGGTGGCCGCAAGGCCGCGAAGGCGGCGCTCAGTTCGCGCTGGCGCGCGGGACTCAGGCGCGAAGACTGGAAGATGCGCTGGTCGAGCACCTCGAGAATGCCGCCGCCAAGCTTGCGTTCTATCTGCACCGGCAGCAGCCTTGCGGCCAGGCCGGCGGCGGCCGGCAACAGCAACCAGTAGCCCGCCGCCAGCAGCGCCACGCAGGCCCCGCTGGCCAGCAGGGCGCCACGCCAGCTTTGCTGCGCGCGCACCACCCAGCTGTCGCGCTGGCCGCTCTGTTCCAGCAGTTGCGCGAAGGCGGCCGTGTCGCTAATTTCCAGGTAGGCGCCGTCCGGGAAGCTGAGCTTGCGCACCGCATGGCGGCTGCGCTCGGACACTTGCAGTTCGCCCAGCGCACAGCTGCGCTGCACCTCGCCTTCTATATAGGCGATGCCGGCGCGCACCGACAGGTGCACCTGGTGCAGGCGCGAAGTCTTGCCATCGAAGTAGCGCGCCGCCACGACCGGTGTCGGCGCGGCGGCCGATGCCGGCGCCACGCCGGCGCCGTCGCCGGCGGTGGACGGCGGCGGCGTCATAGGGACAGGTCGAAGTCGAGCACGTCGGCCAGGCCTTCGCCGGTGGCCGATACTTGCGCGGCCGTGTCGGCGACGAAGTCGTCCAGGCTGCCCTGGGACAGCAGCGCCATCGATTCGATGCGGTAGCGCAGCATGCGCACCTGGGCGAAAGGCGTAAACAGGCCCAGCGTCAGCACCATGCCGACAAAATTGCTCAAGGTGATCACGGTCAGGCGCGACCAGCGCATGCTGGAGCGGAAACCATGCGGCTCCAGCCGGGTCTGGTTCCAGATCAGGTTTTGCAGCAGGGTGGTAAACAGCGGGAATAGCGCGAAGATCCAGGCGTAGAAGGCAAACGCCAGCGCCACCAGTTCATATTTCTGCTCCATCAGCAGCGCGACATTGCCTTGGGCCGCCTTGACGCGCATGACGAACAGCCACCCCAGCAGGCCCAGGCCGGTCAGCATGACTGCCACGAAAATGCCGTAGACCTTGTAGAAGCTGAGCACGCTGGCATGGAAGGAAAAGCGCGCCTTGCCGAAGCGGCTCTCGCTGTGCTGGAAGTCTTTCAGGCTGTGGTGGATATAGGGCGTGCCCAGTCCCAGCGTGAGCACATTCAGCCAGGGCCGCAGCAGATAGGTGAAATACGCCTCGCGCGCGCTGCCGTCGAAGCCGAAGCGGATGCCGCGGTAGCTGGTGTTATACAGGCGGAACTGCAAACTCTTCCAGATAAACCAGGGGATCACCGCCATCAGCACCAGGCCGATCGCCAGCGCCAGCAGCGGCGCGAACTTGAGCGCCAGATTGTAGGCGCCTATCATCAGCACGGCGATGATGCGCCCTTTCAGGATCGCCATCGGCTTGCCATGGTATTCAAAGCTGGCGCCGGCCAGCTCGGTGCTGGCATAGAAATACTGGTTGCGCCTGACCTTGGCCCAGGCCGAGTAGATGCCCAGCGTCAGGATGGTCAGCAGCAGGTTGACGATCCAGATCCGGAAGTACTCGCCGCCATGGGCATGGAATGTCAGGGCGTAGGCCCGTGGCTGGGCCGGGGACGGGTCGGGGCTGCCTGCCACCGGCGCGGCGGGAGGCGATTGAAGTTCTTCCATGCTGGACGCTTTCTGGAGTGAAAAAAACTGGCCCGCAGCCGGGCCAGAGCAATATTATCAACAATAATTATATACTTTGATAAGATATTTGCAATGCGGCAATTAGCCCCATTGGCGCCCCGCTGGCGCCACGGCGGCGCCAGCGCCAGATCGGCGCCGCCGCGCGCGGGCCGATGCGGTAAAATGACGGCCATCGTCCGGCCCGCTGCCGGCTCCCACTCAGACAGATCCCAGGTTCATCATGCTAGATAATCTTACCCAAAGACTTGCCAAGGTCGTCAAGACCATGCGCGGCGAGGCGCGCCTGACCGAGGCGAACACCGCCGAGATGCTGCGCGAAGTGCGCCTGGCCCTGCTCGAGGCCGACGTGGCCCTGCCGGCCGTGCGCGAATTCATCGCCAAGGTCAAGGAAAAATCCATGGGCGAGGAAGTCATTTCCTCGCTGACCCCCGGCCAGGCGCTGGTGGGCGTGGTGCAGCGCGAGCTGGCCGCCATCATGGGCGCCGACCTCGGTCCGGACGCGGCCCAGCTGAGCTTTGCCCAGCAGCCGCCGGCCATCATCCTGATGGCTGGCCTGCAGGGTGTGGGTAAGACCACCACCGTCGGCAAGCTGGCCAAGTACCTCAAGGAAGAGAAGAAAAAGAAAGTGCTGACCGTCTCGGCCGACGTCTACCGTCCCGCCGCGATCGCCCAGCTGCAATCGGTCACCGCGCAGGTCGGCGCCGACTTCTTCCCGTCCACCGCCGCCGACAAGCCGGTCGATATCGCCCTGGCCGCGCTGGACTGGGCCAAGAAGCATTACCACGATGTGCTGATCATCGACACCGCCGGCCGCCTCGGTATCGACGAAGAGATGATGCGCGAGATCGCCGCCGTGCACGCGGCGGTCAAGCCGATCGAGACCCTGTTCGTGGTCGACGCGATGCTGGGCCAGGATGCGATCAACACCGCCAAGGCCTTTAACGACGCGCTGCCGCTGACCGGTATCGTACTGACCAAGCTCGATGGCGACGCCCGCGGCGGCGCCGCCCTGTCGGTGCGCCACATCACCGGCAAGCCGATCAAGTTCGCCGGCGTGTCCGAAAAACTCGACGGCCTGGAAGCCTTCGATCCGCAGCGCATGGCCAACCGCATCCTCGGCATGGGCGACATCCTGGCGCTGGTCGAAGAAGCGCGCAAAGGCGTCGACAGCAAGGCCGCGGCCGAACTGGCGCAGAAGATCAAGGTCGGCGGCAAGTTCGACATGAACGACTTCAAGGCGCAACTGGGCCAGATGAAAAAAATGGGCGGCATGGCCAATCTGGTCGACAAATTGCCGGCCCAGTTCCAGCAGGCCGCCGGCGGCGCCAATATGGACCAGGCCGACAAACAGGTGCGCCGCATGGTCGGCATCATCGACTCGATGACACCGCAGGAACGCGCCAAGCCGGAACTGATCAAGGCCACCCGCAAGCGCCGCATCGCGGCCGGCGCCGGCGTGCAGGTGCAGGAAGTCAACCGCATGCTCAATCAGTTCGAGCAGATGCAGACGATGATGAAAAAACTCTCCGGCGGCGGCATGATGAAGATGATGCGCTCGATGAAGGGCATGATGCCGGGCATGCGTTAAGGCGCTTCGGCAGCGCCGCGGCGGACCTTGCGCAAAGGCCGCCGCGCGCCAGCAAGGCAGGCGGGCGCAAGGCCCGTTTGGCGCGGCCTGCATGGACGAAATCGGGGCAAAACGGGGCCGCTACGCCCCTAGTCGGTGCGGGGCGGCGCCCCCGGCGGGATTTACGTGGTGTTTCCGGGAAAAAACGCGAAAAACACTTGCGTACTCTGTCAATCCCCACCAATATTAGCCGTGCGATCAATTGCGCAATTTTCCATGTGTTCGTTAAGGAGGCTCGAAGATGGCAACAGCCAAAAAAACCCCAGCAGCAGCACCAGCCAAGAAGGCCGCGGCCGCGAAACCCGCAGCCGTGAAAAAAGCAGCACCAGCAAAAGCCGCAGCGAAACCCGCCGCAGTGAAAAAAGCACCTGCAGCGCCGCGCAAACCGAACGCCGCCTTCATGAAGGAGATGACGCCATCGACCGTGCTGGCCGCCGTTGTTGGTGCCACTCCGCTGCCACGTACCGAAGTGACCAAGAAAGTCTGGGACTACATTAAAAAGCTGGACCTGCAAGATCCGGCCAACCGCCGCATGATCAATGCCGACGACAAGCTCAAAGCCGTTTTCGGCGGCAAGGCCCAAGTGTCCATGTTCGAGATGACCAAACTTATTTCCGACCATCTGAAGTAAGCAGCAGGCTGCATCTGCCGAGCGAAACTGCCCCAGTCGCCGCGCGATCGGGGCATTTTTTTAGGCGGTGCGGTTGATGCATACGCCGGCGCATGAGCCTCGCCGGCGTCCCTCCCCTCCCTACAGCTTCCAGTTCTTCCACGCCGACAGCACCGCGTTCGGATACTCGGGCCGTCCCCGGCTGCCGTTGTAGCGTCCCAGCGCCAGATACAGATTACCCGCCTCCATATCGATGTACATGCGCAGGATCGCGCAGCCATAGCGCAGATTGGTCTGCATATGGAACAGCGCGCTGCGGTTGCTGTCGCCGATCACCTTGGTCCAGAACGGCATCACCTGCATATAGCCGCGCGCGCCGACCATCGACACCGCATATTTGCGATAGGCCGACTCCACCTGGATCAGGCCGAGCACCAGTCCCGGATCGAGTCCGGCGCGGCGCGCCTCATACCAGGCCGTGGCCAGGAACTCATTGCGGACCTGGTCGTCGGGCAGCTTGCGTTTCAGGCGGCCCGACATCTGCGCCAGCCAGCCCTGGTAGCGCAGGCGCTCGCTCTCGTTGCCAAAGCCGGGTTCGGGCGGACGGCTGTCCTTGATCGCGTTCGACAACGCCAGCCGCACCGCGTCGGCCAGCGCCTCTTCCTTCTGATTGCCGGCCTGCGCGGGAGTTGCGCAGGCCAGCGCCAGCAGCGCCAGGGCGGCGGCCGGCCTCAAAGCGCTCCAGGCTTTCACTGGGCGATTTTGCCTTTGATGAAGCTGACGATGTCGGCCAGCGGCACGGCGGTCGCTTCGCTGTCGCGGCGGCCCTGGTATTCCAGGTTGCCTTCCTTCAGGCCGCGCTCGCCGATCACCACGCGGTGCGGCACGCCGATCAGTTCCCAGTCGGCGAACATGCCGCCCGGACGCAGGCCGCGGTCGTCCAGGATCACGTCGATGCCCGCTTCGCGCGCCTGCGCATACAGCTGCTCGGTCGCTTCCTTGACCATCTCGCTGCGGTCCATGCCCATCGGGCACAGCACCAGCTCGAACGGCGCCAGCGACGTTGGCCAGATGATGCCCTTGTCGTCGAAGTTCTGCTCGATCGCGGCGCCCAGGATGCGGGTGATGCCGATGCCGTAGCAGCCCATCTGCAGCGGCGCGGGTTTGCCGTTTTCGTCCAGGAAGGTGGCCTTCATCGCTTCCGAGTAGGCGGTACCGAGCTGGAACACGTGACCGACTTCGATGCCGCGCTCGATCGCCAGCACGCCCTTGCCGTCCGGCGAGGCATCGCCTTCGACCACATTGCGCAGGTCGGCGACGACGCTCGGCTCGGCCGCGTCGCGGCCCCAGTTGGCGCCGGTGAAGTGGAAGCCCGCCTCGTTGGCGCCGCAGACGAAGTCCGCCATGTTGGCCACGGTGCGGTCGGCCACCACGGTGACCGGCGCCTTGGTGCCGATCGGGCCCAGGTAGCCAGGCACGCAGCCATATACTTCCAGTATCTCCGCTTCGGTCGAGAAGCGGTGATTGGCCAGGCCGGCGACCTTGCCGACCTTGACCTCGTTGAGCTCATGGTCGCCGCGCAGCAGCAGCATGAAGTACTGTTTGCTGACCTTGCCATCGTTCTCGGTTTCCACCGTCAGCGCGATGGTCTTGACGGTCTGGCTCAGCGGCAGCTTGAGCAGATCGGCCACCTGTTCGCACTTGGTCGCGTCCGGGGTCGCGGTCTTGCTCAATGCGGCGGTCGCGGCGGCGCGGGCGGCGGCCAGCGGCAGCGCTTCGGCCGCTTCCATATTGGCCGCGTAGTCGGAGCTCGGGCAGTAGACGATGGCGTCCTCGCCGGTGCTGGCGATGACGTGGAATTCGTGCGAGCCGGAGCCGCCGATGGCGCCATTGTCGGCCGCCACCGCGCGGAACTTCAGGCCGAAGCGGGTGAAGATGGCGGTGTAGGCGTCGAACATGACTTTATACGAAGCCTGCATGCCGGCCAGGTCGCGGTCGAAGGAGTAGGCATCCTTCATGGTGAACTCGCGCCCGCGCATCAGACCGAAACGGGGACGGCGTTCGTCGCGGAATTTGGTCTGAATGTGGTAAAAATTCAACGGTAATTGACGGTAGGATTTGATTTCCGTGCGGACAACATCGGTGATGACTTCTTCCGACGTCGGCTGGAAAGCGAATTCGCGGCCGTGGCGGTCTTTCAGGCGCAGCAGTTCGGGACCCATTTTGTCCCAGCGTCCGGTCTCCTGCCAGAGCTCGGCCGGCTGGACCAGCGGCATCAGCAGCTCAATGGCGGCGGCCTTGTTCATCTCTTCGCGCACGATGGCTTCGACCTTGCGGATCACACGCAGACCCATCGGCATATAGGTATAAATACCCGAGCCCAGGCGTTTGATCATGCCGGCACGCATCATTAACTGGTGACTGACGATTTCGGCGTCGGATGGCGCTTCTTTGAGCGTAGAAATAAAAAATCGGGAGGCGCGCATAACGGTGAATTCTTTTTAAAAAGAGAGGGTTATAATCAACCTAATTTTAAAGGATTAGCTGGCTGATGCGTCCATACTTTGTACAAATGCGAACAATTGATGGCTTTCCGGTCGTTTTCCTATCCCGAAAACGCCACCGGTGGGCAGATTTGTAGGCAAAAATGTAAGACGGACGCCCGGTCGCAGAAAGTTTGAGGTGCAATATGCTCGATCGTGAGGGGTTTCGGCCCAACGTCGGCATCATCCTGCTCAACGCCCATAACGAGGTGTGGTGGGGCAAGCGGGTGCGTGAGCACTCATGGCAATTTCCGCAAGGCGGGATCAAGTACGGAGAAACCCCGGAGCAGGCGATGTACCGCGAGCTGGAAGAAGAAATCGGCTTGCGCCAGGAGCATGTCAAGATCGTGGGCCGCACCCGCGACTGGCTGCGCTATGAAGTGCCGGATCATTTCATCAAGCGCGAAATCCGTGGCCATTACCGCGGCCAGAAGCAGATTTGGTTCCTGTTGCGCATGTGTGCGCGCGACAACGACGTCAATCTGCGCCTGACCGACCATCCCGAATTCGACGCCTGGCGCTGGCATGAATACTGGGTGCCGCTGGACGTGGTGATCGAGTTCAAGCGCGAGGTCTATCAGCGCGCGCTACAGGAACTGTCGCGTTTCCTGACCTGGCCGGCGCATGGCAATGGCGGCGGCAATGGGCATCACCGCCATACCGCGCGCTATCTGCGCCAGCCGCATGCGCCGCGCGTCATTGGCGGCGAGACCGATGCCGCGGCGGCCGAGGGCCACGCGGCAAGCGTGCCCGACGTCCAGCTGATCCTGCCCGAAAAGAACGGCAGCAACGGCTGAGCGCCGCCGGCGCCCCCCCCCCAACCCACGGCGTAAATCTGGGGTCTGACCCCTGGGTCCGGAGAGGGGCTGCGCCCCGCCGGTCCCGATGGGACCGGCCCCCGGCTCTTTGCCGTAGGTTTTCGCGAGCGACACGGCCCGCATCGTTTCAAACCTCTCCCCTCCCCCTCAGACGATCTTGCAGGCCTGCGCAAAGCTCAGCCGCGGTGCGCGCGGACGCACCTTGTCCGGTTCGCCGTAACCGAGGCTGCAGACAAAGTTCACCCGCAGCGGGCCGCCGGCGAAGAAGCTCTCGTTGACCTTGTCGCCGTCGAAACCGGACATCGGGCCGCAATCGAGGCCGATCGCGCGCGCCGCCATGATCAGGTAGCCGCCCTGCAGCGAGGAATTGCGGAAGGCGGTAGACCGGATCGCTTCGTCGTTGCCGGCGAACCAGGAACGCGCATCGACGGCCGGCGACAGGAAGGGCAGTTGCTCATAAAACTCCAGGTCCATGCCGACGATCACGGTGACCGGCGCCAGGCTCACCTTGGCCGCGTTCCCGGCCGACATGCAGGCCGCCAGGCGCGCCTTCTGCTCGGCCGACTTGACGAACACGAAGCGCGCCGGCGAACCATTGGCCGACGTCGGCGCCCACTTGAGCAAGTCGAACAGATGCTCCAGCTGGGCGTCGCTGACCTCGCGCTCCTGCCAGCCGTTGTGGCTGCGGGCCTTGTAGAACAGGGTGTCGAGGGCGGTATCGTTGAGCATCGGGACTCCGGAAAAATGGGGGAATAAAGAGCCAACATTATCGGCCCAAAGTCCAAGTTCTGCACGGGAGGTACAATGGCGCCTCGCTTCCCCTCTTTTCGACGACCATGTTCAACCCCTCCTCCGACGATGTACGGCGCTTTTTCTGCGACACCTGGCGCAAGCACCACGCCAAAGAAATCCTCAGCCCGATGGAGGCGATCGCGCTCGACTGGATACTCCAGCATCCCGAATACGAGGAAGCGCTGGCCGACGCCGACGCCGCCATCGCGCGCGACTACTCGGTCGAAGGCGGCCAGGCCAATCCCTTCCTGCATCTGTCCATGCACCTGTCGATCAGCGAGCAGGTGCAGGTGGACCAGCCGCGCGGCATCCGCGACGCCTGCGCCGGCCTGACGCGCCGGCTCGACTCGGCCCACGCGGCCCATCACCAGATCATGGAATGCCTGGGCCAGATGATCTGGACCTCCCAGAAAAACAATCAGCCGCCCGACGCCGACGCCTACGTCGAATGTGTGCGCCGCCGCTAAGCGCGCGCCGGCGTGGCGCGCAGGCGCCGTGCTTCCCATTTCAGCAACAGTAATATTGCCTCCTTGTCTATTGCGAGCGCGAACGCGCTACAATCGAACGCCGGTACGCGCACTGCGGCGCGGACCTTTCGCCGACATCAAACAGGAGCAAGAAAAATGGACTGGACTGCTGGCTACGTTGCCGATGTGGGCTACACCTTTGGCTATTACGCCGAGCTCAATCCCTTGCGCGTGAAGCTGGCCTTCCTGCATGCCGGCATCGTTCCGCCCGAGGCGGGCCAGGCTTGCGAACTCGGTTTCGGCCAGGGCATCAGCACCAATATCCATGCGGCGGCGTCCACCACCGAGTGGCATGGCACCGATTTCAATCCGGCCCAGGCCGGCTTTGCCCAGGATCTGGCGCGGACGGCCGCGGCGTCGGCGCGCCTGTACGACGACAGCTTCGCCGACTTCTGCGCGCGCAGCGACCTGCCCGATTTCGACTACATCGGCCTGCACGGCATCTGGAGCTGGATTTCGGACGAGAACCGCGCCATCATCGTCGATTTCGTGCGCCGCAAGCTCAAGGTCGGCGGCGTGCTCTACGTCAGCTACAACACCCTGCCCGGCCTGGCGCCGATGCTGCCGGTGCGCCATCTGCTGACCCAGCATGCCCAGCTGATGGCCGCGCCCGGCGATGGCATCGTCGCCCGCATCGACGCCTCGCTCGCCTTCGCCGACAAGCTGTTCGAAACCAATCCCCACTACACCAGCGCCAACCCCGGCGTGCTGGAACGCGTCAAGGCGCTCAAGGCGCAGAACCGCCATTACCTGGCCCATGAATACTTCAACCGCGACTGGCAGCCCATGCCCTTCTCGCAGATGGCCGAAGCGCTGGCGCCCACCAAACTGAGCTACGCCTGCCCGGCCAATCTGGATGGCCATGTCGACCTGATCAATCTGAGCCAGGAACAGCGCAGCCTGCTCGGCGAGATCAGCGACCGCGGTTTCCGCGAAACGGTGCGCGACTTCATGACCAACAAACAATTTCGCAAGGACTACTGGGTCAAGGGCGCGCGGGCACTGGCGCCCATCGAGCGCAGCGAAGCGCTGCGCGCACTGCGCCTGGTGCTGCTGGTGCCGCGCGCGCAAGCGCCGCTCAAGAGCAAGGGCAGCCGCGGCGAAGTGACGATGAGCGAAGCGATCTACGGCCCGATCTACGACCTGCTGGCCGAACACCGGCCGGTGTCGCTGGGCACGCTGGAACAGCAGTTGCGCGAGGCCAAAGTCAATCTGGCCCAACTGGTCGAGGCGGCGCTGCTGCTGGTCAATCTGGGGGCGGTGGCACTGGCCCAGGACGAGCCGGCCATCGAACACAGCCGGCCGGCCTGCGCCAGGCTCAATCTGCGCCTGATGCATCAGGCCCGCAGCAGCGAAGCCGTACTGGTACTGGCCAGTCCGGTGACGGGCGGCGGCATCCCCGTCAACCGCTTCGAGCAGTTGTTCCTGCTGGCCCGGACCCAGGGGCAGACGACGGCGGATCAATGGGGCCGCTACGCCTGGGAAGTGCTGAGCGCGCAAGGCCACCGCATCATGAAAGACGGTGCGCCGCTGGCCAGCCCGGAAGAGAATCTGGCCGAGATGCGCCAGCAGGCGCAGTCCTTCGCCGAGCTGCGCCTGCCGCTGCTGGCGGCGCTGGGCATCGCCGCCTGATCGGCCGGGGAACCGCGGAACAGCCCAACGCAAACGGCCCGGTCAGTGACCGGGCCGTTTGCCATGTGTGCTGCGCCGCCACGAAGGCGGCAGCGGATCAGCGGTGCACCACCAGGGTGCCCGGCAGGCTGTGCAGATAAGCGGCCAGATCCTTGATGTCCTGGTTGCTCAGCGGCTTGACCTGGCCGGTCATGATCGCATTGCTGCGGCCGTTCGGCGTGTCGCCGCGCTTGTAGGCGGTCAGCGCGTGCTCCAGGTAATTCTTGTGCTGGCCGGCCAGCTTGGGATAGCTCGGGTCGATCGGCGAATTGAAGTCCTTGCCGTGGCAGGCGGCGCAGCTGTATTTCTCGGCCAGGGCCTTGCCCGCGTCGACGTTGCCGCCGGCGCTAGCCGACAGGGACAGGGCGGCCAGGGCCAGGGCGGTGATCAGTTTTTTCATATCCATCATCCTCATTTGGCCGTCTGTTGCGAGTAGTACGCCGCCACGTCGGCGATGTCCTGGTCGGACAGGCTGGTGGCGATCCCCTTCATCGATGGATGCTTGCGCTCGCCTTTTTTGTAGGCTTGCAGCGCGTTTTCGATGAACTTGGCCGACTGGCCACCAATCATGGGCACCTGGAACACTTCGGGGAAGGTGGCTTTGTACCCTGGGATGCCGTGGCAACCGATACACATTTCAACCTTGGCGGGAGCTGCCTTGGCGTTTCCAACGATGTCCGCCGCTGCGGCGGCTTGGGCAAGGCCGGCGAGCACGAGAAGTGCAAAGATTTTTTTCATGGGTGGTGGCTAGCTAATCAGTGGATCGGATACAGCCGGTGCAATACTTGCATTTGCACTATCAACCTGCGATTCTAACTCAATAACATTCTGAACGTCCACATGGATTCCCGCAAGAAACCATCGGGGCTACAGCATACAACAAGGCCAATTTGCGCAGCGCAGCATGCGCCCGTCCGGCCCGGAGAACGGCTCTGGCTGCGGCTTTGCGGGAATCGAGCCCATCCTCTACGAGCGCGCGCCGATCTGTCATATACTGAAAAGTATTCCATCTATCATCGAGACATACGTATGCAAGCTACCACAGGCCAAGGCCACCGCTTCCAGGGTTCCGACAATTACGTCGCCACCAGTGATCTGAAACTGGCCGTCAACGCCGCGCTGACCCTGCAGCGTCCGCTGCTGATCAAGGGCGAGCCGGGCACCGGCAAGACCATGCTGGCCGAGGAAGTGGCGGCCGCGCTGAACATGCCGCTGATGCAATGGCATATCAAATCGACCACCAAGGCCCAGCAAGGCCTGTACGAATACGACGCCGTCTCGCGCCTGCGCGACTCGCAGCTGGGCGACGAACGGGTGCGCGACATCCACAACTACATCGTCAAGGGCGTGCTGTGGCAAGCCTTCACGGCGCCCGAACCGGTGGTGCTGCTGATCGACGAGATCGACAAGGCCGACATCGAATTCCCCAACGACCTGCTGCGTGAACTCGACCGCATGGAATTCTATGTCTACGAGACGCGCGAAATGGTCGTCGCCAAGCACCGTCCGCTGGTGATCATCACCTCCAACAACGAGAAGGAATTGCCGGACGCCTTCCTGCGCCGCTGCTTCTTCCACTACATCAAATTCCCGGACAAGGAGACGATGGAGCAGATCGTCGCGGTGCACTATCCGAACCTGAAGAAGGAATTGCTGGCCCAGGCCCTGCAGACCTTCTACGAAGTGCGCGAGGTGTCGGGCCTGAAGAAAAAGCCCTCGACCTCGGAATTCCTCGACTGGCTCAAGCTGCTGCTGGCCGAAGACATCCCGGCCGAAGCGCTGCGCAGCCAGGACAACAAGGCCATCGTGCCGCCGCTGCATGGCGCGCTGCTCAAGAACGAACAGGATGTGCATCTGTTCGAGCGCCTGGTCTTCATGTCGCGGACCAACCGCTGATGAGCGCCCTGCTCGACCCCGTCGTCCCCGTCACGCTGGAACTGAACGGCGTGCGCCTGGAGCCGCTCTCGCCCCACCATGCCGACGGCCTGCGCGCCGCCACCCTGGACGGCGAACTGTGGAAGATCCGCGTGACCTCGGCGCCGGAACCGGACGACGTGGCCGGCTACATCGGCCGCGCCTTCGAGATGGCGCCCACGCGCATGGCCTTCGCCGTGATCGACATCGCCAGCGGCGCCGTGATCGGCAGCACCAGCTACCACGACATCGTGCCCACGCTCGAACGCCTGGAAATCGGCTTCACCTGGTATGCCAAGCGCATGCAGCGCAGCCACGTCAACACCAGCTGCAAGCTGATGCTGCTGTCGCACGCCTTCGACACCCTGGGCTGCGCCGTGGTGGGCTTTCGCACCGATAACTTCAACATCGCCTCCCAGGCCGCGATCGAGCGCCTCGGCGCCAAATGCGACGGCGTGCTGCGCCACCACGGCATGCGCCGCGACGGCACCGTGCGCGACACCGTCATGTACAGCATCGTGCGCGGCGAGTGGCCCGAAGTGAAGGCGCATCTGCAATACAAGCTGCAACGGACCTGACATGCTGATCGATTTTTTCTTCACGCTCAAGGATGCGCGCATTCCCGTCTCCATCAAGGAATTCCTGACCCTGCTCGAAGCGCTGCAAAAGAACGTCATCGACTCCTCGATGGACGATTTCTATTATCTGGCCCGCATCACCCTGGTCAAGGACGAGGCCCACTTCGACAAATTCGACCGCGCCTTCGCCCAGTACTTCAAGGGCATCAACGCCGCCTTTGAAACCAATGCCAGCATTCCGCTGGACTGGCTGATCAAGCGCATGGAGCGCGAGCTGAGCGAGGAACAGAAGGCCCAGCTGGAGAAATTCGGCTACGACAAGCTGATGGACCGCCTCAACGAGCTGCTCAAGGAACAGAAGGAGCGCCACGAGGGCGGCAGCAAGTGGATAGGCACGGGCGGCACCTCGCCCTTCGGCAATGGCGGCACCAATCCTGAAGGGGTGCGCATCGGCGGCAAGGGCGGCAACCGCACGGCGGTCAAGGTGTGGGAGGCGCGCGCCTACAAGGACTACGACAACGACCGCGAACTGGGCACGCGCAACATCAAGGTGGCCTTGCGGCGCCTGCGCAAATTCGCCCGCGAAGGCGCCGAGGAAGAGTTGGCGCTCGACGCGACCATCCGCGCCACCGCCAGCAACGCCGGCTACCTGGACATCAAGATGCAGCCGGAGCGGCGCAACAAGGTCAAGGTGCTGATGCTGTTCGACGTGGGCGGTACCATGGACGACCATATCGAGCGCACCGAGGAACTGTTCTCGGCCTCCAAGACCGAGTTCAAGAACATGGAGTTCTTCTACTTCCACAACTGCGTCTACGACTATATGTGGAAGAACAACCGGCGCCGCCATTCCGAGCGTTTCCCGACCTGGGACATCCTGCGCAAGTATCCGCCCGATACCAAGCTCATTTTCGTCGGCGACGCCACCATGAGTCCCTACGAGATTTTGCAGCCGGGCGGTTCGGTCGAGTACAACAACGAGGAAGCCGGGGCCGAATGGCTGGCCCGCTTCACCCAGGCCTTCCCCAAGTTCATCTGGCTCAACCCCGAGCCGGAAGGCGTGTGGCAGTACCGCCAGTCGGTCGCCATCGTCAAGCAGATGATGAACAACCGCATGTTCCCGCTGACCATAGACGGCCTGGAACGGGCCATGCGCACGCTGAGCAAGTAAGGCGGCGGCATCCGCCGTACCGGCGTCTCAGGCCGCTCGGCTCAGGCCGCGCGCTGGCGCGCCTGTTCGACGCGGCGCACCAGCTCGCCCAGAATGGTGCGGTACAACTCGCCACCGGCCACGCCGTCCTCGTTGCCCGCGTCGATATTCGGGTTGTCGTTGACCTCGATGACCACGGCGCCGCGCTCGCACATCTTCATGTCCACGCCGTACAGGCCGTCGCCGATCAGGCCGGCGGCCTGGCTGGCCCTTTGCAGGATTTCGGCCGGCACCGCGTCCAGCGCCACCGCCCGGCTCATGCCGAATTCGGCCTTGCCGCTGGTGTCGCGCTTGGCCACCTGCCAGTGGCCCTTGGACATGAAGTACTGGCTGGCGAAAATCACCTGGCGGTTCAGGATGCCGATGCGCCAGTCGAAGCTGGTGTACAGATATTCCTGCACCAGGATCAGCGAGGAATGCTTGAGCAGCTCCTCGGCGGTGCGCAGGAACTCTTCCCGGTTGGCCGCCTTCGTCACCCCGCGCGAGAAGGCGCCGTCCGGCACCTTCATCACCATCGGATAGCCGATCTCCGCTTCGAGCCGGGCGATGTCGCCCAGTGCATCGCGCTGCAGCACATAGCTGCGCGGCGTGGGGATATCGTGCAGGCGCAGCAGATCAGCCAGGTAGATCTTGTTGGTGCAGCGCAGGATGGAGTTGGCGTCGTCGATGACCACCAGCCCTTCGCTCTCGGCCTTCTTGGCGAACAGATAGGTGTGGTGCTGGATCGCCGTGGTCTCGCGGATGAACAGGGCGTCGAATTTGGCCAGGTCGGCGTAGTCGGTCTTGTCGATCAGCGTGACCTGCACCTCCATGCCGCGGCCGGCCTCGACGAATTTATCCAGCGCGCCCTGATTGCTCGGTGGGAGCGCCTCGCGCTCGTCGCGCAATACCGCCACATGGTAGCGCCACTTGCGCGGCGCGCCGCAAGGCGCCCGGCCATCGGGCTTGAAGCCGCGCAGCGCCTGCGCAAACAGGGTCTGCTGGCGTGCGTCCAGCGAGGAAACGCTCAGCATTTTGATCGCGCTGATATGCCATTGCTCGCCGCGCTCAAACTCCACCCGCATCAGCGGCGCCGCAAAGGTAGCGAATATTCCGCGCGCCAGGCCGGACAGCAGCGTGTAGTCGGTGCTGCCGAAGAAGATGTCGAGCGCGAACTCGGCCGGCATCGCGTGCTCGCTCTGGCCGGCCAGCGCGGCGTTCAGGGCCAGGTCGAGCTCGATGGTGTCGAGCTGATAGGCGGCCTTGCGCGACAAATCATTGATGCTCTTGATCGAAGGGTAGACCCGGTGGCCGCGCGCCTCGGCCAGCAGCGAGCAATAATAGCCCACCGACAGATATTTATAGCCGCGGCACAGATTGATCACGGTGCTGCCGGGGGGCAGCTGGCGCGCACCGGCGGCCAGATAGTCGGCCGCCGTCATGCAATACCGCGCGGGCGTCTGTGCCGGCCGGTCCTTCAGGGATTCGAGCACCAGCAGCGGCGTGCCCGGTCCGCGCGGCGTAGATGGAGGCTCGGCGTCGTTCGCGCCGGCCGGACTGGCGGCGCTGTCATTGTTGTGCGGCGCGGCGGCGGCGTGGCCGGCGCTGGGGGCGATGCTCAATTTTGCGGTAGGCATGGTTGGTTCTTGGGGTTGGCTCAGGTTTCAACTGTACACAGCAGGCCGTAAAAAACCTGCAAAGAGATGGGGTAAACTCATAAAGATTGTGTATCGGCGCCGCGCGGATAGACCAGCACGGCCGCCTTGGTGCCCTGGCGCCCGTAGCGTGCCATGCGCTCGAAGTCCTTCTTCTGGATCGCCATGTGGATGCGTTCGTCGCCGCTGCGGCTGGCCGAGTTGTCCGGATCGTGAATGTAGAAATAATGCTCGTCGCAGCCGGTGATGATGACCCAGTGCGGCGCCCGCTCGCGCGTCAACCGGTAGGTCGAGATCAGCACCAGCGCGATGCCGCCCGCCGCGCAGCAGTTCTGCAGCTCGTCCACGCCGGCGCAGCGGTAGTGGCTGGGCAGGCCCAGCGCCAGCGCCTGGCGCACGAAATCCTCCTGCACCAGCTGGATCACGTCGCGCTTTTCCTGGCTGCGTACCGATTCCTGGAACAGCACCTGGTGGCCGTTGACGTAGATCGCGCAGGGAAAGCCGCGCCGCTGGGCCGCCAGCGCCAGCCCATGCGGACCGCAGCCGCCGTGGCCGGCCGTCATGAAGATGGTGGTGGCCTCGCGCCAGATCTGCAATTCCAGCGTGCGGTTCAGTTCCAGCGCCGGGTCGCAGGTCTTCATCGCCATCATCAGGCAGGAGGCGCCGCAGGTGAAGCCCAGCGTCTGGCGGTAATAGGGAGCACGGGTCAGTTCCGGGCGCAGGTGTTCGGTCAGGGTTTTCTCCAGCCGCTGCGCGTCCATGCCGTCCTCGTAGAAGCCCGGATATTGGCCGAAGATACGGTAGCCGCGGCTTTGGAACAGGCCCAGCGACGCCTGGTTGTCGCAGCGGATTTCCAGCTGCATCGTGGCGTAGCCGCGCGCCAGCACGGCCTGCTCGGCCGTCAGCAGCAGCGCCGCCGCCACGCCCTGCCCCTTGTAGCGCGGGTGGGTGGCGATCGAATAGACCCGCGCCAGCGACGGGCTGGCGCGGAACAGCAGCATGATGTAGCCGCGCACCTCGCCCTGCCGCATGTCGAGCAGGGTCAGGGCGCGGGCGCGCGTGAGCAGGTAGCGGAAATTGCGCGGGCTGATGCGGTCGCCCTGGAAGCTGAGCTGCTCGATCGCCAGCAGGGCCGGGATGTCGGCGGCGGTGGCGGGACGGATCAGGGCTGGCCCGTCCGGCGGCGCCGGCGCGGATGCGGATGCGGATGCGGATGCGGATGCGGATGCGGATGCGGGCACAATGGTCAGCATGGCGCTCACACCCGGTCCAGGTTCAGCAGCGCGATCAGCGCCTGCCCGCAGATGCAGGCGACGGCCAGGCCGCCGATCAGGCAGCGCAGGCGCAC
Source organism: Oxalobacteraceae bacterium (assembly GCA_013284265.1). Lineage (GTDB taxonomy): Bacteria > Pseudomonadota > Gammaproteobacteria > Burkholderiales > Burkholderiaceae_D > Rugamonas. Next base: position 30,366 of record JABTBR010000051.1, on the reverse strand, counting down.
ACTGGCCGCGCGGGCGCGGCGCAGGCGCAGGTGGCGGTCGGGTTCGCGCCGGATCTTGTCGGCGCCGGGGCGATTGGAAAGAAGATGATCACGCATGGCCTTGCTTCCTCAGGGTTTCGACAGAGGAAAGCTTAGCGCGGAGGGTCTAAAGATAGTGTAAAAAGCCGGCGCCGCATTGTATACGAGAAGTAAAAACACAAGAGGAAGTCGGGCGCCTGCGGGCCGGCGGCATCCGCCGAAAACCCACGGCGCACCCCTGGGGTCTGACCCGGCGGGTCAGACCCCGGCTCTTTGCCGTGGGTTCTAAGATCGTTGTGGCACGCGCAATGAAAGGACCGGCGCGCGCCGCCGCCATCACCCCGGCAGCTGCAAGCGGTAGCCCACCGCCGTTTCGGTCAGCAGATAGCGCGGCTGGGTCGGATTGTCCTCCAGCTTGTGGCGCAGGTGGCCCATATAGATGCGCAGGTAGTGGCCGTTCTCGGACTGGGACGGCCCCCACACGGCGCGCAGCAATTGCGGATTGGTCATCACCCGGCCGGCGTCGGCCACCAGCACGGCCAGCAGACGGTACTCGGTCGGGGTCAGGTGCACATGCGCGCCGGCCTTGGTCACGCGGCGGTTCTTCAGGTCCACCGCCACATCGCCGAAACAGATCAGGCCGGCGTCGTCGGCGGCCGGCTGGCGCTGGCGCCGCAAGGTGGCGCGCACGCGCGCCAGCAGCTCGCCCACGCCGAAGGGCTTGCTCAGATAATCGTCGGCGCCGGCGTCAAGGGCGCGGATCTTGTCGGCCTCGTTGACCCGGGCCGACAGCACCACCACCGGTACGCTGGACCATTTGCGCAGGTCGATGATGAAGTCGATGCCGTCGCCGTCGGGCAGGCCCAGGTCGAGCACGACCAGGTCGGGCTTGCGGGTGCCGGCGTCGATCAGGCCACGCTGCAGCGTGGCCGCCTCGAACACCTGCCAGCCGGCTTCCTCCAGGGCGGCGCGCACGAAGCGGCGGATCTGCGGTTCGTCTTCCACCAGCAGCGCGGTGGGCATGGAATCAGTCATCATCACTTTCTACAGGTTCAAGATCGAGCGCCGGCATGGCCGGGGGCGTCCCCAGCGGCAGCGAAAACACGAAGGCGGCGCCGCCGGCCGGCGACGGCGCGGCGTCGATGCGCCCGCCATGGGCTTCGACGATGGCGCGGCAGATCGCCAGGCCCAGGCCCACGCCCGGCTTGGCCGATTCGCGCTCTCCGCGGGTGAATTTTTCAAAGATGGCTTCCTCGCGGCCCGGCGGCAGGCCGGGACCATCATCATAAACCATCACCCTGACGCAGGCGCCATGCGGCTCGGCCGTGATGCCGATGTGCGAGCCGGCCGGGGTGTACTTGGCGGCGTTCTCGACCAGGTTGCACAGCACCCGCTCGATCAGCACGGCGTCAAAACGCAGCAGCGGCAAGTCCGGCGCCAGCCGGGTCATCACCTCGTGGTGCTTGAGCTGGGAGGCGCTGGCGCGCAGCGCGCTGCCGACCACCTCCTCGAGCGGTTGCCATTGCAGATTGAACTTGATCTCGCCGCTCTGGATGCGCGCCATGTCCAGCAGGTTCGCCACCAGGGCGCTCATGCGCAGGGCTTCGTCGTGCAGGGCGGTGGCCGTCTCCAGCTGGGCCGGTGCCAGCGCCGGGCGCGAGCCGGCCAGCGACTCGGACAGGCCGACCAGTGAGGTCAGCGGCGTGCGCAGATCATGCGACAGCGCCGCCAGCAGCGAGTTGCGCAGACGCTCGGACTCCATGCTGATCAGCGCGCCCTGGGCCACCTCGATGTAATGCACCCGTTCCAGCGCGATCGCCGCCAGCGCGGCGAAGGTATCGAGCTGCTGGCGCTGTTCCGGGATCCAGATCCAGCGCCGCTGTTCCGGTTCGATCGCCAGCACGCCACGGGTGCGCATCGGCGCCACCAGCGGCAGGTAGAAGATGCGGCTGGCCGGCAGGGTGTCGGTCCCCAGTCCGGCGTTTTCGGCGCGGTCGAAAGACCATTGCGCGATGCCCAGGTCCAGCACCGACAGATGGGCGTTGGCGGTGCTGTCGATGCCGCTCGGCGGCGGCAGCGACAGGCGGCCCTCGTCGTCCGGCACCAGCAGCGTGGCGCGGGCGTGGAAGGCGCGCTGGATGAAGCCGCGCGTGATGTCGAAGATCTGCTCGGTCTGCAGCGCGCCCGACAGCTCGCGCGCGAACTCGTAGAGCGCGCGCGAACGCCGTTCGCGCTGCGAGGCGACGCGCGCCTGGAAGCGCAGGTCGGCCGTCAGATGGCCGGTGATCAGCCCCACCGCCAGCATCACCATGAAGGTGATCAGGTACTGGAAATCGCTGACGGCGAAGGTGAAGCGCGGCGGCACGAAGAAGAAATCGAAGCAGGCCACGCTGACGCAGGTGGCCAGCACCGACGGCCCGCGCCCGAAGCGCACCGCCACCAGCACCACCACCAGCAGGAACAGCATGGCGATATTGGCCAGGTCCAGCCAGGCCAGCAGCGGCGTGGCCAGCAAGGCCGTGCCGATGCTGGCGGCGGCGGCCCAGATGTAACCGGGCGCATGCTTTTTGATGCGCGCGCTGTCGGCCTCGTCGTCCGGCCCGGCCGCGCGCGGCGCCTCGGCCACACTCGGCTGGTTCGGTTCGCCGATCTCGATCAGGTCGATCTCGGGCGCGTGGCGGGCGATGCTTTTGATATGCGAGACGCGCCAGGGCCAGCTCGGATGGCCGCGCGCCATGACGATCTTCGACAGATTATGGCTGCGCGCGTAGTCGACCGCGGCCAGCGCGATCTCCTGGGCCGAAATGACGGCCGTGATGGCGCCCAGATCCGCGGCCAGCTTGAGCGTGCGCAGAATCTGCTCGCGCCGCGCCGCCGACAGCCTTTGCAGCGCCGGCGTCTCGATATAGACCGCATGCCATTCGGCGCCCAGCTGGCCGGCCAGCCGCGCCGTGCTGCGCACCGTATGCTCGGCGCCGGCGCGCGGGCCGATGCAGGCCAGCAGCGCCGTGCCGCTCTTCCAGATCGCGTCGATCGACTGCTCGACCCGGTAGGCGCGCACATCGTCGCCGACCCGGTCGGCGGTGCGGCGCAGCGCCAGCTCGCGCAGCGCGATCAGATTACCCTTGCGGAAAAAATTCTTCGAGGCGCGCTCGGCCTGCTGTTGCTGGTAGACCTTGCCGCCCTTGAGGCGGGCCAGCAGCTCGTCGGCCGGAATGTCGACCAGCACCACCTCGTCGGCTTCGTCGAACACGGTGTCGGGCACGGTCTCGGCCACGCGGATGCCGGTGATGCCGCCGACCACGTCGTTGAGGCTTTCCAGGTGCTGCACATTGACGGTGGAAAGCACGTCGATGCCGGCGTCGAGCAGCTCCTCGACGTCCTGCCAGCGCTTGGGGTGGCGCGAGCCGGGCGCGTTCGAATGCGCCAGCTCGTCCATCAGGATCAGCGCCGGGCGGCGCGCCAGCGCGGCGTCGAGGTCGAACTCGGCGATTTTCTTGCCGCGATACTCGACCTGCTTGAGAGGCAGCACGTCCAGCCCCGCGAGCATGGCCGCCGTTTCACTGCGGCCATGGGTCTCGATCACGCCCACCAGCGGCGGCTGGCCGTCGGCCTGCAGCTTGCGCGCGGCCGCCAGCATGGCGTAGGTCTTGCCCACGCCGGCCGAGGCGCCGAAATAAATCCTCAGCTTGCCGCGCGCCGCCTTGCGCTCCATGGCCTGCACCTGCGCCAGCAAGGCGTCGGGGTCGGGCCGGTCGCTATCGTTGGGGAACATGGAACGTCATCGAAATCATGGAGAGTTGCTCAATTCAGCGAGTATGCGCGGATTCGGCATCGAGCGCCAGATTCAGCGCCAGCACATTGACGCGTGCCTCGCCGAAGAAGCCCAGCACCTGATTCTGGCGCTGGGCCTCGATCAGGGCGCCGACCCGGGCCGGATCGAGCTGGCGCGCGGCGGCCACGCGGCGCAGCTGATACTGCGCCGCCGCCACGCTGATCTCCGGATCGAGGCCGCTGCCCGAGGCGGTCACCAGGTCGACCGGCACCGGCGCGCTGTTGCCGGGATCGGCCGCGCGCAGCGCCTCGATGCGGCCCTTGACCGCGTCGCCCAGGGCCGGATTGGTCGGGCCGAGATTGCTGCCGCCGGAGCCGGCGGCGTTATTCGGCATCGGACCGGTGGCCGAAGGACGGCCCCAGAAGTACTTGGGCGAGGAGAAGCTCTGGCCGATCAGGATCGAGCCGACCGGCTTGCCGCCGGATTCGACGATGCTGCCGCCGGCCTGCGCCGGGAAGGCGACGGCGCCGATGCCGCTCACGGCCAGCGGGTAGACCAGGCCGCAGATCACGGTCAGTGCGCCGAACAGGACGACGGCGGGACGAAGTGTGGAAGACATGGTAACTCCTGATATCGCGGGGATGGTCCGCTTAAACTAAATGAAAGGCTGCCAGCAGCAGGTCGATCAGCTTGATGCCGATGAAGGGCAGGATGATGCCGCCCACGCCGTAGATCAGGATGTTCCGGCGCAACAGCGCGGCCGCGCCGATGGCCCGGTACTGCACGCCCTTGAGCGCCAGCGGAATCAGGAACATGATGATCAGGGCATTGAAGATCACCGCCGACATGATGGCCGAGTTCGGGCTGCTCAGGTGCATGACGTCAAGCGCCTTCAGGCTCGGGTAGGTGCCCACGAAGGCGGCCGGAATGATCGCGAAATACTTGGCGATATCGTTAGAGATCGAGAAGGTGGTCAGCGAGCCGCGGGTCATCAGCATCTGCTTGCCGATCTCGACGATCTCCAGCAATTTGGTCGGGTTCGAATCGAGATCGACCATATTGCCGGCCTCCTTGGCGGCCTGGGTGCCCGAGTTCATCGCCACGGCCACGTCGGCCTGGGCCAGCGCGGGCGCGTCGTTGGTGCCGTCGCCGGTCATGGCCACCAGCCGGCCCTCGGCCTGATAGCTGCGGATCAGCTTGAGCTTGTCCTCCGGCGTGGCCTCGGCCAGGAAATCGTCCACGCCCGCTTCGGCGGCGATGGCGGCGGCGGTCAGCTTGTTGTCGCCGGTGATCATCACGGTCTTGATGCCCATGCGGCGCAGCTCGGCGAAGCGCTCCTTGATGCCGCCCTTGACGATATCCTTCAGTTCAACCACACCCATCACGCGGTCGCCATCGGCCACCACCAGCGGGGTGCTGCCGCGGCGGGCGATGTCGTCGACCGCGCGCGCCACCTCGGCCGGGTAAGCCTGGCCCAGCGCCTCGACATGCTTGCGCACCGCTTCGGCGGCGCCCTTGCGGATCTGGCGCTCGCCGATATCGATGCCGCTCATGCGGGTATTGGCGGAGAACGGCAGGAACACCGCGTGCAGGGCCGCCATCTCGCGTTCGCGGATGTTGAAGCGCTGCTTGGCCAGCACCACGATGCTGCGCCCTTCCGGCGTTTCGTCGGCCAGCGAGGCCAGTTGTGCCACGTCGGCCAGCTGCTGCTCGCTCACGCCGGGGGCGGGCACGAAGGCCGAGGCCTGGCGGTTGCCCAAGGTGATGGTGCCGGTCTTGTCGAGCATCAGCACATCGACGTCGCCGGCCGCTTCCACCGCGCGGCCCGAGGTGGCGATCACATTGGCCTGCATCATGCGGCTCATGCCGGCCACGCCGATGGCCGACAGCAGGCCGCCGATGGTGGTCGGAATCAGGCATACCAGCAGGGCGATCAGCACGGTGATGGTGATCGGGCTGCTCGTCACGCCGGCGGCGTGGGCCGCGTCCACCGAGAACAGCGAGAACGGCAGCAAGGTCACGGTAACGACCAGGAACACGATGGTCAGCGCCACCAGCAGGATGGTCAGGGCGATCTCGTTCGGGGTCTTCTGGCGCTTGGCGCCTTCGACCATGGCGATCATGCGGTCGAGGAAGGTCTCGCCCGGATTGGCGCTCACTTTCACCACCAGCCAGTCCGACAGCACCCGGGTGCCGCCCGTGACGGCGGAAAAATCGCCGCCCGATTCGCGGATCACCGGCGCCGATTCGCCGGTGATGGCGCTCTCGTCGACCGAGGCCACGCCTTCGATGACCTCGCCGTCGATGGGGATCACGTCGCCCGCTTCGACCAGGATGTAATTGCCCTTGCGCAGATCGGTGGCCGGCAGCGGCAGCCAGGTGGTGCCGTGCTTGGGCGAGGCCAGCTTCTTGGCCGTCACGCTCTGCTTGAGGCTGCGCAGCGAGGCCGCCTGGGCCTTGCTGCGGCCCTCGGCCAGCGCCTCGGCGAAGTTGGCGAACAGCACGGTAAACCACAGCCAGACCGAAATCGCCAGGATGAAGCCGGCGCTGGCCTCGCCCTGGCCGAACAGGGCCTGCACATACAGCAGCGAGGTGATGATGCTGCCGATGTAGACGACGAACATGACCGGGCTGCGCACCTGGGTGCGCGGGCTGAGTTTTTTGAAGGCATCGACGATCGCCGGCACCATCAGCTCGCTGTCGAACAGCTTGAGCTTTTTGGCGGGCGGATTGGTAAAGATCGTCATCTCTTTTTGAGACGTTTGAGCATGGGACATCATGGACTCCTATTATTTAGCGAACAGCTGCAGGTGTTCCACCGCAGGGCCGAGCGCCAGCGCCGGCACGTAATTGAGCACACCGACCAGTGTCACCACGCCGACCAGCAGGCCGACGAACATCGGGCCGTGGGTGGGCATGGTGCCGGCGTTCGCTTCCAGGCGCTGCTTGCCGGCCAGCGAACCGGCGATGGCCAGGATGGGCACGATCACCGCGAAGCGGCCGAACCACATGGCGATGGCCAGCATGGTGTTGTAGAACGGCGTGTTGGCGGACAGGCCGGCGAAGGCGCTGCCGTTGTTGTTGGCCGCCGAGCTGAAGGCATACAGGATCTCCGAGAAACCATGCGCGCCCGGGTTGAGGATGCCGGCCTTGCCGGCGTCCGTCATCACGGCGATGGCGGTACCGGCCAGCACCAGCGTCGGCGTCACCAGGATCGCGATCGAGGTCATCTTCATTTCATAGGCCTGGATCTTCTTGCCCAGGTATTCGGGGGTGCGGCCTATCATCAGGCCGGCGATGAACACCGTCATGATGGCGAACACCAGCATGCCATACAGGCCAGAGCCGACGCCGCCGAAAATCACTTCGCCGAACTGCATCAGCAGCATCGGGATCATGCCGCCGACGGCCGAATACGAGTCGTGCATGGAATTGACTGCGCCGCAGGAGGCCGCCGTCGTCACCGCCGCGAACAGGGCCGAGGCGCTGATGCCGAAACGGGTTTCCTTGCCTTCCATATTGCCGCCGGCCTGCAAGGCGCTCATGCCCTGATCGACGCCCAAGGCTTGCAGCGCGGGGTGGGCCTGCTGCTCGGCCACCAGCACCACCGATGTGGTGACGACGAACAGCAGCGTCATCGCGGCCAGCACGGCCCAGCCCTGGCGCAGATCGCCAGCCATGCGGCCGAAGGCGAAGCACAGGCCGGCCGGAATCAGGAAGATCGCCAGCATCTGGGCGAAGTTGCTCAGCGCGGTGGGGTTTTCATATGGATGGGCCGAGTTGGCGTTGAAGAAACCGCCGCCATTGGTGCCCAGCATCTTGATCGCTTCCTGCGAGGCGACCGGCCCCATACTCAGGGTCTGGGTGGTGGCCGTCAGCGTTTCGAGCACGGGCTCGCCCTTGGCATCCTTCAGCGGCTGGCCATCGGCGCCCACCTTGGGCTGGCTGTACGTGACCGGATCGATCAGCTTCACTTCTTTATATCCCGAGAAGTTCTGGATCACGCCCTGCCCCATCAGGAACACGGCCAACAGCAGCGACAGCGGCAGCAATACATATAAGGTGGAGCGGGTGATATCGGCCCAGAAATTGCCGATCGATTTGCTCGAGCGCGAGGAAAACCCGCGGATCAGCGCATAGGCCACGGCCATGCCGGTGGCGGCCGAGAAGAAGTTCTGGCCCGCCAGCACCAGCATCTGGGTCAGGTAGCTCATGGTCTGTTCGCCGCTGTAGCCCTGCCAGTTGGTGTTGGCCACGAAGCTGACGGCGGTGTTGAACGAGGAGTCGGGGCTGATATTGCCCAGCGCCTGGGGATTCAATGGCAGCCAGGCTTGCACGCGCTGCAGGCCGTAGGTGGCCAGCGCGCCGATGCCGTTAAACAGCAGCAGGGCGATGGCATAGGCTTTCCAGCCCTGCCCTTCGGCCTTGCCGTCCCTGGTGGCGACACCGGCGGCGCGGTACAGCAGTTGTTCGATCTTGCCCAGCCAGCCCATGCCAGGCACGGCGGAGCCGTCACCGACGCGCGCCAGCACAATGCCCAGCGGGTAGGCCAGCGCCAGCAGCACGACCAGGAACAGCGCCAGCAGCATGAAGGATTGCATGGTCATCACAGTTCCTCCGCTTTCAGCAAGGCCACGACCAGATAAACCAGCAGGCCGGCCGAGGCCAGCGCCCCGATCAGGTAAAAGGTGTTCATTGTTGACCTCCGAGCTTGTCGCAAGCGGCCGCGAAGGCCCGGCTCAGGACATAGAAAACCACGATCGCACCGATAAAGACGATGTCCATTGTTACACCCCAGTTTCTTGTTTTGATGAAGAGAAGGTTAGCGGGAAGGGCCTAAAGATGTTGTAAAGACTTGCGGACGGGGTGTAAACAAAGTGTAAACAAGCCCCGCCCGCATCAAGATCAGAAGGTTTTGCTGAGGGTCAGGACCAGCGCGGTCTTGCCCAGGAATTTGCCGTTGGCCGGCGAGGCGTAGGCGATCTTGCCGGCGTTGGTCCCGATCACGGCCATTGCACCGCTGAGCACGCCGAAGTCCCTGGTGACGCCGACCTTCCAGTCGCTATAGCTGGCCGCGCTGTTGTGCTTGACGTTCTGGTGGCCGGCGTGCAGATTGAGCACCAGTCCCTGCGCCAGATCGACATTGGCGCCCAGGTCCAGATAGCCGCTGTTCTTGCTGTCGACGAAGCCGAACAGATTGCTCAAAGCATGCGAATACTTGACATAGGCCGGGCCGTAGCCGATCTGGCCATACAGCTCGGTGGTGTTGGCGTTGGCGAAGCCGGCCACCTGGGCCAGGCCATTCGACGGGTAGACATAGCTGAGCACGCCGACGTCGTAGGAGATGGCGTCGCTGATCTGGCCGCGTTTGCCGGCATACAGGTCCAGCTCGACGTCGCCATCGCCGCCGGCATCCTTGGTCCACTTGATGGTCGACAGCCATGCGCCGGCATACAGGCCGGTCGGATTGTTGACGTAGTCGGCGCCGCCCTGCAGGGCCGGTTTCAAACGGGTCTGGGAGATGCCGCGATAGCGGTAATCCGACACCACGGCGGCGTTGAAGCTCACTTCATGGTCTGGTTTGGCGGCCGGCGCGGCCGCTGGCGTGTCCTCGGCATGGGCAGTGCCGCCGGCGAATGCGGCCAGGACGGCGGTGGCGAGAATCAATGTCTTCATGTTACGGTCTTTCTGTGGTGGGTAAAAAAAGGCCGCCATTCCCACATGGAGCGGCGGATTGGAAATATGCGAGGTCAGATCATCAAACAGTTCAGTTCTGGAAAATTCCCGCTTGGCGGGCCGCCGGCAGCGGCCTAAAACCCACGGCGTACCCCTGGGGTCAGACCCGGCGGGTCAGACCCCAGCTCTTTGCCGTGGGTTCAAGCTGCTGCCGGCGGCCCTCTGGAGGAGAGGCAAGCCGCCGCCGGCCCGCGGCTGTTGTAGCTTACCTACACGGCGGCGCATTTATTCAACCGTTACTCAATATAGGCCGGTTCGGCCCGTCCCGCCACATCCACGCGCACCGACAGCAGGCGGCCGCTGAGCGGATACTCGGCCAGTTCCTCGGCCGGGCGCTTGCCGATGCTGGTGATGTACAGCGTCTTCAGGTCGGCGCCGCCAAAGGCCATCATGGTCGGGCAGCGTACCGGCAGCTTGATCTCGTCCAGGATGTCGCCGGCCGGCGAGAGTTTGAGCAGGCGCGCGCCTTCGATCATCGCGCACCAGTAGTTGCCTTCGCTGTCCACGGCCGCGCCGTCGGGACGCCCGCCGTAGTTATTCGCCTTGTCGGTCGAGAACTGCTTGAGCGTCTGCCCGTCCGACACCGTGCCGGTCGCCGCGTCGTAGGCGTAGCGGCTGACGCGGTGCGAGGTGGTGTCCGAATGGTACAGGGTGCGCTGGTCGGGCGAGAAGCCCAGGCCGTTCGACACCGTCATGCCGCCCGACCAGACCTTGCGCAGTTGGCCTTTTTCAAGCACGTACATCTCGGCGGCCTGCTGGTCGCGCGGCTCGTAGATGGTGCCGACCCAGAAGCGTCCGGCCGCATCGGCGCGGCCATCGTTGAAGCGGGTGGTGGCCGTGTCATACGGTGCCGGCGCGATATCGTCCAGGCGGATCTCGTCGGTGCTGGTATCGAGGTGCACGAAGCCGCGCCGCAGCGAGACCACCAGGCCGCCGCTGGCGCTGCGCACGATGGCCGAAGGCTCGCTGTCGAGTTTCCAACTGCGGTGCGCGCCGCTGGCCGGGTCGAGCCGGTGTACGGTGAAGCCCTCGATGTCGACCCAGTACAGGACCTGTTCCTCGGGATGCCAGAGCGGGCATTCGCCCACGGTCATGGCGGCGTCGTAGGCGACGTTGATGGCGTAGTTATTCATGCTGTGCGTATGCTGTTCCGGTTACAGGTGCTGGGCGGCCTTGGCCATGATGATCAGGCCATTGGTCGAGCTGTCGTGCTGGTCCGGCGCGATTTCGCCGGCCAGTTCCTTGTGAATCTTCTTGGCCAGTACCTTGCCCAGTTCCACACCCCATTGGTCGAAGCTGTTCACGTCCCACAGCACGCCTTGCACGAAGGTCTTGTGTTCGTACAGGGCGATCAGGGCGCCCAGCAGCGGCGGCGTCAGCTGATCCATCAGGATGGTGTTGCTGGGGCGGTTGCCGGGGAAGGTCTTGTGCGGGATCAGCGCTTCGATCTCGGCTTCGCTCAGCTTCTGCTCCTGCAGGTCGGCGCGCACTTCCTCGGCCGTTTTACCGGTCATGAAGGCTTCCGACTGGGCGAAGCAGTTGGCCAGCAGCGAATCGTGGTGGCCGGGCAGGTCGTGGGTGGGACGCAGCGCGGCGATGAAGTCGATCGGCGTGACGTCGCTACCCTGATGCAGCAGCTGGAAGTAGGCATGCTGCGCATTGGTGCCGCACTCGCCCCAGACCACCGGGCAGGTGGGCGTGTCGACAGCGGCGCCGTTGCGGGTCACGCGCTTGCCGTTGCTTTCCATGTCCAGCTGTTGCAGGTAGGCGGGGAAGCGGCTCAGATCCTGATGGTAGGGGGCGATCGACAGCGACGTGCAGCCGAGGAACTGGCGGTTCCAGAAGCCGACCATGGCCAGCAGCACCGGCATGTTTTCCTCCAGTGGCGCTTCGCGGAAATGCTCGTCCATCGCATGCGCGCCTGCCAGGAAGTCGCTGAAGTAGCCAAAGCCGACGGCCAGCGCCACGGCCAGGCCGATCGAGGACCACACCGAATAGCGGCCGCCGACCCAGTCCCAGAACGGGAACATATTGGCCGGATCGATGCCGAAGGCCTTGATCGCCTCGGTGTTGGTGGACACGGCCACGAAGTGGCGCGCCAGGTCGTCTTCCTTGGCCGTTTGCAGGAACCAGGTACGCGCCGTGGTGGCGTTAAGCATGGTCTCGGCGGTGACGAAGGTCTTGGAGGCGACGATGAACAGCGTGGTCTCAGGATGGACCTGGCCCAGTACGGCGTCCATATCGTGGCCGTCGACGTTGGAGACGAAATGCATCTTCAGGCGCGGGTGCGCGTAGGAACGCAGTGCCAGCGCCACCATTTTCGGGCCCAGGTCGGAGCCGCCGATGCCGATATTGACCACGTCGGTGATCGGCTTGCCGCTGTAGCCCAGCCAGGCGCCGCTGCGCACACGCTCGCTGAAGTCGCGCATGCGATCGAGCACGGCGTGCACATCGCCCACCACGTCCTGGCCGTCAACCGTCAATGTCTTGCTACGCGGCATACGTAATGCCGTATGCAATACGGCGCGATGTTCGGTAAGATTGATTTTTTCACCAGCGAACATGGCGTCGCGCTGCTCTTCCACGCGGCGCTCGCGCGCCAGGTCGAGCAGCAGGCCCACGGTGGTCGCGTCCAGGCGGTTCTTTGAATAGTCGAGGAACAGGCCGGCCGCATCCACGGTCAGCTTGGGGAAACGCTGCGGGTCGCTGGCGAACAGCTGGCGCAGTTGCCAGTCTTTCGCTTCGATGGAATGGGCTTCGAGGGCCTGGAAACTGGCGGTGGCGGTGAGGGCAGGCTGGCGCATAATGGTCGGCGTCGTTGAATTGGCTGGGTGAATGGGGCGGGCAGGGCCTGTTGACCCTGCGGATGCGATCATATTATTTAATAATACAGGAAAAACAGGTAAATTCACTACAGTTTGATGAAATCATGCGTCTTTCATAGGTTGAAATGACGCTGTTTTGTCATCATGCCGTCAAAAAGTACACCTTTATCCGTATGGAAAGACAAGAAAAGATCGGCATCCTGAAAAAATTGTAGTAAAATTTCACATACTCCATTCATAAGGAACCACCATGGCGCTGCACCCAGTACTTGAAACCGTCACGGCGCGTATTATCGAGCGCAGCAAACCGTCGCGCGGCGCCTACCTGGCGCACCTGGAAGCGGCCCGCCTGAAAGGCGTGCAGCGCGGCGCGCTGGCCTGTACCAATCTGGCCCACGGCTTCGCCGCCTTCCCGGCCAACGACAAGCTGTCCCTGCGCGAGTTGAAAAAACCCAACGTGGCCATCGTCTCGGCCTATAACGACATGCTGTCGGCCCACCAGCCTTTCGAGACCTTCCCCAAGATTATCAAGGACGCGGTGCGTGAAGTCGGCGCGGTCGCCCAGTTCGCCGGCGGCGTGCCCGCCATGTGCGACGGCGTGACCCAGGGCCAGCCGGGCATGGAACTGTCGCTGTTCTCGCGCGACGCCATCGCCATGTCGACCGCCGTGGCGCTGTCGCACAATATGTTCGACTCGGTCTGCTACCTGGGCGTATGCGACAAGATCGTACCGGGCCTGCTGATCGGCGCGCTACACTTCGGCCACCTGCCAGCCGTGTTCGTACCGGCCGGCCCGATGACCACCGGCCTGTCGAATTCCGACAAAGCCAAGGTGCGCCAGCTGTACGCGCAAGGCAAGGCCACCCGCGACGACCTGCTTGAAGGCGAGGCCAAGGCCTACCACGGCGCCGGCACCTGTACCTTCTACGGCACCGCCAACAGCAACCAGCTGCTGATGGAAGTGATGGGCCTGCACCTGCCGGGCGCCGCCTTCATCACCCCGAACACCCCGCTGCGCGACGAGCTGACCGCCGCCGCCGGACGCCGCGCCGCGCAGATCACCGCGCAGGGCGACTCCTACCTGCCGGTCGGCCATGTGGTCGATGAAAAAGCCATCGTCAACGCCATCGTCGGCCTGCTGACCACCGGCGGCTCGACCAATCACACCCTGCACCTGGTGGCCATCGCCAAGGCCGCCGGCATCGTGATCGACTGGGACGACTTCAATGAGCTGTCGGGCGTGGTGCCGCTGCTGGCCCGTATCTACCCGAACGGCGACGCCGACGTGAACCACTTCCACGCCGCCGGCGGCACCGGTTTCGTGATCCGCGAACTGATCGACGCCGGCCTGCTGCACGACGACGTCACCACCATCCTGGGCAAGGGCCTGCGCGCACACTGCGCCGAACCTTTCCTGGCCGAAGGCGGCAAGGGCGTTGTGTGGAAAGACGCACCGCTGGAATCGGGCGACGAAAAAGTGCTGCGCAAAGCCTCCGCGCCGTTCTCGCCGGACGGCGGCATGGTGCTGGTCAAGGGTAACCTGGGCCGCGCCGTGATGAAGGTGTCGGCCGTCAAGCCTGAGCACCGCGTGGTGGAAGCACCGGCGCTGGTGTTCAACTCGCAGGAAGATTTCATGGCCGCCTACAAGGCCGGCAAGCTCGATCGCGACTTTGTCGCCGTGCTGCGCTTCCAGGGCCCGCGCGCCAACGGCATGCCGGAACTGCACGCGCTGACTCCCGCGCTGGCCAATCTGCAGGACGCCGGCCGCAAGGTGGCGCTGGTGACCGACGGCCGCATGTCCGGCGCGTCCGGCAAGGTGCCGGCCGCGATCCACGTGTCGCCGGAGATTCTCGCCGGTGGCCCGCTTGGTCTGGTGCGCGATGGCGACATCATCCGCGTCGACGCCGGTACCGGCACGCTCGAAGCGCTGGTGCCGTCCGACGTCTGGTGCGCCCGTTCGCTGGCCACCACCGACCTGTCGCCAAACAACGTGGGTATGGGCCGCGAGCTGTTCGCCATGTTCCGTAATTCCGTATGCGAAGCAGAGAAGGGCGCCACCGTGTTCCCGCTGCCATCGCCGATTCCCACCACCGTGGGCCTGCATGACGCCGACCCGGTAGGCAATACCATGCCGGGTTCCGATGAAGATTTCTCGATGAAGAAAGAAGCCTAAGCCATGACCTTGTCCCTGCTCGAAATTATGCGTACTTCGGCCGTGATCCCTGTGATCGCGATTGACGAACCTGAACATGCAATCCCGCTGGCGCGCGCGCTGGTGGCTGGTGGTATTCGCGTGCTGGAAGTGACCCTGCGCACCAAGCACGGCCTGGAAGCGATCCGCGCCATGAGCACGGTGGAAGGCGCCATCGTCGGCGTCGGCACCCTGACCCAGCCGGAAGAATTCGCCGCCGCACGCGATGCCGGCGCCGTGTTCGGCGTCTCGCCAGGTTTGACCAATGCGCTGATCGCCGCCGCCAAGAGCAGCGGCCTGCCGCTGCTGCCAGGCGTGATGACGCCATCGGAAGTGATGTCGGCGCGCGAGCATGGCTTCCGCCAGCTGAAACTGTTCCCGGCCGTACCGGCCGGCGGCATCGGCATGCTCAACGCCATCGGCGGCCCGCTGCCGGACGTGATGTTCTGCCCGACCGGCGGCATCTCGCAGGAAACCGCATCGCAGTTCCTGGCGCTGAAAAACGTCGCCTGCGTGGGCGGCTCATGGCTCACGCCGAAGGATGCGATCCAGTCGGGTAACTGGGACCGGATTACCGAACTGGCCAAGGCGGCCAGCGGTTTGCGTTAATCAATCAGTAGCTGGCTTTTAGCGCCTTCGATGTAATTGAAGGCAGCGAACGGCGCGTGATGCGGTGAATTTTTCACTGCATCACGCGCCGTTTTTCATTGAGCGGTTTCCATCGTCCTGCAGGCACAGCTTCCCACTAGCAATTTGTTCCACACTTCTCAGGTATCGGGTTGTGTGCTTATGCTATTGTTGCGCCACACTATTTACTTCTCGTCCCGATGGACGAGATTTTTCGGAGAAAAGTTGATGAAAAAAATTGTACTCGCCTTACTGATATGCGCTTCTGGCGCGGCCTTTGCCAATTCCGCATGTGATAAGCCGAGGGATGATTTCGACGGACTGTATTGCTTGAACAAGGTCTATCAGGAAGCCGATAAAGAACTCAACGAAAATTACAAGGCGCTGAGCGGCAAGCTCGACGCGGCTGGAAAAAAGACCCTGAAAACGGGCCAGCTCGCCTGGATCACTGAGCGCAATCAATCCTGCTCCAAACGGGAGTCGGACGGTTTCTATGTCAACCTGCAATGTGCTGCGAACACCACCATTCAACGGGCGCAATTCCTGCAAGACCGCGTCCGTGAGTGCAACAGCGCTGGCTGCCAGAATAGCAAGCTCGGGGGCTGAGCGGCAATCAGCCCAAGCCAGGTCTGAGCCTGGCGCCGGTGGATTGGCAGGGCTGCGCTGCATGCTTGTTTTTGGTACCGGCGCGAACGCTAGATTCCTGTGTCAGATTGGAGAATGGTTATGCCCACGCAGAATATTGATGACTATGAGGTCGAGTTTACGGGTGAGTTACTGGAAGGAACCAAGCAATGGGGAGCGTACATTTCCATATATGCTCCCTCCGACAACCCGATGCATATGACGCACATCTATCTCAAGCGGCGGGTGTCAGCGGACCTTACCTTTTCGGACCAACATGCCGCCGAGGCGGAGGCTGAACGCGCCGCGCTGATCATTTTGAACGAACTGAGATTTCCTTAATCGTGGCGTTCTTTCTCGCTTGAGGGGCGCGTGCCGCTTTCTTCATCTTCATCTCTTTCGATAGTTGCCGATGCGCACGATATTTTCAGTAGTCTTCTGCACGATTCTCTTGACCGCTTGACCGCTTGACTGTGGAAAACGGCGTCGTCACGGCGCTGAAAGAAGAAAACTTCGACCAGTCCGCGTGCAATTAAGCGCGGCACCTTGGCCGCCTGATACTGCGCAGCAGCCGCAAGTTGTCCGATGCCGATATGGCGTCGTTCTTTTTCGCGCCCGAGCTTCGCTGAAGCTAAAAAAAAGTATCGACTTATTACGGCTGCAACCTTTACAATTTGCTAGTATCCAGACAACTTTTCATGTGTTGACGAGGCGTGCAAGTCCTCCTTGCGCCGGCTTGGTGTGCATGCATCGTATATCCGCAGTCAAACACTCAATGAGGCGAAGGGCGAAAATGAGCGAGTCAAATGGATTGCCGCAGGATGTGCTGATCAACATCCCGGACAATTTACCGGTTCCTGACGATGACGGCGCTTGCGATCACTTGCCCGGGCTTGCCCTGCCATCGCTGGCGCTCCCGTCGACGTCAGGCACATCGCTTGATCTGTCTTCCCTGTCCGGCTGGACGGTGGTCTATTGCTATCCGATGACGGGAACACCAGGGCGGGCGATCCCGGAGGGATGGACCGCGGTTCCGGGGGCGGCAGGCTGCACGCCGCAATCGCATTCGTTCCGGGAAAACTATCCGCGCTTCCAATCGCTGGGTGTGCATGTCTTTGGGATGAGCACGCAGAGCACGGCGGACCAAACCGAGGCGGCCCAGCGTCTCCAACTACCGTATGCGCTTTTGAGCGACAGCGGGCATGCCTTCTCCGCTGCGCTGAATTTGCCCCTCTTCGATATTGCCGGCATGCGCCTGCTGAAACGGATCACCTTGATCCTGCGGGATGGAAAAGTGGTGAAGCATTTCTACCCAGTGTTTCCGCCGGATCAGAACGCCGGTGACGTGCTGGCCTGGTTGGACGCCCATCTGTAAATGCTGTTGACCGATGGGGCGGCCGACGGGCGCTAGCGATTCCCCGTCAGCTGGCGCGCATACTGTCCCGTCAAATCAATTATTCAGGGCGATGACTTTGCCATCGCCGTTAAACCATACCTGGCCGCTGCCGAGCATGATGCCCTGGTCGCGCGAGAACATATTGCGCGGCACGGCGGCGAGGATCAGGCCGCGGTAGTCGGGCGTGAAGATGGCATCGTAGTGGGCGATCAGCTCCGCCGCTTTTTTCAAGTGCACGCGCTTGCCCGCGAGGTTGACGCTGATGGGATAGGCGAGCAGCGAAGCCACCGCTTTTTTATCGCCGCTCTTGACGGCATCGCGGAAGCGGCGCGCGTTGGCATGCACCTGTTCATCCTTGCCTTCGCCGTAGCGGTTGTCCAGCGTGCCGCCGGTAATGCTTTCCAGTTTCAGATAGACGGGCAGTTTCTTGTCGGCGCCGGGACGGCTCCAGTTGCCGACGATGACTTCGCAGGCCAGTTCGCTGTTGCCGAAGCTGCCTTTGGGGTCCTTGTCGGCAAAGCTCGCTTCGATGCCGGCGCTGACCTTGTTGTCGGGACCCAGTTCGTCGAGCGTCAGGCTGCGGCCATCGCGCACCGTGCCTTTGAGCGCAATGTCTTTCAGCTGCGAGGCGTAGAAGTAGTTGCCCACGACACCAGCATCGCTAAAGATCAGCGTCATGCGGATCGCATGCTTGCCGTCGATGCTGCCTTCGTAGTTGTACAGCGAATTGGGTTCGCTGACCTTGCACACGGCGCCCGCCGGCGCGGCGGCGCCGACGGTGAGCGCGAGCAGGGCGGCGCAAGCGGCCGCCAGCATGCCTTGGCGGCGTTGAACAGGCTGCACGACGGAGTGGCTTGAATGGCGCATGGGATATCCTGGTTCAGTGTGAAGTGAGCGTGAACATCAGCGGGAAGAATTCTGCGGCTCGCCGCAGAATTCCACGTTCTTGGGCAACACGGCCGGGGTGGTGGCGGCGGGGCCGGGCGGTATCGTAAACGCCACGGTGGCTGTGGTGGCCTGCTTTTTTGTCACATTGGCCGCCCACTCGTTCTGGGTCCAACTGAATTTCCATCCGGCGCTGGCATCCTGATCCGGATAGTGGATGCGCAAGGTGCCGGTGGACTCGTCGCTGCAATGGGCCGAGCTCTTGTACTCCTTTTCCGAGAAGCAGGCACGGATGGTCTTGCTGCAGAAGAAGGGCACGGCGGCGTACGCGACCGAAAACTTGTAGTTGGCCTTCTGCTCCCTATTCAGTTGCAGGAAGTCGGCATGGTCGAACCTGGCGCCGCCGCCGGAATAGCTTTCACTAACGCTGCTGAGCAGGGCGACCGCGTAGTCGCTTACGCCCACCGGATACAGCGCCGGATGAATCTCCAGCTTGCCCGCCGCGTCGCCGGCGTCGGCCATTGGGGGCACCGAGTGCACATAGGTGCTGAAGTCCCAGGCATGCACTTGGCGCTGCCCGGCCAGGCTGACGCTGACGAGCATAGGGCGGCTGCTGTCGATCAAATGGAGGGGGCCGTCGCTGCCCCCTTTCTCCACATAGGCCTTGGTGCTGGCCGGCTTGCAGGGCGTGGCCAGGCTGGCGCACAGTTCCTCGATCTGGATGCCGGCCAGGCGCGCCTTGGGCGCTTCCACCAATACCAGCGCGGCGCGCGCGGCGGCCATCGCGGCGCTGGCTTGAAAACCTGCGGCCAGCAGCAAAGCTGCGGCTAGCGTATTGCGTTTGCTCATGTAGGGTCGGTCTCAGCGTGGAAAATGCCAGTTGAATGATATAAATCTAATCTTGTGGATTTTACATGAGGTGCGATGCCGGGCCACGCACGGCTGATGCGCAGTTGCAATGAATTCCGCCCTGCGCAGGCCACACTCAGCTACCTGGCAGCAAGGCTTCTACCCGGTTGCGGCCATTGCGCTTGGCCAGGTACAGGGCACGGTCGGCCGCGCCGATCAGCATGGACACGTCGACGGCCGCGTTGGCCAGTTGGGTGGCGATGCCGATGCTGACCGTTATCTGGCGGTCGCCGCAGCAGCCGTGCGCATGGGGAATGGCCAGTTCCAGCGCGCGCTGGCGGATCGCCTCGCCCATCAGCTTGGCTTGCTCGACGTCGGTTTCCGGCAGGATCATCGCGAACTCTTCGCCGCCGTAGCGTGCCATCAGGTCGCTGGGGCGCTTGAGCATGCCGGCCAGCGCGGCGGCCACCTGGATCAGGCACTGGTCGCCCTTCTGGTGGCCGTAATGGTCGTTATAGGCCTTGAAGTTGTCGATATCGATCATCAGCAGCGACAGCGTGGTGTTGCCACGCTTGGCGCGGCGCTGTTCTTTTTCCATCGTCACGTCGAAATGGCGCCGGTTGGCGATGCCGGTCAGGCCGTCGGCGAAGGTCTGGGAGCGCAGCACCATGGCTTGCTCGCGCAGCAGCTTTTCCCGGCCCACGGCGACGCTGACGTCGCTGATCTGGATCAGGCAGTGGCGCGCGGTGCCTTCCACCTCGATCGGGGTGATTTCCACGGCCTGCTGGATACGCTCGGTACGGCCGACCGCATTGCTGCGGGCAAACAGGGGGAAGGGGGCTTTGTTGAGCGATTGCGACAGCAGCGAGGGAAAATTATTCCGCAACGCCTGATGGATCGCGGCATCGACCCGGTGCCCGCGCAGCTCGGGGTGGACGGCGAAAAAATCCTGGCCCAGCACGCTGTCGCGGGAACGCCCCGAATGCAGCTCCATCCAGGTATTCCAGTACACCACGCGGCATTCGGTATCGAGCACGACGGTGCCGAGATTGACCGCGCGTAAGACGCTGTTGAGCAGGCACAGGTGGTTGGCCGCCGCGAACATGGCCGTCATGCCTGCCCCATCACACGGGCAATGTAGTTGTTGATATGCTCCTTCAGGTCGTGCAGGGCCGAGATGTCGAGGATGAAGGCGACATAGCCGTGGATCTGGTGCTTTTCCAGCACGAAGTCGATGTGCAGCATCAGCACCACGGTATTGGCCGGGCTGCCCGAGGCGATCAGGATTTCATCGCTGGTGCCCACGTGGTAGACCGGAAGCGAGCCCTGCAGCTCGCGCTGGAAGATATTGGCCAGCGTGCCCACGCAGGAATTGAGGATGATGTTGCCGATCTCGCACATCGCTTCCTGTTCCATCTCGCTCAATTCCTGCAGCGGCACGGCCTCGCCCACCATCAGGCGCACGATTTCCAGGCTTTTATCCTCGGGGAACATCAGGATCGCCTCGGTCTTGAAGGCGCCTTCGTAGTGCTGGCTGACGCCGCAGATGCGGTCGGACTGGTCGGTATGCGCCTGTCCCAGCAGCTTGGCCGCCTCGGCCCGGTTCATGAAACTGATCGAGGGCACCGACATGCTCACTTCTTCGTTGACGATGCCGCTCATGGCAGCGGCGGCCTGGCCCACGCCGATGTTGAAAATCTCTACCAGGGCGTCGTTTTCCAGCTCCGTGAGATTGAACATGATCAGGCTTCTTCGAGTGGCAGTATCAGTTGGGCGATGCGCGCTTCGGTGATCGGCTTTTCCATGAAGCCGATGCCGAGGGCGGCGGCGCGCTCGCGCGTGGCGGTCTGCACATTGGCAGTCAGCAGGGAAATCGGGGTGAGGGGGAAAGTCTTGCGCAAGCTCTCGGCGGCGGCGATACCGCCCATGCCGGGCATGTTGACGTCCATCAGCACCAAGTCGGGCGTGAAGGCATTGGCCTTGAGGATGGCTTCCTCGCCGGTGCCGGCTTCCTCCACGCTCCAGTCGGCGTGCAGGCTGAGGATGTATTGGCGCGCCATCATGCGTGAGACCCGGCTGTCGTCAACGATCAGTACAGTTTTGCGCAGATCCATGGGATTTCCCTTAATGCAGGTTCTTGGCTGTGTCCATTCTCGCACACTCGGCGCGCTTGCTGACAAGGAACGCACGCCTTTTGCAAGATACCGACACGCGGCGCCCACGGTGTTGTCGTTACGCAATTATTTGGAGGAAAGCGGGGAAGATGAGGTGCGATCCGTTAAAATAGCGCCTATCCGGCATCTTTCCCATCTCCATTTAACTATCATCATGACCCAAGACGAACTGAAACAAGCTGTTGCCCGCGCCGCCATCGACTACGTGGTCGACGGCGAAATCATCGGCGTAGGCACCGGCTCGACCGCCAATTTCTTCATCGACGAGCTGGCCAAGATCAAGCATCGCATCAAGGGTACCGTGGCGTCGTCCGAAGCGACCGCGGCGCGCCTGGCCGGCCACGGCATTCCCGTGTTCGACCTCAATGAAGTGAGCGAAATCGCCGTCTACATCGATGGCGCCGACGAAATCACGGCCGCCGGTGCGATGATCAAGGGCGGCGGCGCGGCGCTGACGCGCGAAAAAATCGTCGCCTCGGTGTCGAAACAATTCGTCTGCATCGCCGACGGCTCCAAGCTGGTCGAAGTGATGGGCAAGTTCCCGCTGCCGGTGGAAGTGCTGCCGATGGCGCGCAACGCCGTCATGCGCCGTCTGGCAAGCCTGGGCGGCCAGCCCAAGCTGCGCCTGAAACCGGGCAGCGAGCAGGCCTTCATCACCGACAATGGCGGCGAGCTGATCGACGTATCCGGCCTGGCGATCACCGATCCGCTGGCGCTCGAGGCGCAGATCAACCAGATCGTCGGCGTGATCGCCGTCGGCCTGTTCGCCCAGCGCGGCGCCAATGTCTGTCTGCTGGGCATGCCGGAAGGCGTGCGCAAGCTGACCTTCTAAACCGGATCGGCCAGAACGGCCGGGCGCGCCCGGCGCGGCTGTGCCCGTGTCTGAATGCCAGACCTGACCCCCCGCATTTTCACTGTGAGAGCCATTGATGAAGCGTACTTTGTTGCTGTTGTTGTCTTGTAGTGTGCTGGTAAGCGCTTGTTCCTCGTCCGCGACCAAACAAAAGGAAGCTGCGGCGGCCGATGCAAGAGTGCTGGCGGCCAAGCGCAAGCCGGTCCAGCCCACCGTCAACAGCGATGGCACCAGGCGCGTCGGCATCAATGGCGTGGACATCGTCAAGGTGGAGTTCAATCCCGGCATCTCGTCGGCCACGGTGGAGAACCTGGCCAAGCAGCAAGGCTGCACCGGCGGCGTGGGGGCGGGCTTGATGACCCCTGCGGGGCCGGTCGAGGTCTACCGCATGGCTTGCGAAAACGGCAAGGTCTTCATGGCGCGCTGCGAACTGCGGCAATGCAAACCGATGCAGTAAGTGCTGCAGTAAGTGCTGCCGCAAGTGCGGCGGCAAGAACGACAAAAAGGCGCCACAGGCGCCTTTTTTACTGGGCGAACCGCCGGGCGGCCCGCGTCTGCTGCGGCTTAGTCCGCCGGCGGCACGTAACCCATGGCGGCGTCGGCGCCGTCACCGAAGAAGTGCTTTTCCATCTGCGTGGCCAGGTATTTGCGCGCGCGCAGGTCGGCCAGGTTCAGGCGGTTTTCGTTGACCAGCATGGTCTGGTGCTTGAGCCAGCCGGCCCAGGCTTCTTTCGACACCGATTCATAGATCTTTTTGCCCAGCTCGCCCGGATACGGGGGGAAGTCCAGGCCTTCGGCGTCTTTGTTGAGTTTAATGCAATGAACGGTGCGGGCCATCTGTGTTGCTCCTAAAGCGGTCTAAAACCGTGATTATAAAGACTTCACCAGAACCTGGGATTTGCGCTGCCAGTTATACATGCGCTGGCGGTCCTTCGGCAGCGCATCGACGGTGGCGGGCACGAAGCCGCGTTTCTGGAACCAGTGCGAGGTGCGGGTGGTGAGCACGAACAGCTTGGTGATGCCGATCGCGCGGGCGCGGTTTTCCATGTGCTTGAGAATACGCTCGCCGTCGCCCTGGGCTTGCACCTCGGGATTGACGGTCAGGCAGGCCATTTCGGCCATCTTCTGCTCGGGGAAGGGGTACAGCGCGGCGCAGCCGAAGATCACGCCATCGTGCTCGATGACGGAGAAGTAGTCGATCTCGCGTTCGATCAGTTCGCGCCCGCGCTTGACCAGGGTGCCGTCCGCTTCCAGCGGTTCGATCAGCTTGATGATGCCGCCGACGTCCTCGATGCTGGCCTGGCGCAGGCTTTCCAGGTTCTCGTGGCTGATCATGGTGCCCACGCCATCGTGGGTGAACAGTTCCAGCAGGGCCGAGCCGTCGGTGGAAAACGAGACGATGTGGGCGCGCGGCACGCCGCTGTTGCAGGCCTTGATGGCGTGTTGCAGGTAGAAGGCGGTGTCGGGCGGCAGGAAGCCGGCTTGCAGCACGGCCTCGGCCTGGTGCGAGGACAGTTCGCGGATTTCGCTGCCGCCGGCGTCGGTCATCATCGGCACTTCGCTGACGAAGATCAGTTTGTCGGCATGCAGGGCCACGGCGGCCGAGACGGCCACGTCTTCCATGGTCAGGTTGAAGGCTTCGCCGGTGGGCGAGAAGCCCAGTGGCGACAGCAGTACCAGGCCGTTGGCGCCCAATATGGAATGGATGGTTTCGGCGTCGACCTTGCGGGTGATGCCGGTCAGCTCCAGATCCACGCCATCGATCACGCCCAGCGGGCGGGCCGTGACGAAGTTGCCGGAGATGATGCGGATGGCCGAGTGGGCCATCGGGGTGTTGGGCAAACCCTGGCTGAAGGCGGCTTCAATATCGAGGCGCAGCTCGCCGGCGGCCTCTTTGGCGCATTCGAGGGCGGCGATGTCGGTGATCCGCACGCCATTGGTGAAGCGGCCTTCGACGTTACGCAAGGCCAGCTGTTCGGCCACCTGCGGACGCGAACCGTGCACCACCACGACGCGGATGCCGAGGGCGTGCAGCAGGGACAAATCCTGCGCCAGCTCGGGCAAGGCGCCGGCGGTAACGAGTTCACCGGGGAAGGCGACCACGAAGGTCTTGCCACGGAAGGCGTGGATGTAGGGTGCGACCGAACGCAGCCATTGGACGAATTGGGTAGGGTTTTCCATTAGCCGCATTATAATTCGCTGCGCGATGTCCGCGCCAAATACCTGTAAAAAACAATGTCCGAAGCCAGCAATAAACCTAAAAACGCCTCATCCACGCCCGCAGGCGCCTCCATGCCCCCTTCAAACCGTCCGCAGGCGGCCGCAGCGCATGCGCCGCAGGGACAGCCACGTCCGCGCCAGGAAGGCGCTGGCAGGGCCGCTGGCGCCGCGCAGGGCCGGGCCGAGGGGCAGCCGCCACGGCCGCCGCGCGGCCCAAGACCGGAAGGGCAGGGCCAGCGGGGGCCGCGTCCCGATGGCGCTGCGCCTCAGGGCGAGCGTGGGCCGCGCGAGCCGCGTGGCACCCGCCCGGCGGGGGAGCAGGGGCAGCGTACTGCGCGTCCCGAAGGACAGTCCGAGCGTGCGCCACGCGGTCCGCGCCCGGAAGGCCAGGTGGCCCAGGGGGGACGTGGTCAGCGCCCCGAGGGACAGGGCGGCCCACGCGCGCCGCGTCCGCAAGGGCAGGACGCTCAGCGCGCGCCACGCGCTGAAGGACAGGAGCGTCCGGCCGGCGAGCGCAGGCCGCGCCTGACGCCGGAAGAGCAGGCGGCGCGGGTCGCCGAGCGGGCTTTCCGCAATCCGCTGCCGCCGATTACCTACCCTGAAGACTTGCCGGTATCGGGCCGGCGCCAGGAGATCGCCGAGGCGCTGCAAAACAATCAGGTCATCATCGTCTCCGGCGAGACCGGCTCCGGCAAGACCACCCAGTTGCCGAAAATCTGTCTGGAACTGGGGCGCGGCCAGGCCGGCCTGATCGGCCACACCCAGCCGCGCCGGATCGCGGCCTCGTCCACCGCCAAGCGCATCGCCCAGGAGCTGGGCACGCCGCTGGGCGAAACCGTGGGCTTCAAGGTGCGCTTCGCCGACACGCTGACGCGCGGCGCCTCGGTCAAGCTGATGACCGACGGTATCCTGCTGGCCGAGACCCAGACCGACCCGCTGCTGAAGAACTACGACACCATCATCATCGATGAGGCGCACGAACGCAGCCTGAACATCGATTTCCTGCTCGGCTACCTGAAGCAGCTGCTGCCGCGCCGCCCCGACCTGAAGGTGATCATCACCTCGGCGACCATCGATGCCGAACGCTTCGCGCGCCATTTCGGCTCGCCCGAGAAACCGGCGCCGGTGATTGAAGTGTCCGGCCGCCTGTACCAGGTGGAAGTACGCTATCGCCCGGTCGAACGCGACCAGGTGGTGGTGGGCGGCAGCGATGCCGCCAGCCGTCCGGTGCCGAAAGCGGCCGCCGCGCGCGACAAGCGCGACATGATGGATGCGGTGGTGGACGCGGTGGAAGAGCTGTGCCGCCTCGGTTCCGGCGACGTGCTGGTGTTCCTGCCGGGTGAGCGCGAGATCCGCGACGCGGCCGAAGCGCTGCGCAAGCATCATCCTCCGCATGTGGAAATCCTGCCGCTGTTCGCGCGCCTGTCGGCCGAAGAGCAGGAGCGCGTCTTCAAGACCGGCAATGCGCGCCGCATCGTGCTGGCCACCAACGTGGCGGAAACCTCGCTGACGGTGCCGGGCATCCGCTACGTGGTCGATGCCGGCGTGGCGCGCGTCAAGCGCTATAGCTACCGCAACAAGGTCGAACAACTGCAGATCGAGCCGATCGCTCAATCCGCGGCCAATCAGCGCGCCGGCCGTTGCGGCCGCGTGGCCGATGGCGTCTGTATCCGCCTGTACGAAGAGCAGGACTATCTGCTGCGCCCGAAATTCACCGAGCCGGAAATCCTGCGTTCCTCGCTGGCCTCGGTCATCCTGCGCATGAAGTCTCTGCATCTGACCGATGTGGAAACCTTCCCCTTCATCGAGCCGCCGCTGGCGCGCGCGATCGCCGACGGCTACCAGCTGCTGCAGGAGCTGGGCGCGGTCGATGAGTACAATCAGCTGACGGCGCTGGGCCACAAGCTGGCCAAGCTGCCGCTCGATCCGCGCGTGGGCCGCATGATCCTGGCCGCGCTGGACAACGTCTGCCTGACCGAGGTGCTGATCGTGGCGTCGGCGCTGTCGGTGCAGGACCCGCGCGACCGTCCGCTGGAACACCAGCAGGCGGCCGACGAGGCGCACAAGAAGTTCGCCGACGAGAAGTCCGAATTCCTCAGCTACATCAAGATCTGGCGCTGGTTCGAAGGCGCCATCGAGCACAAGAAAACCAATCGCCAGCTGCAGGACAACTGCCGCGCCAACTTCCTGTCGCAGCTGCGCCTGCGCGAATGGCGCGACGTGCATTCGCAGCTGCTGACCATCGTCAAGGAGCAGGGCTGGCGCATGAACGACGCACCGGCCACCTACGAAAACCTGCACATGGCCCTGCTGACCGGCTTGCTGGGCAATATCGGCTTCAAGGGCGAAGATGAGCCGGGCGCCGGCTTCCTCGGCGCGCGCGGCATCAAGTTCAATGTGTGGCCCGGTTCTTCGCTGCTGAAAAAGCCGGGCAAGTGGATCATGGCGGCCGAGCTGGTGGACACCACGCGCCTGTATGCGCGCTGCGTGGCGCAGATCCAGCCGGAGTGGCTGGAAAAGGTCGGCGACCACCTGCTGAAGAAATCCTGGGGCGAACCGCGCTGGGAAAAACGCTCGGCCCAGGTCACCGCGTCCGAGCGCGCCACCCTGTACGGCCTGGTGGTGTATAGCCAGCGCCGCATCAATTACGGCCTGTTCAATCCGGTCGAGGCGCGCGAGATCTTCATTCGCGACGCACTGGTGGGCGGCGACTACGATACCCGCGCGCCGTTCTTCGCGCACAACCACAAGCTGATCAAGGATATCGAGAACCTGGAGCACAAGTCGCGCCGCCTGGACGTGCTGGTCGACGATGAACTGATCGCCGCCTTCTACGACAAGCTGCTGCCGGCCGATGTGGTCAATGGCGCCGGTTTCGAGAAGTGGCACAAGGACGCCACCGCCGCCGAACCCAAGCTGCTGTACCTGAACCGTGACGAGTTGATGCGCCACGAAGCAGCTGGCGTGACGACCGACCTGTTCCCCAAGATGATGTCGGTCACCGGGCTGGAAATGCAGCTGACCTATCACTTCGAGCCGGGCAGCCTGCGCGATGGCGTCACCATGTCGGTGCCGCTGTTCGCGCTGAACCAGTTGCCGCGCGAGCGCTGCGAGTGGCTGGTGCCGGGCATGCTGAAGGAGAAAGTTCACCTGCTGCTCAAGTCCCTGCCGCAGAAGCTGCGCCGTCACTGCGTGCCGCTGCCGGACTACGCGGCCAAGTTCTGCGAGCGCGTGCACGAGGCGGGCGTGTTTGGCCGGGGCGATCTGATCGACGCGATCATCGCCGACATCCGCGCCCAGATCACGATTCATGTACTGAGCACGGACTTCAAGCCGGAGACCCTGCCCGCGCACCACTTCATGAACTTCAAGGTCATCGACGAGCATGGCCGTCAGCTGGAGATGGGGCGCAACCTGGCTACCTTGCAGGCTGAATTTGGCGGGCAGGCGCGCCAGAGTTTCCAGAAGATGGCGGAAGTGTCGGCGCCATCGGCCGGTGCGCTGCCACTGGCCGGTGCGCCGAATGCAGGCAAGGCGGGCACGCTGGCCGGCGCAGGAGCGGCTTCGGTGCCGGGCAAGCCGGCCGCTGGCAAGGGTGTGGTGGCCGATTCGGCACCGGCGCCGACCGGCGCCCATCTGGGTCTGAGCAGCTGGACCTTCGGCGAGTTGCCGGAACTGCTGGAGATCAAGCAGGGCAAGCTGACCTTGATCGGCTTCCCGGCGCTGGTGGACAAGGGCACGCACTGCGACCTGGAAGTGTTCGACGACCCGACCGTGGCCGCACGCACGCACCGGGTGGGCCTGCGCCGCCTGTTCGCCTTGCAGCTGAAGGATCAGATCAAGTTTATCGAGAAGAGCATCCCCGGCCTGCAGCAGATGGGCATGCAGTTCATGGCGCTCGGTTCGCAGGAAGAGTTGCGCGAGCAGATCATCAACAAGGCGCTCGATATCGCCTGTCTGCAGGACCCGCTGCCGATCGACGCGGCCACCTTCAGCAAGCGCAAGGACGAGGGCAAGTCGCGCCTGGTGCTGCTAGTGAACGAGATCGCGCGCCTGCTGTCGCAGGTGCTGACCGAGTTCCATGGCCTGCCGAAACGCCTGCAGGGCTTGCCCGCGGCCGCCTCGGCCGATATGCAGGCGCAGTTGCAGGGACTGGTGCACAAGCGCTTCCTGCTGGAGAACGAATACAGCCAGCTGGCGCATTTCCCGCGCTATCTGAAGGCGATCAATGTGCGCATCGAAAAACTGCGCGGCGATCCGGCCCGCGATACCAAGCTGATGGGCGAGTGGCTGCAGGCCGCCACGCCGTTCCAGCGCGCCGGCAAGGACCGCACGGCCGGCAAGAATACCGATCCGAAGCTGGTCGAATTCCGCTGGATGCTGGAAGAGCTGCGGGTGTCCCTGTATGCCCAGGAGTTGCGCACGCCGATGCCGGTGTCGGTCAAGCGCTTGCAAAAAGTGTGGGAGTCGATGCTGCGATAAATTCCGCGCCTACGGAGCGCTAGCGCACCAACGGGCGCTTTTTACACCGATATACTGCATTGCAACATGGGAGGGTAAACGACATGAAGCAATGCAAGTGTATCGACAGCAAGAAACTGGGGAAGTTGCCGATTGGACCTTCATGTGCATCCGCAGCATCCCTGCGGGCTGAGGGAGCGCTGTCATGGTGAAGACCGCAATGGGCGCACGCTTGTTGCGCACCCTGGTGAAATCGGGCAAGGCGCAGCGGCTGAGTGTTGGCAAGATGGTGGCGAGCCTGTTTACCGTGCCCAAGCCAGCCAAGGCGCCGCGCAAGGCCGCCAAACCCAAGGCCACACCGCGCGCCAAGCCCGCGCAGCCTTCGGCGCTGGCAACGCTGTTGATGTTGCCGCCGACGCGGCCCAAGCCCGCGCTTGCCAAGCCCGCACCGCGCGTTCGGGCAAAGACTGCCAAGCCTGTTTCAAAAACCGCAAGCGCGGCGCTGGCCCGGCCCGATCCCTGGATCGATAGCTGGCCGCTGGCACGCAGCCGTAGCGATCTGAGCGCATGGCCGGCCCAGCCCGATCCCCGTCCCGCCGCACGTGCCAAGGCGCCGGCACGCCCGGCCAAACCAGCCAAGCCGGCCAGTCCCATCAGACCGGTACGCGCGCCGGCGGCGTCCAGCGCCACCGCGCGCAGCGCGCGTGCGCCCGGTGTTTCGGCTCCGGGCAAGTGGCTCGCCTCCCATTACTCCGCGCCGGTCGAAGCCGGCGCCATGCCGGGACGGCGCATGAGCTACTGGTTATATCTTCCTAAAAATGTACCAGCCAAGGCCGCCACCGCGGGCGTTCCGCTGATCGTCATGCTGCACGGTTGCCAGCAGAGTGCGACCCAGTTCGCGCAAGGGACGCGCATGAATCAGCTGGCCGAGAAGAAGGGGTTTGCCGTGCTGTATCCGCAGCAACTGGTGAGCTCGCAGGCGCATCGCTGCTGGCGCTGGTTCGACCGCGCGGTGCAGGAGGGCGGCGGCGAGACAGCCATGATCGCCGGCATGATCGAGCAGGTGCTGGCGCAGCATCCCGTCGACAGGCGCCGCGTGTATGTGTGTGGCATTTCCGCCGGCGCGGGCATGGCGAATATCATCGCCCTGAACCGGCCCGACCTGATCGCCGCCGTGGGCCTGCATTCAGGCCCGGTGTACGGCGGCGGCCATAGCACCATCGGTGCGCTGGGCGTGATGCAGCATGGCGCGGGGATGCGCGTGGAGCATGCGATTCATGAGGTGATGGCGCGCAAACCGGACTATCCGGCCATGCCCACGCTGTTGATCCAGGGCCTGGATGACAAGGTGGTGCGGCCGGTCAATCAAAGCCAGCTGGTGCGCCAGACCATGTTGTTGAACCGGATAGGGGCCGATATTGCGCCGCGTGTGACCTTGAAGCCCGGTACCCGCAATGGCAGCCGCAACCGCCATGAGATTCGCGATTTTGTGGTGGGGCGCAAGGTGATGCTGCGGGTGGCGCAAGTGTCCGATCTGGACCATGCCTGGAGCGGCGGCGACCCGGAACTGAAGTATCACGCCAAGGCCGGGCCGGACGCGAGCAAGATGATGCTCGACTTTTTTGCGCGGCATAGCCGCAAGCCGGTTAGCGCGGCCAGTGCCAGACGCGGCTTGATTAAGAAACCCACGGCGTAACCCTGGGGGCTGACTAACTGAGGCGTGCCACGGCGC
>JABTBR010000050.1 GCA_013284265.1 Oxalobacteraceae bacterium | reverse complement strand
TGACACGCGAGCTTGGGTGCTGACGTCCCCGGTCTAAGCCCTGGTTAAACCGGGTTACAGCGCGCGCTGCCACCACGGCTGGCCTGCGGCTGGCTGCAAAATACTCAGCGCGCTACCGATCTCCGGCGTCGCCAGCGGCAATCCACGTTCAGCCGCCAAGGTTTCGATCCGCTCGAACGGCTCATTCCAGGCATGCCGCGACAAATCAAAAGTGCCGTTATGAATCGGCAGCAGCACCTTGCCGCGCAAGTCGATATGCGCCTGCAAGCTCTCTTCCGGCTGCATATGCACATCCGGCCATTGCGGATCGTAGGCGCCGGTTTCCACCATGGTCAGGTCGAAGGGACCAAACCGGTCACCAATCTCCTTGAAGCCCTTGAAATAACCGCTATCGCCGCTGAAAAATACGCGGCTGTCACCGTTGTCGATCACCCAGGACGCCCACAGCGTCCTGTTGCGATCGAAAGGGGTACGCCCGGAAAAATGCTGGGCCGGGGTGGCGACCAGCTTCACGCCTGCCACCTTGGTCGATTGCCACCAGTCCAACTGCTGCACCTTCTCAGCCGGAATGCCCCAGCCGATCAGCGTATCGCCCACCCCCAGCGGGGTGATGAAGTGGCTGGTGCGCTCGGCCAGTTTGAGCACGGCGGCCTTGTCCAGATGGTCGTAATGGTCGTGCGACAAAATCACGCCTGTAATCGGCGGCAATTCTTCAATCGTGATCGGCGGCTGGTGAAAACGCTGCGGGCCGGCCCACTGCACCGGCGAGGCGCGCTCCGAGAACACCGGATCGGTCAGCCAGAACTTGCCGCTGAGCTTAAGCAGCACGGTCGAGTGGCCCAGGCGGAACACGGAATTGTCCGGCGCGGCCAGCAACTGGGCCG
This sequence comes from Oxalobacteraceae bacterium, assembly GCA_013284265.1. Lineage (GTDB taxonomy): Bacteria > Pseudomonadota > Gammaproteobacteria > Burkholderiales > Burkholderiaceae_D > Rugamonas. Next base: position 55,519 of record JABTBR010000050.1, on the reverse strand, counting down.
CGCTCAATGCATGCACGGGAATCGGCTTGGACGGCACGGTATCGGCCGGCTTGTCGAACATGAAGCGCAGCATCACGCCCATCCCGCCCCAGAAGCCCATCTTGTGCATGGGCACAGGATTGCGGAAACGGTCGCCGCGGCGTCGCGGCTTGGACAACATTTCTTTGATGCATAGACTAGCGGTGACGGCCATGGGATTCTCCTGTGAGCAATGCGCTTGCGCCCACAAAGGCACAATGTACACTACACAGTGTAGTTCCTATTTTTGGAAAAGTAAACTAGTCGGTGTAAAATAAAGCCATGCCTACCTCCCCCGCCCCGCAACGCCTGACCGACCGCAAGCGCCTGGCCATCCTGGACGCCGCCGTCGCCGAATTCCGCAATAGCGGCTTCGAAGCCACCAGCATGGACAAGATCGCCGCCAGCGCCGGCGTGTCCAAACGCACCGTCTACAACCACTTCCCCAGCAAGGATGAGCTGTTCATGCACATCCTGGAGCAGTTGTGGGAACGCAGCGTGGCGCAGATGGACCTGCCCTACCAGAAAGACCAGCCACTGCGCCCGCAGTTGCTGGCCCTGATGCAGCAGAAGATGCAGCTGCTGGGAGACAGCTCCTTCCTCGACCTGGCCCGGGTGGCCATCGCCGAGACCATCCATTCGCCCGAGCGCGCCCATGCCATTGTCGAGCGCATGAACAGCCGGGAGGAAGGCGTAACGGCCTGGATTCGGGCGGCGCTGGCCGATGGCCGCCTGAAGCAAACCGACCCGCTGCTGGCATCGCACATGCTGCAGGGCCAGCTCAAGACCCTCGCCTTCTGGCCGCAGGTGACGATGGGCCAGCCGCCGCTGGACGCAGCGTCCCAGCAGGCGATCGTGGCCGTGGCGGTGGATATGTTCCTGGGCTATTACGCGGCCGAAACCAAGGCCTGACAATGCGCGCCTGGTCAGGCGAAGCTGACCGAATACACCGGCGGCATATGCAGGGAAATGGCCCTCCAGTGCTCGCCGCCATCCGGCGACATCCACACCCCGCCGGTGGTCGATCCCATCAGCAGCGTCTTGCCATCGTCGTTGATCGCCAGCGCGTGGCGGTACACCAGATCGTAGCAATGCTCCTGCGGCAGGCCCATGCGCAAGGCGGTAAAACTCTGGCCACCGTCACGTGTGCGGGTCACCGCCATGGCCGCATCGACCGGATAGCGGCGCTGGTCGGCCATGCCAGGCACGAACCACGCCGTCCCGCCATCGGCCGGATGCACCGCCACGGCAAAGCCAAAGTTCGATAGCGGAACGTTGTTCACCTCGATCCAGTTGGCGCCGTTATCGACCGAACGCCAGATGCCATTGTGATGCTGGCACCACAGCAAATCCGGCTGCCCCGCGCAACGCACGATGCGGTGCGGATCCTGCACCGCCTGGCTGTCGGCCAGCTCAGGCGGCATATAAGCCGCGTTCATGCCCTTCGCGCGCAACTCCCAGCTGGCGCCGCCATCATTTGTCAGCCAGGCGCCGCCGCAAGACACGCCCACCAGCACCGAACGGCTGTCGCGTGGATCGACGCAAATGCTATGAATGCCGGGCACGTCATAGCCGCCACCAAACCACTGGCTGCGCTCGGGCACATTCCACAGCGACTCCACCAGCTGCCAGCTGGCGCCCCGGTCTTCCGAACGGAACAGGCCGCCCGGCAAGGTGCCGGCCCACAGCACGCCCGGTTCATCGTCCCCGCCGGTGGCCAGCGACCAGATCTGCGTCAGCTTCCATTCCACTTCATCCTTGCTGTCTTCCGGCTTGGGCGGATACGTAGGTACGGCGACTTCGGTCCAGCTGTCGCTGCCGGCATCGCGCCGGTGCAGCTTGGCGCCGAAGTGGCCCAGGTTCAGCGCCGCATACAGCGCGCCATCGCGCCGGTCGTGCAAGACCATCGAGACCGGATCGCCCATGAAATGCTCGCCGGCGATGCTCCATCCTCCGCCCACGGCGGCCAGCTCGAACAAGCCCTTGCGGGTACCCAGATACGCGTGTGCCGTCATGTCAGCCTCCAGAGAGTGCCTGCAATATGTAGACCTTGGAATCCGTTTGAAGTGAATCGTTCAGCAAGATGCGCTCGCGGGCGCGCTGCCCGTCGATGAAGATGACCACATTGGCGCGCAGATGGCCCTGATCATCGAGCACATAGCCGCGCAGCTGCGGGTGGGCGGCAAAGGCTTCGTCCAGGGCGGCGCGCAGTGTGGCGGCCCCGCTGTCGACTTCGGGTACCGCCATGAAACGGGCCAGTTGCTGGGTAAAGATCAGGTGTGCCATGCCGTTTTCCCGGTCGAAGTGTCGATTCTACTGCGGTTTGCTGGCGGATCTGTCGCGCTATGGCCTAAAATAAAGCCGGGTCAACCACTGGAGCGACAGATGTCGATAACCCCCGAAGAGCTGGAACTGCTGATGCAGGAAGTGGAACGTGAAGACCCGATCGATTTTGCCGATCTGCCTTTCGAAGAGCATGAGTTGCGCAGCCTGATCGCCAATCATCTGTGCGAGATGGCCGATGCGATGGAAAGTTTTTCCGAGGAAGACAAACGGCTATCGCTGCTGGCCGTCGCGGCCAAGCTGGTGCTGGAGAATCTGGTGCTGAATGTGCAGCTGCTGCGCCAGCATGGCGTGCCGCTCAGCGAGAGTGCGGATGCTTTGCTCAAGCGCCTGCGCAAAGGCTAAATGCAAGCGCGCCGGCGGCCATGATAAAACCCACGGCATAACCCTGGGGTACGACCCGGCGGGTCGTACCCCGGCTCTTTGCCGTGGGTTCTAACACAGGTAGCGGCACCTTCATTTTAAGGCAGGGCCTTCGCCGCTGGCGCCTCGATCACCAGATCCGACTGCGCCACCGCCACACAGGGCAAAATATACCCATCGATCTTCTCGTCCGGGCTCAGCCCCGGCCACTCGATCAGATAGCGCACGCTCCCGCTGCGCAGCCTGCAGATACAGGTGCGGCAAGTACCGTTACGGCAGGAGCTGGGCAAACGCACGCCGCCCTGCTCCGCCGCCAGCAGCACGGACGTCGCGGCGCCGGCATCGAAGGCCAGCCCTTTCGGTTCCACGGCCACGCGCCAGACTGGCGCGTCGTCCGCGGCGGGAAAATTCGCTTGCATAGGGTACATTCAGATTCAGAAGACGGCCGCGCCGCACAGCCGCCATCATAAACCGAAACGTCACGCGCCTTAATCCGCGCGGAAGTTCTGCCCCAGCGACATCGGCTTGTTCAGCAAAATCGTCTGTGGATTGCGGCAGATAATCACCAGCACCACAATCGTCGCCAGGTAGGGCAGCATCGACAGGAACTCGGACGGAATCGCCAGCCCAAAACCCTGCCCATGGAACTGCAGCACCGTCACGCCACCGAACAGATAGGCACCCAGCATCACGCCGCGCGGCTTCCAGGTGGCGAACACCACCTGCGCCAGCGCGATCCAGCCGCGCCCCGCCGTCATCCCCTCCACCCACATCGGCGTCAGCGCCATCGACAGATAGGCCCCGCCTATGCCCGCCATGGCGCCGCCGAACAGCACCGTGCCATAGCGCAAGCCGATCACCGGAAAACCGATCGCATGGGCGCTATGCGGCGATTCGCCCACCGCGCGGATCACCAGCCCCAGACGGGTGCGCGCCAGCATCCAGCTGACGGCAATCACCAGCGCCACCGAGGCGTACACCATCGCATCGAAGCGGAACAGCAGCGGCCCGATGAAGGGAATATCGGACAGCATCGACAAATTCAGGTGCGGCAGCGGATCGACCGTCTGCCCCACCAGTCCGCGCCCGAGGAAGGCCGACAGCCCCACGCCGAACAGCGTCAGCGCCAGCCCGGTGGCCACCTGATTGGTTTGCAAGGTCAGCACCAGGAAGCCGAAAATCAGCGCCATGCCCATGCCGGCCGCCATCGCCGCGATCAGGCCCAGGGTCATCGAACCGGTGCCCAGCGTGACCATGAAGCCCACCACGGCGCCCACCAGCATCATGCCCTCCAGGCCCAGATTCAGCACGCCCGAGCGCTCCGTCACCAGCTCGCCCATCGAGGCCATGATCAGCGGCGTGGCCGCGCCGGCGGTGCTGGCCAAAAATGCGATCAGATAGTCGGAATTCATGCTGGGGTATCTCCTGCCGGTGCGGCGCCTGGCGCCAGATGGGGTATGGTGCGCTTGCGCGGCTTGAAACGGTAATGGATGAACAGGTCGGCCGCCAGCAGGTAGAACAGCAGCAGTCCCTGGAACAGGCCGGTGATGGCCGACGGCAGTTGCAGTTCGATCTGCGCCGTCTCGCCGCCGATGTACAGCAGCGACATCAGCAGCGCCGACAGCAGCACGCCGATAGGATGCAGGCGTCCCACATAGGCGACGATGATGGCGGCGAAGCCGTAGCCGGGCGACACCGAGGGCTGCAACTGGCCCAGCGGTCCCGCCACTTCGCCCACGCCCGCGATCCCGGCCAGCGCGCCGCTGATCAGGAAGGCGGCCCACACATTGCGCGGCTCGCTGAAGCCCGCATAGGCCGCGGCGGCCGGCGCCATGCCGCTGACCTGCATGCGGTAGCCGGCGAAGGTGCGGGTGCAGAAGAACCACGCTGCGGCCACCACCACCAGCGACAGCGGCAGCGCGGCGTTGACGCGCAAGCCTTCGACCAGTAGCGGCAGCATGGCCGAGTCGCCGAACATCTTCGATTGCGGGAAGTTGAAGCCGGCCGGATCGCGCAGCGGTCCGTGCACCAGATAGCTCAGGTACAGATAGGCCACGTACACCAGCATCAGGCTGACCAGGATTTCACTGGTGTTGAAGCGCGTGCGCAGCAAGGCCGGAATCGCGGCCCAGGCCATGCCGCCCAGGGCGCCGGCCACGATCATCAGCGGCAGCACCCAGGATGCCTCCACGCCGTCGAAATACAGCGCCACGCTGCCGGCCGCGATCGCGCCCATGGTCAGCTGGCCGTCCGCGCCGATATTCGCCACATTGGCGCGGAAGGCCAGCGCCAGGCCCACGCCGCACAGGATCAGCGGGGTGGCCTTGAGCAGCAGCTCGCCCACGCCATACAGCGTGGTAGCCGGTTTGATGAAGTAGACATAGAAGGCATGCAGCGGTTCCTGCCCGAGGAACAGGAACAGCACGGAGCCGCTGACCAGCATGGCCAGCGCCGCGATCAGCGGCGAGGCCAGCATCATGGCGCGCGAGGGTTCGGGGCGGGCTTCAAGCCGTGACATGGCGGTTTCCTTCAGGGCTGGCGGCCGGTTCGTGCTGGTGGTCGAAATCGCCACTCATCCACACGCCGATCTGGTTGATATTGGTGCTGGCGGCCGGCACCGCGCGCGACAGCCGGCCCTTGGCCAGCACGGCGATGCGGTCGCTCATCATGAACAGCTCGTCGAGTTCCTCGGACAGCACCAGCACCGCCACGCCCTGATCGCGCAGGTCGATGATGGCCTGGCGGATCAGCATGGCCGCGCCGATGTCCACGCCCCAGGTGGGTTGGGCCAGGATCATCACCTTGGGCGCCAGCGCGATCTCGCGTCCGACGATGAATTTCTGCAGATTGCCGCCCGACAGACTGGCCGCGGCCGACTGCGGCCCGCCGCATTTGACGTTGAAGCGTTCGATCACCTTGCGCGCGAACTCCGTCACGGCGTTGCGCTGGATCAGGCCGCGCTTGACCATGCCGGTGGCGCCGGCCGGCAGGTAGCCGGTCAGCAGCGCGTTATTGGCCAGCGACAGATCGGGGACGGCGCCGCGCCCGAGCCGCTCTTCCGGCACGAAGCACAGGCCCCGTTCGCGCCGCGCGGCGGCATCGAGCGTGCCGACGGAGACACCGTCGAGCCGTATGCCAAGGTCCTTGAGCAGCGGCAGCTCGCCCGAGATGGCCTTGAGCAGCTCTTGCTGGCCATTCCCGGAAATGCCGGCGATACCGACGATCTCGCCGCCGCGCAGTTCCAGGTTCAGGTCTTTCAGATGGGTGCCGAAGGGATCGAAGCTACTGACACTCAGGTGTTCCAGCGCCAGCCGTACGGCACCCGGCGCGCGCGGCGTCAGGTGACAGCTGGGCAGCTCGCGTCCTATCATCAGTTCGGCCAGCGAGCGCGCCGTTTCCTCGCGCGGCACCGCGGTGCCGGACACGCGCCCGCCGCGCAGTACCGTGGCCTTGTCGCACAGGGCCTGGATTTCATCGAGCTTGTGGCTGATGTACAGGATGCTCACGCCCTCGGAAGCCAGGCGGCGCAAGGACTCGAACAGTTTCAGCACCGCGTCCGGCGTCAGCACCGAGGTGGGTTCATCCATGATCAGCAGGCGCGGCGACTGCAGCAGGCAGCGCACAATCTCCACCCGCTGGCGCTCGCCCACCGACATGCTGTGGATCAGGCGTTCCGGATCGAGCGGCAGCCCATATTGTTCGGACACGGCGCGGATGCGCGGCGCCAGCTGGGCCGGACTGACCTTGTCGTCCAGCGCCAGCGAAATATTCTCGGCCACGGTCAGCGTTTCGAACAGGGCGAAATGCTGGAACACCATGCCGATGCCCAGCTTGCGCGCGTCGTGCGGAGAATGGATGTGGACCTGCTTCCCTTCCCACATGATTTCGCCCGCGTCGGGACGTGTCACGCCATAGATGATTTTCATCAGCGTGCTTTTACCGGCGCCGTTTTCGCCCAGCACCGCGTGTATCTCGCCGGGCATGACCGTCAGATCGACGTCGGCATTCGCGATCACCGACGGGTAGATCTTGGATACCCCCATCAGTTTCAAACGCGGCTCGGTGCGCGGCACTTCCAGCGCTACCACTGTGTCATTCATCGGCCAGACCTCCAGCGTGTTGTATACAAATTTAGTGATGCAATCTGTTTCAAACCAACGCAAGTACCATGCCACCGATTGCTCGGCCTGCAGACTGCAAGTCTACGCCCGCAAAGGGGAAAAGCGCGCTTTTTTGGAATGCTTGTGGACAAAAACGCACTGTTACGGGCGTGCGGATTCACCACAAAAGTGCAAAAAATCATTGATCCGGCGCAAATGTACGGTATTTTTCGTACACAATGTGAGCATGATTCCTGCTTTATGTAACGTCAACATATTGCGACGGGCAAGGGCCCGCGAACGAATCAGGAGAACGAGACATGAGCAATCTTTCGCAAGCGCCGCGCTCCGCCATCAAGCGCAAGGCGGCCGGCGCACCGGCGGCTGAAGGCACGGTGGCCGTCAAACGCGGCACCACCGCGGTCGACCTGCGCATCTACCGCGCCGTGGTGCAAGCGGTGATGAGCCATCGCCTGCCACCCGGCACCCATCTGGGCGAGGCCGATTTCTGCGAGCTGTATCAGGTCAGCCGCACCACCGTGCGCAAGGCCCTGCAAAGGCTGGCCCACGATCACATTATCGAACTGCGCCCGAACCGCGGCGCGGTGATCGCCTCCCCCACACCGGAACAGGCGCGCGACATTTTCGCCGCGCGCCGCGCCATCGAACGCGAGATCGTGCCGCTGGTGATCCGCAATGCCACCCCCGCTTCGCTGCGGCAGATCCGCGAGGCACTGGCAGCGGAAGACCAGGCCCGCCATAGCGGCGACCGCGCCGGCTGGATACGGCTGGGCGGCGAATTCCATATCCTGCTGGCCGAACTGGCCGGCAACCAGGTGCTGCTGCGCTTCATGAACGAGCTGGTGTCGCGCTGCTCGCTGATCATCGCCATGTACGAGGCGCCGGGCGCGCCGATGTGCGAGAACGACGAGCACGAAAGCCTGGCGACCCTGATAGAACAAGGCAAGGTGGGCGAGGCCACCCACCTGATCGAACACCATTTGCTGGAAATCGAGGCGCGCCTGCATATGGGCGAGCCGGGACGCAAGATCAATCTGGCCGAGGCGCTGGCCGGACTCTGAATCATTCCGCAAGTGGTGCGCGGCGCACCACCGCAGGGAAGTTGGCACCCTTTACTGGTGCGCGCATGCAGCATGTACTCAACGCCAAGCCACGCTAGCCGCAGCGTGCGCAGGGCGACAGCCGCAGTTTCAGCCAGGATCGCTCACCTTCCACGGTCTGGCCTGGTATTTGCTAGAGGTAATTCCTGAAGATTGAATCCAATCGATGCAAGGGATTGGATTCAAAGAACGCTCACATTAACCACAGCGCGTCGATCCCGACTGGCTGACCAAGGAGTTCATATGAAGCCTTACCTGCTCAAACACACCGCCGCTTTCGCCCTCCTCGCCGCCTGCGGCTGCGCCGCCCACGCCGCCGACTGGAGCGACACCTCGGTCAGCTACCGCTACGGCACCAAATACGCCGAGCCGTTCAACAACCAGGACATCACCAAGAGCATCATCAACCTGAGCAGCGTCAGCGGCTACAAATACGGCACCAACTTCTTCAGCGCCGACATGCTGTTCTCGTCCAAGGAAGATCCGTCGTCGGCCGGCGCATCGAGCGGCGCGCACGAAGCCTACATCCTGTACCGCCACACGCTGGACCTGGGCAAGATCAGCGGCTCCAGCATGGCCTTCGGCCCCGTGCGCGGCGTCGGCATCACCGGCGGTTTCGACTTCAACACCAAGACCGACGCCGGCTACAACTCCAAGAAACGCATGCTGGTGCTGGGCCCGACCTTGATGTTCGACGTGCCCGGCTTCTTCAACGTCAGCCTGGTGGCCCTGTTCGAAAGCAATGCGCCGTACAACACCTTCAGCAATACCGCCACGCCGCGCTACCGCTACAAGACCCACGGCGCGCTGATGGGCTCCTGGGGCATCCCGCTCAGCTCCAGCGTTCCGCTGACGTTCGAAGGCTTCTTCAACTACATCGGCAGCAAGGGCAAGAACGAATTCGGCGGCGACACCGCCGTGGAAACCAACATCGACATGCAGGTCATGTACGACATGAGCGCCGCCATGGGCGCCGCCAAGAACACCCTCAAGGTCGGCGTGGAGTACCAGTACTGGAAGAACAAGTTCGGCAACTCCGACCATAACAATCCGGGCGCCACCGCCAAGACGCCGATGGTTCGCGTCGAGTACCACTTCTGATTCCCTTCCACCCTTTACGCCCTTACGCCCATCTCCAACGAGGACCATCATGATCACACGCCGCACCCTCATCGCCTTTGCCGCCTTGGCCGCCGCTCTTGGGCTGAGCACCGCTCCGGCCCACGCAGAAGAACCGTTCAAGGTTGGCTTCATCTACGTCGGCCCGGTCGGCGACGCCGGCTGGACCTACGCCCACGACCAGGGCCGCCTGGCGCTGGAAAAATCGCTGGGCGCCAAAGTCAAGACCACCTATGTGGAATCGGTGCCGGAAGGCGCCGATGCCGAACGCGTGATCCGCAAACTCGCCGCCGACGGCAACAAGCTGATTTTCACCACCTCCTTCGGCTATATGAACCCGACCGAGAAAGTGGCCAAGGCCTTCCCCGGCACCACCTTCCTGCACGCCACCGGCTTCAAGACCGGCAAGAACCTGGGCGTGTACGAAACCCGCCTGTATGAAGGCGCCTACCTGCTGGGCGTGGTGGCCGGCAAAATGACCAAGACCAAAACCCTGGGCGTGGTCGCCTCCTTCCCGATTCCCGAAGTGATCCGCAACATCAACGCCTTCACGCTGGGCGCGCAGAGCGTCAACCCGGCCGTCAAGACCAAGGTGATCTGGGTGAACTCCTGGTACGACCCGGCCAAGGAACGCCAGGCGGCGGAAACGTTGATCGCGCAAGGCGTCGATGTGCTCAACCAGAACACCGACTCGCCGGCCACGCTGCAAGTGGCGCAGGAAAAAGGCGTGTATGCGTTTGGCTGGGATTCGGACATGTCCAAGTTCGCACCGAAGGCCCATTTGACCGCCAGCACCAATAACTGGGGCGACTACTATATCGAGACCACCAAGGCCGTCATGGCCAAGACCTGGAAGAGCGGCGAAGTGCGCGGCGGCCTGCAGGAAGGCATGGTCAAGATGTCGCCACTGAATCCGGTGGTACCGCCCGATGCGGCCAAGGCCTTCGAAGAGAAAAAGGCCCTGATCTCCACTGGCAAATTCAAGCCCTTCCAGGGTCCGATCAAGGACCAGTCGGGCGCCGTGAAAGTGGCGGCCGGTTCGGAAGTGGCGCTGAAGGATCTGCTGTCGATGAACTTCTACGTGCAAGGCGTGGAAGGCAGCATTCCGAAGTAGGCTTCTGCCAGCTTAAGCATGCCGCATCGCCCTTAGAACCCACGGCGTAAATCTGGGGTCTGACCCGACGGGTCAGCCCCCGGCTCTTTGCCGTGGGTTTTTGGCGAAAGCCGGCGGCCCTTCTCCTTTTACATCATCCTCTTTCCAAACATGACTGACACTCTGCGCGATCCCGTATTGCTGGACGACTGGCACCCGGTCGCCATCTCCGCCTCGCTACCCGCCGGCACGGTCGTTCCCGTCACCCTGCTCGATCAGCCGGTGGCGTTATGGCGCGACAGCGCCGGCCAGGCCCACGCCTGGGAAGACCGCTGCCCGCATCGCGGCACCCGCCTGTCGCTCGGCTGCGTGCAGGGCGACTCGCTACGCTGCGGCTATCACGGCTGGACCTTCAACGGCGAAGGCCGCTGCATCCACATTCCCGCCCTGCCGGCGCTGGAACCCGACAAACTCAAGGCGCAGACGGTGCGCTATGCGCTGCGCGAGCGGCATGGCCTGGTGTGGGTCTGCCTGGGCGATCCTCTGGCGCGCCCGGAACCGCCGCCGCTGCCGGAGAGCGGCTATGCGGCGCTGCGCAAGGTCTGGTGCGGACCGTACACGGTCAACAGCAGCGGGCCGCGCATCGTGGAGAATTTTCTCGACATGGCGCATTTCGCCTTTGTCCACGAAGGCATCCTCGGCGTGGAAGAGCGAGCCGCCGTGCAGGACTACATTGTGGAAGCGTTCGACGATGCCGAATTCGGCAAGGGCATCTGGGCCAAGCAGTGCCGCGCGTGGCAGCCACAGGCCAGCAAGGCCGCCAGCGACGGCACCATGGTCGATTACACCTACCGCGTGACGCGGCCTTTGACGGCGGTGCTGACCAAGCAGTCCGGCAGCGGCGTGCGCGAGGCCATCAGCCTGAACGTGCAGCCGCTGACGGAAACCAGTTGCCAGGTGTGGATCATCCTGGCGCTGGACGATTTTGCTTCCAGCGACGCCGACCTGCGCCAGTTCCAGGACACGATCTTTTTGCAGGATCTGCCGATCCTGGAAAGTCAGCATCCCAAGAAGCTGCCGCTGATTCCGGGGGCGGAGGTGTCGGTGGTGTGCGACCGCATGTCGCTGGCGTATCGCGCCTACCTGAAGCAGTCGGGCATGCGCTATGGATTGCTGCTTCCGTACGCCGATGGCGCCTCCTGAAACCCACGGCAAAGAGCCGGGGTCAGACCCGTCGGGTTTGACCCCAGGGGTACGCCGTGGGTTCTAAAAGCCCCGGTGGCCCCTTCATTTCGCATCCCCGGCTCTTTGCAGTGGGTTCTAACTGCGCCTGCGGCCCCTTTATCGCGCGAGGTGGCATTCGCATGCGGGCCGGTGCATAATCGGACGACCGGCCGCAACGCGGCTTCGCCCGGAGACCAGCGTGGCACAAGCAGACCTGTTCAAGGTATCCCTCCCTTCGTTCGCGGCCCTTGCGCTGACTTTTCTCGCCGCCTGCGGTGGCGGCGGCGGCACCCCAGCCCCCGTCACACCCGAGGTCCCCGTCGTCACCGTCCCCGGCGCCTATGCCGACAGCGTGCAGTACTCCAACGCCCCCGGTGCGGCGTTGGCTTCGGCCAACGAAGGCGCGGCCGTCATCGCCAGCCAGATCACCCTGGCCGGCAAAGCCTTCAACTACACCGCCACCAGCGGCCACCTGAGCGCCACCGACGTGCGCACCGGCCGGCCGTCGGCATCCTTCTTCTACGTCGCCTACACGGCCGGCACGCCGGACAGCAAGCGCCCACTGACCTTCTTCTACAACGGCGGTCCCGGTTCGGCTTCGCTGTGGCTGCACCTGGGATCCTTCGGCCCCAAACGCATCGTCACGAATATCCCCTCCAGCACCATGCCGGCCACGACCCAGCTGGTGGACAATCAGGAAACCCTGCTGGCCCATTCCGACCTGGTCTTCGTGGACGCCATCGGCACCGGCTACTCGCAGGCGATCGCGCCCAATGCCAACCAGGACTTCTGGGGCGTGGACCGCGATGCGGCGGCCTTCCGCGATTTTGTGCAGCGCTACGTCAGCGTCAATCAGCGCCAGGCCTCGCCCAAATTCCTGTACGGCGAATCGTATGGCGCACCGCGCACCGCCGTGCTGGCCAATCTGCTGGAAACGGCGGGCGTGCAGATCGATGGGCTGATGCTGCAATCGGCCATCTTGAACTACAACTCCAACTGCGGCGTCTTCGATCCAGGCACCGTCAGCTGCGAGGGCTATGTGCCCACCTATGCCGCCACCGGCGCTTACCACCAGCGCGCCGCGCCGGCGCCGGCGCCGGCCGACTTCGGCAGTTATGTACAGCAGGCGCGCGCCTTTGGCGCCGGGGCCTACCGCAGCGGCATCGCGGCCTACCTTGCCAGCAAGGTCGCGCCGCCGGCCGCCGTCACGGCCCAGCTGTTGGCCTACACCGGCATCGCCCAGGCCAGCTGGACCCAGAACCCGGACATGGGACCGGACCAGTTCCAGCGCGCGCTGCTGCCCGGCCAGCTGATCGGCCGCTACGACGCGCGCGTGTCCGCGCCCAATGGCAGCGCGCTGACCGTCGACAACGATCCTTCGCTGACGCTGATTAACGCCGCCTTCGTCAACACCATCGGCAGCTATGTGCGCGACCAGCTGCACTACAGCGCGCGCTCGAACTACACCAGCTATAACGACATCATCAACCGCTGGAACTTCGGCCACGACGGCCGCGCGCTGCCGGACACGATCCCCGACCTGTCGGCGGCGCTGACCCAGAATCCGTTTATGAAGATACTGGTGCTGAGCGGCTACCACGACCTGGCCACGCCCTTCTACCAGACCGAACTCGATCTGGCCCGGCTCGGTTCCGCCGGCTCGCTGCAGTTCCGCACCTACGCCAGCGGCCATATGAGCTACCTGGACGATGCGGCGCGGCGCGCGCAGCAGGCCGACCTGATCACCTTTTACCAAAGCGCCAGCGCCGCGCATTGACGATTGAAGGAATGACGATGAAACCGATACTGACCCTGCTGCTGGCATGCGCAGCCCAAGCAGCCCTGGCCGCAGCTGCGCTGGCAGGCAGCACAGCAGCCGGACAAAGCGCCGGAGCAGGCGGCGATGCTGCGCCACCAGCACCCGCCAGCGTGCCGGTGCCGCGCCCCGAGCCCTACGTACCGCCGGCGCTGCGCAAGGCGCCGTCCGCGCCGCCCGCGGCTGGCGCACAGCTGCGCCAGCAAGCCATGCAGAAGCTGCGCCAGCGCTTCGAAGAGGCCGACCTGGACGCCAGCGGCAGCCTGACGCGCGAAGAAGCGCGCCGCGCCGGCCTGGGCTTTGTGGACCAGCATTTCGACCAGATCGACAGCGCGCAACGCGGCAAGATCAGCTTCGATGAATTGAGCGCCTTCCTGCACCAGCGCCACAAGGAAGCCATGGCGCGCCAGTCCGCCAAACAGTGAACTAATTCCCCTCGGCGCCCCGCGCGCCGGCATTCCTCCCCGCGCGACTCCACGGCGTATCGTTTCCAGCGATCCCGCACAGGCCCAATCCAGCAACTTCAGCCATTTTGACGCGAAAAACGCGCTTTTTGGGGGGCGCTTTTACTCCTTTTTTCATTTCATTTTGAATAATATTAGGTATATGCAAACCTATATAGTGCACTGAAGACGCTCCAGTACATTCAGCTCCACGTTAAAACATGGAGGAATAAAGGGAAACGCAATCCCGGTAATGCAACACATGATGTTCAGATTCAAATGTCCTTAAAGAAATAGATATTTATGCGTAAGTCATTGCTGCCATGGAGGGACAGCAAGTCAACCAGTTAAAAGAATGCGAAAAGCATCCATCCATTTTCTATTCAATCAAGGAAGAGAGAGACATTTTCATGAAATTGCAAAAACAAATGCCGCGCCGTTTTACACTGGCACTCACGGCGCTGGCACTTGCCGCATCGTTTTCCGTTTCGGCAGAAAATCAGACCCAATACCTGCAAACCACCGCTTATCGCGGCCAAGTACTGCACTTCGTCGACGATCCGGCCGCCAGCCAGAATCCCTACGAGTACTTCGAAGACGGCGTGCTGCTGGTCGGCGCGGATGGCAAGGTCAAGGCCGTCGGCCCCGCCGCCACCATCCTGGCGAATAACCAGCAAGTCAATGTGGTCGATTATTCCGGCAAGCTGATCATGCCGGGTTTTATCGATAGCCACATCCATTATCCCCAAACGGAAATGATCGGTTCTTTCGGCCAGCAATTACTGCAATGGCTGGAGACTTATACTTTCCCGACCGAGAAACAATTCGCCGATAAAACCTATGCGAAGAAAATCGCCAAGGTATTCCTGAATGAATTGGCACGCAATGGCACCACCACCGCGCTGGTATTCGGCACCGTGCATCCGCAATCGGTCGATGCCCTGTTCGAGGAAGCGGCCACGCATAATATGCGCCTGATTGCCGGCAAGGTGATGATGGACCGGAATGCGCCGGCTTACCTGCTAGACACCCCGCAAACCTCGTACACCGACTCGAAGGCACTGATCCAGCGCTGGCACAACAAGGGCCGCGCCCTGTATGCCGTGACGCCGCGGTTCGCGCCGACCTCGACCCCGGAACAACTGACCCAGGCCGCGCGCCTGCTGCAGGAATTCCCGGGCGTGTACATGCACACCCACCTGTCCGAGAACAAGGGCGAGATTTCCTGGGTGCAGGCGCTGTTCCCGGAATCGAGCGGCTATCTGGATGTGTACAACCGCTACGGCCTGTCGGGCAAGCATTCGGTCTATGCGCACGGCGTGCATCTGCGTGACGACGAGTTCGCTTCGCTGGCGCAGACCGAATCGGCGGTGGCTTTCTGCCCGACCTCGAATCTGTTCCTGGGCAGCGGCCTGTTCGACCTGCAGAAGGCCGAGCAATACCACGTGAAAGTGGGCCTGGGAACCGACGTGGGCGGCGGCACCAGCTTCTCGGCGCTGCAAACCATGAACGAAGCCTACAAGGTGATCCAGATGCACAAGGCCTTCACCGACCAGCCGGAAACCCGGTTGCCGCTGACTTCGCTCAAAGCCTATTACCTGGCCACCCTGGGCGCGGCGCGCGCACTCGATCTGGACAACAAGATCGGCAGCTTCAAGACCGGCAACGAGGCCGACTTCATCGTCGTCAATCCGAACGCAACCGACCTGCTGCGCCTGCGCATGAGCCGTGCGACCGATGTAGCCGACAAGCTGTTCGCGCTGCAAACCCTGGGCGACGACCGTGCCGTGGAAAAAACCTATGTCATGGGCAAGCGCTGGTATGTGACCGACGACTCGGGCAGCGGCAACGACGGTTACAACAACAACTATAGCCAGAACTAAGACCGCCCTACCGGGCAGAGAGAGGGCCGGAATGCTTATCCGCATTCCGGTCTGCCGAACGGGTGCCGGCCAGTCCGGCGCCCCTTCCCGCACGATGCGTCAAATGGTGCCGTCGGTCGTGGCCAGCCAGGCGCGCGCCGCCACCGCCACCGCCTGCAATTCCTGTTCCGCCGCAGCAAACAGGGCTGGTACTTCCGTGTCGCTCTGCCGGTGCAAGGCTTGCTCCAGCGCCATCGATGCCGCCGCGAAGCGGGTCGCGCCCAGGCTGCCGATCGAGCCGCGCAGCGAATGCAGGGCGGCGGCCGCGGCCGTGACATCGCCCTGCTCCCAGGACGCCTGCGCCTGCGCCATATCACCCAGAATGCGGCCGGCCGCCTTGCGCACCAGTTGCACCAGCATGTCTTGTATCTGCGGATTCGGCGCCACCGCCAGCAATTTGCTCAGATCGAACACGCCGGGCTCGAAGCCATTGCCGGACGGCGCGCCGGCGGGCACCGCCCTGGCCGGCGCCGGCGCTTCCGCGCGCGGCCCCAGCACCGCCAGGATGGTCGCCAGCATGCTGTCGTAATGCACCGGCTTGGCGATGAAATCGTTCATGCCGCAGTCCAGGCAGCGCTGCCGTTCCGACTCCATCACCCCGGCGCTCATGGCCAGGATAGGCAAGGTGGCGCCCAGCTCGCGCCGCATCAGGGTGGTGGCGGCGTAGCCATCCATCACCGGCATCTGCACATCCATCAGCACCAGGTCGAAATCCTGCATGCCGGCGCGCAGCAGCGCCACCGCCTGGGCGCCGTCGGGCGCCACCGCGATCGTCGCGCCGGCCGCTTCCAGCATGCCGCGCGCCACCACCTGATTCAGCGGATTGTCTTCCACCAGCATCAGGCGCAGGCCATCGAGCCGGCGCGCCGGCTTGGCAACGCTGGCGGCCGCTGGCGCCGTGGCCAAAGCCGCAGTCCCAGCCATCCCGCGCCGGGCCGGGATGTCCGCCACCGGCGCCACCGCGAATGGCAGCACCGCGACAAAGCTGCTGCCCTTGCCGGGCTGGCTGGTGACCGTCAATTGGCCGCCCATCAGCTCCACCAGCCGGCGCGAAATGGCCAGCCCCAGGCCGGTGCCGCCGAAGCGGCGCGAGGTGGACGAGTCGGCCTGTTCGAAAGGCTGGAAGATACGTTCGAGCTGTACCTTGTCCATACCGATGCCGGTATCGCGCACCGTCAGGCGCAGCGCCGGCTGGTCCGCGCTACCGATCTGCTCGGCCAGTACCGCGATTTCGCCCTCGGCGGTGAATTTAAGCGCATTGCTCACCAGATTCAGCAGCACCTGGCGCAGCCGTGCCATATCGCCCATCCAGCACGGCGCCACCTCCGGCCCGGTCTGCAAGCGCAGTGCTATCGGCTTGCTGCCCACGCTGGCGCGCATGGTGCTGCCGACCGCCTCCATCAGCTCGGCCAGCTCGAAGGGCGCGCACACGATATCGAACTTGCCCGCCTCGATCTTGGAAAAATCCAGGATGTCGCTGATCACCGACAACAGCGAATTGCCGGCCGACTGGATCATGCCGACAAATTCCTGCTGCTCCGCCGACAGCGGTGTCTTGCCCAGCAAATGAGTAATGCCCAGCACGGCATTCATCGGCGTGCGGATTTCATGGCTCATATTGGCCAGAAAGTCGCTCTTCGCCCGGCTGGCCGCCTCGGCCAGCTGCTCGCCGCGCGCCTGGCTCAGCTCGGCCTTCTTGCGCGCGCTGATGTCGGTCACCATCACATGGCAACCGAGCACCTTGCCGTCCGGCGCCAGATCGGGAATGTAGTCGGTCATGAAATGCATCACCCGGCCCTGGCGCGGCGCCTCGCTCTCGAAATGCACGCGCTGGCCCGACAGCGCCAGCGCGATGTTCGCGCGCACCCGCGCATACGACTCGGGGCCCAGCACCTCTTCGACGGTACGGCCCAGCATCCAGGCCGGATCGATGCCCAGCATATTCTGGTAGGACTGGTTGGCGAAGCGGTAGACCTGGGCGGTATCGATGTAGCCGATCAGCGCCGGCGTGTTGTCGGCGACGGTGCGCAGGAATTTTTCATTGTCGGCCAGCCGGACCTCGGCGGCCCGGCGCGCGCTCACATCGCGCAGCACACCGACCAGCAGCTCCTTGCCCGACAAGGGTACCTGGTTGATGGTCAGTTCCAGCGGCAACACCCGGCCCTGCCGGGTCTGGCCCTTCAGCTCCAGGTCGCGCGCGCCCGCCGCGATGCCGCGCAGGCAGCGCAGCACGCGGCGCGCCTGGCCCCAGCGCCGCTCCGGCGGCATCAGCACGGCGATGCTGCGCCCGATCAGTTCGGCCGGCCGGTACTGGAAGATCTGGCACACCGTCGCGTTGACGCTGCGGATCACGCCGCGCCGGTCGGTGGTGACGATGCCGTCGCCGGCCGCCTCCATGATGGTGCGCAATTCGAGTTCCTGCTCGGCCGCCGCCTGTTCCGAGGCCCACATGCTGCTGGCCAGCGGATGCAGCTGGAAGTACAGCAAGGCCGCCGCCGCCGCCGCGATCAGCAGGATGATGGGGGCGCCGATAGCCAGCGCGTCGCGGATCAGGCCGTACACCTCGGCCGCGTCCTGCTGCGCCACGAAGCCCAGCCCGGGCGCCAGCGGCCCATAGGCGGCGATGATGTTGTGCCCGTTCGGATCGACCGCATGGGCGATGCCGGAGCCGCCCGCAATGGCCAGCTCCACCGGCAGCGGCAGCAGGTCGCGGCCGCCCCGGCTGGCCACATAGGGCTGGGCCTGGCGGTTGCTGGGGAAGCAGCGCACCAGCTCTTGCTGGCGCGCGCAGATGGTGATGTCGCCGGTCTTGCCGAGACGGGAGGCGTTGAACATGGCCTTGGCCAGCGCCAGGGTGGCGTCGTCGAGGACGATTTCGCCGGCCGCACCGCCGGGCGAACGCAGCGGAAAATGGATGCGCAGCACCAGCCTGTCGTCCCACAGCATTTCAATGTGGTGGTCCGGCGCATAGGGCATCAGCAATGCCGGCTGCCGATTCATGCGCCCGAACTGCTGCAGCGACTTGCCCTGCGCGTCATTGAGCGCGACGCCGCTGAAACCCGAGGCCAGCAGGCGCTGGGCCACCGCCGCGAAGCGCGCCTGCTGGGCCGGCCCCTCATTGTGATCGAGCAGGGCGGCGCCGGCCTCGTTCGCGCCGGACAAGGTGATGCCGCTGTTGACCAGCCTTTCGGTACGCGCCACGGCCAGCTTGAACCAGGGCGTGCGGTTGCGTATCACCACCGCCAGATCGCTTTCCAGCGTCGCCTCCAGACTGCTCTGCAACAGCACGAAGCCCACCAGCCCCACCGTGACGGTGGCCACCGCCAGGATCACCGAACCGAGGAAGCGGATTTTTTCATCTTCGCGGAAATACTCGCGCGATCGGTACCAGTCGCAGCGGGTCCAGCTCAGCCAGAGTGCGATCGAACAGCTGATCATGCCGCAGGCGGTATGGATCGCCATCCGTGCCGAACGGGCCCAGTTAAACAGCAGATCGGGCGCCACCAGATAGCCAACCAGGCCGGTCAGGCCGACGGCCATCACGATAAACGTCAGCAGGACCACCACCCGCGCGCGCCGCTTGCTGCTGACGCGCTCGGCCAGCAGCATCGTCGATGCCACCAGCATGAAACCGATGGCCGTGTTCGGCGCCATGCGGCCCGGACGGGTATTGCCGTAGTCGAACCAGGTGTGCAGGAAAGCCAGGTCCACGCCCAGGCTGCGGTCGAACAGCAGTTCGAGCAGCGTGGTGCCGCACAGCAGCAGCATGAGGATGCAGATGGCGCGGCGGGCACGCAGCGCGCTCGCATCGGTGGAAGACAAGAGCAGGATGGCCGTTCCCGCCAGCAGGAAGCACAGGGCGGTGTTGAACACCATCGGCACCGAGCCAGCCTTGAGTATCGTCAGCATCGGCATTTTCAGCAGCCAGCCACTGATGACCGTCATGCCGAGGGCCACCAGCAGTCCGCTCAGGATCTGCTCGGTACGCACGGATGCCAGATGGCGGGGGGGTGATTCCTGCATTCGGATCGGCCTCGGAGTGGCTGTACGGCAAGCATTTGATTCTACCTTGCAATTGGGCAGCCAAAAACAAGTCTTTCGCCTCCGCGCCGCTTGGTGGGGCAGACGCCACAGCCTGCCAATATTTGTCAACATTGGTTGACAGCGCCAAAGACGTCAACTAAAGTTGACGCATGCAGAATTTACACACTCTAGACGTGCCGGACGATCCGGGCGAGGCACTGGCCGCCGTGGTGGCGCTGCGCGTGCTGGCCGACCAGCTGGAACGCACGGCCGTCTGCAAGGCCGTCGCCCAAGGCTGGACCTGGGCCCAGATCGCCGAAAGCCTGGGCGTGACGCGTCAGGCCGCCCACAAGCGCCACGCCGGCATGGTGGCCAGAAATCATTCAACTGCGATGGAGGAAGACTGATGTTCAAACGGATGCTGAACAAGCTGCGCGATATGGCCACGATCAAGTCCCTGTGCGAGGAAGCCGAGCGCCAGGCCCGCCTGCTGGGCGAAGACCTGCCCGGCGCCGAGCACTATCTGCTGTCTGCGCTGGAGTTGCAGGATGGCTCGGCCCGGCGCGCCTTCGAGCGCGTGGGCGCCGACCCGGCCGCCGTGCGCGGCGCCATCGCCGCCCAGCACAGCCAGGCACTGGCCGGCATCGGCATCGCCCTGCCGCCCGACGCCGTCCCCGACCGCGCGCCGCTGCCGCCGAAGGGCAAGCTATTCAGCGCCAAGCCCTCCGGCCAGGCCGTGATGCAGGCGCTGCACGGCCTGCGCCAGAAGCATCAGTCGCCGCGTCTGCTGGGCGCCCACGTGCTGCTGGCCATTGCCGCGATGAGCAACAGCACCGCCGCGCGCGCCTTAAAAAGCATGCAGATCAATCTGGCGGCGCTGGCAGCCGCCGCCGAGACCGAAGTACGCGGCGCGGCTTAAGCGCGCAACTGCTCTTCGAATCCAGCCTGCCAGCGCGCCAGCAACTGCTGGCTGCGCTCGACGGCATCCTCGCCCCTGAGCATCTGCTCCAGATGGACCGCCTCGAAATCCGCCAGGCCGATGGTCTGGAATATATAACGTAGATATGGGGTGGCAAGGAAATACCCTGCCGGTACCGCCACCCAGCTCGATGACGCGCAGAAAATTGATCGGACGCACGGTTCATACTCCCCACGCAAAATATGCTTACTAGACAGAGAGAGAAGTCTATATGCAGAAAAGCTGGTGGAGATAGCCATGGTTGAAAGCGTTTACCCGAGCAAAAATTTTATGAACGATGCGAAACGAGCATGGAGCGCACGTGATGCCTTGGAAATTTCTATTCATGGCGGCTGGCGCGGACGCATGCTCGCAAAAGAAGTAGCTCTGTGGTTGCCAATCGACGAGATTGAACTACTTAATAGAGGGCCATGGCACGGCCCATCAATTAGGTGTGGATGGTTGATGATGCATCTGCATGCAATTCATTACATGATGCTTTCAGCAAATTATGAAATGCACTACAAAATAGATTGTGATCATGTAGTTCTCACCTACCAGCCGCTGTAGAGGAGTTTTCAAACACTGTGAGGCGATGGCAGTGGCTAGAACTCAAGTGATCGCCCTTGGGCTTTCCCCGCCCCTGCCGGCTAGGCCATTGTGCAGACGCTGCATGGCTTGCGCCAGAAACACCAATCGCCGCATCTGCTCGCCACCCACGAGTTGCTGGCCATCTCCGCGATAGGCAACAGTCTCGCCACGCGCGCTCAAGGGCATGCAGATCAATCTGGCAGCGCTGGCCGTCATCGCCCAGACCGAGCTGCGTAGCGCGGCTTAAACGCGCAGTCGCACCTGCATCTGCTCGACAAACCCCACCTGCCATCGCGTCAGCTGCTGCTGGCTGCGCGCGACGGCATCCTCTCCCCTGAGCATCTGCTCCAGATGAATTGCCTCGAAGTCGGCCAGGCCGATGGTCTGGAATACATGACGCAGATAAGGTGTAGCAAAGTCATGGAGCGGATGCACAGGCCCACCGCTGGCCATCAGCACCCGCACCGGGAGGTCCGCCAGCATCCCCGCCTTGCCTGCTGCCGACAAGGCAAAGGTCCGGTGCGGCCGCACCACATAATCGAGCCAGTTTTTCAGCGCGGCCGGCACGGTGAAGTTATACATCGGCGTGCTGATCAGCACGATGCTGGCCACCTCCAATTCCACAATCAACTGCTCGGACAATGCCAATGCGGCCAGCTCCGCCGCACCGCGCTGGGCGGCCGGCATCAGGCTGGCCGCGACCAAGTGCTGATCCACCGGCGGCAGAGGCGTCTGGCCCAACTGGCGTTCAACAATGGTGAGATTCGGAATGCTGTCGCGCAGACGCGCGATGGTGGAACGGGCGGCGCTGTTACTGAAAGACAGC
Organism: Oxalobacteraceae bacterium; assembly: GCA_013284265.1. Classification (GTDB taxonomy): domain Bacteria; phylum Pseudomonadota; class Gammaproteobacteria; order Burkholderiales; family Burkholderiaceae_D; genus Rugamonas. The sequence continues at coordinate 33,559 of JABTBR010000050.1, read as the reverse complement.
GCGCCGCGTGGGCTGGCGGCAAGGTGCAGCAATGTGGGCATGAATTTCCTGGTGGTAGATGTCACTTCAGTATCGAACTGGGAAGTCCAGTTTTGATATCTAAAAAGCACTACCACCTATGCCATTTTTTGCAAATTCGTTCCGAGAGCTTGATCCAGCGCTATTTCTAATCGAGGGCTACTGCTGCACAAATGTTATACACTGCCTGTAGCGAATACTGACATGAGGTGTCTCATGCGACAACTTACCTTGGAACTTGATGACCAAGATATGGCCCGGCTTGAAGCGGAGGCGCGTGTACGCCGTATCGATCCAATTCTGCTCGCAAAAGCCGAACTGCTGAAGATGTTGGAAACTTTCAATGCAGTCGACGCTATTCATGCCGCTGTTACTGAAGCCATTGGTGTGGTGCGCGACGATAGCCCTGAAGCGAAGGAAGATCGTCGCCGGGCACGTCTTGCCGCCCTGATGCCGAGCAATGGTATCTGGGCAGGCGAACCGAACAAACCCAAGGATGGCGTGGTTTACCAGGAAGAGATGCGTGCTGAATGGCCATAGTGCTTTTGACACGAACATTCTGATTGACCACACGCTCGGCCATAAAGAGACTAGTGCAGAGCTTGCTGGCTACGACGACGCAGCAATCAGCGCGATCAGCTGAATTGAGGCAACATGCAAGCTGACTCGCGAACAGATCGCCGTGTTCGACACCGATCTGGCGAACGCCAGCATTGTGATCGTACAGACAACGCCCGCCATCATGCGCAGGGCGGGTGAGCTACGCGGGCAGACATCGAAAAAACTACCGGACTGCATCATCCGCGCGACTGCAGAAATCGAAGGACGCCTCATCGAGACGCGCAACCCGATCGACTTCGGGGGAAGTTCAAGCGCACAGGTCCGCATCCCCTACAAGCTTAACAACGAACAGATAACGGACGTTCAGCCATTGCCGCCATAAGCGGATTCTCAAGCAGGCAGTCCAGATTAATCATTTCTCGTAGTCCGCCATCGGCACAACTCTACGCTCGCAGTCTTCAATAACCGAAGCCAAAAGCGGACGCCAGCGCAATCCAGCGATGCATAGCAAAGCTTAAGCGTTTGAAATGAAAGGGAATTTGTGGTGCGGCTGGCGGGGATCGAACCCACGACCCTTGGCTTCGGAGGCCAATACTCTATCCACTGAGCTACAGCCGCGCGGGGGGAATCTTTGAAGTGATGCGAAGGATACCGTTTTTCTACCTCGCCGTCCATGAAAAGTGTCGTTTTTGCAGGTAGTTTGGATTCCACCAAGACTTTTTTGAGTCTATAATCGCCCGTTTGGCGAGTGTTTACACGGCAGCATGCAAGAATAGAATTCGCACGCCCCCAGCATCGAAATTTGTTTTTTAAGGAAATCATGAGCGACGCACACAACGAACACGAATCCGCCATTAGAACGCCTAAGCAGCTCGCTGCTGCCGTCATCGGCTTTTTTGCAGTAACCATCATCGGCATCGTCCTGCTGGTGCAGTTTGTCACTACCGACAAGCTCACCGGCCGCGGCTCAGATAGCCAATCCCCAGAATCCATCGCTACTCGCCTGCGTCCGGTTGCTGACGAGGGTTTTACGTTTAAAGACGTGAACGGTCCGAAGACGCTGCAGTCGGCTGAAGCCGTCTACACCGCTGTCTGCGCGGCCTGCCACGCTTCCGGCGCTGCCGGTGCTCCGAAATTCGGCGATGCGGGTAGTTGGACTGCTCGTCTGGCTCAAGGGTATGACACGCTGCTGAAGCACGCTGTTGAAGGCATTCGCGCGATGCCGGCCAAAGGCGGCAATCCGGATCTGGACGATGTGGAAGTGGCACGCGTGGTTGTGTATATGGCTAACAGTGCTGGCGGCAAGTTCAAGGAGCCTGCGGTACCGGCACCAGCGGCTGCGCCGGCTGCTGAAGGTGCGGCTGCCGCGCCTGCCGCATCGAAGTAATTCAGTTTGCAGGGAGGTCTGGCCTTGCGCCGGACTTCGCAGACATGGGAGCCGCTCGATTGAGCGGCTTTTTTTTGTCTGCGGCAAAGTGCCGGGGTTTGCCCCTGATGCTTTGGTTGGTGAAATGCTGGTTGGCGGCCCGCTGGCTGCTGCCTGAAACCCACGGCGTAACCCTGGGGGCCTGTCCCATAGGGACAGGCGGGGCGCAGCCCCTCCCCGGACCCTAAGGTCTGACCCCGGCTCTTTGCCGTAGGTTTTAAGGACGCCGCCGGCATGCATAGCAAGGAAGCCGGCGGCACGCAAAGTATGAAAACCGGCGGCAATAAAAAAGGTTCTTCACGGATTACCGGGAAGAACCATAAAAAAGGGCCGCGTCAGCGGCCCTTTCTATTACTGGCTTACGCAGCCATTACCACATGATTACGCGGTCTTTCGGCGCCAGGTACATCTTGTCGCCTTCTTTCACGCCAAAGGCGCTGTAGAAGCCCGGCTGGTTGCGCATGGTGCCGTTGGCGCGGAACTGGCCTGGCGAGTGCGGGTCGGTCTTGATCTGGACGATCTGCTGCGGTTCACGCATCTTCATGCGCCATACCTGGGCAAAGCCCATGAAGAAGCGCTGGTCGCCGGTCAAACCGTCGATCACAGGCGCTTTCTTGCCGCCCAGCGAGAGCTTGTAGGCCTTGTAGGCAATCGCCACGCCGGAGTTGTCGGCAATGTTCTCGCCCAGGGTCAGCTCGCCATTGACGTTGTAACCCTTCAGCGGGCTGAACTCGCTGTACTGCTTGACCAGCATCTTGGTCTTCTTCTCGAAGTTCTTGTGATCGGACTTGGTCCACCAGTCACGCAGATTGCCGTCGCCGTCGTACTGGGCGCCCTGGTCGTCGAAGCCGTGGCTGATTTCGTGGCCGATCACGCCGCCGATGGCGCCGTAGTTGACCGCGTCATCCGCCTGCGCGTCAAAGAATGGCGGCTGCAGGATCGAGGCCGGGAACACGATTTCGTTCATTTCCGGGTTGTAGTAGGCGTTGACGGTTTGCGGCGTCATGCCCCACTCTTCGCGGTCGATCGGTTTGCCCAGCTTGTTCAATTCCTTGTTGTACTCGAACTCGCGCGAACGGGTCACGTTGCCGACCAGATCGTCCTTGGCCACGGTCAGCGCGGAATAATCGCGCCAGTGGTTGGGGTAGGCGATCTTGGTGGTGAACTTGGCCAGCTTGGCTTGCGCCTGTTTCTTGGTGACCGGGCTCATCCAGTCGAGCTTGTCGATGCTTTGCTTGTAGGCGGCCAGCAGGTTCTTCACCAGGGCTTCCATCTTGGCTTTGCGGTCGGCCGGGAAATGCTGCTCCACGTACAGTTTGCCGACGCTCTCGCCCAGCGCGCCTTCGGTCACGCTAACGCCGCGTTTCCAGCGTGGACGCATTTCGGTCACGCCGCTCAGGGTCTTGCCGTAGAAGTCGAAGTTTTCTTCGACGAAGGCCTTCGACAGATAGGGCGCGTTGGCACGGATCACTTGCCATTGGAAGTAAGCCTTCCAGCTGTCCAACGAGGACTTGTTGAGGATCTCGTTGAAGCCCTTCAGGTAGCTAGGCTGGCTGACGATCACATACTCCACCTTGCCGGCCAGGCCGGTTTCCTTCAGGTAGGTGGTCCAGTCGTAGCCTGGCGCCAGTTCGGCCAGCTTGGCCACTTCGACCTTGTTGTAGGCCTTGACCGGGTCGCGCAGTTCGACTTTGCTCCACTGGATCTTGGCCAGTTCGGTTTCCAGTTCGACGATGGCGCGGGCGCTCGCGGCGCCGTTGGCGTCGCCTGCCAGGGTCAGCATCTTGGCGACGTGCAGCTCATACTTGGCCAGCGCGTCGGCCAGTTTGGCGTCGTCTTTTTTCAGGTAGTAATCGCGGTCCGGCAGACCCAGGCCATCCTGGTACAGGTCGGCCACGTATTTGGTCGAATCCTTGTTGTCCTGGTGGATGCCGAAGGCGTAAGGGGTGCCGACGCTGACTTTGTTGAAGTGGGCGATCAGGGCCGGGATGTCTTTCTTGTCCTTCAGGCCGGCAACGCGGGCCAGCTCGCTGTTCAGCGGCGCCAGACCCAGGGTTTCCAGCCGGGCTTCGTCCATGAAGCTGGCGTAGAAGTCGCCGATGCGCTGGGCATCCGAACCGGCAGCCTTGTTCTGCTGGGCGGCGGCGCCTTCGATGATGGCGCGCAGCTGCGGCTGGGTGTCGTCGCGCAGCTTGGCGAAGGAGCCCCAGCTCGACTTGTCGGCCGGGATTTCGGTCGTGGCCAGCCACTTGCCGTTCAGGTGAGTGAAGAAGTCGTCCTGCGGACGCACGGACGGCTCGATAAATTCGACGGCGATGCCGGACTTGGCGCTGCTGGCGGCCGCGTGGGAGTGGGCGCTGGTGGCAACGGCGGTTTTGGCTTGATCGGCCGCGCCGGCGTAGCCTGCGAGCAGGCTCAGGGTTAATGCACTTAACAGATAACGATTCACGGAATGATCCCCATTGTTTTTGACGAAAAAGGTAGAACCCAGGACTTGTGGCCCATCAAAGACTGTAGCATATAGTCACGGTCCCGGGCCCCGGTTAGATGACTCCTACCACATGGAAACACGCTGTTTTGGCGGCAGATACATCTTGTCGCCGGGCTTGACGTTGAAGGCTTCGTAGAATCCGGTCTGATTGCGCACCGAGCCGTTGGCGCGGAAGCGGTCGGGCGAATGCGGGTCGACTTTCAGATACACAAGCTGCTGGGCTTCGCGGACCTTGCTGCGCCACACCTGGGCAAAGCCCATGTAGAAGCGCTGGTCGCCGCTCAGGCCGTCGATCACCGGCGCGGTCTGGCCGTTCAGCGATAATTTATAGGCCTTGTAGGCGATCGCAATGCCGGAGTTGTCGGCAATGTTTTCGCCCAGGGTCAACTTGCCGTTCACGTGGTAGCCGCGCACCGGGCTGAAGGCGCTGTATTGCTGCACCAGCATCTTGCTCCTGGCCGCGAACTGCTTATGGTCGGCCTTGGTCCACCAGTCGCGCAGATTGCCGTCGCCGTCGTACTGGGCGCCTTCGTCGTCGAAGCCGTGGCTGATTTCATGGCCGATCACGGCGCCGATGCCGCCGTAGTTGACGGCGTCATCCGCGTCCGCATCGAAGAAGGGCGGCTGCAGGATGGCGGCGGGGAACACGATCTCGTTCATTTCCGGGTTGTAGTAGGCGTTCACCGTTTGCGGCGTCATGCCCCACTCTTCGCGGTCGATCGGCTTGCCCAGCTTGTTGATTTCACGGTCGTAGGAAAAGGCACTGCTGCGCAGCACATTGCCCAGCAAATCGTCCTTGCTCACCGTCAGACTGGAATAATCGATCCAGCGCTTCGGATAGCCGATCTTGGTGGTGAACTTGGACAGCTTGTCCTGGGCCTGCAGCTTGGTTGCCGGGCTCATCCAGTCGAGCGTGTCGATGCTTTGCTTGTAGGCCGCCATCAGGTTCTGCACCAGCGTTTCCATGCGCGCCTTGCGTTCGGCCGGGAAGTGCTGCTCCACGTAAAGCTTGCCCAGGCTCTCGCCCAGCGCGCCATCGGTGGCGTTGACGGCGCGCTTCCAGCGCGGCTCCTGCTCTTTCACATCGCTCAGTATGGTTCCATAGAAAGCGAAATTTTCCTCGGCGAAGGCACGCGGCAGATAGGCGGCGCTGGCGTGGATCGCGCGCCACTGGAAGTAGGCCTGCCAGGTGGCCAGCGGGGTCTTGTCCAGCAGCCTGGCGAAGCCGCTCATATAGCTCGGCTGGGCCACGTTCACATAATCCGCCTTGCCGGTAATGCCGCTGTCTTTCAGATAGCTGTCCCAGTCGTAGCCTGGCACCAGTTCGAACAGCTTATTCAGCGAGGTCTTGTTGTACAGCTTGACCGGATCGCGCAACTGCACCTTGCTCCATTGCAGCTTGGCCATTTCCGTTTCCAGCGCGACGATGGCGCGGGCGTCGGCCGCGGCGCGCGGATTGCCGGCCAGCGCCAGCAGCTTGCTCACATGCTGCTGGTAGTTGGCCAGCGTCCCGGCCAGCTTGGCGTCGTTCTTTTTCAGGTAGTAGTCGCGGTCGGGCAAGCCCAGGCCATCCTGCACCAGGTCGGCCACATAGCGGGTGGAGTCCTTATTGTCCTGATGGATGCCCAGCGCATACGGCGCGCCAAAGCCCAGCCGCTGGAAGCGTGCGATGACGGCGGCCAGCTCTTTCTTGTCGCGCAGGGCGGCGATCTTGTCCAGCTCGGCTTGCAAGGGCGCCAGGCCCAGCTGCTCCAACCGTGCCTCGTCCATATAACTGGCGTAGAAGTCGCCGATGCGCTGGGCGTCGGAACCGGCCGGACGCTCGGCATTGGCGGCGGCCGCTTCAATGATGGCGCGCAACTGCGGCTTGGTCTCGTCGTCCAGTTTTTCGAAGGAACCCCAGCTCGATTTGTCGGCCGGGATTTCGGTCTGGGCCAGCCATTTGCCGTTCAGGCTGACGAAGAAATCGTCCTGGGCGCGGATGCCCGGTTCCATGTGCTCGATGGCGATGCCGGACCGCAAGCCGTTCGGCTGCTGGTCGGCCGCGCCGGCATGACCCAGCACGCCGGCCAGCAAGGCCAAGGTCAGGCCACTCAGTAAATACGCTTTCAAATTGCTCTCTCCCTGTTTTTGGCAATCATGGAATATTTTTACCAACAGACGACTCTACCATGTTGTATAGACATTGATAACAAAAAGACCATTGAGGCAATATGGTTTGTTGTTACCAGATCAGCACGCGCTGCTCCGGCGCCCGATACATGCGGTCGCCCGGCTGGGTGCCGAAGGCGGCATGGAAGCCGGGCTGGTTGACCAGGCTGCCGTTGGCGCGGAACTGGCCGGGCGAATGGGGGCCGTTTTGCACCTGGATCATCATCTGGGCATCCCGCATCTTCACGCGCCAGATCTGGGCAAAGCCCATGTAGAAGCGCTGCGCGCCGCTGAAGCCGTCGATCACCGGCGCGGGCTGGCCCGCCAGCGACAGCTGATACGCCTTGTAGGCGATCGCCAGACCGGCGTTGTCGGCGATGTTTTCGCCCAAGGTCAGCGCGCCGTTCAGGTAGTGGCCGGGCAGCGGCTGGTAGGCGCCGTACTGGCGCTCCAGCTGGCCGGCGCGGCTCTGGAAGGCGGCGCGGTCGGCCGGGCTCCACCAGTCGCGCAGCATGCCGCTGCCGTCGTACTGGCTGCCCTTGTCGTCGAAGCCATGGCTGATTTCGTGGCCGATCACCGCGCCGATGGCGCCGTAGTTGACCGCGTCGTCGGCTCCCGCGTCGAAAAAAGGCGGCTGCAGGATCGCCGCCGGGAACACCACCTCGTTCAGTTCGGCGTGATAGTAGGCGTTTACCGTCTGCGGCGACATGCCCCATTCTTCCTTGTCGATAGGCCGGCCCAGCCGCGCGATCATGCGCGCATTGGCCGCATTGGCGGCGCGCAGCACATTGCCCACCAGATCGCCAGGGACGATGGCCAGCGGCGCATAGTCGCGCCACTTGCCGGGGTAGCCGATCTTGGCGCGGAAACTGGCCAGTTTGGCCTGGGCGGCCTCGCGGGTTTCCGGCCCCATCCAGTCCAGCGTGGCGATGCTGTCGCGGTAGGCCGCCATCAGATTGGCCACCAGCCCCTCCATGCGCGCCTTGCGCTCGGGCGGGAAATACTCGGCCACGTAGAGCTTGCCGAGCGCATCGCCCAGCGCGAATTCCACCACGGCCACGCCGCGCTGCCAGCGCGGCAACTGCTCGCTCGCACCGCTCAAGACCTTGCCGTAAAAGGCGAAGTTCAGCTCGGCAAACGGCTTGGACAGATACGGCGACACCTTGCGCAGCAATTGCCATTCGAAGTAGCGCTGCCAGCTGGCCAGCTCGGTGCGTTCCAGCACGCCATTGAATTCCTTCAGATAACCGGGCTGGTCGACAATCACCTCATCGGTCTTGGTAGCCACGCCGGCGGCGGCCAGCGCATGCTTCCAGTCATAGGCGGGCGCCAGTTCGGCCAGCGCGGCGATCGCCATCTTGTTGTAGCGCTTGACCGGGTCGCGCAACTCCACCCGGTTCCACTGGGCTTTCGCCAGCGCCGTTTCCAGCGCCACCACGGCCTCGGCGCTGGCGGCGGCGTTCTTGCCACCGGCCAGCGCCAGCGTTTTTTCGATATGCGACCGGTATTGCGCCAGTACCTTGGCGTATTTTTCGTCCAGATAATAATCGCGGTCCGGCAAACCCAGCCCGCTCTGGCCGATGGCGGCGGCATAGCGCGTGGGGTCGCGCGCGTCCAGTCCCACGTACACGCTGTAGGGCGTGCCCACACCGAGTTTGTCGAGACGGGCGATCAGGCCCGGCAGACCCTTCTTGTCGCGGATAGACTGGATGCGGCTCAGTTCGCCGGCCAGCGGACGCAAGCCCATGCTCTCGATATGGACTTCGTCCATGAAGCTGGCGTACAGATCGGCAATCTTGCGGCCTTCGCTGCCGGGTTTGGTGTTCTTGTCCTGCTGGCGCGCTTCGATCAGGCCGCGCAATTGCGGCAGGATCTGCTCGCGCAGGATCGCGAATTCGCCCCAGCTGGACTTGTCCGGTGGGATCGCCGTGTTCTTCAGCCAGTTGCCGTTGAGGTATAGGAAGAAATCGTCCTGGGGGCGGACAGCAGGGTCGATGGTGCGCAGATCGATGCCGGATCGGGGTGCCGCGGCAGGTGTGGCAGCGGTGGCAGTGGTATCGGGTTCGGCGGCGCTGGCGCAGGCGGCCAGCAGGCTCAGGCTGATTGTACTCATCAGTGTGCGTTTCACGTAATTCCCTCAACCGCAAGGCGGCGGCTTCGCGTGGGCGGAAACTGGAATGTAGCACGGCGCTTGCGCAAGGTGGCGCTCGGGCGGGCAGAATATTCGGCGGCGACTACAAGAGCGCAAAAGCGCACGTATACACAACAGCCCGCGCGCCGGCGGCGCCTTTAGAACCCAAGGCAAAGAGCCGGGGGCCTGTCCCGCAGGGACAGGCGGGGCGCAGCCCCTGCCCGGACCCAGGGTCAGACCCCAGGGTTACGCCGTGGGTTCAAAAAAAGCCGCCAGCGCCTTGATGTCAAAGAACACCGGCTGCCGGCTGGCACCTCAACAAACCATCAGAACTTGGTTTCCAGACGAACAGTCCAAACCGTATAAGTTTTATTGAAATTATCGGCCAAATGCACCACCCCATCGGCGGTCACGGCATTGCTGCTGAGGGCGTCATCCTGCAGCAGATTGTTGGCCGAAATACGCAATTGTGTGCGCGCGTTGAACTTCCACAAACCATACACATCCAGCCCGCGCTTGCGGCCGTTTTCCACCAGCTGGCTCTGGAATGGTTTGAGGTCGGTGGCCGGATCATAGCTGACGAGGATGGTCGTGGCGGGCGTCCAGTTGAAGCTGCCGCCCAGGGTCAGCGGCAGATCCTTCATGCGGAAGTCCATGCCCACATTCGCGGTCTGTTTGGCCTGCTGGTCGAGCCGGTTGTCCGGGCCGGGAATACCGTCGACCTTGGACCAGAAGCGGCTGTAGTTGCTGCGGAAATCAATCGCCGGCGCATCCTCGAACAATTCCACCAGCTGGAACTTGGCTTCCAGCTCGATGCCGCTGGTGCGCGCATGGCCGACGTTGCCTGGCGTGGACACCCAGCGCTGCTCGCCATCCGGCGCTTGATACTGGCTCAGCCTGCGGCGGATCAGATTGTCGATATTGCGCACGAAACCGCTAACGCTGACGATGCCGCTGCGGCCCAGATAATGTTCATAGGCCAGATCGAGCCCGGTCGCCAGTTCCGGCTTCAGGTCCGGATTGCCGCTGCGGTCGGGCCGGGTCGGGCCATTCAGGCGCGACAGTGTCGGCAGCGCGATCAGGTCCTGCACATTGGCCGCCTTGTAGCTCTTGGTCAGGCTGGCGCGCACCTGGTCTTTTTCAAAGCCGGGAATGCGCCATACCCCGTGCAGCAATGGGCTGAGCACGCTGCTGGTATTGACGATGTCGCCGCCCGCGCGGCTGCTGGTGGTGCGTATGCCTTCCCAGCGCAGGCCGCCATACACGGCCCATTGCGGGGTGATATCCCATTCGTCCTGCGCGAACACGGCCACGCGGCGGGTATCGGCGCTCAGCGCATCGCCGGAATCGGCCAGCTGCGGCTTGCCGTCCTTGTCGAAGGAACTCTTGGTCTGGCTGCGGTGGCTGGTTTCCAGATCCCAGCCGGCCGCCAGCCCATGGTCCTTGCCCAGCGGCGTGTTGTACTTGCCGCCGGTGGCCACATTGCGGTCGCGGGTGGCATCGCTTTCATCGAAGCTTTGCAGCAGCGTGCCGTTGGCGTCGTACTGCTTGCGTATCGAATGGTTGTCGCTGTGGCCGCTGCCAAAGCCGAACTTCACGTCCAGCTTGGCCGCGCCTTCGAGCCGGTGCAGCCAGTTGCCGAAGCCGCGCGCAAAGGTCGACTCGGAATGGGAACTGCCGGTGGCCAGACTGTATTCAAGCGGCTGTTGCTGCGCGGGCGGCAACAGCGTGCCCTGGGCGATGGTGCTGGTGGTGCTGCCATCGCTGCGATTGCTCATCAGGAAAGGCTGGAAATTGAGCGTATCGCCATTCCCGAATTTATACGACAGGCGCGGCGTCAGGTGGATGGCGCGCATGGTGCGCCTGGTTTCATCCTGCACCAGCTGATCCTTGTACAGCTGCCCTTCGTTGATCACGCCGGGCGCATCGGTATCCAGATTGTAGGTCTGGCCCTGGTCATGCTGGCGGTTCTCGAACACCGAGGCCGACAGCAGATAGGTCAGTCCATCCACCTTGCCGGGAATGGTCAGCGAGATATTCGGTGCGTGGCGGCCCTGCTCGATCGAATCGCTCAGCTTGAGCTGGATATCCTTGGCCTGATAGCCGTCGCGCAGCACGATGTTGATGGTGCCGGCGATCGCGCGGGTACTGTGCTCGGCCACCGGGCCGCGCATGATTTCCACCCTTTCGACCTGATCGGGCGACAGCGAATCCATCGAGAAGCCGGCCGGCGGACGTTCGCCGTTCAGCAGCACCTGGGTGTAGCCGCTGCCCAGGCCACGCATCTTGATCTCGCCGCCACGGCCGGGACGCCCGCCTATGGTCACGCCCGGCAGGCGCTTGAGGATATCGCCCAGATTGCTGTCGCCATTGCGGTCGAGTTCCTCGCGGCCATAGATCTGCTTGCCCGCAGTGGAATTGCGGCGCTCGTCCATATCGCTGGCGCGGCTGCCGCCGACCACGGTCACTTGCTGGATAGCCTTGCCATCCGGACCCAGTTCGCCTTTGACGGCGGGCGCGGCAGGCTTGCCGGCGGCTTTCGCGGGGCCGGCCGGTTTCGCGGCGGGCTGGGCTGCGGGCTGGGCTGCGGGCGGGGCTGCGGGCTGCGGCGCGCTGGTGGTGCCAGCCGGCACATCCTGGGCATGGACGGCGGCAACGTTGGCGCCAAGTACAGCCAGGCAGGCGAGGGAAATCAGTTTACTCATAGACTCATCAGGTGGAAGGTGCGCGCACGCGGGACGCAAAGGCGGCGGCGGCTGGCTGGCGACATGGCTGGCTGCGCGAGCGCATTTTATCGCGGCAAGCCAGCACTGGCGCGGCTTCCAGCCGTTTTTTACTTAAGGTTACACACCGTACAACAAAGGCTGCGGGCGGCCCGGGCGGCCCGCAGCCGCGCCCGTCTCAGCGCGGCTGGGCAATGGATACGCCTGGACTTAGCCGCCTGGCATGCCAGCGGCACCGCCTGGGCCGCCTGGCCCGCCGGAACCGCCGCCCGAACGGCCCCGGCCGCCACCGGACTTGTGCTCGCCGCCCTCGCTCTTGCCGCGCATAGCGCCGCGTTCGCCACCGTCGGCGTTGCGCAGCAGTTGTTCCGCCAGGAAGCCTGCCACAGCCTGGCGCTGCGTTTCATCAAGAGCATCATTGACGATCAGCCACCATTCGCGCAGCTGCTTCTCTTCGGACACGGTGGCCGCATCTTCGACATCGAGCGCGGCGTTCAGCTCGCGCAATTCCACTCCGGCTTTTTCCACGCCCGCCTTATTGGCCGCCTGCAAGCGTTCGCGCCGCGACTGCCGCTCGCGCAGCAGCTGGCGCGTCTTGTTTTCAGTCTGCTGCCACAAGGTCGTTTGATTGGCGTTCAGGTTCAGCGACTTGCGAAATTCCGCAGCCATCGGCAGCAGGTCTTCGGCGCGCATGTCCATCACCGGCACCGCCAGCGCGGGCAGGATTACGGCGGCGCCGAGCAGCGCCGCAAACAAGGTGTTGCGCAAGGTATGACGCGATAAAGAGACAGCCATGAACACTCCAGATAAAAAAAAGCCTGCGGGTTGAGCGCAGGCAAAAAACCACTTCAGGGTAGAGAGAAATACAAGTTCAGTGTAGGCCGCAGAATGAGCACCCACATGAATTCTTACATTTGCTTACCGTCGTCAATGACAGCGATACAAGTCATACAAACGTGCAACGTTAAGCAGTAGTTATCCGGCTTATGGTAAATCTCAGTAAAGCTGCAAATTCCTTCCATGAGGGTTACTACATTTGCCTGAAATCAGGTTTATACTCAATTCAGCGCGTCCCCTTTCCGTCAATGCGGACAAGGCGCGATGCGTGCTTAGCATCGACAGGTGAATCATGGGCAAGAAACTCAAAAATTCCGGGCTGGTCGGCCTGGGTGTCGTGGCCGGCATCGCCGTGTCCCTCCAGTTCTCCGCGATGGCACAACGACCGGTGGATCCGATCTTGCCACTGGACGAGTTGCGACAGCTGGCCGATGTGTTCGGCCTGATCAAGTCCGATTATGTGGAAGTGGTCGATGACAAGAAATTGCTCACCGAAGCCATCTCCGGCATGGTCGCCTCGCTCGATCCCCACTCCGCCTACCTCGACAAAAAAGCCTACGCCGAATTGCGCGAAGGTTCGCAAGGCAAGTTCGTCGGCCTGGGCATCGAAATCGGCCAGAGCGAGGACGGCTATATCAAGATCGTCGCCCCGATCGAAGACTCGCCCGCCTGGCGCGCCGGCATCAAGGCAGGCGACCTGATCACGCGGCTCGACTCGACCCCGGTCAAGGGCATGAGCCTGGACGATTCCGTCAAAAAAATGCGCGGCGAGCCGCACAGCAAAGTCAGCCTGACGGTGCTGCGCAAGGATGAACCGCAGCCGCTGGTGTTCAACATTGCGCGCGAAGAAATCTTGCAGAAGAGCGTCAAGGGCCGCATCGTCGAGCCCGGCTATGCCTGGGTGCGCGTGGCCCAGTTCCAGGAACCCACCGTCGATGATCTGGCTGCCAAGATTAGCGATCTGTATCGGCAAGACCCCAACCTGAAAGGGCTGGTGCTCGATCTGCGCAACGATCCGGGCGGCGTGCTGCAGGGCGCGATCGGCGTGTCGGCCGCCTTCCTGCCGCGCGACGCCGCCATCGTCTCAACCAATGGCCAGCTGTCGGACCAGAAACAGATTTACTACGGCCGTCCCGAATACTATGCGCTGCGCAGCGATATCGACGCGCTGGCCAAGCTGCCTGAAGCGGTGAAAAAAGTGCCGCTGGTGGTGCTGGTCAATACCGGCTCGGCTTCGGCCTCCGAAATCGTCGCCGGCGCGCTGCAGGATTACAAGCGCGCCACCATCATCGGCAGCCAGACCTTCGGCAAGGGTTCGGTGCAGACCATCCGCCAGCTCAGCGCCGACACCGCCGTCAAGCTGACCACCGCGCGCTATTACACGCCGAACGGGCGCTCGATCCAGGCCAAGGGCATCTCGCCCGACCTGCTGGTCGACGAGAACGCCGATGGCGACGGCCTGAACAGCCTGCGCACCCGCGAAGCCGATCTGGTCAAGCACCTGAGCAATGACCGCGACCAGGAAGGCGCCAAGACCAACCGCGACGAACTGGAAGAACAGCTGCGCCTGGTGGCGATGGAGAAAAAACGCAAGCCGCTCGAATACGGCAGCGGCGACGACTTCCAGCTGAGCCAGGCCCTGAACCATCTGAAAGGCTTGCCGGTGCAACTGGCCAAGGGAGAATCGAAGCTGGTCCAGGTCGACGCACCGCCCGCCAAGATCATGCCCAAGAAATAAACTGTTTACTCTAAACAGCCGCATGCGGGGAGAACGGCCCCTCGCATGCGGCTTTTTTTCGCCCTCCCCCACGCGTTTGCCCTTGCTCGCACTGGTAGAGCTCGACTTATGCGACACGCGGGCTGCCCGGCCGAGGCCATTCCCCCGCACACACATTTTTTCTTCCTGACACAGAAAATACGCAGACAATCTCTGCCATTGTGTAGAATTTGCACCACTATCGGCCCACGCCATTATCTAATTTGAAAGTTTATTCATGAAACAAGCCGTCATCAGTGGTACCGGCCTCTTTACGCCGTCGCAATCGATCTCGAACGAAGAACTGGTTACCTGCTTCAACGCCTACGCGGAACAGTTCAACGCCGACAATGCGGCCGCCATCGACGCCGGCACGGTGACGGCGCTGGAACTGTCCAGCGTCGGCTTTATCGAAAAGGCGTCCGGCATCAAGGCCCGCTACGTGATGGAAAAGGCCGGCATCCTCGATCCGGCGCGCATGGTCTCGCGCATTCCCGAACGCGGCGACGATGAACTGTCGCTGCAGGCCGAAATCTGCGTGGCGGCGGCGCGCCAGGCGCTCGATCGCGCCGGCCGCACGGCCGCCGACATCGACATGGTGCTGGTCGCCTGCAGCAATCTGCAGCGCGCCTACCCGGCCATGGCGGTCGAAGTGCAGGAAGCACTGGGTATCGACGGCTACGGCTTCGACATGAACGTGGCCTGCTCCTCGGCCACCTTCGGCATCCAGACCGCCGTCGCGGCGGTGCAAAGCGGCCAGGCCCGCGCCGTGCTGGTGCTGAATCCGGAAATCACCAGCGGCCACCTGAACTGGCGCGACCGCGACAGCCACTTCATCTTCGGCGACGCCTGCACCGCGATGGTGATCGAAGCGTCCGACGCGGCCACTTCGCCGCACTGCTTCGACATCCTGGAAACCAAGCTCAAAACCAGCTTCTCGAACAACATCCGCAACAACTTCGGCTTCATGAACCGCTTCGCCGAAGAAGGCAGCGGCCAGCCGGACAAGCTGTTCCGCCAGCAGGGCCGCAAGGTATTCAAGGACGTCTGCCCGATGGCCGCCGAGATGATCAAGACCACCGTCGCCAGCGCCGGCCTGGAAGTGCCGCAGGTCAGCCGCTACTGGCTGCACCAGGCCAATCTGAACATGAATTTGCTGATCAGCCGCATGGTGCTGGGCCGCGATGCCGAACCGGGCGAAGCGCCGGTGATCCTGGACACCTATGCCAACACCTCCTCGGCCGGTTCCATCATCGCCTTCCACAAGCACCAGGACGACCTGGCCTCCGGCGCGCTCGGCGTGATCTGCTCCTTCGGCGCGGGTTACTCGATCGGCTGCGTGGTGGTGCGCAAGCGCTAAGGCTTCAACTTAAGCGCGCCGCAACGCCTTTTCAAAACCTACGGCAAAGAGCCGGGGTACGACCCGCCGGGTCGTACCCCAGGGTTACGCCGTGGGTTTTGGGCCACTGCCGCCGGCCCGCCAACTCAGCATTTTCCACCTCAACGCCCGCGCCTCCAGCCACGGCGCGCCCAAGCGCCCGGCCAGCGCGGTGTCTGTGCTACGCTAGGGTCCCATCCCCTTTCGCCACAGGAACCCCGCCCGCATGCCCCACAATATCAGCCTGATCACCACCATCGCCGCCGCACTGGGCTTCGGCCTCCTGTTCGGCTTTATCGCCGTGCGCCTGAAGCTGCCGGCGCTGGTGGGCTATCTGGCCGCGGGCATCCTGATCGGCCCGGCCACGCCGGGCTTTGTGGCCGATACCGCGCTGGCCGGCCAGCTGGCCGAGATCGGCGTGATGCTGATGATGTTCGGCGTCGGCCTGCACTTCTCCCTCGACGATTTATGGCAGGTGCGGCGCATCGCCCTGCCCGGCGCCGTGCTGCAGATCGGCGTGGCCACCGCGCTCGGCATGGGCCTGGCCCACTGGTGGGGCTGGAGCATAGGCGGCGGGCTGGTATTCGGCCTCGCCTTGTCGGTGGCCAGCACCGTGGTGCTGCTGCGCGCGCTGGAAGAGCGCGGCATCCTCGACTCCCTCAACGGCCGCATCGCGGTCGGCTGGCTGGTGGTGGAAGATTTGGTGACGGTGCTGGTACTGGTGCTGCTGCCGCCGCTGGCAAGCTCGCTGGGCGGCGTCAGCGACACCGCCCATGGCGATGCCGGCGCCAGCCTGTGGCAGACGCTGGGCATCACCTTGGGCCAGGTGGGCGGCTTCATCGTGCTGATGCTGGTGGTGGGCCGCAAGCTGTTCCCCTGGATTCTGTGGCAGGTGGCGCGCACCGGTTCGCGCGAACTGTTCACGCTGTGCGTGATCGCCGCCGCCGTCGGCATCGCCTACGGTTCCACCCACGTGTTCGGCGTCTCCTTCGCGCTGGGTGCCTTCTTCGCCGGCATGGTACTGCGCGAATCGGAACTGAGCCACCGCGCCGCCAGCGAATCGCTGCCGCTGCGCGACGCCTTCGCCGTGCTGTTCTTCGTCTCGGTCGGCATGCTGTTCGAGCCGGCCATCATCATCGAGCAGCCGCTCAAGCTGCTGGCGGTGGTCGCCATCATCGTGCTGGGCAAATCGCTGGCCGCCTTCCTGCTGGTGGTGCTGCTGCGCTATCCGGCCAAGACCGCGCTGATGGTCTCGGCCAGCCTGGCCCAGATCGGCGAGTTCTCCTTCATCCTGGCCGCGCTGGGCCTGTCGCTCAAGCTGATGCCGGCCGAGGGCCAGAGCCTGATCCTGGCGGGCGCCATCATCTCGATCGCCTTGAATCCGCTGGTGTTCCTGGCCACCAAGCCGCTGGAGCGCTGGTTCAGCCGCAACCACGTGCTGGCCGCGCGCTTCGACCGCAGCGCCGATCCGTTGGCCGAGCTGCCGATGTCCGTGCCGCACGAGAAGCTGGCCGGCCAGGTGGTGCTGGTGGGGTATGGACGGGTGGGCCAGCGCATCGCACGCGCGCTGTCGCTGCAAGGGATTCCGTTTGTTGTGGCGGAGCAGAACCGCGAGATTGTGGACCAGTTGCGCAAGCAGGGCATCCCTGCGGTGGCGGGCAACGCGGGCGATGAGATGGTGCTGATCCAGGCCCACATCGCGCGCGCCGCCGTGCTGGTGATCGCCACGCCGGACACCTTCCACGTGCGCAGCATGATCGCCACCGCCCGCGCGCTCAATCCCGATATCCGCACGGTGGTGCGCACGCATAACGAGGCCGAGGCCGAGCTGCTGCGCCAGGAACGTGCGGGGCGCATCTTCATCGGCGAGGAGGAGCTGGCCACCGGGATGACGCAGTTTGTGGTTGAAGAGCTGGCGAAGGCCACGCACCACGCCTAAGCGCGTGCGCGCCCGCGGCAAATTCTAAAACCCACGGCAAAGAGCTGGGGGCCGGTCCCATGGGACCGGCGGGGCGCAGCCCCTCCCCGGACCCTGGGTCAGACCCCGGGGGTACGCCGTGGGTTTTAACTACAAAAACCTACAGGCTCGCGGCCAGCTCCGCGCCTTCGCGAATCGCGCGCTTGGCATCGAGTTCCGCCGCCAGCGCGGCGCCGCCGATCTTGTGGAAGCGCGGGCCGCTCTTGGCCTCTTCCTCGCTCGGCATCAGCTCGGTCAGGCTATCCTGCCCCGCGCACACCACCACATGATCGACCGCCAGCAGACGCTCTTCGCCACCCACGGTCACATGCAGGCCATGATCGTCGATCTTGTTGTACTGAACCCCCGACAGCATCACCACGCCATTCCGAGCCAGCACGGCGCGATGCACCCAGCCCGAGGTCTTGCCCAGCCCCGCACCGAGCTTGCTGGTCTTGCGCTGCAGCAGATAGATCTGGCGCACCGGTTCCGGCGCCGCTGGCGTAATCAGCCCGCCACTGGTGCCGCCCGCCAGATCCACGCCCCACTCCTTTGCCCAGACATCGAGCGCCAGCGGCAAGGGATGCCGCGGATCGTGCAGCAGGTACTCGCCCACATCGAAGCCGATCCCCCCCGCGCCGATGATCGCCACGCGCTTGCCCACCGGGACTTTCTTCTGCAGCACATCGATATACGACAGCACTTTCGGATGATCGATACCTTCGATCGGCGGCCGCCGCACCTTGATGCCGGTGGCGATGATCACATCGTCAAAGCCGCCCGCCAGCAGCTGCTCGCGGGTGACGCGCTGGCCCAGCTTGAGCTCCACCCCGGTCAGGTCGAGCTTGCGGCGGAAGTAGCGGATGGTCTCGGCGAATTCTTCCTTGCCCGGAATCTGCATGGCGATCTTGAACTGCCCGCCCACGCTGTCGCTCGAATCGAACAAGGTCACGTCGTGGCCGCACTCGGCCGCCACCGTGGCCGCCGACAATCCTGCCGGTCCGGCCCCCACCACCGCCACGCGGCGCGGCTTGGCGCTCTTGGCGTAGACCAGCTCGGTCTCGTGGCAGGCGCGCGGGTTGACCAGGCAGCTGGCGCGCTTGTTGGCGAAGGTGTGATCCAGGCAGGCCTGGTTGCAGCCGATGCAGGTGTTGATTTCATCGCTGCGGCCGGTGGCGGCCTTCACCACGAATTCGGCATCGGCCAAGAAGGGCCGCGCCATCGACACCATGTCCGCTTCGCCGCGCAGCAGGATGCCTTCGGCGTCCTGCGGCATATTGATGCGGTTCGACGCCACCACGGGAATGCTCACTTCGCGCCGCAGCCGTCCCGCCACGCTGGCGAAGGCGCCGCGCGGCACCGAGGTGACGATGGTCGGCACACGCGCCTCATGCCAGCCGAAGCCGGTGTTGAGGATGGTCACGCCGGCGTGCTGCAGGCCCTTGGCCACGGCCACCGTGTCGTCCCAGGTATTGCCGCCATCGACCAGGTCGAGCAGCGAGTGGCGGTACATGATGATGAAGTCGGGACCGACGGTGGCGCGGATGCGCTTGACGATTTCCACCGGCAGGCGCATGCGGTTCTCGATGCTGCCGCCCCAGCGGTCGTTGCGCATATTCGTGCGCACGCACAGGAACTGGTTCAGCAGATAGCCTTCGCTGCCCATCACTTCGATGCCGTCGTAGCCGGCCTGCCTGGCCAGCTTGGCGCAGCGCGCGTAGTCGCGGATGGTCTGCTCGATGCCCGCCTCGCTCAGCGCGCGCGGCTTGAACGGCGAGATCGGCGATTTTTTCTCGGACGCCGACACCACGAAAGGCTGGTAGCCATAACGCCCCGCGTGCAGGATCTGCATCAGGATCTTGCCGCCCTCTTCGTGCACGGCATTGGTCACGCGGCGGTGGTTGATCACGTCGCCCTTGAAGTTCAGCGTGCCGCCAAACGGCAGCAGCCATCCCGAGCGGTTCGGCGAAATGCCGCCGGTGACGATCAGGCCGACGCCGCCGCGCGCGCGCTCGCGGTAGAAGGCCGCAAGCTTGCCATAGTTGTAAAAACGATCTTCCAGGCCGGTGTGCATCGAACCCATGATGACGCGGTTGCGCAGCGTGGTGAAGCCGAGGTTGAGGGGAGCCAGTAGGTGGGGGTAGCCAGTAGTTGTCATTATGATTGTTAGAGTAGTTGACGTGGAAGTGCCCGCATTAAAACCTAATTCTCTAGACCTTTGTTACTAAAAGCCCGGCAGGGCCTGCCAACTTCCGGCCCGATACTGCGCCCTCATTTGTAACCACAGCGTAACTCTCTTGTATTCTGCCACCCTTTCCCTTACGCTCAAACAATGATGCGATTCTTTCTGTTCCTGTTGATCGGCGTCTGCGTTCCCGTTCTTGCGCAGTCGCCCAAAGCCGAATTACCCAGGCTGGAAGTGTCGGTCAAGCGGGTGGAACTGGATGCGCTGCATATGTTCGAAGTCGATGCGGTGGGCAGCGTGCAAGCCGCTCCCGCCACGGTCTGGCGCATCCTGACCAACTACGAAAAAATGAGCGAGTTCGTGCCCGACCTGTCGGCCTGCAAGGTGCTGGGACGCAATGGGAATGAGGTGACGATCGAACAATTCGGCACGGCGCGCTTTCTGTTCATGTCGAAATCTATCCATCTGATCGTGCGCGCCACCGAGCAGCCGCAAACCTCGATCGACATCGCCCTGGTGTCGGGCGACATGAAGCACTACGAATCGCGCTGGGAATTGATACCGATACCGGAAACGGGCGGCACCCGCGTGGTCTACAGCGGCCGCCTGATCCCGAATTTCTACGTGCCTGGCCTGCTGGGCGCGAACATCATCCGCAGCGATGTGGAACGCATGATGGCGGCGGTGCTGACGCGCCTGGACAGCAAGCGCGATTAAGCGGACTCAATGCGCGCGCCGGCACCACGTCAAGGCGGGGCGCCGGCTGGCCCCCCCCGTTCAGGCCAGGTAGGTGTCCATATTGCGCAGCTCGGCAAAGTTCTCCAGGTTGCCGATCTTGATCATCACCGGATTCAGACTGAGCTTGCTCTGCATCGCGCGCCAGGCGAATTGCCATTCCTGCTCGTCCGCTTCCTGCACCGTTTTGGTGAAGGCGATACCCAAGGCGGCGCGCGCGCCATACTCGATCGCACCATCGATGCCCGCCCAGCTCGGCAGCGTGCGCTGCACGGCGCGGTGCAGGCGTTCGCCGAATTCCTCGGTATTGTGGATGATCAGGCAGCTGTCGGCCGAAAACAGCTCGAACAGCTTGCGATCCCATGCTTGCGAGAAACTCAAGGTCAGGCAGCTCGATGCCGGACGCAGGATGAACTGGCCCTCGGACAGGGCGAGTTCAAGGTCTTCCCGCACGCCATAGCGGTACAGGGTGGGGGGGCGTTGATAATCATGCATGATGGTACTCAATTCGGTCAGAGAGGGGGTGGCGCTGCCACCAGAGCTACAGTGCTATTTTACCGGCTGGCGCACATGACGGTGCGAACGCATGGCAGAGGAAGCGATGAAAATCTCGCGCAGCAGGTACACAAAGCTGCCGATCAGGCATACCAGCGCGGCCACGAACATGCCGGCGATATACTTGTCGAGCGCAATATTGGTGATATCGCCAAGGAAGAGCATCGAAATCAACAGGCAGATCAGCAGGCCGCAGGCGGTCGACAGCGTGATCGAGAAGTTAATCAGGTGCGAACGCCGATACAGGGTGTCGAGTTCATTCAGGTAGATATCGCTGTAGCCCACGTCCAGCCGCTCTTCCAGCACCCGCGAACGGTCGATGATGCGCGCCAGGCGGTTGGTCAACACCATCAGATTGGTGCAGACGCCGGTCAGCAGGAATACCGGCGCGATGGCCAGCTGGATAATATGGCCGATGTCGCCGATCTGTATATTCATGAATGCGCTTATGCTGGTCTCTCTGGGGCTGGCGTAGGGGGCAATGAATCTGCAATTTCGGCGCTAGTGTAGCAGAGCCAGCCAGCCCGTCCAGCCCCGGGCCGGCGCGTTAAATGAATTGCGCGTGGCGGCGGAACTCTTCCGTCGCCCGCACCAGCGCCCGCGCGATGCCCTGTTCCATCGCGCCATGGCCGGCGTCGGGCACCATTTCCAGGATCGAGCCAGGCCAGGCCTGATGCAGGCGCCAGGCCGACAGCGGCGGGCAGATCACGTCGTAGCGCCCCTGCACGATCACCGCCGGCAGATGGGCGATGCGGCCGACGTCGCGCAACAACTGCGCTTCCTCGAAGAAGCCCAGATTGGCCATATAGTGGGATTCGAGCCGGCCCAGGCCCAGGTCCAGCGTATCGGAAGACGCTTCCTCGGGCTGGGGCAGCAGGAACACGCGGCGGCCCTCGAAGCGGCTCCAGGCGCGCACCGCCGGCCAGTGGATGGCCGGGTCCGGGTCCATGATGCGGCGCACATAGGCGCCCAGCAGGTCGGCGCGCTCCTGCTGCGGAATCGGTTCGACGAACTCGGCATACAGTTCGGGGTAGAACCATTGCACGCCGTGGATGAACCAGTCGATCTCGGCCTGGGTGCATAAAAAAATGCCGCGCAGCACGAAGCCGAGGCAGCGTTCCGGGTGGGCCTGGCCGTAGGCCAGCGCCAGCGTCGAGCCCCAGGAACCGCCGAACACCAGCCATTGATCGATGCCGAACAGGGCGCGCAACTGCTCGATGTCGGCCACCAGCAGCTGGGTGGTATTGTCGCGGCACTCGCCCAGCGGGGTCGATTTGCCGGCGCCGCGCTGGTCGAACAGGATCACGCGGTAATGCTCGGGATCGAAAAAGCGCCGGTGCTGGGGCGACAGGCCCGCGCCCGGGCCGCCATGCAGGAACAGCACCGGTATGCCAGCGGGATTGCCCACCTCCTCCCAGTACAGGGTATGCAGGGCGTCGACGGCCAGCATGCCGTGCCGGCGCGGCGTGATGGGCGGGAACAGGGAGCAGCTGGCGTCTGGCATGGAAATCCTTGGCGAAAAAGAGCAATATGCAATGGACAGATTGTACTGCGCACAGGCAAAAAAAAAGCACCGCGAACGGTGCTTTTGGGATACTTCAATACGGCGATTACGACATGTGCTGGCCGCCATTGATGGCGATATTGGCGCCGGTGACGAAAGCGGCTTCGTCCGACGACAGGTAGGCCACCAGACCGGCGACTTCTTCCGGCTTGCCCAGGCGGGCCATCGGGATTTGCGGGATGATTTTGCTGTCCAGCACTTCCTGAGGGATTTCCATGACCATCTTGGTGCCGATATAGCCTGGCGAGATGGTGTTGACCGTCACGCCCTTGCGCGCCACTTCCAGCGCCAGCGCCTTGGTGAAGCCGTGCATGCCGGCCTTGGCCGCCGAGTAGTTGGTCTGGCCGAAAGCCCCCTTCTGGCCGTTGACGGAGGAGATGTTGATGATGCGTCCCCAACCGCGTTCCACCATGCCGTCGCACACCGGCTTGGTCATATTGAAGACGGAATCCAGATTGGTGGCCATGACGGCGTCCCAATTGGTTTTGTCCATCTTTTTGAAGGTCATGTCGCGGGTAATGCCGGCGTTGTTCACCAGCACATCGATCGGACCGACGTCCTTCACGATCGCGGCTACGCAAGCCTGGGCCGAATCGTAATCGGCCACGTCGCACGGATAAGCGCGGAAATTAAAACCCTGGTCTCGCGTGGTTGCGAGCCATTCAGTTACCTTGGAATTGCCAGGGGAATAAGTCGTGATGACGCTATAGCCAAGGGCAGCCAGTTTGAAACATACCGCTTCGCCCAGACCACCCATACCGCCGGTTACTAATGCAACTCTTGCCATGTTCATCCCCTAAGTTCAACCGCTACAAAAAAATTGTCTATCGCGCGACGGGCCTGACGGCTTTTTATTCGCGTTCGATAGCCAGTGCTACGCCCATGCCGCCGCCGATACACAGCGAGGCCAGGCCTTTCTTGGCGTCACGGCGCACCATTTCATGCAGCAGCGTGACGAGCACGCGCGCGCCGGACGCGCCAATCGGGTGACCAATCGCAATGGCGCCGCCATTGACGTTGATCTTGCTGGTATCCCAGCCCATTTCCTTGTTCACGGCGATCGCCTGGGCGGCGAAGGCTTCGTTAATTTCCATCAGGTCCAGATCCTGCGGATTCCAGCCGGCCTTTTTCAGGCACAGGCGCGACGCCGATACCGGACCCATGCCCATCACGGTCGGGTCGATGCCCGACGAGGCGTAAGCCTTGACGCGGGCCAGCGGGGTCAGGCCCAGTTCCTTGGCCTGGCGGGCCGACATCATGATGACGGCGGCGGCGCCATCGTTCAGGCCCGAAGCGTTACCGGCGGTGACGGTGCCGGCCTTGTCGAAGGCGGGACGCAGGGCCGACAGGGCTTCCAGCGTGGAACCTTGCTTGACGTATTCGTCGGTCTCGAAGACGGTGCTGCCTTTTTTGCTGGCGATTTCCAGCGGCAGGATCTCGTCCTTGAACTTGCCGGCTTTTTGCGCCGCTTCCGCTTTCAGCTGCGACTGCAGCGCGAACTCGTCCTGCTCGGTGCGGGAGATTTCGTATTTTTTCGCAACGTTCTCGGCGGTCACGCCCATGTGATACTGGTTGTAGACGTCCCACAGGCCGTCGACGATCATGGTGTCGACCATCTTGGCGTCGCCCATGCGGAAACCGTCGCGCGAACCGTTCAGCGCGTGCGGCGCGGCGCTCATGTTTTCCTGGCCGCCGGCGATGATGATGCTGGCGTCGCCGCATTTGATGGCCTGGGCCGCCAGATGGGTCGCTTTCAGGCCGCTACCGCAAACCTTGTTGATGGTGTAGGCAGGAATGCTGTTCGGCAGGCCGGCCTTGATCACGGCCTGGCGCGCTGGATTCTGGCCCACGGCGGCGGTCAGCACCTGGCCCAGGATGGCTTCGCTGATCAGGTTGGCGTCGATGCCGGTTTTGGCCAGCAGGCCCTTGATCACGTGCGCACCCAGTTCCGATGCGGGGATTTTCGCCAGGCTGCCACCAAATTTACCGACTGCGGTGCGGCCAGCGGCCACGATAACTACCTCATCCATTTGTTTCTCCATTACAAAGTTAAGCAACAAGCTAATTCAGACAAACGACATGCAGTGTTATTACTGCCCTGTTATGACGATAATACGCTTACCGCGCCGACAAGGGTTAGCCCACTTCAGCGCAGGGAACCCGCAATAGGTGCGAGCAATTGCCGTGCCACCACGGTGTTCCCGGCCAGCGAACCGCGGAAGGCTTCCACATTGCGTTCGACCAGGGCCAGGCCGCCATCGAAGGCGGCGTCGGCCAAGGGGGAATTCGCGAAGGCCAGGCTGAAGGCATGGAAACCGGCAAGCTGGGCATCGATCAAGGCCTTGCTGGCCAGGGTCAAGTGTTCGGCAAAATGAAACATGGCATTCCTTGTCAGTGGGATGGGATGGGCTGGACCGCCGGCGCAAGAAACCGGATTGTGCAGAGCCACCCATCGTAAGGGCCTGCCGCGGGCAAAGCTTTGATTTATATCAACGCAAACTGGTTCAAAAGTGAAGCAACATTCATTATTGAAGAAACAGTGTTAGTTTGTCACGACAATAATTTGATGCCATCCAGGCTGGCGGCACACTGCTCCCGTATCACATTGACGAAATCGAGCACGAAGGCCTTCTGTTTCAGCGCTTCCGGCACCGACACGAACAAGTCGCTCCACAAGCCCTGTTCGCCGACCGGGCGCGCGCTCACATAGTCGTAATCGACATAATTCTTGATGGCCCAGTTGGGCAGCGCGGCCATGCCGCGGCGGCTGGCCACCAGTTGCAGGATGGCCACCGTCAGCTCGGCGGTGCGGCGTTCGAAGGCGATACCGGCCGGACGCAGCACTTCGCGGATCAGATCGATGCGGCTTTCCGGCACCGGATAGGTGATCAGGGTTTCGCCGGCGAAGTCGGTGGCGACCAGGCGGCGCTGGGCCAGCAGGCGGTGCTTCTGTGCCATCACCACCAGAATCTCAAAACGGAACAGCGGAAAAGTGGCGAACTCGGCCGAGTAATCCGAGCCGATCACCAGGTCCGCGCCGCCATTGCGCAGCAGCTCGGCCGGTTCGCTGTGAAAGCCCGACACCAGATCGATTTCCACGTCCGGCCAGCGCTGGCGGAAGGCATCCATCACCGGCATCAGCCAGTCGAAACAGGTATGGCATTCCAGCGCCACCCGCAACTGGCCCTGGTCGCCCTGCGACAGGCGCGTCACGTCGCGCTCGGCCTGCTCGATTTCCGGCAGCAGCAGATCGGCCAGCTGGAGCAGGCGCGCGCCGGTCGCGGTAAAGCCGATCGGCACCGATTTACGCTCGAACAGCGGCGAACCGTAGCGTTCTTCCAGCAATTTGATCTGGTGCGACAGCGCCGACTGCGTCAGGTTCAGCAGTTGCGCGGCGCGTACCAGGCTGCCGGCCGAGCGCAGGGCGTTGAGGGTACGAAGGTGGCGAATCTCTAGCATGGCGTCATGGTCTATGAATACTTTTCATGTGAAGGCACAAAATCTTTCGTTTTGATTATAGACCGGATTGCCGCACACTTTATCGCACCAATATTAAATGCGGATGACATCATGACCAGCCCCAATCAAATTCATACCCACATCCCCGGCTTCCCCCGCATCGGCGCGGCGCGCGAACTGAAAACCGCGCTGGAAAGCCACTGGCGCGGCGAGTTGCCGGCCCCGGCGCTGGAGCAGACCGGACGCCAGCTGCGCGCCCGCCACTGGGCGCTGCAAGAACAGGCCGGGCTCGATTTCGTCACGGTGGGCGACTTCGCCTTCTACGATCAGGTCGCCAACCACATCCAGCTGCTCGGCTGCGAACCGGCGCGCTTCGGCTTCGACGCCGGCCAGTCCCAGCTGACGCGCTACTTCGCCATGGCGCGCGGCAATGGCGAGCAGAGCGGCTGCGGCCACCCGCATGGCCATGGCAAGGAATATGCGCACGGCCAGGCGGCATGCGCGGGCCACGCCGGCCACAGCAGCGCCGCGCTGGAAATGACCAAATGGTTCGACACCAACTACCACTACCTGGTGCCGGAATTCACCGCCCAGACCCGGTTCTCGCTGGCCTGCGAGCGCCTGTTCGTGGAAGTGGAAGAAGCGCAGGCCCTGGGCCACGCGGTCAAGGCCGTGCTGCTCGGCCCGCTGTCCTTCCTCTGGCTGGGCAAGGAAAAAGGCGGGGCGCTGGCGGACGGCACGCCGTTCCAGCGCCTGTCCCTGCTCGACGCCCTGCTGCCGGTGTATGGCGCCGTGCTCGACCGCCTGAAGAAGATGGGCGTGGCCTGGGTGCAGATCGACGAGCCCATCCTGGGGCTGGACCTGCCCGCGCCCTGGCGCAACGCTTTCGAAAACAGCTACTGGCAGTTGAACCAGGTCGGCGTGCCGCTGCTGCTGGCCACCTACTTCTCGCCGCTGGAAGAAAACCTGGGCCTGGCCTGCCGCCTGCCGGTGGCCGGCCTGCACGTGGATGGCGTACGCGCGCCGCATGAACTGGCCAGCATCGTCGACTGGCTGCCCCAGCACAAGGTGCTGTCGGTGGGCATCGTCGACGGCCGCAATATCTGGCGCTGCGACCTGGATGCGGCGCTGGCCGCGCTGGCGCCCTTGCTGGACAAGCGCGCCGGCAAGCTGTGGCTGTCGAGCTCCTGCTCGCTGCTGCACACCCCCTTCAGCCTGGCCGGCGAAACCGCGCTCGCCCCGGAAATCCATTCCTGGCTGGCCTTCGCCACCGAAAAACTGGCCGAACTGGCGATCCTCAAGGACACCCTGCATGGCGCCGACACCCGCGCCGCGCTGGCGCAATCGCGCGCCGCCATCGCCAGCCGCCGGGCCAGCCCGCGCGTGCACCAGGCCAAGGTCGCGGCCCGCCTGGCCGCGCTGGCGCCGGACGCCGACCAGCGCACCTCCAGCTTCGCCGAACGCCAGCGCGTGCAGCGCGCACGCTTCCAGCTGCCGGCCTTCCCCACCACCACCATCGGTTCCTTCCCGCAGACCGGCGCGATCCGCGCGGCACGCGCCGGCTTCAGGCGCGGCGACATCAGCGCGGCCGCCTACGCCACCAGCATGCGCGCCGAAATCGCCGACGCCGTGCGGCGCCAGGAAGACATCGGCCTCGATGTGCTGGTGCATGGCGAAGCCGAGCGCAACGACATGGTTGAATATTTCGGCGAGCAACTGGACGGCTTCGCCTTTACCCAGCTGGGTTGGGTGCAATCCTACGGCTCGCGCTGCGTCAAGCCGCCCATCATCTTTGGCGACGTCAGCCGGCCGCAGGCGATGACGGTGAGCTGGACCGTGCATGCGCAAAGCCTGACGGACAAGCCGATGAAGGGCATGCTGACCGGGCCGATCACGATCCTGCAATGGTCCTTCGTGCGCGACGACCAGCCGCGCGCCCACACGGCGCTGCAGATCGCGCTGGCCATCCGCGACGAAGTGGCCGACCTGGAGCAGGCCGGCATCGGCATCATCCAGATCGACGAACCGGCGATCCGCGAAGGCTTGCCGCTGCGCCGCGCCGCCTGGGACGCCTATTTGCACTGGGCCACGCGCGCCTTCCGCGTCTCGGCCAGCGTGGCGGCCGACGGCACCCAGATCCACACCCATATGTGCTATGCCGAGTTCAACGACATCCTGCCGCAGATCGCCGCGCTGGACGCCGATGTGATCACGATAGAGACCAGCCGTTCCGACATGGAATTGCTGAACGGCTTCGGCCAGTTCCGTTATCCGAACGAGATCGGTCCCGGGGTGTATGACATCCACTCGCCGCGGGTGCCGGGGCAGGCCGAGATGGTGCGGCTGCTGCACAAGGCCAGCGCCGTGATTGCACCGGCCAATCTGTGGGTCAACCCGGATTGCGGGCTGAAGACGCGGGGCTGGGAAGAGACGGAGGCGGCCCTGCGGCATATGGTTGCGGCGGCGCGGCAGTTGCGCGAGGAGTTGGCGATCGCTTGATATGCCAGCGGGCCGGCGACGCATTTGTAAACCCACGGCAAAGAGCCGGGGTCTGACCCGGCGGGTCAGACCCCAGGGTTACGCCCTGGGTTTAAAAGAGCGTCACCGGCCCCTTAATTTTTCCTGCCACCAACTTCCCGCTGTCAACAACGCGATATCGCCCTCAAACCCGCAGCCACGCTCGCTTCGATTCAGCAACACCCTCCCCTTTCCCCGCTTTCCACAGTAAAATGCACGGGCCTGCGCGCAAGCGCGGCGTGTTCGTTGACGGCTCCGAAGCGATCTTCGCGACGGCATCGGACGGCAAGTCAGAGGCATCTGCCTGTAAACGCTCCACTATCAATTTCGCCCATGTCCAAAAGCCTGTTCCAAAAGCCGATCGAAATCAAGATTTCCACCGTCGTCGCCGTGTCCGCCATCCTGTCGACCTCGGACCGCCTCGCCCTCGACGCCGCGCTCAAGGAAATGACGGGCGGCACCGCCGATTTTTTTGAAGACGACCTGACCGTCATCGATGTGGCGGCCCTGCCCGCCGATGGCGAGCCGGTCGACTGGGATGGCCTGATGACGCTGCTGAAAAAATACCGTCTGAAACCGGTGGCGGTGCGCGGCGCACCCGCCTCGATGGCGGCCGAGATCGCCGCCCATGGCCTGACCTTGGACACGGCCAAGCCGCGCGAGGAGGCCGAAGCGGCCCCCGCCGCCGCCAAAGCCCCGCCGGCCCCGATCGAGATCGTCCCCGTGCCGCAAGCCCTCACCACCGCGCCGCTCGCGGCCGCGGTCGCGCCGGCGGCCGCCGCCACCGCCCTGCTCACGCCGGGCGCGATGATCATCGATACCCCGGTGCGGGCCGGCCAGCGCATCTATGCGCGCGGCTGCGACCTGATCATTACCGCTGTCGTCAACAACGGCGCCGAAATCATCGCCGACGGCAGCATCCATGTGTACAACACCCTCAACGGCCGTGCGCTGGCGGGCGCATCCGGCAATCCCGACGCCCGCATCTTTGCGCTGTCGATGGCGCCCGAACTGGTGTCGATCGCAGGCGTTTATCGCACCTTCGAAGAAGGTTTCCCGGCTGAATTCGCACGCAAGCCCGCCCAAATCCGTCTGGTGGGCGACCGAATCGATATACTATCTGTCAATTCCGCGACCCGCGCTTAAGTACAGCTCTCTGAAAAGGATTTTTTGTGGCAAGAATTATTGTTGTAACGTCCGGCAAGGGCGGCGTCGGTAAGACGACTTCCAGCGCCAGTTTCTCCACCGGTCTGGCCATGCGTGGCCACAAGACCGCCGTCATCGACTTCGACGTGGGCCTGCGTAACCTCGATCTGATCATGGGCTGCGAACGCCGCGTGGTGTACGACCTGATCAACGTCATCAACAAGGAAGCCTCGCTGACCCAGGCCCTGATCAAGGACAAGCACTGCGACAATCTGTTCATCCTGCCCGCTTCGCAGACGCGCGACAAAGACGCGCTGTCCGAAGACGGCGTGGAAATCGTGCTGCACGAGCTGATCAACATGGGCTTCGAGTTCATCATCTGCGATTCGCCGGCCGGTATCGAGCATGGCGCGCTGATGGCGCTGACCTTCGCCGACGAAGCGATCATCGTCACCAATCCGGAAGTGTCCTCGGTGCGCGATTCCGACCGCATCCTCGGCATCATCCAGGCCAAGTCGCGCCGCGCCCAGACCGGCGGCGAACCGGTCAAGGAACACCTGCTCATCACGCGCTACTCGCCGAAACGGGTGGAAGCGGACGAGATGCTGTCGTATGAAGATGTGCAGGAAATCCTGCGCATCCCGCTGATCGGCATCATTCCGGAATCGGAGTCGGTACTGCACGCGTCGAACCAGGGTAATCCGGCCATCCACTTCAAGGGCACCGATGTTGCGGAAGCCTATGAAGACGTGGTCGAACGTTTCCTCGGCAAGGATCTGCCGCTGCGCTTTACCAACTACGAAAAGCCCGGCCTGCTGCAGCGTATTTTTGGGGGAAAGTGATATGGCTCTGCTGTCTTTTCTGTTCCCATCCAAACCGAAAACCGCCTCGGCGGCCAAGGAGCGGCTGCAGATCATCATTGCGCGCGAGCGCAATGGCCGCGGCGGCCCGGACTTTCTGCCGGCGCTGCACCGCGAACTGATCGAAGTCATTTCGAAGTACACCAAGGTCAACGCCGACGACATCAAGATTTCGCTGGACCGCCAGGGCAACCTGGAAGTGCTCGACGTCAACGTGGTGCTGCCGGACGCGTAATGCCCGGCGCGGCGACCGGGGCTGAACCCTCAGGGCCGCGCCTGCTGTAACTGCCGTGTCACCGACACGCAGGCATCCACATGCTGGTAGCCGATCTGGCGGAACACGGCAAAGCCGATCGCCGCCGAGGCCAGTTGTCCGGCCAGCGGCACCAGCTTGCCGGCCTGGCGCGCCACCGTCTTCAAGCCGCTGCGCTTGAGCAATTGCAAGACCACTTCCCGCGTCACCAGCTTGCCCACCAGCATGCCGCCGGCCCCGACCGCCGCCTCATAGGCCATCAGCTTGAGCTTGGGATGGAGGCGATCGATCTGCTCGGCCGTCAGGCCGAACTCGCTGTTGATATCGTCGATCATCAGGGCGAACAGGCGGATATCGGAAATCACGTCCAGCCCCGGAATCGGCACCGCCGCCACCCCCGCCGAGATCATCGCGCGGCGCCGCACCAGCGCGCGGCAACGCTCGCGCACCGTGCCGATGTCGCCGCCTTCGGCCGGTAACACCTCCCAATCTGTGTCTTTTTTGACGCGCATCACGCTCCTCCCCAGACCCTGCAAACTGTTGTCCAACTTCAATTTATTCATTGAAATACCTGTTTTTCCAGTGTACCTTGTAAGCGTGCTCTAGGCGCGCACGGGTCCAATACATATGTCCTAAAGAAAATCCTTTAGCTTTTTTACTAACTTTTTTTGTAAATCTCTGTTATATTCAAAGTGACTATTCCTTAACATTTTTTGCCGGGCTATCAATTCCGCCGCCCGTCATCTGAATCGACGCTTAATCATGAGAATCGCCGTACTTGATAACGACCGCAGCCAAGCCGAACTGATATGCCAGGTGCTCACGTCAGCCGGCCATACTTGCCATAGTTTTCAAACCAGTAAGGATTTGCTGGCACAGCTGCGCAAAGACAGTTATGACATGCTGATTCTGGACTGGCAGGTCGCCGACCTGAGCGGCGCCGAAGTGTTGCGCCGCGCGCGCGACAAGCTGCCCGACAACGCCCCCGTGCTGTTCCTGACCACCAGTTCCGGCGAGGACGATATCGTCGCCGGCCTGGCCGCCGGCGCCGACGATTACATGATCAAGCCGCTGCGCCGCAGCGAAATGGTGGCACGCGTGCAAGCCCTGCTGCGCCGCGCCTATCCGGCCCAGAACGGCGCCGAACAGCTGCAATTTGGCCAATATGTGTTCGAAACCCGGCCCGGACGCCTGCTGATGGACGGGGTTGTGTTGGAAGTGACACATAAAGAGTTTTATTTGGCATTGTTATTTTTCCGTAATATTGGCCGTCCGCTATCGCGCGCCTATATCCACGAAGCCGTGTGGATACGCGAGACCGCCGTGCCTTCGCGCACCATGGATACCCACGTTTCGCGGGTGCGCAACAAGCTCCAGCTCAAGCCGGAAAACGGCTACCGCCTGGTGCCGGTGTACAGCTACGGCTACCGCCTGGAAAAACTGGGCGCCTGAAGCGGCCGCTCCCACGGCCTGAGTGCATATGGGTTATAGCCGCCTGCTGCTAAGCAAATAGGCAGTCCTGGGGCAGGATAGCGTCAGACCACGTTATAATGAGCTCTAACAACAGCCCACCCAGCCCCGAAATGCAACTGCTCGCCGTCGGCCTCAACCACACCACCGCTCCGGTCTCGCTACGCGAGCAGCTGGCGTTCGCGCCTGAGCAACTGGGTCAGGCGGTGCGGGCGGCGCAATCGTGGTTCGGCCGCATCGATCCGCGCGGCAGCGACGAGGCGGCGATCCTGTCCACCTGCAACCGCACCGAGCTGTACGCAGCCAGCAAGGCGCCCAATCCGCTCGACGCCGGCGCCCATTTCCTGGCCGACTTCCACCATCTGAACTACGCCGAATTGCGGCCCCACCTGTACATGCTGCCCCAGCATGACGCGGTGCGCCACACCTTCCGCGTCGCCTCCGGCCTCGATTCGATGGTGCTGGGCGAGACCCAGATCCTGGGCCAGATCAAGGACGCGATCCGCACCGCCGACGAAGCCGGCGGCCTGGGCACCTATCTGCACCAGCTGTTCCAGCGCAGCTTCTCGGTCGCCAAGGAAGTGCGCAGCACCACCGAAATCGGCGCCCACAGCGTTTCGATGGCCGCCGCCGCCGTGCGCCTGTCGCAGCGCATCTTCGACAAGATCGCGGACCAGAACGTGCTGTTCATCGGCGCCGGCGAAATGATCGAACTGTGCGCCACCCACTTCGCGGCGCAGAATCCGAAAAGCATCACCATCGCCAACCGCACGCTGGACCGCGGCGAGCAGCTGGCGCACCGCTTCAGCGGCAAGGCGATCCGCCTGGCCGAGCTGCAGGACCAGCTGCATCAATACGACATCGTCATTTCCTGCACCGCCTCCTCGCTGCCGCTGATCGGCCTGGGCCTGGTCGAACGCGCCATCAAGGCGCGCCGCCACAAGCCCATGTTCATGGTCGACCTGGCCGTGCCGCGCGATATCGAGGCCGAAGTGGGCCGCCTGAGCGACGTGTTCCTGTATACCGTGGACGATCTGGGCCAGGTGGTCCAGACCGGCATGGAAAACCGCCAGGCCGCCGTGGCCCAGGCCGAAGCGATCATTGAAACCCGGGTCCAGTCCTTCATGCACTGGATCGACGACCGCGCCGTGGTGCCGGTCATTCAAAGTCTGCAGGAAAACGGCGAGGCGCTGCGCCAGATGGAACTGGAGCGCGCCCGCAAGATGCTGGCGCGCGGCGACGATATCGACGCCGTGCTCGAAGCCCTGTCGCGCGGCCTGACCGCCAAATTCATGCACGGTCCGCAGCAGGCGCTGCACCGGGCCCAGGGCGACGAGCGCGCCCACCTGGCCGAACTGCTGCCCCAGCTGTTCCGCGGCCGCCGTT
>JABTBR010000005.1 GCA_013284265.1 Oxalobacteraceae bacterium | reverse complement strand
TTAAGTTAACGGCCATACAGCTCAAGCCCCGGCGACACCAATGCGGTCGCGCCATTCCGGGCTATCGGCAAACCAGTCGCGCAGAAAGTCCAGCATCGCGCGCAGGGCCGGCGGCATATGCTGGCGCGAGGTGTAGATCCCATAGATCCCCATCTGCTGCGGTGCATACTCCGGCAGCAAACCCACCAGCTGACCACTGGCCAGCAGCGGCGCCACGCTGTAGCGCGGTTGCAGCGCGACCCCCGCCCCCTGCACCGCCGCCGTCAACAAGATCAGATCATCATTGGCCGACAGATTGCCGCTGACCGGCACCGACAGCGCCTCGCCCTCATAGCTGAACTGCCACAGGCTCTTGCCGAAATAACTATAGGTCAGGCAGTTGTGCCGCGCCAGATCCTCGGCCCGCTGCGGCCGCCCATGCTCGGCCAGATAGGCCGGGGCCGCGCACACCACCGAGTCGCAACGGCCCAGTTGGCGTGCGATCAGGTTAGGCTCCAGCGCATTGGTGATGCGCAGCGCCAGATCGATGCGCTGCTCGACCAGGTTCACCGCCTGGCTATTGATCTGCAGATCGACCGCCGTGCGCGGATAGCGCCGCAGATAGGCCGGCACCGCCTGCGCCAGCGCCGCCTGCCCCAGCGATTGCGAACAGGTAATGCGCAACAAGCCGCGCGGCGCATCGTCCGCGCTGTCCTGCCGCACTTCGATCTGGCCGGCCAGCTCCAGCATCTGGCGGCAGCGCGCCAACGTGCTGTCCCCGGCATCGGTCAGGCTCAGGCGGCGCGTGCTCCGGTGCAGCAGCCGGGCGCCGGCCCACTGCTCCATCTGCGCCAGATAGCGCGTGACCATGGCGCGCGACATGTCCAATGCATCGGCCGCCGCGATCATGCTGCCGCGCTCGGCGATGCTGACAAATACCTGGGCTGCCGTGATCCTGTCCATCATTCGTCCGATTTATGCAATTAATTGATGCAGGATACCCCGTTTTTCTATCGGAAAAAGAAATTTAAGATACGTCTATTCCTACTCCACACAGAAAGCCCATCATGATCAAGCACACTGTCCTGTTCGCCGCCCTCGCCGCCACCATGAGCATCGTTCCCGCCTCGGCCGCCGGCGCAAGCCCGGCCCCGCTGACGCTGGAAGTGTTCAATCCCGGTGAAGCGGCGATCTTCCCGGTCGCCTCGGTGCTGGTAGCCGGCAAGCACGATGCCGTGCTGATCGACGCCCAGTTCTCGCGCGGCGAAGCGCTGAAACTGGTCGAACAGATCCGCGCCAGCGGCAAGAAGCTGACCACCGTCTACGTCAGCCATAGCGACCCGGACTTCTACTTCGGCCTGGACGTGATCCACGCCGCCTTCCCCGACGCGAAAATCGTCGCCACCCCGCAAACCATCGCCGGCATGCAGAAGAAGGCCGACGCCAAGGTCAAGTTCTGGGGCCCGATTTTGAAGGACAACGCGCCGCAGGGCATCGTCATGCCGCAGCCGCTGCAGGGCGACACCATCACGCTGGAAGGCCAGGCGCTGAAGATCCAGGGCCTGCAAGGTCCTGCGCCGGAGCGCAGCTATGTGTGGATTCCTTCGATCAAGGCGGTAGTCGGTGGCGTGGTGCTGTTCAACGACCTGCATGTATGGACCGCCGACACCCAGACTATGGCCTCGCGCCAGCAGTGGCTGGCCGCGCTGCAGGATATCGCCGCGCTCAAGCCCGTGACCATCGTGCCGGGCCACTTCAAGGTCGGCGCCGCGCTGACGCCGGACAGCATCGCCTTCACCCGCGACTATCTGCAAAAGTTTGAGGAAGAAACCCCGAAAGCGGCCAACTCGGGCGAGCTGATCGCCCGCATGAAAGCGCTCTACCCTAGCGTCGGCCTGAACGGCGCGCTGGAAACCAGCGCCAAAGTAGCCAAGGGCGAGATCAAGTGGTAAGTCATATCTGAGTTGTCATGACAGCTTACAGCGGATCCGAATCCCTGATCCGCTGTGCATCCCGCTGTGATCTTCGCGAAACAGGCGCACCAGCTTGTTTCAATTCAAGCATTTGCTTTACGTCCGGCCATTCGCTGGCGATGATGCTGAACAGCACCGAGTCGCGCACCCGGCCGTCGCGCATCACCATATGGCTGCGCACCACGCCTTCTTCGCGCGCGCCGAGGCGGGCGATGGCTTGGCGTGATTTGGTGTTGAGAAAATCGGTCAGCAACTCGACCCGGTTGCAGCCCCACACCTCGAATGCATGGCGCAGCATCAGGTATTTGGCTTCGGTGTTGACATGGCTGCGCTGCCACGATTGCGCAATGAAGGTAAATCCAATCTCGGCGCGGCGGTGCGCCACGTCGATGGCGCGGAAGCGCGTACTGCCCACCACGGCGCCGCTGGCGATATCGATGGTGGCGAAGGCCAGTTCCCGCCCAGCCTCGAAGGCCGCATCGGCCTTGCATAAAAACTCGGCTAGTTCCTCGGGCGGCGGCACGAAAGTCACCGGCAACTCCCACAGACGCCCGTCCGCAATCGCTTGCGCCAGCCCCGCCAGATGGCGCTCTTCCAGTGATTCCAACCTGACCCGTTTTCCAGCCAAGGAAATGCGCTCCACTTTCATATCACCCCAAAGATATTGCATTCAAGGCAAAAATAATAACTCAGTGGATCACTTTCTGCACTCCAATGTCACTCACTTGGGCTTGATAATCCTGGTGTGCAACTGATTCACCATCATCAAGCCTGCCGATCCGAAGTGCGTGTGGTACTCGGCCACCATTTCGCCCTTGATGATGACGGGATCGGTGGCCACGAATTTTTTGGCCTCGTCGATGCTGTCGACCGCAAAGATGAAAATGCCGCGCGCGCCATCGACACCGTCCAGCGGACCGGCATAGGCCAGCTTGCCCTCGTTCGCGAGGCGCTGGATATTGGCCATATGGCCTTCGAACATGTCCGTGCGTTCCTTGCCGGCCGGGACCTTGTTCGGCCCCGTACGCAGCACGACGAACACATAGCGGCGCATGCCATTGTCGTCCCCGCCGAGCGACCTGGCCAATTCGCCGTCGTAGAGCGGCACGGTTTGTGCCTGTGCCGACAAGGCCAGCGTGACAAGCGCGAGTGCCGCGCACAAATTCTTCATCATGTTTTCTCTCCACTGTTCAGCGGGACAGGTGAGCCCGCTCTCTGTCCATACCTAGGAAACAGTTTCTTTTTGATGGCGTAGCGACAACAACAGCACGAAATCCGGCTCTGTTCGATAAACGACGACGTACCCATCCCGCCCAAACCGCACCAGCCATCGTCGGCAAGCAATACCTAAATCGGGAGCCGCTTGACCGGCATCGGGAAAGTCGGCCAGTGAGGTAATGCCACGCCGGATCGCGGCAACGGCCCGCTTGGCCGCCTTGGGATTTTTTGCATACAGAAACCGGTAAATGCGCTGTATGTCGCGCAAGGCGCGCGGCGACCAGATTAGCTGTGGCATGCCGGAGGCTCGACATCATTGCCAGCCTCCAGTTCGGCAAGCCAACTATCCGCCTCTGCGGAAGTCAGATGCAAGCCATTCTTTTTATGCTCAATGGCGGCCTCGACGGCGCCCCGGTCAAATACGTTCAGTCCGTCTACCCAGTCAAGATAATGCCTGACTGCTTCCGCTGCGATCCGACTGATGGACTCGCCTCGCTGCCTACCCAGGCGCAGCACCCGGGCATGCGTCTCTTCATCGAGCTCGATGGGAATTCCTTGGAAATCTGCTTCAGACATGATGCCCTCCTCGTCCATACCGGCACATTAGCATAATCGGGCAAGTCGGCCCTTCTTCTGAGCCAAAGCAAAAAAAAACGGGCCGAAGCCCGTTTTTTACTGTGCGGCGGAGAACGACGCTTAGGCGCGTTTGTCCAGCGGCAGCACTTCGCGCGTGGTCGAGCCGACGAACAGCTGACGTGGGCGGCCGATCTTTTGTTCCGGATCGGAGATCATTTCGTTCCACTGGGCGATCCAGCCGATGGTGCGGGCCATGGCGAAGATACCGGTAAACAGCGACACAGGGATGCCCAGTGCCGATTGCACGATGCCCGAGTAGAAGTCGACGTTCGGGTACAGCTTGCGCGAAACGAAGTATTCGTCGTTCAGTGCAATCTTTTCCAGTTCCATCGCCAGCTTGAACAATGGGTCGTCATGCAGGCCCAGTTCGTTCAGCACTTCGTGGCAGGTTTCACGCATCAGCTTGGCGCGTGGGTCGAAGTTCTTGTAGACGCGGTGACCGAAGCCCATCAGCTTGACGCCGGAGTTCTTATCTTTGACCTTGGCGATGAACTCGGGGATCTTGTCGACCGAACCGATTTCTTTCAGCATATTCAGTGCCGCTTCGTTGGCGCCGCCGTGGGCAGGGCCCCACAGGCAGGCGATACCGGCAGCGATACAGGCGAATGGATTGGCGCCCGAGGAACCGGACAGGCGCACGGTCGAGGTCGACGCATTCTGCTCGTGATCGGCGTGCAGGATCAGGATACGGTCCAGTGCGCGCACCAGCACGTCATTGATCTTGTATTCTTCACAAGGATTGCCGAACATCATGCGCATGAAGTTGGCGCTGTACGACAGGTCGTTGCGTGGGTACACGAAAGGCTGGCCGATCGAGTATTTGTACGACATCGCCACCAGGGTAGGCATCTTGGCGATCAGGCGGATGGCCGACACTTCGCGGTGATGCGGGTCGTTGATGTCGAGCGAATCGTGGTAGAACGAAGCCAGCGCGCCGACGGTACCAACCAGTACCGACATCGGGTGCGCGTCGCGGCGGAAGCCGCGGAAGAAGAATTGCATCTGCTCGTGCACCATCGTGTGCTTGGTCACGGTGTCGACGAACTTGGTTTTCTGCGCCGCGTTCGGCAGTTCACCGTTCAGCAGCAAGTAGCACGATTCCATGAAGTCGGCGTTAACGGCCAGCTGCTCGATCGGGTAGCCGCGGTACAGCAGCTCGCCCTTGTCGCCATCGATGTAGGTGATCGACGAGTTGCATGCCGCGGTCGACATGAAACCTGGATCATAGGTGAATTTGCCGGTGCTGCCGTACAGCTTGCGGATGTCGATGACATCGGGACCAACGGTACCCTGGTAGATCGGGAATTCAATCGATGGGCTGCCATCGGAGAACGACAGGGTAGCTTTGTTATCAGAGGTATTCATGGACTCTTCCTTCTTGGAGAGATGGGGCAGGTAAAAAAAAACGTCGATTATTTCTGGGACATGCAAACAGGCTTAGACGCATCGTGCGCGGCGCGCCTATCCTTTAAGCGCGGCGCAGTCGCTGCAGCAGTGCATGCACGTGCGGCAGATCGGCTTCGCCTTCCGGCTCTTTTCGGGCCAGCACCAGATCCATCAGGTCATTGTCCGACAAATCGAGGAGCCGCGTGAACGCGTCCACTTCCTCGTCGGTCAATTCGGTTTCATGCGCATCGAGGAAACGGGTCAGGATAATGTCGTTTTCCAGCAGTCCGCGCCGCGAGCGCCAGCGCAATCGGGCGCGGTTGGCGGGGTCGGACTGATGCGCAATATTGTTCGGTTCGGTCATCTTCAGTGTGCTACTCGGTGAGGCCGCACAGCGCGGCCCGGTACGGCTGAAATTACATGATACGCCCGCCGCCGGGGCGGCGGGCGTGGCGATGCTGCGGCCGCTTAGATCGCGCGGCGCACCATCAATTCCTTGATTTTACCGATGGCCTTGTTCGGATTCAGGCCTTTCGGGCACACGTCGACGCAGTTCATGATCGAGTGGCAGCGGAACAGACGATACGGGTCTTCCAGGTTGTCCAGACGCGCGCCGGTCGCTTCGTCGCGCGAGTCGGCGATGAAGCGGTAGGCTTGCAGCAGGCCGGCCGGGCCGACGAACTTGTCCGGATTCCACCAGAACGAGGGGCAGGACGTCGAGCAGCAGGCGCACAGGATGCACTCGTACAGGCCGTCGAGCTCTTCGCGCTCGGTCGGGCTCTGCAGACGCTCTTTTTCAGGCGGAATCGAATCGTTGATCAGGTAAGGCTTGATCGAATCGTACTGCTTGAAGAACTGCGTCATGTCGACGATCAGGTCGCGGATCACCGGCAGGCCTGGCAGCGGGCGCAGGATGATCGGCTCGGACAGCTCGTTCAGATTGGTGGTGCAGGCCAGACCGTTCTTGCCGTTGATGTTCATCGCGTCGGAACCGCAGACGCCTTCGCGGCAGGAGCGGCGCAGGGCCAGCGAATCGTCGACGTCGGACTTGATGCGCTGCAGTGCGTCGAGCAGCATCTTGTCGGTGTCTTTCAATTCGACCGTCAGGTCCTGCATGTACGGCTTGGCATCCTGGTCAGGATCGTAGCGGTAGATTTTGAATTTGAGAGTGCGTGGCATGTTCTGGCCCTTAGAAAGTACGTGGTTTCGGCTTGAAGGTATCAACCGTCAGCGGCTTGGTAACGACTGCCTTGTATTCCAGGCGGTTGCTGTCCGAGTACCACAGGGTATGCTTCATCCAGTTGTCGTCGTCGCGGTTCGGGAAATCGCTGTGCGCGTGCGCGCCACGGGATTCCTTGCGGGCCACGGCCGAAGTGATCGTCGCTTTGGCGGTCTCGATCAGGTTGTCCAGTTCCAGCGCTTCCACGCGGGCGGTGTTGAAGACCTTGGACTTGTCCTTGTACGAAACGTGCTTGCGGCGCTCGTCGAGCACCATGATTTCCTTGGCGCCCTGGGTCAGCAGCGCATCGGTACGGAACACGCCGCAGTACTTCTGCATCGTGGCGCGGATGTCGTTGGCGACGCCCTGCACTTTTTCCGAACCGGTCGAGGTTTCCAGCTTGTTCAGGCGGCCCATCGCGAAATCGGCGGCGTCCTTCGGCAGCGGCTTGTTTTCCTTCTGCTTCAGGTTCGACGCGACCACGTGGTTACCGGCCGCGCGGCCGAACACCACCAGGTCGAGCAGCGAGTTGGTGCCCAGGCGGTTGGCGCCGTGCACCGAGACGCAGGCGCATTCGCCGATCGCGTACAGGCCGTTGACCACTTTCTGGGTGCCGTCGCCGTTCG
The DNA here is from genome assembly GCA_013284265.1 of Oxalobacteraceae bacterium. Classification (GTDB taxonomy): domain Bacteria; phylum Pseudomonadota; class Gammaproteobacteria; order Burkholderiales; family Burkholderiaceae_D; genus Rugamonas. The sequence goes on along the minus strand of JABTBR010000005.1, from coordinate 178,290 downwards.
GGGTGACGACCTGACCGTGGATATTGGTCGGGATGCCGCCCATCTGGTAGTGAATCGTCGGCACGACAGGAATCGGTTCCTTGGTCGCATCGACGTTGGCGAACTTGTGGCCGATTTCCAGAATCGACGGCAGGCGCTTGGCGATGGTGTCGGCGCCGATGTGGCGCAGGTCCAGCATGACGTGATCCTTGTTCGGACCGCAGCCGCGGCCTTCCTTGATCTCCTGGTCCATCGAACGCGAGACGAAGTCGCGCGGCGCCAGATCCTTCAGCGTCGGCGCATAGCGCTCCATGAAACGTTCGCCTTCGGAGTTGATCAGGATACCGCCCTCGCCGCGCACACCCTCGGTAATGAGGACGCCCGCGCCGGCCACGCCGGTCGGGTGGAACTGCCAGAACTCCATGTCCTGCAGCGGCAGGCCGGCGCGTGCCGCCATGCCCATGCCGTCGCCGGTGTTGATGAAGGCATTGGTCGAGGCGGCGAAGATACGGCCGGCGCCACCGGTGGCGAAGATGGTGGTCTTCGCTTCCAGGATCATGCATTCGCCGGTTTCCATCTCCAGCGCGACCACGCCGACGACGTCGCCTTCGGCGTCACGGATGACGTCGAGCGCCATCCATTCGACGAAGAAGTGGGTACGGGCGCGCACATTGCGCTGATACAGGGTGTGCAGCAGGGCGTGACCGGTACGGTCGGCCGCGGCGCAGGCGCGTTGCACAGCTTTTTCGCCGAAGTTGGCGGTGTGGCCGCCGAACGGGCGCTGGTAAATGGTGCCGTCCGGATTGCGGTCGAAAGGCATGCCGAAGTGTTCCAGCTCGTAGACCACCTTCGGTGCTTCGCGGCACATGAATTCGATCGCATCCTGGTCGCCCAGGTAGTCGCCACCCTTGACGGTGTCGAACATATGCCAGAACCAACTGTCTTCGGCCATATTGCCCAGCGATGCGCCGATGCCGCCCTGGGCCGCCACGGTGTGCGAACGGGTCGGGAACACTTTCGACAGCACCGCCACGTTCAGGCCGGCTTCGGCCAGTTGCAGGGATGCGCGCATGCCGGAGCCGCCGGCGCCGACGATGACCGCGTCAAAGCGGCGGGTAGGAATTGCAGATTTGATAGCTGCCACGATTAAACACTCCAGATAATTTGTACGGCGTAGAACGCGCAGGCGATCAACCACAGCATGGTGGCAATTTGCAGGGTCAGGCGCACACCGATGGACTTGACATAGTCCATCCAGATGTCACGCATGCCGACCCAGGCGTGGTAGAACAGGCCGAACAGGGTGACGGCGGTAAACAGCTTGAACCACTGGCAGGCGAACAGGCCAGCCCAGCCTTCATAGCTGAAGTTCTGGCCAGTCAGGAAGGCGATCAGCAGGGTGGCGGTGTAGACCACCATCAGTACCGCGGTCACGCGCTGGGCCAGCCAGTCTTTCAGGCCGTAGTGGGCGCCGACGACCAGGCGTTTAGGTCCGACATTATTGTTCGCCATTAAAATACTCCAAACAGTTTCAGGGCAACGAGGGCGGTCAGCGTCAGGCTCACCACCAGCACGCCGGCGGCCGACTTACGGGCCGAATCCTTGTCCAGACCGTAGTGCAGGTCCATCACCAGATGGCGCACGCCGGCGCAGAAGTGCTGCATATAGCCCCAGACCAGGGCCAGGATGATCAGTTTGACCAGGGGGTTCGAAGCGAAGCCCTGGAAATAGGAAAAGGACATTTCGGAACGCAGGCTCAGTTCCAGCAGATACAGAACGAATGGCAACAACGCGAACATCAGGAAACCACTGATGCGGTGCAAGATGGACACGACGCCGGCCAGCGGCAAACGGTAACTTGGCAACTGCGTGATGTGTATATTGGTAAATTTTGGCCGTTCTTTTTTTGGTACTTCTCTTACGGCTTCAGACATAACAAGACCCCCCTTGAGCTTAACTAAAATATGTGAGACTGCGATTTTCGCCGATTTTCACAGTTCAAACCAATATCTATTGTTACATATAACAAAAATAGTGTTTGGCAGAACACAGAAAAACGCTTTCCGTGCTGCATTTTTCGCTGCGGTGCAGCATGACCAAACCCACGGCGCAACCCTGGGGTCTGACCCGGCGGGTCAGACCCCGGCTCTTTGCTGTGGGTTTAAACCGCCGCCGCCGGCCCGCCAGTTAAGCAATTTCCTAAACGGCAGGCATCCACCGCCCCCAGCCCCAAGCAGTTGCTTGCTCAGTTCAAATCGTTCTGATAGTGGTGCCGCTCGGTCGAGTACAGGCCGCGGCGCAGCTCGACCGGCTTGTCGCCATAGGTAAACGAGACCCGCTCGGAGCACAGCAGCGGCGTCCCCGCCGGCAGGTGCAGCAGTTCGGCGTTGGCGCCATCGGCGCAGACGGCGCGGATCTTTTCGGCCGCGCGTATCATGCGGGTACCGAATTCGGACTCGAACAGGCCATACATCGGCCCCTTGTATTCGACCAGGCGCTCGGCGGTCAGGCCCTTGAAGGTCATGCCCGGCAGCCACAGTTCTTCGACGATGGTCGGCAGGCCGTCAAACGATTGCACCCGCTTGATGAAGATCACGGCGTCGCCCGACTTCAGGTCGAGCAGGCGCGCCACATCGGCCGGGGCGCGCATGCGCTTGACTTCGATAAACTTGCTTTCGGGATAGTGCGGCACGCCCTCGTCGGGCATCAGGCGCAGGAAACGGAAGTGGGCGCGCGCCTCGTGGTGGGTGGACACGAAGGTGCCCTTGCCCTGGCGCCGCATCACCAGATTTTCGGCCGCCAGCTCGTCGATGGCCTTGCGCACCGTGCCCTGGCTGACCTTGAAACGGTTGGCCAGCTCGACCTCGCTGGGAATCAGCTCGCCCGGCTTCCACTCGCCCGATTGCAGGCTCTGGGTGATCAGGGCCTTGATCTGCTGGTACAGCGGCGAGAAGGTGGGCGAGGCTGCCGCGCCCGCGGACGGGCTGACCGCCGCGCCTGCAGAGGCGGCGCCGGCATTGTTGGTCAGGTTGGGCGGGACGGGATTCATAGGGCGAGATTTCACCACAAAAGGCCCTTCCCGTCCAGCAAAACCACCAACAACTTATGTGTCTTATATAAGACATAAGATATGATTGACAGATGCAACGCAGGAGCCTACACTCGCCAACCATGCGGTTTTTGGAGAGACGGCAACGCGACAGCGCGACGCCCGAAACGTCCAGGAAGCATAGACCCGGGCACGCCAAAGGTCAATTACAGCCGAATGTCCAAATGTGAGCGAATAAACCGCTGCCGGTTTGGTATCATTACTGTTTTCCCGTAAGCGTAGGCCCAGCTTCAAGATCGTTTTCATTCCCACTTTGGAGATTCATCATGGCTAAAACCCCAATGCGCGTTGCTGTCACCGGCGCCGCCGGTCAGATCGGCTACGCTCTGCTGTTCCGCATCGCCAACGGCGACATGCTCGGCAAAGACCAACCAGTTATCCTGCAACTGCTGGAAATCGCTGACGAAAAAGCACAGAAGGCCCTGAAGGGCGTGATGATGGAAATCGACGATTGCGCTTTCCCACTGCTGGCCGAAATGCACGCCCACTCCGATCCGCTGACCGCATTCAAGGATGCCGACGTCGCCGTTCTGGTTGGCGCACGTCCACGCGGCCCAGGCATGGAACGTAAAGACCTGCTGGAAGCGAATGCCCAGATCTTCACCGTGCAAGGCAAGGCGCTCGACGCCGTCGCTTCGCGCAACGTCAAAGTGCTGGTGGTCGGCAACCCTGCCAACACCAATGCCTACATCGCCATGAAATCGGCACCGTCGCTGCCAGCGAAAAACTTCACCGCCATGCTGCGTCTGGACCACAACCGCGCGCTGTCGCAAGTCGCTGCCAAGACCGGCACCGCCGTCAAGGACATCGAACAGCTGTGCGTGTGGGGCAACCACTCGCCAACCATGCACGCCGACTACCGCTTCGCCACCGTCGGCGGCAAGGCTGTCAAGGACCTGATCAACGACCAGGTCTGGAACAAGGACGTGTTCCTGCCAACCGTGGGCAAACGCGGCGCCGCCATCATCGAAGCGCGCGGCCTGTCCTCGGCTGCATCGGCTGCCAACGCCGCCATCGACCACGTGCATGACTGGGTGCTGGGCACCGCGGGCAAGTGGACCACCATGGGCGTGCCTTCGGATGGCTCCTACGGTATCCCTGAAGGCGTGATGTTCGGCTTCCCGGTCACCACCGAAAACGGCGAATACAAAATCGTTCAAGGCCTGGAAATCGACGCTTTCACGCAAGAAGGCATCAACCGCACGCTGAACGAACTGCTGGAAGAGCAAGCCGGCGTCAAGCACCTGCTGGGCTAATCCGCCAAGCAGCGACTGTGGAACCGGTTAAACCACCGATCCGTCGCACCCGCCGCACTGCCGAGAGCAGTGCGGCGGCACCTCATCCCCATCATGCTGAACCTTCGGCAGAATCCCCAAGCATGCATCCATCCGAGGTTTTATTCCAAGGCAACCGCCAGCCGCTGCTCCTGCCGGCCTGCGACCACTACGCCGGCTCCGACAAGCTGATGCGTAAATCGATTGCTTTGCAACAAGAGCTTGGTCCCCTGTTCGACATCACCCTCGATTGCGAAGACGGCGCCAGCGCCGGCAACGAGGAAGCCCACGCCCGCCTGGTGGCCGAACTGATCGCCTCCGACGACAACCGCTTCAACCGTATCGGCGCGCGCGTGCACGATATCGGCAGCCCCTTCTTCGCCCAGGACGTGGCCATCATCTGCGCGGCCGCCGCCAAGCTGGCCTATCTGGTGCTGCCCAAGGCCCATAGCGTGCTCGAAGTGCTGCAGGCGATAGCACTGATCAACACCCATGCCCAGGCGGCCGGCCGCAAGGACCTGCCGGTGCACGTGCTGATCGAAACCCATGGCGCGCTGCGCGACGCCCACGCGATCGCCGCCCTGCCCCAGGTGCAGTGCCTGTCCTTCGGCATCATGGACTTCGTCTCGGCCCATTACGGCGCCATTCCCGGCAACGCCATGCGCACGCCTGGCCAGTTCACCCACCCGCTGGTGGTGCGCGCCAAGCTGGAAATCGCCGCGGCCTGCCACGCCCATGGCAAGGTGCCCTCGCACAATGTGACCACCGAGATCAAGGACACCGCCGTGGTGGCCAACGATGCCCAGCGCGCCGCCGCCGAATTCGGCTATACGCGCATGTGGAGCATCCACCCGAACCAGATCAAGCCGGTCATCAAGGCCTTCACGCCGCGCCTGTCCGAAGTCAATGAAGCGAGCAATATCCTGGTGGAGGCCGAAAAGGCCCAATGGGGCCCGATCGCCCAGAACGGCCGGCTGCACGACCGCGCCAGCTACCGCTATTACTGGACCGTCTTGCAGCGCGCCCGCCTGGCGGGGCTGCCCCTGCCGGAGACGGTCAATGCCCTGCTCGACGCCAACCCTCACGCCCCCTCACTGGAAGCACACTGATGTCCATCTCCAAACTGTTCCTGGCCTGCAGCCTCGCGCTGGCCTCCCTGACCCTGGCCGCCGGCGCGCACGCCCAAACCGGCAACGATAAGAAACCCGCGAAACACAAGAGCGCCAAGGGCGGCAAGGCCGCCAAGGCCGAGCCAGCCGGCGCCAAGTCCGCCGATCCCGATGAGGAAACCGACGAATCGGCCATCGGCGGCTCTGTCGTCACCGAATTCGACTGCGAACTGGGCAACAAGGTCACCGTCTACAAGAATGACAACGACGACGCCCACATCGCGCTGCGCTGGAAAAAACGCCTGCACCGCCTGAAACGCATCGGCACCGAAACGGGCGCGCTGCGCTTCGAGAACAAGCACTACGGCCTGGTGTGGATCGGCATTCCCGCCAAGGCCATGCTGCTCGATTCGCGCCAGAACCGCCAGCTGGCCAATGAGTGCCGCAACGCCGAACAGGCCAAGCAGCTGGGCATGGAAACGCCCGCCGCTGCACCGAGCACCAAGGGCTGAAACCGCCCTGTACCGGACGCGCCCTCGCGGGCGCTGAGCTTTACCGTTTTACCCAGCATATCAATAACAGACAATACCCAATGAAGGAGAGGTCATGTCCCGCAACACTCTGAACACGCTCAAGGAATTCAACATTTCGGGCACCAAGAAGGGTAAGTTCTACTCCCTGCCCGCACTGGAAAAAAGCCTGGGCACCAAAGTCTCGCGCCTGCCAGTATCGATTCGCCTGGTACTGGAATCGGTACTGCGCAACTGTGACGGCAAGAAGGTCACCGAAGAGCACATCAAGCAGCTGGCCAACTGGTCGCCAACGGGCGACCGTACCGACGAGATCCCGTTCGTAGTCGCGCGCGTGGTCCTGCAAGACTTCACCGGCGTTCCGCTGCTGGCCGATCTGGCCGCGATGCGTAACGTCGCGCACAAAATGGGCATCAACGCCAAGAAAATCGAACCACTGGTCCCGGTCGACCTGGTGGTCGACCACTCGGTCACCATCGATCACTTCCGCGAGAAAAAAGCGCTGGACCTGAACATGAAACTGGAATTCTCGCGCAACGCCGAGCGTTATCAGTTCATGAAATGGGGCATGCAGGCCTTTGACACCTTCGGCGTCGTGCCTCCAGGCTTCGGCATCGTCCACCAGGTCAACCTGGAATACCTGGCGCGCGGCGTGCACAAGGCGGCCGGCGACGTCTACTTCCCGGACACCCTGGTCGGTACCGACTCGCACACCACCATGATCAACGGCATCGGCGTCGTCGGCTGGGGCGTGGGCGGCATCGAGGCGGAAGCCGGCATGCTGGGCCAGCCAGTGTACTTCCTGACCCCGGACGTGATCGGCGTGAACCTGACCGGCGTGCTGCGCGAAGGCTGCACCGCGACCGATCTGGTGCTGACCATCACCGAACTGCTGCGCAAGGAAAAAGTCGTCGGCAAGTTCGTCGAGTTCTTCGGCGAAGGCACCGAGACCCTGTCGCTGACCGACCGCGCGACCATCGCCAACATGGCACCGGAATACGGCGCGACCATGGGCTTCTTCCCGGTCGACGATGCCACCATCGAATACTTCGAAGGCACCGGCCGCACCAAGGCGGAAATCGACGCCTTCGCTGGCTACTTCAAGGCCCAGGGCCTGTACGGCGTACCGAAAGCCGGCGAGATCGACTACACCCGCGTGGTGGAACTGAACCTGACCAGCGTCACCCCTTCGCTGGCCGGCCCTAAGCGCCCACAGGACCGTATCGAAATCGGCAACGTCAAGAACAACTTCATCGAACTGTTCTCGAAACCGACCACCGAAAACGGCTTCAACAAGGCTGCCGCCGACCTGAACAAAACCTTCACCACCAGCAATGGCGTGGACGTCAAGAGCGGCGACGTGCTGATCGCGGCGATCACCTCCTGCACCAACACCTCGAACCCGAGCGTGCTGCTGGCCGCCGGCCTGCTGGCGAAGAAAGCCGTCGAAGCCGGCCTGACCGTCGCTCCGCACATCAAGACCTCGCTGGCTCCCGGCTCGCGCGTCGTCACCGAGTACCTGACCGCCGCCGGCCTGCTGCCTTACCTGGAGCAACTGGGCTTCGGCGTGACCGCCTACGGTTGCACCACCTGCATCGGTAACGCCGGCGACCTGACCCCGGAACTGAACGCCACCATCGCCGCCAACGACATCGTCGCCTCGGCTGTGCTGTCGGGCAACCGCAACTTCGAAGCACGGATCCACCCGAACATCCGTTCGAACTTCCTGGCATCGCCACCGCTGGTCGTCGCTTACGCGATCGCCGGCAACATGACGCGCGACCTGATGACCGAGCCTGTGGGCCAGGGCAAGAACGGCAAGGACGTGTTCCTGGGCGACATCTGGCCGACCTCGGCGGAAATCGCCAAGCTGATGAAGTTCGCGATGAACTCGAAAGTGTTCAAAGACAACTACGCCGACGTCAAGGGTAACCCGGGCAAGCTGTGGGAAGACGTATCGTCGACCGAAGGCCAGGTCTACAACTGGCCGGACTCGACCTACATCGCCGAGCCTCCGTTCTTCGACAACTTCACCATGGTGCCAGCGGCAGCGGCCACCGGCATCACCGGCGCGCGCGCGCTGGGCGTGTTCGGCGACTCGATCACCACCGACCACATCTCGCCGGCCGGTTCGATCAAGGAAGACGGTCCAGCCGGTAAATGGCTGCTGGCCAACGGCGTGCTCAAGGCTGACTTCAACTCCTACGGCTCGCGCCGCGGCAATCACGAGATCATGATGCGCGGCACCTTCGCCAACGTGCGTATCAAGAACAAGATGATCCCGGCCAAGGCCGACGGTTCGGCGGTCGAAGGCGGCATCACCACCTTCCAGCCAACCGGCGAAACGCTGTCGATCTACGACGCGGCGATGAAATACGTCGCGGCCGGCACCCCGACCATGGTGTTCGGCGGCGAAGAGTACGGTACCGGCTCCTCGCGCGACTGGGCTGCCAAGGGCACCCAGCTGCTGGGCGTGAAAGCCGTGATCGTGCGTTCGTTTGAACGTATCCACCGCTCGAACCTGGTGGGCATGGGCGTGCTGCCGCTGCAATTCATCGGCAACGACAGCGTCGAAACCCTGGGCATCACCGGCAAGGAAATCTACGACCTGAAAGGTCTGGAAGGCGAGATCAAGCCGCAGCAACTGGCGACCCTGGTCATCCACCGTCCGGACGGCACCAGCCAGGACGTCAAAGTCCTGCTGCGTATCGATACCCCGATCGAAGTCGACTACTACAAGCACGGCGGTATTCTGCCATTCGTGCTGCGTCAGCTGCTCGCTGCGTGATTCCGCAGCTTTAGCGCCAAAAAACGCCGGATTCGTCCGGCGTTTTTTTTCGTCCTTGAAAAAACCCCACACGGCGCGATCTGTTCCCCGGCATCCCGCCCGAATCCACTACAATACATACCATAAGGGTTATTATTTGCATCAGCGATGCCTAATCCGTTTTTTCACCCTTACCGAGACTCTTATTGCGCTATGCGTCGTCCATCTAAAGATTCCTCCCATAAATTGTCCGCCGAGAGCCAGCGCCTAGTCACCTTCGCCCAGGCAGTCGGGCAGGCGGCCAGCCGTATCGAAGAACGGTCCTGGGAACACAGCCTTGATGCACAGCTCCAGAAACTCCTCAAGACCGGTCATCAGGAAACCATCGACACCACGCTCAACAGCCTGTTCAAGGAAGACCTGAACGCCTACGACGTGCTGATGGACAGTGTGGAAGCGGTCAGCGAGTCGAGCACCGTCACCCTGGAAGTGGACGGCGTCAGCCGCCAGTTCGACGTGCTGCTGGTGGCCGCGCCCATCCTGGCGTGGACCCGCTTCGCGATCGCTTCCGGCCCGATTCCGGGCGAGCTGCTGACCACGCTGTCGGCCCATTTCGCGGCCCATCTGCTGGCCGACGGCACCCAGGTCGCGATGTCGCCGACCCTGTTCTCGATCGACCAGTTGCCGCGCAGCCATGTGGAAACCTATGGCAAGACCAGCAAGCTGGCCCAGGCCGCGCTGAAGGGCACGGTACTGAAAGCCGACACCAAGGTACCGGACACGGCGCCCTTCCTGGCCGACACCCGCTACCTGCTGGCCGCCGTGGTCGCGCCCGCCGGCGCCCCGCTGTTCCGCTGGCAGATGCCGGCCGCCCAGGCCAATTTCATCGGTGAACGCACGGAAGCGCTGGAACAATGGCGCACCCAGGCCACGCCGACGGTGGCGCGCCTGCTGCCAGGCTGCGGCATCGAACTGCTGCTGCCCGAGGCTTACTATATGGCCTGCCGCGAAGCGGACAAGCTGATCCGTCCGGTGTCGATCCGCGCCGCCGTGCATTATCTGACCCACACGCTGGGCGTGGAACCGTCCGAGCTGCGCGCCGTGATCGCCGGTTTCGGCGAAGAAGCGGGCGAAGGCCAGGTCGATGAATACCGCGTCGCCTTCACCCAGCGCCAGACGCCGGATGTGATCTACGGCGTGGTCTGGCCGCTGTATGGCCAGGAAGACGAGGAAGGCACGCCGCCGGAAGGCCCGCTGCAGGGCGGCATCGCCGGCATGCTCGACAAGCCCGTCACGCCGGTCGACGAAATCACCGCCCATCTGAACGAGGCCGGCGTGACCGTGGTCAAGCTGCACAACGAACGCTATGTGGCCGAGTTCTGCGACGACTGCGGCGCGCCGCTGTTTGCCGACCCGGTCGGCGAACTGGCTCATGCGGAAATGCCGGAAGATGCGCCGACGGGAACCGAGCACTTCCATTAAAAGCCTGCGCGCCGTGGCCTGCGTTTAAAACCCACGGCAAAGAGCCGGGGTCTGACCCGCCGGGTCAGACCCCAGGGTTACGCCCTGGGTTTTGGATTGACGCCGGCGGCACGCCGCCACCGAATCTCGTCACCCTAAATGCGCCGTGACTTGTATTAAAACCCGCGGCAAAGAGCCGGGGTACGACCCGCCGGGTCGTACCCCAGGGTTACGCCCTGGGTTTCAGGTTGCCGACGGCGGCCCGCCGACCTAGTCCAGCCCTCCAGCTTAGTCCAGATTTGCCCCCCTACCAAGCCGAAAACGGGTGCTTGATCAGGTTGGCGTTGAGGTAGCGCACGTCGCTGCTCACTTCCTCGCCGATCCAGTCGGGCTTGTCGAAAGCCTGGTCTTCCGAGGCCAGTTCAATCTCGGCCACCACCAGCCCCGCATTGGCGCCGAAGAACTCGTCGACTTCCCACACATTGCCGGCAAAGGGAATGCGGCGCCGGGTCTTTTCGATCAGCGGCTGCTCGCACAGCAGCAGCAACTCCTGCGCGTCGGCCAGCGGAATCGGATACTCCCACTCGCCGCGGCTGACGCCAACGGTGCGGCCCTTGACGGTCATCACACCCTGCTCGCCCTCGATGCGCACCCGCACCACGCGGTCGCGGTGCGAAGACAGATAGCCTTGGCGCAGCAGCAGCGGTTCGGCCAGCGCGCGCCAGGCGTCGCCCTTGAGCAGGAACTTGCGTTCGATTTCGACGCCCATGCTCAGTCCAGCGACAGCAGAATCGGCTGCAGGATCGCCGCGCCCAGGAACTTGCTGCGCGCGCCGTTCCAGCCCACGTGCGGATCGGGCAGATCGGCGTTGTCCTTGAACGGCATTTCCAGCGTCAGCGACAGGCATTGGAAATGGTGGCCCACATACTTGGAGGCCAGCGTCAGCATGTCTTCCTTGTACTTGCTCGCCTCATAGCCATAGGTATCCTGGAAGTCCGGGCTGGACTGCTTGTAGCGGTCGATGAAAGCTTGCTGCTGCGCGGCCTGCTCCGGCGTGAAGTTGGTCAGCATCTCGTTACCGGCCACGAAGTTATAGGGCAGCGCTTCGTCGCCATGGATGTCGAAGAACATGTCGACGCCGGTGGCATGCATCTTCTCTTTCACGCACAGCACTTCAGGGCTGCGTTCCAGCGTCGGCGTCATCCACTCGCGATTCAGGTTGGCGCCGGAGGCGTTGGTGCGCAGATTGCCGCGCACCGAACCGTCCGGATTCATGTTCGGCACGATGTAAAACACGCAGCGCTGCAGCAGCTTGCGCGCGATCGGATTGGCATCGTCCAGCAGCGAGTCGATCAGGCCTTCGATATACCACTCGGCCATCGATTCACCCGGATGCTGGCGCGCGATGAACCAGATTTTCTTTTCCGCTTCCGGCTTGCCGATGACGACCAGATTCATGTCGCGGCCATCGATGGTACTGCCCAGGTCGAGCACGCGGGCCAGCGGATTTTCCGCCACTTCGCCCAGCAGGCGCAGGTGGCGCTCGAAGGAGTACGGTTCGAAGTAGGCGTAGTAGACGCTGTCGAGGTGGGGCGTGTGCTTGATCGTCATGACCTGGCCATCGAAGCTGGTCGGCACGCGGAACCAGTTTTCGCCGTCGTAGCTGGCGCAAGCCTGGTAGTCCTCGTAGCCCTTGGCGTAGGTGGCCTGGCCGGCATTCATGAAGCGCATCGTCACAGCCTGGCCCAGCGCGCCTTGCAGGCGGAAGTGGAACCATTGGTGGATGTCCGCGTGCGAGTCCTTGCGCAGGTTCAGCTCAATGGTGGCGGCGCTGTCGGCGCGCAGCACTTCGATGGCGCCGGAGTCGAAATTCTGGCTGATTTTGATGGTCATGTGCGATCCTGAATGAAAGTAATCCCGAACCCGATATTTTCCTCGTTTTGGGGTGATTCGCCAAGCGGCGCCCGGGCGAAATTGTGGAAAACGCCGAATAAACCATCGGCGTCCCTCATCGATGACCGAGTATTCTCCGGGCCGCAGCTGCCTTCCAAACCCACGGCGCACCCCTGGGGTCTGACCCGCCGGGTCAGACCCCGGCTCTTTGCCGTGGGTTGTAAACTTGCCGACGGCCCGCTAACTTAACGGCATTCGGGTCAGACCCCAGATTTAGGCCGTGGGTTTAAAAACACTCACGGCGTCACCGGCGCCAACTCATGAATCGCCACGCCCTCAATCGGATCGACCTCGGTTTCCCAGGGCCGCTGAGCAATAAAGCGGCAGGCATCGTCATACCCCGCCTGCCAGCGCTGACGGATGCCGTCCACGCTGAAGTCGATATCCTTGGTGTAATCCTCATTACCCACGCGCGGCGCCTTCAGCGACAGGATGTGCATGGTAGTGCCGCAGCCCCAGGAAGTCAGCTCGCGCACCTCCGGCGAACTGAGGGCCTCGTCCGACAGGTGCAGGCTGAGCTGCCGAATCACGTGGCGCAGCCGGTGCAGCTTGCGCTGCTGCTCGATATTCCCCGCGCGGCTGGCGTATTGAATTTCCTTGTATTTGTCGAGCACCTCGAACACGCTCTGCGGTTCGCTGCCGTCCGGGTTCCACACCTGCACGGAAAAAATCACCGAACTGCGGCGCGGCACATCATCGAGCACCGCCTCGATCGGCGTATTCGAATAGATACCGCCATCCCAGTAAGGCTCGTCCTCGATGCGCACGGCCGGAAAGGCCGGCGGAATCGCACCGGAGGCCATGATGTGCTCGGCCGCCAAAGTCTCCTGGCTGGAATCGAAGTAGCGCATGGCGCCATTGCGCGCGCTGACCGCGCCCACGGTCAATCGGGTATGGCAAGAATTCAGATAATCGAAATCGACCAGCGCATCGAGCGTCGTGCGCAGCGGCGCGGTCTGATAGTAGGACGCCTGTTCGACACCGACCTTGGCGTCCGGGTTCCACCAGGCCGAAGCGTTGGGCGAAAAAAAGGCGGGAATGCCCTGCCCCATCGTGACCGCATTGGCCAGGCTGCGCGGCAGGCTAGGCAAGGACAAGGCATTCTGCTCCATGCGCTGCCAGAACTGGCGCAGCCGTTCCAGCCGGTGGTGGCGTGCGTTGCCCGCGATGATGGCGCCGTTGATGGCACCGATGGAAGTGCCGATCACCCAATCCGGCTCGATGCCCGCCTCGTGCATGGCCTGATAGACGCCCAGCTGGTAGGCGCCTAAAGCGCCGCCGCCCTGCAAGACCAGGACAACCTGGCCCGGCATGGAAGGATGGGCGTGGCGGGTGGGAGTTCGATTCAAGGCAGTCCTCCGGAGCTGGCACAATCACCTGTCGATTGTAGTGCAGTTCCGGAGTTCTGTGAGCGCCGCCCTCGGACTGCGCTCAAGTAGCAGCGTAAGCCAGCGTTCAGGCCGCGCTGACCCCGCGTTCCTTCAGCGCTGCGCGCACGCCGGCGCCGTAGGCCGGGTCGGCCTTGTCGAAGTGGCCCAGCTGACGCTGCAAAATCTCTGCGCTCACCTGGCTCAGCGGACCGGCCAGATTATTGAACAGGTTCTGCTTGGCTTCCGGCGGCATCAGACGGAACAGATTGCCGGCCTGGGTGTAATCGTCTTCCTTGCCTCGGCCGTCATAGCGGCCCGCGCCGCCCTCCAGCGCCAGCGCCGGTTCACCGTTGCCGATGCCTTGAATACCCGTGCCTTCGGACTGCACGGTCGCATAGTTCTGCGCCGCGCCGCCGTTGGCAATCGCCATCGCGCCATCGCGCTGCTGGTTGTGGAAAGGACAGCGCGGCGCGTTCACCGGCAAATGCTGGTGATTGGTACCCACGCGGTAGAGCTGCGCATCGTGGTAGGCGAACAGGCGGCCTTGCAGCATCTTGTCCGGCGAGTAGCCCATGCCCGGCACCGCGTTGGCCGGCGAGAAGGCCACCTGCTCCACTTCCGCATGGTAGTTGAGCGGATTGCGATTGAGCTCGAACAGGCCAACCGGAATCAAAGGGAAATCCTTGTGCGGCCAGACCTTGGTCAGATCAAACGGATTCCAGCCGGTGCGCGCTTCCCAGGCCGCCAGTTCGGCTTCGGTGGCCACTTGCAGCTTCACGTCCCACTGCGGGAAGTCGCCCTTGTCGATCGCGCCAAACAGGTCGCGCTGGGCGTGATCCGGATCTTCACCGGCCAGGCGCGAGGCATCGGCCGCGCTCAGGTTCTTGATGCCCTGGCGGGTCTTGAAGTGCCATTTCACATACACGCGCTGGCCTGCTTCGTTAATCAGGCTGTAGGTGTGGCTGCCGAAGCCGTCCATATGGCGGTAGCCGTCCGGCGTGCCGCGATCAGAGAACAGCATCGTCACCTGGTGCAGGCTTTCCGGTGCCTTGCTCCAGAAGTCGAACATCATCGTGGGCGATTTCAGATTGGTCTGGGGACAGCGCTTCTGCGTGTGGACGAAGTCGGGGAACTTGACCGGGTCCTTGATGAAGAACATCGGCGTGTTGTTCCCGACCAGATCCCAGTTGCCTTCCTCGGTGTAGAAGCGCACCGCGAAGCCGCGCGGATCGCGTTCGGTATCGGCGCTGCCACGCTCGCCGCCGACGGTGGAAAAGCGCACGAAGGTTTCGGTCTGCTTGCCGATGGTGTTGAACAGCTTGGCCTTGGTGTAGCGGGAAATGTCGTGGGTGACGGTGAAGGTGCCATAGGCGCCCGAACCCTTGGCGTGTACCACGCGCTCAGGAATGCGCTCGCGGTTGAAGTGTTGGAGTTTTTCGATCAGGTGGAAGTCTTGCAGCAGCAGCGGGCCGCGCGGGCCGGCGCTGACGGAATTCTGGTTGTCGGGAACAGGGATACCGGACGCGGTGGTGATTGGCGGTTGGTTCTGGCTCATTGCGGGCGCTCCTCTTTGTGTTTGGACAATGCACTCATTCTAGTTGCCAGCATCGATAAAGAAAACCTATATATACCTATAGATCCAATAGAAATTAACAATCATTACTCCAGCATCATTTTCCAAACTCATCATACACACAGTAGTGGCAAATAAAACAATAAAAAGCCATCAGCAGACGCCTCAGCCGCAGCAAATACGGGACGTCCACTGTTCCGTGTAAGGATCAGCTAGCCCTGATGCTGAATTGGGGCGCTCATACTCCCAATTTTTACCAGTTCACAGCGTCAAAAAACAAAACAAAATTTTGCCATAAAAGCAATGCTTTAAGGTTAAAATAATTACAACCTTACCTAAAAAACTGCTCGACCAAAAAACAATTGTTCGGTATGAAAAATACGATCGCAACTTCTACAAAAAAGACAGCAATCCAATGGTAAAAAAATCATCGCTTTTTTTCCTATTCGGGACTGGGCTCCTTAGCACTGCACTTGCTGGTACCCCATCTGAAAAAATCGACAACGAAATTCTACAAATAGCCCAACACATACTGGCTATGCCGGATCTTTCAGACATTAAAAAAGTTACATCAAAACTTGGAATATTCGTTACGCCACAACAGATTGAAGAGGTTCGCGACTCCGAAAATATTTATATCGGAAAGTCCCAAGACTTTACTTTCCTGAAGAGCAATATTCTTTCATTTGGTTTTATCCAAGATGATTTCAAGGCAAGCACATTCGTACCGGCTAATGCCACTTTTGTACGCGTGTGGATATCAGTAAAAATTGACAAAACAGCCTGCCCATTGACGAAAAATAATTTTACATCTAAATTTCCCGATGCCAGAATGGATATTATGCACGACGGAGCACCATCTGTTTATTATCTGGACGGCTCTGAAATAGGTAAAAAAGTAACCGGATTAGAATTTGGTAACAATGGATGTTTACTGAGGTTGAGTTTTTTTCAAAATATGAATAAAGGAAGTTAAATGCCAGTAATTGATATTAATATGCAAATATTTAAAAATATTCGTAGCAACGTAACACCTGAAATGATTGATGCAATCAACAAATCTCCGATCTTATCTGCTCAGGTATTTTCGTTTAACAATGAAATAAAACAAAACACTGCTGTTCCCATCATTGCCTCAAATGGTGGAGGTTCCACCTATTCCCATCCTTCCACTGCGTCAGAAATCCAAATAGATATTAATAGCCGCTGGGCGAAAGGTGAGAGCTTAAACTACGTTGACAACAATAACGTATCGCACACTATCAGCCCTACCGGCGCTTTTATCGGGTTATTATCCCATGAATTAGGGCATTATAACGCCCGCAGCGTAGATGTTGCTCTTGTTGCAAAATTACTACCCAAGGATCCAACTTACATCGAAAGTAGAGCTTCCGTAGAGATATACAGCGAAGGTGAGGCTGCCTTCAACAACTGGGCTGTTCGGAACCAAATAAAAACCGCAGGCGGCCCCGAGGTCGAGGTGATCGGATCCAATTACCGTTACACGGAAACGGGTACCGACAACATCTATAACAATCTGATTTATAAAATGGACCTGATCGCAGTATCGGGACGAAATTCTGGCATGTCGGATGCAGATATAAAGCTGGCGGTAACTGATATCGCGGCATCGACAATTGTGCTTCAAAAACCAAGCAACAGCAGTGCTCCAAATTACTGGGAGTATTACAAAACCCTAGCTGGTGCGCCTATTAACCGTAGCCCTGCACAATCAGTTATTCTCGAAGATAAAAATCACGACGGTATCTACGAAAAAATCATCGATCAAAAGATAGATGGTTCCCTGGAGATCAGCCTGAATGGATCACAATCACTAGCGCAAAGCAACGCCACCATTAACATTGCCACCGGATCCAATGTCGTGCTGACAGGGTCGGGGATCAAAGCGAACAGCGCGGCGGGCAACGCCATCACCATCGGCGGCAACGGCACCTACGGCACTGGCAATTCAAACGACACCTTGACGATTGTCGGCAACGGCAGCGCAAGCGTTACGATCAAAGACAGTTCCAACGTAAACGTCTTCATGAATGGCGGGACAGTCAACGCAGGCGCAGGCGACTACTTCGGCGTCTACGCTACCGGAGGCGCCAATGCCGGGGGAACGACGATCACCGCTGGTGCAGGTAGCAATATCTGGTTCGGCGGGAACGGCTCAGGAGGTTTGCTGGACAAAGTCACCCTTGCTGGTGGCGGCGTCGTCACTATCGCCGATAATTCGCGCGGCGATATCTACAATCCAAACGGCACCATCAATGCCGGTCAAAACGATAACTTCGGTGCCTACGGCAGTGGTGGAACGACGGTCAACGCCAACAGCAGCGATGGTGTATGGTTCGGTGGCAATGGCATTGGCGCGACGAAATTCACCATCAATGCCGGTGGCGCCACGCTAGCCGCAGCGGACAACACCCGCGCCGATATCTTCGGCTCCGGGAATGGCACCCTGTTTGAAGGGAACAACGCCAAGATCATCAATAACGAACCAGGCGAACATATCTACGAAAATGGCACGGGCAATGCCAACATCAACCGTGGCGAAAACATTCTGATCACGGACAATGGCCAACAAAACTACAACTACAACTATGCTGGCGGGATCGTCACCCAGAACTATGCCTACTATGACTACACGGCCAATTTGAATCGGTTTGAAACCGTCTTCAACAACGTCAAGTACGACTACTACTACAACTTCGACGCGACCGATATTGCCTACAACTTTGATGCAACGGATATTCAGCTATCCTCACCACCCGCCATGCCAAGCGGCGGCTTCGCGTTTGCCGGCGCCAAAGGAGCAAACGCCGCCAATGTCTTGCAGCGTATCGACGCAATCGCGGCGGCCGATCTGGCGAAAGGCAACACCGACATTGCATCCGTCGAGAGCCTGGCCAAGGAACAAATCGCCTTTGCGATGCACTCGGAGGCCAAAGTGCTGTTTAGCGGTGGCCGTTTCGATCACCGTTTGATTACATGGAGCCTCGATAGCCAGCATCAGGAATTTTCCGGCCGCCTCGATACAAGCGACAAGGGCGTCGTCCAACAGGCATTTGCCGACTGGAGCAAGGCGACAGGACTGACCTTCCAGGAGGCACGCGCTGGCGAAAAGGCAGATATCGACATCGGCTGGGGAGATCTGGCTACCGAGTCGACCGGTGCCGTCGGTTTAACGGTCGCGCACTCCGTCCAAGGCCATATCCAGAAAGGCGTGGTGATTCGCCTGGAAGACAAATCCTTCAATGCACTGGAAAAGGATGCCAAGGGAGAGTTCCTGTATAGCGGTACGGACGCGACGTTCAAACAAGTCATCACCCACGAAATTGGCCACGCACTCGGCTTGGCAGACACTGCCAACGCCAGTTCGATCGAGTCATTCTTCCTTGGGGCGGACAACCGGGAAATCAGTCAAGGCGACGCCGAAGCAGTCAAATGGTTATACGGGACCAATAATGGGCGCTCACCGTATATCAGCGAAGAAACCGCCAGCCTGCTGGCGAAGATGAGCGCGTTTGCTCCAGCTACCGGTGCCACCGCCGTGCACATGCAGTCGCCCTTTGACCAGCGCTTCGTCGCAGCGGACACAAGTCCATCGGCAGAAACGACCCAGCAGTCGGCTCAATGGCTGGCGGAGTTTCAAGCGCAAATCATCGGGCAGTCCAATGAGCATCTGCTTTACCTGAGCGATTTTGCATAAGTCGACCACGAATGCCGGGCAAGCGCTCATTCATACGGCGAGCATCTGCCCGGCAGGAACAACTACTCCCACCGGGTAGCTGATCGGATCATTCACGTCTCAAGCACCGTCCAATGACAAAAAAAACTTTCTTCGCTATCTTCTTATTTGGAATCAGCGGTGCCGTCGCCGCACATTCCGGCGGAGCGTCTTCCGGAGCAATTCACAACAACATCCTGCAAATAGCAGAGCGCATTCTCGAGCGCCCGGATCTGTCTTCCATCGAAGCAGTAGCGTCGGAGCTCGGCATATCCGTATCAACCCAGGCCCTCACCAATGCTATTGATAGCGATAATAAACTCGTTGGGAAAACCCAGAAATTCAGTTTTCTGGATAGCCGCTACATATCGCTGGGCTTCAAGCAGGAAGATTTTAGTGCAGGTACCTTCGTGCCCGTTGATGCTTCCTATATCCGGGCATGGATTTCAATCAGCGTCGATTCCACCG
This sequence comes from Oxalobacteraceae bacterium, assembly GCA_013284265.1. Classification (GTDB taxonomy): domain Bacteria; phylum Pseudomonadota; class Gammaproteobacteria; order Burkholderiales; family Burkholderiaceae_D; genus Rugamonas. Next base: position 158,961 of record JABTBR010000005.1, on the reverse strand, counting down.
TTTGCCCGCTGAAAAAGACCTTACTGTTGTCTACATTCGAAAACGTACGGATAGGCATGATGTACGATGCCACGCCTCCCGTCTATTACCTGGAAGAAGCTGAAGGTGAGCAAAATGAAAAAGTGGCGGGGTTTGAATTTGCTGAAAATGACTGCCTGAAGAGGCTGGGATTTTCTCAAAATATGCAAAAATAAATGGAAGTCGCAGAACGGAACAATACAAACCACTACCCGGCTGAAGAATACTTCTCCATCCGGGTAGCTGAGCGGATCTATCAGACTTCGGTGATACGCTTGGCGATATGCGCCAGCGCCTCTTCCACCTGGTCGACCAGGATCAGGCACAGATCGCCGTCCTGCAGGCGGCCCAGCGCCGTGTCGATGGCCAGGAATTCACCGTTGATCTGGTCGATGTAGCTGGTGCGCGGCGCGCCGTTCAGGCCCGCGCGCAGCAGGGCCACCACTTCACCGTCGACGCGGCCACGCTGGCACTGGTCCTGGTACAGGATCACGTCGTCGAAGGCCTTGCCGAGGATTTCCGTCTGCTGGCGGATGTCCTCGTCGCGGCGGTCGCCGGCGCCGCTGATGACCACCGCGCGGCGCTTGGCTGGCATGGTTTCCACCGCCTGCACCAGCGCCAGAATCGCGTCCGGATTGTGGCCATAGTCGGCGATCAGGGTGGCGCCCTTGTAGTCGAACACATTGAAGCGGCCAGGCGCGTTGTCGGAATCGTTGGCGAAGGTCTTCAGGCCGAGGCGGATCGCGTCCCAGCCGATGCCCACGCCCCAGGCGGCAGCCACGGCGGCCATCACGTTCTCGACCTGGAAGCCGATTGCGCCGTTGCGGGTGATCGGCACCTGGTCCAGCGCGACCTTGTTCAGTTCCTTGCCCTCGGCGGCGACCAGATGGCCGTCTTCCACGTAGACGGTGCGGCGGCCCTGCGCCAAATGGGTGGCGATGACCGGGTGGCCACGCTCGGCGCCGAAGAAGATCACCTTGCCACGGCAGTTGGCGGCCATGCCGGCGACAATCGGATCGACCGCGTTGAGCACGGCGAAGCCGCTTTCGGCCACGTTCTGGACGATCACGCGCTTGAGCACCGCCAGGTCTTCCACGGTGGTGATGTAGTTCAGGCCCAGGTGGTCGCCGGTGCCGATGTTGGTGACGACGGCGACCTTGCAGCGGTCGAAGGCCAGGCCTTCGCGCAGCACGCCGCCGCGCGCGGTTTCAAACACGGCCGCGTCCACATCCGGATGCAGCAGCACGTTGCGCGCGCTGCGCGGGCCGCTGCAGTCGCCGCTGTCGGTGCGGCGGCCTTCGATGTAGACGCCGTCGGTATTGGTCATGCCGGTGCGCAGGCCGCTGGCCGTGAGCAGGTGGGCGATCAGGCGCACGGTGGTGGTCTTGCCGTTGGTGCCGGTGACGGCGACCACGGGAATGCGGCCATCTTCGCCTTCCGGGAACATGGTGTTGACGATCGCTTCGCCGACCGCGCGGCCCTTGCCGTAGGACGGCGACAGGTGCATGCGCAGGCCCGGCGCGGCGTTGACTTCGACTACGCCGCCGCGCTGATGCTCGATCGGCTGCAGCACGCCGTCGCAGACCACGTCCACGCCGCAGATGTCGAGACCGATCATCTGCGCCGCTTCGATCGCACGCGCCGCCACTTCAGGGTGCACGTCGTCGGTCACGTCGGTGGCGGTGCCGCCGGTGGACAGGTTGGCGTTATTGCGCAGGATGACACGCTGGCCCTTGGCCGGCACCGAGTCCGCTTCCAGATCCTGCAAGGCCAGACGCGCCAGCGCGATGTCGTCGAAACGGATCTTGGTCAGCGAGGTCGCATGGCCGCTGCCGCGCTTGGGATCGGCGTTAACCAGATCGACCAGCTGGCGCACGGTATGGCTGCCATCGCCCACCACTTGCGGCGGGTCGCGGCGCGCGGCGGCCACCAGCTTGTTGCCGATGACGAGCAGGCGGTAATCGTTACCCGGCAGGAAGCGCTCGACCATGATGTCGTCGCGGAATTCGCGCGCCGCGTCGAAGGCGGCGGTGAGCTGCTCGCGGGTGGTGATGTTGACGGTGACGCCCTTGCCCTGATTGCCGTCCTTCGGCTTGACCACCACCGGCAGGCCGATCTCCAGCGCGGCGGCCCAGGCATCGTCGGCGCTGTCGACCGAGCGGCCGATAGGCACCGGCACGCCGGCCGCGTGCAGCAGCTTCTTGGTCAGTTCCTTGTCCTGGGCGATCGCTTCGCCGATGGCGCTGGTGCTGTCCATCTCGGCCGCCTGGATGCGGCGCTGGCGGCTGCCCCAGCCGAACATCACCATGCTGCCTTCGGTCATGCGGCGGAAGGGGATATTGCGTGCCACGGCGGCGCTGACGATGGCGCCGGTGCTCGGGCCCAGACGCACATCTTCATCCAGGTCGCGCAGCTGGTTCAGCGCGCCGTCCAGATCAAAGGCGGTGTCGGCCAGCGAGGCGGCGATCAGCTGCTCGGCCAGCTCCATGGCCAGGCGACCCACCGCTTCTTCGGTGTATTCGACCACGGTCTGGTAAATGCCCGTCTCCAGCGTGGCCGTGGTGCGGCTGAACGTCACCGGGCAGCCGGCGTGGGCCTGCAAGGCCAGCGCCGCCAGTTCGAGCACGCGCGCCATCGGCACGGCGTCGCTGTGGCCGGTCGGCTGCAGCGCGCTGATGCCGGGGAAGCGCGCGCGCAGGCGCACTTCGAAGCCGGGCAGCTGGTCGATATTTTCCTCGTCCGCAGTGCAGGAAACGATGGTCTCGACCGCCGTGTGGTGACTCCAAAGATTGGGGCCGCGCAGCGCGCGGGTGCGTATAACTTCCATAAATCCGTTTATCCCGTGGTGATATCCAGGCGTCTTTTTTAGTCGACAGACGCTCGTTGAATGGCGCCGGCGCGCAGCGGCTGGTGGGCCGTCGCGCCGTCAAAATAATGTGCTTGCCGCGCCAGCTCTTTCAATAATGTGCTTTTTTAGGGGCTGCATCAAAAGTGCGCAAACCGGCGCCGATCAGCTGCGGGCTCAGTCCCAGCGCGGTGCCGGCGGCGATCGCGGCCAGCACGGCTTCGGGCGGCACCAGCGGCGACAGCGGCCAGGTGACTTTTTCCTGATCGCCCACGGCCAGCACGATGCAGTCGTGGCGCGCGAACACCGCGCGCTTGCCGTCCTTGCGGTGGGCAACGATGGCTTCGAGCGTTTCGTCCAGGCCGTAGAAGATCACTTCGCCGTCGCACAGATCGGCCATTTCCACCACTTGCGGATCGGCGGCGTTGAGCACCGCCACGCCGCTCGGCAGGATCACGTCGACCTGGGTGCGCAGCACCGAATACAGCTGGTCCGAGGTCTCGATATAGAACTCGCCCAGCTCTTCGTGGCCGGTCACGTCGGTCACCACGCCGACGGCGCATTTGTCGTAGGCCAGGCCTTCGCTCAGGATCATGTGCGCACCGCTTTCGAACACGGCCGCTTCCACGTTTTTATTCAACAGCAGGCGCTCGCCCGCCTCCCACTCGCTGAAACCATCCTTGGGCAGCAGGCGTTCGTTGAGGAACAGGCCATCGGCGCAGCTCAGGCCCACCTTCTTGCCGCTGACCTGAAGCAGCCAGGAGATCAGGCGCGCGGCCATGGTGCTGCCATGACGGCCGCTGATGCCGACGATGGGCATGCGGCCCGTTTCTTCCGGCGCGAACAGGTGGTCGACGATCGCCGCCCCCACATTGCGCGGCAGGCCGCTGGCCGGCTTCAGATGGGCCAGCAGGCCGGGGCTGGCGTTGACTTCGATGATGGCGCCGCCCTGCTCTTCCAGCGGACGCGAAATATCGGTGGCGACCACGTCGATGCCGGCGATGTCCAGGCCGACCACGCGCGCGGCCAGCGCGGCGGTGGCCGCCACGCTAGGGTGCACCTGGTCGGTGACGTCGAAGGCGACGTTGCCGTTGGGCTGGATCAGCACTTTCTGGCCATCGAGCGGCACGCTGTAAGCGGTCAGGCCCTGGCGTTCCAGCTCCAGGATGATCTCGGCGCCGTTTTCCGGCGCCAGCGCGTTCAGCGGCGCGCCTTCGGTGGTGCCGCGGCGCGGATCGTTATTGATCTGGCTATCGACCAGGGCGATGATGTTCGACGTGCCGTCGCCGGTCACCCACAGCGCTTCGCCGGAGGCGGCGGCGATCAGGCGCTTGCCCACCACCAGCAGGCGGTGTTCATTGCCGGCGATGAAGCGCTCGACGATCACGCTCTTGCTGTCGCCCTTGCGCGCGGCCAGGTGGTAGGCCGCTTCCACGTCGGGCTGGGTCATCAGGTTCAGCGAGACGCCGCGGCCATGGTTGCCGTCGTAAGGCTTGACGACCACCGGCAGGCCGATATCCTGGGCCGCTTCCCAGGCCGCTTCGGCGCTGGTGACCAGTTCGCCTTCGGGCACTGGCACGCCGCAGGAGGCGAGCAGGCTCTTGGTCAGGTCCTTGTCGCTGGCGATGCCTTCGGCGATCGCGCTGGTCTGTTCGGTTTCGGCGGTCCAGATGCGGCGCTGGCGCGCGCCATGGCCCAGTTGCACCAGATTGCCGTCGGTCAGGCGGATCGATGGGATCTTGCGCTCGGTGGCGGCATCGACGATGTTGCCGGTGCTCGGGCCCAGGCACAGCGAATCGACCATATCGGTCAGTTCTTCGACCTTGGCGGCCAGGTCGTAGGGACGGTTTTCGATGCAGGCCATCAGCAGTTCGCGCCCGGCCACGAGGGCGGCGCGGCCGACCTGCTCCTGGCGGGTGCGGAAGGCCATCTTGTAGATGCCGCTGCCGTCGGCGGTCTGGCGGGTCTTGCCGAAACCGGTGCGCATGCCGGCCAGGTTCTGCAACTCCAGCACCACGTGTTCAAGGATGTGGCCGGCGTAGGTGCCGTCGCGCAGGCGTTCGAGGAAGCCGCCGCGCTCGCCGACGCCGCAGCGGTGCTCCACCAGATTGGGCAACAGCGTCGTCAGGCGCTCATACAGACCAGGCAAGGTATTCGAGGGAAAATCTTCCAGCGCGCCGATATCCAGCCAGGCCTCGATCACCGGGCGATAGGTCCAGATATTTGGTCCGCGCAAATGAGTCACACGGAGAAATTCGATGTCTTTCTTCTTGGTCATGTTTCTATTCTGGTATTTTTGTTAATGGCCATGGCCATATTGTAATCCCGCACTACTAGCTACTGCCATGCTTTGCTGCGTCCAGGTATCGAAACACGTCTGTGACGACTATGTCAGCAAGGCATATTCCTTGTTCCTGCGGACATCTCTTGCGGTATACTCGCCGCCAGTTGAACGCCCGCTTGCCTTGATTTCCGTCACATGTTTATCAACTGACAGAATACCGTAAATAAACGTTTCGAACAGCCGCAAGGCGGCGCACAGAGCGCGTTTATTTCCGGTGCCAGCCGCGCCTTACTATCTTCTTTCCAGCCGGAGTACGCAGCACGATGACAACAGAACAACTTTCCTCCCCACCCCAGCTGCCCGAGTTGCCGACTGCCTGGCGCACTGAAGCGCAGGCGCAACTTTCCAAAGGGGAAAACGTTGTAAGTGCCCTGGAGGTTGACCTCGATGCACAACTTCATTTCTCGAAAGGCATAATTCTTGTCACGGAAGGCCGCATTTTAGCGCGTGCGCCGGGGCAAGAGGGCTGGAAAAACTGGGCTTATCGGAAAGGCATGACACTTAAGCATCATGACCATGCCGGTGTCGGCCATCTGGAGTTATTGGATCAACAAGGCCGCCTGGCCGCCTGGCGCTTCACGCTGGGCCAGAATCTGCACGCGATCCGTCTGGTGGAACAGTTCGCCGCCCACAGCGAAAGCGTGATCAGCGGCCTGCCGCTGGTGCGCGACGAGCGCAATGTCTGCCCCAGCTGCAAGGCCCCGCTGGAACCGGACCAGGAAGAATGTCCGATCTGCACCAAGGTGGTCTACACCCCGCCATCGACCTGGACCCTGTTCCGCCTGTGGCGCTTCACCAAACCGTATCAGGGCCAGCTGACGCTGGGCTTCATCCTGATGCTGCTCGGTACCGCCGCGCACATGATCCCGCCCTACCTGACCATGCCGCTGATGGACAATGTGCTGATCCCTTACCAGAACGGCAAGCCGGTCGATACCATGCTGGTGACGCTGTATATGTCCGGCCTGGTGGCATCGGCCGTGCTGGCCTGGGTGCTGGGCTGGGCCAAGACCTATGTGCTGGCCCTGGTGTCGGAGCGCATCGGCGCCGACCTGCGCACCACCACCTATGAACATTTGCTGAAACTGTCGCTCGAATATTTCGGCGGCAAGCGCACCGGCGACCTGATGTCGCGCATCGGCAGCGAGAGCGACCGCATCTGCGTGTTCCTGTCGCTGCACCTGCTCGACTTCGCCTCCGACGTGCTGATGATCATCATGACCGGCGTGATCCTGTGCTCGATCGACCCCTGGCTCGCGGCGGTGACCTTATTGCCGCTGCCCTTCATCGCCTGGCTGATCCACATCGTGCGCGACCGTCTGCGCACCGGCTTCGAAAAAATCGACCGCGTATGGGGCGAGGTCACCAATGTGCTGGCCGATACCATACCCGGCATCCGCGTGGTCAAAGCCTTCGCCCAGGAAGCGCGTGAAGCGTCGCGCTTCCGCACCGCCAACAAACACAATCTGGCCGTCAACGACAAGCTCAACAAGATCTGGTCGCTGTTCTCGCCGACCGTGTCCTTCCTGACCGAGCTGGGCTTGCTGGTGATCTGGGTGTTCGGTATCTATCAGGTATCGAAGGGCCACATCACCGTCGGCGTGCTGTCCGCCTTCATCGCCTACAGCAGCCGCTTCTACGGCCGCCTCGATTCGATGAGCCGCATCGTCTCCGTCACGCAGAAGTCGGCCTCGGCCGCCAAGCGCATCTTCGATATCCTCGATCACGTGTCCTCGGTGCCGGAACCGCAGAACCCGGTCAAGCTGGCCAAGGTCGACGGCAATATCACCCTGCGCGAAGTGGGCTTCCGCTACGGTAACCGCGCCGTCAACCGCGGCATCAATCTGGACATCAAGGCCGGCGAAATGGTCGGCCTGGTGGGCCACTCCGGTTCCGGCAAGAGCACCCTGGTCAATCTGATCTGCCGCTTCTACGACGTGTCGGAAGGCGCGATCATGCTCGACGGCGTGGACATCCGCTCCTTCCCCGTGTCCGACTACCGCCGCAATATCGGCCTGGTGCTGCAGGAACCCTTCCTGTTCTTCGGCACCATCGCCGAGAACATCGCCTACGGCAAGCCGGATGCCACGCGCGAGGAAATCATCGCCGCCGCCCGCGCGGCCCATGCGCACGAATTCATCCTGCGCCTGCCGCAAGCCTACGACTCGATGGTGGGCGAACGCGGCCAGGGCCTGTCCGGCGGCGAGCGCCAGCGCATCTCGATCGCGCGCGCCCTGCTGATCGATCCGCGCATCCTGATCCTCGATGAAGCGACTTCGTCGGTGGACTCGGAAACCGAGAAGGAAATCCAGAAGGCGCTGGACAATCTGGTCCATGGCCGTACCACGATCGCGATTGCCCACCGCCTGTCGACGCTGCAAAAAGCCGACCGCCTGGTGGTACTGGACCGCGGCGTGGTGGTGGAAGAAGGTTCCCACGACGTTCTGATGGCGCGCGAAGGCGCTTACTACCGCCTGTATCAGGCCCAGGCCCGCAACGTCGATACCGATCCGGACGACGACAGCGCAGCCAGCAAGGAATAAGAAAATGACGACAAGTAAATTTGAACTGAGCCGCAACAGCTATGGCCGCCTGACGCTGACCCAGGGCGATGGCGAAGGCCTGGTGTTCGACAACGTGGCGCCGGTGCGCGCCTTCCCGGTGCAGGCGCCGCTGGACGGCATCGCGATCGTCTGCAGCGACGGCAAGGAAGTGGGCTGGATCGACCGGCTGGAAGACCTGTCCCCCGCCAGCCGCGCGCTGGTGCAGGAAGAGCTGGGTGGACGCGAGTTCATGCCGGAGATTTCCCGCATCGACGGCGTCAGCAGCTACGCCACGCCCTGCACCTGGACCGTGCAGACGGATCGCGGCGAAACCGCCTTCGTGCTGCGCGGAGAGGAAGATATCCGCCGCATCGGCAACGATACCCTGCTGGTGTCGGACACCCACGGCATCCACTTCCTGATCCGCGACGCCATCAATCTGGACAAGCACAGCAAGAAAATCCTCGACCGCTTCCTGTAAACGGAAAACGGGAGCACGGCGTCAAGCCGCGCTCCCGCTTACTTACCCAGTGCCCAGTGCTTACTGGAAGGCCTTGATCAAGGCATCGAATTTCACCTTCAGCGATTTATCGTGCGCCTGCACCGGCGGCACTTCGCGCCCCACCTTCAGCAGCTGATACACCGCCATCTGCGCGGCCCGTACCGAATACTCCACCGTAAACACCACATCGTCCGCCACCTCCACGAACTGGCTGACAAAGGCCAGGTTGCGCGAATTCGGCGGCACCGGCAATGGCCGATCCGATTTGGCGCGCGGCATGAACATGCTGGTGATGTAGGGCATGCGGCAGGGAATGCAGTTGGCCGTCGCCATCACTTCCAGATCGAAATTGAGGTGCCCGCACAGCTCGCGCAAAATTTCCGCACCATTGCAATCGGCCATCGGCTTGGCGACAAAGTTGCCGATGCGGTCAGGATGCAAGCCATAACCCCAGAACACTTGCACGCCTTCCGGCTGGCCGGCGAAGTGCGGCTGGTGTGCCAGCACCACCGACATCAGCCAGTTGGAATCCTTGAACGTCACCAGCCCGCCGGTGCCGGCACGGTTGCCGCTGAACTGCTCCATCTTGTCGAAGAAGGCGCTGTCCTTCAGCGTGACGGTGAAGGACGCCCACCATGACTCGGGAATGCTGGAATTGAAGGCGGCCGGATTGCCGAACTGGGGCCGGCCCGCCGCCAGCTTTTCCCACAGATCCCAGCCATGGCTTTCACGCTTGCTCAACTGCACGGGCGCGCTTTCCATCGAACCAAAACTCGACGCATCGGTCATCGAGCCATTCTGGAAGATCACCACATCATCCGGCGCCACCTCGATTTGCTGGGCGCTGTCGTCGCGCAGCATGCGCAATGCGGTGACCGTGGTCTGGCCAGCGGCTTCATCGAGCACGATATCGGTGACGGTGCAGTTGTGCACGATCTGCACGCCCTGCTGCAGCAGCCAGTGCTGCAAAGGCCGCACGAAGGAATCGTACTGGTTGTAGACCGTGCGCTTGACCCCGGCCAGGGTTTCGATGCGCGTAAATTCCAGCATGAAACGGTGCAGATAGCGCTTGAATTCCACCGCGCTGTGCCAGGGCTGGAAGGCGAAAGTGGTGGCCCACATATACCAGAACTTGGTATCAAAGAAGGCCGGCGAGAGCCAGTCCGTGATCGCGCTCGTGCCCAGGGATTCCTCGTCGGCCTCGCTCAGGCGCAGCAGTTCCAGCCGGTCTTCCATGGTGAAGCCCATCGACTTGACGTTGACCTTGAAGCGGTTGCGGTCAACCAGCCGCGCCATCGAATGCGACTGATTGCGTTCATTGAAGGCGGCGGTTTCCTCGAACACGGAGCGGCCGGGATGCTCCAGCGAAGGGATAGACTTGAACAGATCCCAGGTGCATTCGTAATTGTCGGTGGTGAGCATGCGTCCGCCGCGCAGGGTGTAGCCGGTCTCGGGATTGCCGCCGCCGTCCAGGCTGCCGCCGGACAGCGCTGACGCTTCAAAAATGGTGATGTTCGCGCCCGCGATACCGGCGTCGCGGATCATGAATGCCGCCGCCGCCAGCGAGCCGATGCCGCCGCCGACCATATACGCTTTGATAGATGTCGTCATGAAATTCCTTTTGCTTGTGAGTGCACGAATTGAGGGAGAAAAGAAGTCGTGCCATGACAAAGATTGTAGGCTTGAATTTTTTACAATTCAAATTCAATACGACCAGGAAATAGAGCTTTCCCTCAGATATCAATTTGAAAGCAAGCGGAAAGATCATTGAACTAACATCATCTTCGCCCAATTACTTTGCGTCAAATCAAAGTAAATAAATTTAGCACTTTGCGACAATTGGATAGAATTGCTCAAATTGTAATGAGTGATAATATAAACATATCGAGTTTTACTGATTGCAGAAGTAGCCAACTGTGAGGCGCGGTATATTGGAAGGGATATAAAAGGCAGGAGCTTCCAGCTCCGCCGCAATGCGCCGGCAAGCCGCGGCGCCGCCCTTGGCACAATCCAATGCTCTCGTTTTTCCTGGTGGGGATTGCCCCCTTGCCCGGCATGCTTTTTACCATGTAATCACAACCAAAAAATGAAGGAGAATTCATGAAATTCAACATCACCCTGGCGAGTATCGCCCTGTCCGCGCTGTTTGCCGGCCAAGCCCAAGCAAACGGTTTCGTCAATGGCGCCTTCGAAAGCGGCAATGCCAACGGCTGGACCGTTGGCGAAGGCTATCGCGGCGATAACGACAACGCCAGTCTGAGCCCATCGCAATTCCTGCCGGGCGGCGCGCTGTACGGTGGCGGTGAAAGCCGCTCCGGCATCGTCACCCTCGGCGATATCGACCCGATCATCGGCGCAGCGCTGGGTAACACCGTGTACTCCGGCAACTACTCCTACCGCGCGGAAGACGTCTACACCGGCGGCTACGCGTCGGCCGTCAGCCAGAAGGTCAGCAACTACACCGACAAAGATATCTTCTTCGCATGGAAAGCCGTGCTGGAAAACGGCGGTCACGAAAACAATGGTTCGGCGGCGCTGTTCATCACCCTGCACGATGACACCACCAATGAAAACCTGATCAGCCGCTTCTACAACGCCGGCACCGACGGCGGCGGCGTGGACAGCCGTTTCTCGACCAAAGACAACTACTTCTACACCGGCGACTGGCAGATCGAACAACTGGCCATCGGCGCGGACCGCCTGGGCCACGACTTCACCCTGTCGCTGCTGGCTGCCGACTGCTACTACACGGCCCACACCGGCTACGCTTACCTGGACGGCTTCGGCAACGTTGCGCCACCGATCCCGGAACCAACCACCTACGGCATGATGCTGGGCGGTCTGGGTCTGCTGGCTCTGGCCAAACGCCGCAAAGACAAACAAGCCAAGTAATTCGGGCTCGTTAAACGAAGAAGCCGGCTGTTCGGGAGCGATCCCGGCAGCCGGCTTTTTTGCCTACGAAGCGGCCAGCGATCTTCGCTGGCACGGCTTACGCCCGGCCGCGCGCCTGAAGTGCGGCCTGTATCACCTGCAAACCGGCCAGCGCACCCAACTCCAGTCCCACCTCGCGCATGCTGGCCACCGCCGCCTCACGGGGATTGATACGGATCATACGTCCGCCCGCCTGCAGTATGGACTGACTGAAGTAGCGCACCGATGGAATCGCCGTGCCCGCCCCCAGTTCGATCACCAGCGGCCGGCGCGCCCGCGCCAGCCATGCCTGCAAACGGGTTTGCTGCTGCTGGGCGCGCCGCTCGACCCAGCCGCCATCGCCGAACATCAAGATATTCGGCCGGGCCAGCCCGCCGCAATGGGGACACCGCGGCGGCGCATTGCGCAGCCGGCATGCCGGCGCGTCCACGTCCGGCAGAAACGCGTCCGCGCTCCAGATATCCTCGCCGCAGGGACGCAGGCATTGCAGCTGATGGATGGAACCATGGCATTCAAAGATGCGCTGCGGATCGAATCCGGCACGCTGGAACTGACCGTCCACATTGCTGGTGAACACGGCGCAGCCCTGCTCCATGCGCTCGCCCCAGGCCTTGAGCAAGGCGAAGCCCGGATGCGGCACCGTGTCCCGGTACAGTTGCAGGCGGTGACCGTAGAAGCCCCAGGCCAGATTCGGATCGCGATGGAAAGTATCCGGCGACGCCACCGACGTGAACGCCAGCCCCGCCTTGCCCAGCGCAGGATAGGCTTGCCAGAAACCTTGATTGCCGCGAAAGTCAGGCAGGCCGGAATCGACACCCATGCCGGCGCCGGCCGCGACCACCAGCGCGTCGGCCTGCTCGACCAGTTCGGCGGCGCGGTTGAGCAGTTCGCTATCGGCATGGGGGTGGAGTGACATGGGCTGCTTCCGGCGGGGAAACGCTTATCTTAACAAGGCCCGCCGCAAGCAGCTCGGGGGCGGCAAGGCCACTGTAATATTTTTGTGTTTCCTACGAAAGCAAGCATGACAAATACTTAAACCGGCTGCTATAATCCGAACCTCGTCGGGGCGTAGCGCAGCCTGGTAGCGTACTTGCATGGGGTGCAAGGGGTCGGAAGTTCGAATCTTCTCGCCCCGACCAATAGAATCAAAGAGATAGGCCAACCTTCGGGTTGGCCTTTTTCTTTTGCGGCTGTACTCCAACAAATACATCAACAAACTTCTTTTAGCGATCAAGCCCCAGTCTCACAAGGTGTGTCAGGACGAGTTACAACCGTACTCGGAAGGAAATTCACGTAAGTAATGCAGCGCAACTTTTTAGCTTCACATGCATCCATATTGAGGGCGAGCGGCTAAGGAACATCAAACTCCGTGATCGTTGCACAGTCTAACATTGCAGCCGAGACGATCAAAACGGCAGGCCATTCCATGAAGAACCATAACTTAAAAAACGACGATCAGGTTGCGAGTGGAGGGGGACCGCCCTATGATAATAATATGGAAGCCCGCGTCGCAAAGATTGAGTCTGAGTTGATGGCCATCAAAATTGATTTGGCGGTCATTAAAGCCAATGGCGCGACCAAGGCGGATATCGCGGAGTTAAGAGCCGACACAAAAACTGCGTTGTCCGAAGCAAAAACGACCATCATCTTATGGGTTGTGTCGGCCATTTTCCTCGCACAGTTATTACCCACCCTGCTTAAGAGCCTTGGTTTGTAGGCGACAGCTCTCATCTACCTGCTCAGCAGTTACGGACAGCAACCTCATCCGCCTAACTCAGGACGCTGTCCAAAAATCACCGGCTGGAAAAGCACATCGTCACGGCGCTTTACGCCAGCGAACCCCGCTTCGCGCATCAGCTCGATCAGACGGTCGACCGACACGGCGTAATAGCGCGATTTCAGCACGCGCGTACTGCACTCGCCGGCAGCGGACTCCGACGTGAGATACATGCGCACGTCGTACTGATCGCCATCCCACTCCCATGCCTGCACAGCCAGGAAGCGGTTTTCCCCTTCGTAACGCAATCCGTAGGGCCGTACGTCCGGCGACTTGCGTTCGATCCTGTCGTAGTCCCGCACCGAGATCACGGCAAAACCGCCCGGCTCCAGGCAACGGTAGCAGCTGCGGAAAGACGCCAGAATCTCGGCATCGGACAGCAGATGGGGAATGCTGTTGTCGCAGGCGAGGATGGCGGCTTTGGAGTTGGCGGCAAGCCCATCAAGGCTGCGCAGGTCATCCACGAACACCGTCGCCTGCAGCTCGCGTCTTGCCAACTCCCCTTGCAGGCGCTCCACGGCGCCCTGCGACAGGTCGGAAGCGCTGACACGATAGCCCGATGCCAGCAGGCCCAAGGTCTGGGTTCCTATCCCGCAGGCGGCGTCATGAATGGCAGCGCCGGAGGCGACCCCGAGTTCGCGCAGCAGGGCCGACAGCGCGGCACCCTGCTCGCGCACGGCGTTTTCCCAATCGCCGTACAGCAAGTGGTAGTAGGGAGCGAGGTCATCGTAGAAAGCCTGGGTCATAGCTTGTTCAAATCAATGTGGCCGAGGTTCGCCACGAAGACTTTATTCTACAAGGAGCAACAAGATAATGCCGCGGCACGCCGATGCGGCCCGGTGGCGGCCTGCCGCTATCAGGCGCGCCGGAATTGTCCGCGGTAGGCGGCCGGCGAGACCGCAAACGCGGCGGTGAAACTCTGGCGCAGCGACACCGTCGAACCGAAACCGGCCGCCTCGGCGATCCGGTCGATCGAATGCTCGGACGTTTCCAGCAGGCGCTGGGCGCTGGCCAGGCGGTGATTCAGCAGCCATTGCGCGACCGTGGCCCCGGTCTTCTGCTTGAAGCGGCGCGTGAAATTGCGCCGGCTCATGGCGGCCTTGTCGGCCAGCACATCCAGACTCAGAGGCTGATCAAGGTGGGCGATGGCCCAGTCCAGCGCGGCGCTGAGCGGATCGTTGCCGCCGCTGGGCGGCAGGGGCTGCTCGATATACTGGGCCTGGCCGCCATGCCGGTGCGGCGCCACCACCATGCGCCGGGCGATCCGGTTGGCCACCTCGGCGCCATGGTCGCAGCGCAACAGGTGCAGGCAGCAATCGATGGCGGCGGCGGTGCCGGCCGAGGTCAGGATATCGCCGTCGTCCACATACAAGACCTTCTGATCGAGCTTGACGCGCGGATAACGCCGGGCGAAGTCCTCGCTCCAGACCCAGTGGGTGGAGGCGGCGCGGCCATCGAGCAAACCGGCTTCGGCCAGCACGAAGGCGCCCAGGCACAGGCCGACGATCCTGGCGCCTCGCGCATGCGCCAGCCGCAGCGCTTGCAGCAAGGTTTCCGGCGGCCGCTCGTCCGGATTACCCCAGGCGGGAACGATGATGGTGTCGGCCTCGTCCAGAACCGACAGATCGTGCGGCACTTCAATATTAAAGCCGGACATGGTGGCAATCAGGCCAGCCCGCTCCGCGCAGATCAGCAGGCGGTAGCGCGGCACGTCCAGCCGCGACAGGTCGTCGCCAAACACCATGCAGGGCACGGACAGGTGGAAGGGGCTGATGCCCTCGAAGGCGATCACGGCGACGGTGTGGGCGCGCTCGGCGCCGGGGGTGGAGGTCAACATGGCCCGATCCTATCACATGTTGTCCATCGGGACACTTTCGTCCTTGGCTGGCAGACACGATACTGAACGCCTCAAACCACCAACCGGAGTCCTCAGATGAACCACCCTACCCTGCGCACCATCGGCGGCGCCAGCGCCCCCGCCACCATCGACGCCAAACACACAGCCCTGCTGGTGATCGATTTCCAGAATGAATACTTCGGCGGCAAGCTGCCGATTCCCGACGGCATGGCAGCACTGCGCAATGCCAAACGTCTGGTGGCCTTCGCCGATGAAGTCAAACTGCCCGTCTTCCACGTCCAGCACGTGAGCCCGCCCGGCGCAGCCATCTTTGCCGACGATGGCGCGACCGTGCAATTTCACAGCGAGTTGCAGCCGAAGGCCCATCACACGGTCGTGCAAAAAACTTCCGTCAGCGTCTTCCCTACCAGCGACATTCATGCGCGCCTGAAAGCGGCCAACATCCAGACTCTGATCATCACCGGCCTGATGACCCATATGTGCGTCACTGGCGCCGCCCGCGATGCCGTGCCGCTGGGCTATCAAGTGGTGGTCGTCGATGACGCCTGCGCCAGCCGCGACCTGGACCAGGCCGATGGCAGCGTGCTGCCGCATGCCGTCCTGCACCGGGCAGCGCTGGCCGCCATCGCCGACGGCTTTGGCGCGGTGCTGTCGACCGAAGAGCTGCTGCAATTGCCGCTGGTCTGAACCCGGCACGATCCAACTATTTTGACTGAGGGGCTATGAAAATCATCACCACGATCTTGCTGTTCTCCGCCGCGCTGGGCTCGGCTCAGGCGCTTGCCGATACCTCCGCGCCAAGCAGTCCGCGCCTGGCCGTCGGGCTGATCTCGCTTCCCGCCGCTAAGCTGAAATGGACGGAAATCCCCGGCACCGGCGGCATCCAATATGCCAACGTACACGGCAATCTGAGCGGCCATGGCCCTTACCAGGCATTTGTGATTTTCCCTGCGGGCAAAGACAATCCCTTCCATACCCATACGCAGCCCCTACCGACGGTCGTACTGAAAGGAACTTTCTACGCAGTGATCGATGGCAAACGAATCGACTATCCGGCGGGCTCCTTCTACGAACTGCCCGCCGGCCTTCCCCACTACAGCGGCTGCGTCCAAGGAGAAGACTGTTTGCTGTTTCAATACCAGTCCGATCATTTCGATCTGAAGCCCCTTTAATGACCGGTGGCGCATCATTGAACTCCTGGCGGCTCAGCCGCCAGCCCGCTTGGCCTTGTAACCCTGCTTGACCAGCGCGGCCAGTATCAATTCGCAATGATCCCCCTGCACTTCGATCACACCATCCTTGACCGTGCCGCCCGAGCCGCAAGCGCTGCGCAACTGCTTGCCCAGCACCGCCAGCGCCATCGCATCGAGCGCCAGTCCCTTCACCAGCGTGACGCTCTTGCCGCCGCGTCCCTTGGTCTGTAGCGACACCTTCACCGCGCCATCGCCCGCCGGTGCGGCCTTGGCAGCCGTCTTGCAGGTACAGGCCGCAAGCGGCTGGCGGCAGCCTGGGCACATGCGCCCCGTTTCGGTGGAATAGACGAGACCGCTTCCTGAATTATTCTTCATACAAATTCCGCCTTACAGCGACTCCCTGGTTTAAACAATGTTCCTCCGGACCGCTCACACCATCCTCGCCGACAACTCAGCAAGGCCGTCAATCCGCCCCACCAGCGTCTGTCCGCGCACTACGGGGCCCACGCCCTCCGGCGTGCCGCTGAAAATCAGGTCGCCTGGCTGCAAAGTAAACAAGGTCGACAGGTTGGCGATGGTTTCGCTGACGTTCCAGATCAAGTGGGCGATGGTGCTGTTCTGTTTGAGCGTCCCATCGACTTCCAGCGTGATGCTGGCATGGCCGATATCGCCCGCCTCAGCGGCGCGCGTGAGCACGCCCACCGGCGCGGAGTAATCGAAGGCCTTGCCGATCTCCCACGGCCGCCCCGCGTCGCGCATGGTGAACTGCAGATCGCGCCGGGTCATGTCCAGTCCTACGCCATAGCCGAAGATATGCGCGGCGGCGTCCTGCACGCTGATATTGCTGCCGCCTTTGCCGATCGCCACCACCAGCTCGCACTCGTAATGCAGATTGGCCGTGGCCGGCGGATACGGCAGTTCCGTCACCACGCCCTCGGCGACGGGCAGCACGGCGGCGCTGTCGTTCGGTTTGCAGAAGAAGAATGGCGGTTCGCGCTCGGGATCGAAACCCATTTCACGTGCATGGGCGGCGTAGTTGCGGCCTACGCAGTAGACGCGGCGGACCGGGAATAATTCGGCCGTGCCGGCTACCGGCAGGCCAACGATGTCATGGGCGGGAAAAACATAGGATGGCATGGGCGCTCCGTAGGTATGAGAAGGAACAGCCCTTATGGTACAGCGGGATGCGCCGGCCGGGGCGTCAGCCCAGCATAATGGCGCGCATCGCGATGCGCATGCCCTTGACCAGCGCGGCCTGATTCAGGTTTGGATGATGCAGTGCGCGCATCGGCAGTCCGTGGAAAAAGGCGATCATGGTTTCGACGCAGAGATCGAGCGTGTCGTCATCCACCGGAAGCTGGTGCAGTTCGCGCGCACGCTGGACCAGTACGCGGAACTGCGTGCGCGAGCTGATGTCGGCGGCCTGCAAGGCCTGGGCGATCTTGGGATTGCGCGAGGCTTCGGCGGCGATCTCCAGCGGCATCACATAGAAATTCGGCTGCAAGTGCTCGACGACGGTTTCTTCCGCATTGTCGATCATTGCCTGCACCGGATCTTTGTGCTGCGCCAGATCGCGCATGATGGCGCTCACGCGTTCGACATTGGCGGCGACGAAGGCTTCGATGATGGCATCCTTGCCATCAAAATAATTGTAGATGTGACCGGCGCTCATGCCGGCCGCCTTTGAAATCTCGGCCATGCTGGCGCCATGGAAGCCGCTGCGGCTGAAGCATTCGGCGGCGGCGGCCAGTACCTGGGCGCGGCGCGCGGCGGCTTTTTCCGGAGCGCTAAGTCGTTTTTCGGTACTGCTCATGAACGGGTCCTTGGGTAGGGATGGCTGCTTGCAGGCGGTACTGTGGCGAAGGCGCGCCATTTTGTCAATTTTGCCATGCCGGAGTGCGGCATGGCGTCCACACGGCAGGATCTAGCCTTTGTCCGACGCGCCGCCACCGAGCACTTTATACAGCGTCACCGCATTGCTGGACTGAAGCAGCCGCGCGCTGATCAGGCTTTGCTGCGCGGCGTACAGCGCGCGCTGCGACACCAGCACGTTCAGGTAGGACTCGCTGCCCTGCTTGTAGCGCGCCTGATGGATGCCGTAGCTCTTGCCCGATACCTCCACCAGCGCCTGCTGCGAGGCGAGCCGCTCTTCCAGCGTGCCATGCTGGGCCAGCGCGTCGGCCACCTCGCGGAAGGCGCTCTGGATGGCTTTCTCGTAGCGCGCCACGGCGATCTCCTTGTCCGCCTTGGCGATGGTCAGGTTGGCGCGGTTGGCACCGCCGTCGAAAATCGGCAGGCTGATTTGCGGCAGGAAGCTCCAGGCTGAGGAACCGGCCCTGAACAGGCCCGCCAGACTGCCGCTGGCGCTGCCACCGGAACCTGTCAGCGTGATGCTGGGGAAGAAGGCGGCGCGCGCCACGCCGATATTCGCGTTGGCGGCGCGCAGCGTGCGCTCCGCCTCCAGCACGTCGGGGCGCTGCTGCAACTGTGCCGACGGCAGACCGGCCGGCAGTGCCGCCACCCGGCTGACGGGCTCGAACTGGCCCTGCGGCTGCAGCTCCTGCGGCACGCTCGCGCCCACCAGCAAGGTCAGCGCGTTCTGGTCCAGCGCCACCTGCGCGGTGTAGACGGCCATGTCGTTGCGGGCCGCCTCCACACTGCTCTGCGCCTCGTACCTATCCAGGCCCGAGGTGGCGCCGGCCGTAAAGCGGCGCTGGCTCAATTCATAGGCGATCTGCTGGTTCTTCAGCGTATCGGCCGCCAGCGTCAGGCGCTGCTGGTCGGCCACCAGCGTCAGATACGCGTTGGCCACTTCGGCCACCAGGCTGATTTGCTGGGCGCGCTGCGCTTCCTCGGTGCCCAGATAGGATTGCAGGCCGGCTTCCGACAGGTTGCGCACCTTGCCGAAGAAGTCCAGCTCATAGGATGCCAGCGCCAGCCCGCCGTTATAGGAGCGGTTGATGCGCGCCTCGCCGTCGGCGCTGCTATTGGCAGGCGTGCGGCTGGCGCTCTGGCTCACAGCCGCCGAAATCTTCGGCAACTGCGCGGCGCTATCGATGCCGTACTGCGCGCGGGCCTTGTCGATGTTCAGCGCGGAGACGCGCAGGTCGCGGTTGTTGGCCAGCGCCAGGGCGATCACCTTGCGCAGACGCTCGTCGGCAAAGTAGTCCTGCCAGGCGATCTCGGACACCGGTTTGGCATCGGCCTGCGCGCCGGCATTGGCATAGGCGGCGCCCGCTGGCCAGGCTTGCGCCACCGGCGCGGCGGGCTGCTGGTACACCGGCGCCAGGCTGCAGCCGGCCAAGGATGTCAGCGCGGCCACCGCGGCCAGGGTAAGAATAGATTTTTTCATGTCAGCTCGCTTGCGAAATCACATTGGCGCCTGGCGCATGCTGCTTCTTGCTGAAGAAACCGCGCACCAGCACAAAGAACACTGGAACAAAGAAGATGCCGAGGAAGGTGGCCGACAGCATGCCGCCCAACACCCCGACGCCGATCGCATTCTGGCTGCCGGAACCGGCGCCGCTGCTGATCGCCAGCGGCAGCACGCCCAGGCCGAAAGCGATCGACGTCATCAGGATAGGACGCAGGCGCAGACGCACCGCCTGCAGGGTCGCTTCCTTCAAGGCGATGCCCTGCTCCTGCAATTCCTTGGCAAACTCCACGATCAGGATCGCGTTTTTCGCGGCCAGGCCGACCACCGTCAGCAATCCCACCTGGAAGTACACATCGTTCGACAGATGGAATATCGACGTCGCCAGCACCGTGCCGACCACGCCGAGCGGCACCACCAGCAGCACCGAGAACGGGATCGACCAGCTCTCGTACAGCGCGGCCAGGCACAGGAACACGATCAGCAGCGAGATGGCGTACAGCGCCGGGGTCTGCGAGCCGGAGGCCCGCTCTTCCGTCGACAGGCCGGTCCACTCGTAGCCGATACCCGGCGGCAGCTGGGCCACCAGTTTTTCCATCTCGGCCATGGCGGCGCCGGAACTCTGGCCCGGTGCGGGCATGCCCAGCACCTCGACCGAGGACAAGCCGTTATAGCGTTCCAGACGCGGCGAGGCGTACACCCACTGGCCGCTGGCGAAGGCGGAGAACGGCACCATCTCGCCGCTGGCATTCCGCACATTCCACTTGCCCAGGTCTTCCGGCACCATGCGCGCACTCGCCTCGCCCTGCATGAACACTTTCTTCACGCGGCCACGGTCGACGAAGTCATTCACATAGGCGCTGCCCCAGCCGGTGCTGAGCACCTTGTTCACGTCGGCAATCGACAGGCCCAGGGCGCTGGCCTTCTGCTGGTCCACCGTGATCTTGTACTGCGGCGTATCGTCCTGGCCGTTCGGGCGCACGCCCATCAGCACGGGACTTTTCGACGCCATGCCCAGCAGCTGGTTACGCGCCGCCATCAAGGCGTTATGGCCCAAGCCGCCCTGGTCCTGCAGCTGCAGGTCGAAACCGCTGGCATTACCCAGTTCCATCACCGCCGGCGGCGCGAAGGCGAACACCATCGCATCCTTGATCTGCGAGAAGGTGCCCATCGCGCGCCCCACCACGGCCTTGACCTGCAGCGCGGGGGCCTTACGCTCGTCCCAGTCCTTCAGACGCACGAAGGCGATACCGGTGTTCTGGCCATTGCCGCCGAAGCTGAAGCCGGCCACGGAAAACACCGATTGCACGGCATCCTTCTGGTCGTTCATGAAGTGCTGCTCGACTTTTTCAATCACCTTCAGCGTGCGCTGCTGGGTCGCGCCGGTAGGCAGCTGGATCTGGGTAAACAGCACGCCCTGATCTTCGGCCGGCAGGAAAGAGGTCGGCAGGCGCACGAACACCACGGCCAGCAATGCCAGCAGGATCGCGTACAGCGCCATCGAGCGGCCGCCGCGCTTGATCATCGAACCGACCCAGCCCTGATAGCGGCTGCTGCCGCGCTCGAAGCTGCGGTTGAACCAGCCGAAGAAGCCGGTATCGATCGCGTGATGGCCCTTGGCCACCGGCTTGAGGAAGGTGGCGCACAGCGCCGGCGTAAACACCATCGCCACGACCACCGACAGCACCATCGCCGACACGATCGTCACCGCGAACTGGCGGTAGATCACGCCGGTGGAGCCGCCGAAGAAGGCCATCGGCACGAACACGGCCGACAGCACCATGGCGATGCCGACCAGCGCGCCGGTGATCTGGGTCATCGACTTGCGGGTCGCTTCCAGCGGCGACAGGCCTTCCTCGGTCATCACGCGCTCGACGTTTTCCACCACCACGATGGCATCGTCAACCAGCAGGCCGATCGCCAGCACCATCGCGAACATGGTCAGGGTATTGATCGAATAGCCCAGCGCCGACAGGATGCCGAAGGTACCCAGCAGCACCACCGGCACGGCCATGGTGGGAATCAGGGTGGCGCGCACGTTTTGCAGGAACAGGTACATCACCAGGAACACCAGCACGATCGCCTCGGCCAGGGTCTTGACCACTTCCTCGATCGACAGCTTGACGAAGGGCGTGGTGTCGAAGGCGACCACGGCCTTCATCCCGGCCGGGAACTGCTTGCTCAGCACATCGACCTTGGCCTTGATGGCGGTGGCGGTATCGAGCGCATTGGCGCCGGTGGCCAGCTTGATCGCCACGCCGGTGGCGGCATTGCCGTTAAAGCGGGCGACGGTGTTGTAGTTCTCGCTGCCCAGCTCCATGCGCGCCACGTCGCGCAGATGCACG
Organism: Oxalobacteraceae bacterium; assembly: GCA_013284265.1. Classification (GTDB taxonomy): domain Bacteria; phylum Pseudomonadota; class Gammaproteobacteria; order Burkholderiales; family Burkholderiaceae_D; genus Rugamonas. The sequence goes on along the minus strand of JABTBR010000005.1, from coordinate 137,232 downwards.
GCGGCGCCGCTGGCGGAGGTCTTGAGCAGGATCGCGCCGAACTGTTCGGCCGTCTGCAGGCGGCTCTGGGCCGACACGGTGGCATTCAGCTGCTGGCCCGGCAGCGCTGGCGCGCCGCCCAGCTCACCGGCCGACACTTCGGTATTCTGCGCGCTGATCGCGGCCGTCACATCGGCCGGCGTCAGCTGGTAGCTTTGCAGCTTGGCCGGATCGAGCCAGATGCGCATCGCGTACTGGGAGCCGAACAGGGTCACGTCGCCCACGCCTTCCACCCGGCTGAGCGGATCGATGACGTTGGCGGCCACATAATCGCCCAGGTCGGCCTGCTTCATGCTGCCATCCTCGGAGACGAAGCCGAGCACCATCAGGAAGTTCTTGGTCGCCTTCGACACCACCAGACCCTGCTGGGTCACGGCGGCCGGCAGCAGCGGCGTGGCCAGCTGCAGCTTGTTCTGCACCTGCACCTGCGCGATGTCCGGGTTGGTGCCATTTTTAAACGTCAGCGTGATGCCGATGCCGCCGGCCGAATCGCTGGACGAGGACATATAGCGCAAGCCGTCGATGCCCTTCATCTTCTGCTCGATCACCTGGGTGACCGCGTCTTCCACCGTCTTGGCGGAGGCGCCCGGATAGCTGCCGGAAATCGAAATCGATGGCGGTGCGATGCTCGGGTACTGGGCAATCGGCAGTCCCAGAATCGAGATCACGCCCGCGAGCATGATCACAATGGCGACGACCCACGCAAAAATCGGGCGGTCAATGAAAAAACGTGCCATGAAAAATCTCCTGAATTAGTGGGCGCCGGCGGCCGCCGGTGCCGCTGCGGTCGATGTTGCCGACGTTGCGGCGACGGTGCTGACCGGCTTGGCCGCGTTGGCGCTGGCGCCCGGCTTGACCTTCTGCAGGCCTTCGACGATCAGCAGGTCGCCCGCGGCCAGGCCGGACTTGATCAGCCACTTGTCGCCCTGGGTGCCGCCGGTGCTCAGGATGCGCTGTTCCACCTTGCCGTCCTTGTTGAGCACCAGCGCGGTCGCTTCGCCCTTGGCGTTGCGCGTCACGCCTTGCTGGGGCACGGCGATGGCCTGCTCGTCGACGCCGTTTTCCAGTACCGCGCGCACGAACATGCCGGGCAGCAGATCGTGCTTGGGATTCGGGAACAGCGCGCGCAGGGTCACATTGCCGGTGCCCGGATCGACGCTGACGCCGGAGAACTGCAGCTTGCCGCTTTCGGCGTACTTGCTGCCATCGGCCAGCAGCAGGGTCACGCGGGCCTGGCCGGACTGTTTCAGGCCGCCCTTTTCCATCTCGCGCTTCAGGCGCAGCAGCTCATCGCTGGACTGGGTCAGGTCGACATAGATGGGATCGAGCTGCTGCACGGTGGTCAGCGCGGCGGCCTGGCTGGCGGTCACCAGCGCGCCCGGCGTGACGTTGGAGCGGCCGATGCGCCCGCTGATCGGCGCGGCCACGCTGGTGTATTTGAGGTTGATGTTGGCGGCGTCCAGCGCGGCCTTGGCCGACTCCAGATCGGCCTGGGCCTGGGCATGCGCGGCCACGGCATCGTCGTATTCCTGGCGGCTCACGCCTTCGATCGACAGCAGCTCTTTATAGCGCGCGGCCTTGGGGCCGCTGGTCAGCAGATTGGCGCTGGCCTTGGCCACGGCCGCCTTGGCCGCGTTGTACGAAGCCTGGTAGCTGGCCGCATCGATCTGGTACAGGGCGCTGCCGGCCTTGACGTCGGCGCCTTCGGCGAACAGACGTTTCAGGATCAGGCCACCGACCTGCGGGCGCACTTCGGCCACCTGGTAGGCGGCGGTGCGGCCCGGCAGTTCGGTGCTCAGTTGCAGCGCCTGGGGCGCGACCTTGAAAACGCCCACTTCCGCCACCTGCGCATGAGGTGCTTCGGCCGTGGTTTGGGAGCAGCCAGCCAGAAAAGCGGCGGCGCCGAGGAGGAGCGCGGTCCCTGCCGCCAGGCGGAACGGGGACGGGGAGGAGGAAAGAATGCTTGCCATCGTTGACCTTCTAAGTGGAGAACGCCGCCGGAGACGGCCGTCTATCAATATCAAAGGTCGTAGAATGAACGATCATTCTAATTAAGTCAAGAAAAGAATGAACGATCATTCTAAATTTTCAAGGCAAGTCCAATGGTCAAAAACCCTGGTTTTCATATTCAGTATTGCAAATACCTCATTCCTTTGTAGCAATAAACTGACGCTGTTTGCGCCAGTCCGGGGCACCGCGCGGGAAGCCGATGCTACAATCGACCGCAGACAATGGGTACCCGCCGGGTGCCCCTCCCCCTTGCCCAAAATGCCGCTACCCACCAGTAAGGCACGTCCCAGGCTCAGCGCCCTGGTCACCGCAGCCGCCTGCTGCACCGTCCTGCTGACGGTGCTGGCCCTGCTGGTGCTGGTCAACCACCTGGCCATCGATTCGGCGGCGCACCGCCAGATCCTGTTGCTGGGCACCGCCCTCGGTCTGGGCCTGGCGATCGCCGGTGCGCTGCTGGCGCGCCGCCTGGCCCACCCCCTCAAGCTGCTCAGCAAAGCCATCGAGGGGCGGGCCGCGCTGGCCCCGGGCAGCGCCGAGGCGCCGCCGATTCCCCTGCTCGACAATTTTCACGAAATCCAGGTGCTCTCGTGCGCGCTGGCCGGCATGGTGCAGCGCGAAGAACAGCAGCGCCTGGCCCTGCTGACGCTGAACGAATCGCTGGAATCGGCGGTGGCCCAGCGCACCCGCGACCTGGCCCAGAAGGCGCTGCTGCTGGAGCAGGCGCTGGCCCAGGACCAGTACGCCCAGCAGCAGCTGCGCGAACGCGCCGGCGAGCTGCGCGCCATTCTCGACAATGCCCACGACGCCTTCATCGCGCTCGACTCGAGCGGCGTGGTGACCGACTGGAATATGCACGCCGAGCATCTGCTGGGCTGGCGCCGCAGCGAGGTGGTGGGCCAGCCGCTGGCATCCATGATCCTGCCGCCGCTGCTGCGCCGCGCCTACGAGGATGGCATGCGCCAGCTGGCCGAGCATGGCGATGCGGCGATCCTGAACCGCCGCATCGAAATGACCATCGCCAGCCGCGACGGCGTGGAATTTCCGGTCGAGGTATCGATGGCCCATGTGCCGCGCCTGAGCGGCTATGTGTTTTTCGCCTTCCTGCACGACATCAGCGAACGGCGCCGCCTGTTTGCCTCGCTCGAAGCGATGGCGCTGAAGGACACCCTGACCGGCCTGCCCAACCGGCGCGCGCTGATGCAGACGCTGGGGTCGGCCATGCTGCGCGCCAGCCGCCTGCGCCGCCACTGCGCGGTGTTTTTCCTCGACCTGGACGGTTTCAAGCAGGTCAACGACCGGCACGGCCACGAAGAAGGCGACGAGCTGCTGCGCCAGTTCGCGCGCCGCATCGTCGACGCGGTGCGCCGCACCGACACCGTGGGCCGGCTGGCCGGCGACGAATTCGTCGTCATCCTGGAAATGATGCAGGACGAGGCCAGCGCGCACGACACCGCCAGCAAGCTGCTGCTGCCGCTGCAGCAGCCCTATACCCTCAAGACCACCACCGTCACCTTGACCGCCTCGATCGGCATCGCCCTGCACCATCCGGACGACCCGGCCGATATCGAACGCCTGCTCAGCCGCGCCGACCAGGCCATGTATCAGGCCAAGCAGCTGGGCAAGAACCAGGCGGCGCTGGCGAATCACGCCGCCTGAGCCCGGGCGGACTGGCCGGACTGGCTTGCAAGCCTGCTGCCGGCCGGCTTTTGTTCAATATGTGTTCCCTACCGAACATCGCAGGTTTCCGCATTCAGCTAATATTTTTGCATGTTCCGCAGGCCGCCGCCCCGGCGCCGGTGCTGCCTCACTCCCTGAATCGGATCGCACCATGCATGCCCAAAACGAACAATCGACGCAATTTCTCTCTTCCGGCATCCCCGGCCTCGACAGCATCCTGTGCGGCGGCCTGACGCGCGACCGGCTCTACCTGATCGAGGGCGAGCCGGGCACCGGCAAGACCACGCTGGCGCTGCAGTTCCTCAACGAGGGCGTGCGCCACGGCGAGGCGGTGCTCTACATTACGCTGGCCGAAACCATGGTCGAACTGCGCTCGGTGGCGCACTCGCACGGCTGGTCGATGGAGGGCATGCATATCGAAGAGCTGATCCCCAGCGAGGACATGCTCAGCCCCGATCAGCAGTACACCATCTTCCATCCGTCCGAGATCGAACTGGGCAACACCACCCAGCGCATCGTCGCCGCGATCGAACGCTACCAGCCCAGGCGCGTGGTGCTCGACTCCCTGTCCGAGCTGCAGCTGCTGGCCGAAAGCCCGCTGCGCTACCGGCGCCAGGTGCTGGCGCTCAAGCAGTACCTGAGCAGCCGCAACTGCACCACCCTGTTCCTGGACGACCGCACCGCCCTCAATACCGACCTGCAGGTGCGCAGCGTCGCCCATGGCGTGATCACCCTCGAGCTGCTGTTCCAGGCCTATGGCAGCGAACGGCGCCGCCTGCGCGTGGTCAAGTACCGCGGCATCGCCTTCAGCGGCGGCTCGCACGACTACCGTATCGTCAGCGGCGGCCTGCAAGTCTATCCGCGCCTGGTGGCGGCGCACAGCCGCGTCACCAGCCCGCGGCGCCAGCTCTCGAGCGGCCTGGCCGAACTCGATCAGCTGATCGGCGGCGGCCTGGAAGAAGGCATGAGCACCCTGATCGCCGGCCCCTCAGGCACCGGCAAGTCCACGCTGGCGGCGCAATTCACCCATGCCGCCACGCGGCGCGGCGAGCACTGCGCGATGTTCCTGTTCGAAGAGGCGCGCAACAATATGCTCAACCGCTGCGCCGGCCTGGGCATGGACCTGAACGGCGCCATCGACCAGGGCTTGCTCACGGTACAGCAGATCGACCCGGCCGAACTGGCCCCCGGCCAGTTTTCGCAGGCGGTGGTCGACGCCGTCGACCGCGGCGCGAAAGTGGTCGTCATCGACAGCCTGAACGGCTACCTGAACGCGGTGCCGGACGAGCGCTTCCTGGCCACCTATCTGCATGAGCTGCTCACCTACCTGGGCCAGCGCGGCGTAGTCACCATCCTGGTGGCGGTCCAGCAGGGCATGATCGGCGCCGGCATGAGCACCACCATCGACGCCAGCTACATCGCCGACAACGTCGTCATGCTGCGCTATTTCGAAGCCAATGGCGAAGTGCGCCAGGCCATCTCGGTATTCAAGAAACGCGGCGGCGCGCACGAGCGCACCATCCGCCGCTTCAAGATCGGCGCCACCGGCATCCAGGTCGGCCCGGTGCTCAAGGGCTTCCACGGCATCCTGACCGGGGTGCCGACCTATGAAGTCAACGCGTCGAACGTCGTCCTCGATTGACTGCCATGGAACAGCGCATCCTGATCCTCGCACCCACCGGCCAGGACGCCCCGCTGGCGGCCAAGGTGCTGGCCACGGCCGGCCTGGCCAGCCAGGTCTGCCGCACGCTGGACGAACTGGCGCAGGAACTGGCGCGCGGCGCCGGCGCCGTGCTGACGGTCGAGGAAGCGCTGGTGGCCGGCGGCTATCCGCTGCTGCTCGAGCATGTCGAACGCCAGCCCGACTGGTCCGACCTGCCCATCGTGCTGCTGACCCACCGCGGCGCCGACTCGCCGGCCGTGCGCGGCGCCATCGCCGGCCTGGGCAATCTGAGCCTGCTGGAACGGCCGGTGCGCACGCTGACCCTGATCAGCGCGGTGCAGTCGGCGCTGCGCGGGCGCAACAAGCAGTATCAGGTGCGCGAAGCGGCGCGCCGCAAGGATGAATTCCTGGCCAGCCTGGGCCACGAGCTGCGCAATCCGCTCGCGCCCATCCGCACCGCCGTCACGCTGCTGCAGCAGCTCTACCCCGACGCGGCGCCGATGACGCGCATCAAGGACATCGTCGAGCGCCAGGTCAGGCTGCTCACGCGACTGGTGGACGACCTGCTCGACGTGGCGCGCATCACCAGCGGCAAGATCACACTGCAGCGCCAGCAGCTCACGCTGGCCGCCATCATGGGTCATGTGGATGAGCTGTGCCAGCAGGCCGCCGTGGCCAAGCGCATCGAGATCGGCTACGACCTGCCGGAGCACGAGATCACCCTGCACGCCGACTATGCGCGGCTGGTGCAGATCTTCGCCAACATCCTGTCGAACGCGGTCAAATTCACGCCCCAGGGCGGCAAGGTCTGGGTCAGCGCCCAATGCCACGACGGCCATCTGGAAGTGCGTATCCGCGACTCGGGCATCGGCCTCGATAGCGATTCGATCACGCGCATCTTCCGCATGTTCGAACAGAGTCAAACCGTCAGCGGCCAGTTCTCCAGCGGCCTGGGCATCGGCCTGAGCCTGGCGCGCCAGTTCGCCGAAATGCACGGCGGCACCGTCGAGGCGCGCAGCGATGGCATCGGCAAGGGCAGCGAGTTCCGCATCGACCTGCCGGTGCTGTGCCAGGCCAGCGCCGTCGAATTCGCGCCGCTGGCACAGGACGGTGCGGATGGCCGCAAGATCAAGGTGCTGGTGGTGGACGACAACCGCGACGCCGCCGATTCGCTGGCGGCGCTGCTGCAGATGGATGGCTTCGACGCCGGCACCGCCTACGACGGCGCCGGCGCGGTGGCCAGCGTCGAGCGCGCAGCGCCGGACCTGGTGGTGATGGATCTGGGCATGCCAGGAATGGATGGCTACGAGGCGGCGCGGCGTATCCGCCAGCTGCCCGGCGCGGGCCAGGTGCTGATGGTGGCCCTGACCGGATGGGGCCAGGAGGAGGCGCGCCGGCGCACCAAGGCGGCCGGCTTCGACCACCATCTGGTCAAGCCGGTGGAATTGCCGCAGCTGGTCAGGCTGGCCAACGCGCGCCAGAACCGCGACAAGGTGCAGGCGGCGCGCTAGCCTCGGCCAATGCGCCCTACTTCCAGGCGCCGCGCAATTCCTGCACCTGCTGCTGCAGGCCTTCCGGCGTCACTTCATGCGGCGCCACCGGATGCCCCACCGCCAGCGCCAGGCGCGAGCGCCAGCCGGTGCGGAAGGTGCGCTCGAACACATTTTCCGCGCCGCGGCTGAGCAGATGACCCCACAGGCCGCGCAGCGCCATCGGTATCACCGGCACCGGCGTGCGCGCGACGATCTTGGCGATCCCGCCGCGGAACTCATTGATCTCGCCAGTGGAGGTCAGCTTCCCTTCCGGGAAAATGCATACCAGGTCGCCCTCGGCCAGGGCCTGGGCGATGTCCACATAAGCCTTCTCCATCAGCCACGGATCTTCCTTGGCCGGCGCGATCGGAATCGCGCGCGCGGTGCGGAAGATCCAGCCCAGCAGCGGCAGCTTGAAGATACGGTGATCCATCACGAAGCGGATCGGACGCGGGCTGGCCGCGCCGATGACGATCGCGTCGACATAACTGACGTGGTTACACACCAGCACCGCGGCGCCTTGGTCGGGAATCCGCTCGGCGTCGATGCATTTGACGCGGTGCACGGTATGGATCAGCATCCAGGCCAGGAAGCGCATCAGGAATTCCGGCACCAGCGAGAAGATGTAGACCGCCACCACCGCGTTCAGGATCGCCGTGATCAGGAACAGCTGGGGAATCGAGAAGCCCTGCCCCAGCAGCACGATCGCCAGGCCGGCGGCGGCCACCATGAACAGCGCGTTGAGGATATTCATGCCCGCGATGGTGCGCGAGATGTGTTTCGGATCGCAGCGGGTCTGGATCAGCGCGAACAGCGGCACGATGAAGAAGCCGCCGAACATGCCGATCATCAGCACGTCGAACAGGATGCGGATGGTGCCATGCTGGGCCAGCAGGGCCAGCGCGTCCATGCTGCCGCTGCCGCTGTGGGCCAGGCTGGCGAAATACAGGTCGATGCCGAACAGCGACAGGCCGATCGAGCCGAACGGCACCAGCCCGATCTCCACCTTGCGCCCGGACAGGCGCTCGCACAGCAGCGAGCCGCTGCCCACGCCCAGCGAGAACACCGTAAGCAGCATGACGAACACGCTATGGTCGCCATGCAGATAGTCCTTGGCATAGAGCGGGAACTGGGCCAGGATCAGCGCGCCGTAGAACCAGAACCAGGAATTGCCCAGTATGGACAGGAACACCACCCGGTTCTTGCTGGAGAAGCCGATATTGCGGATCGATTCGGACAGCGGGTTCCAGTTGATCTTCAGCCCGGGTTCCGGGGCCGGCGTGGTGGGAATCCGGTAGGCCGCCACCAGGCCCAGGACTGCCGACACGATGGTGCCGATCGCCACCAGCTCCACGCCGTAAGGCTTGTGCACCACCAGCACCGCGCCCAGGATCTCGCCCAGCAGGATGCCGACGAAGGTGCCCATCTCGATCACGCCATTGCCGCCGATGAGTTCTTCCGGCTTCAGTTGCTGCGGCAGGTAGGCGTATTTGACGGGGCCGAACAGCGTCGAATGGACGCCCATGCCCACCACGGCGGCGATCAGCAGCCAGAGCGTGTGGCTCATCCAGCCGATGGCGGCCACGCCCATGATGGCCAGCTCCAGCCATTTGACGAAGCGCGCCAGCCCGGCCTTCTCGAATTTATCGGCAAACTGGCCGGCGGTGGCGGAGAACACCACGTAGGGCAGGATGAACAGGCCGGGAATCAGATTGGTCACCAGCGAGGCCGACAGCGTGGTCCAGCTCAGCGCGTCGAAGGCCAGGATGACCATCAGCGCGGTCTTGAACAGATTGTCGTTGAAGGCGCCCAGGAACTGGGTCCAGAAGAAAGGGGCGAAGCGGCGCTGCGACAGCAGGGAAAACTGGTTGGCTTGGCTCATGAGCGGATAGGCCTCGTCGATAAGAGAAACTCAACATACATGACTATGGCGCGATCCACAATCCCGGCGGCGGCCTTACCCTATCACGGATGGTAAAATATGCGCCTTATTTTGTCCTGCATCGTCTACCTGTGCCGAAGCCACGATTATTCCCCCTCGCGCCGCGCCGCGCGCAGACACTCGCCATGCTCCTGGCGCTGCTGCTGCCGCTGCATGGCACGCCTGCCTGGAGCGCCGATGCCGGCGCAAGTCCGGATAAAGGCATGGACAGCGGCGCGGGCATGGTCGTCCCCGCTGCCTTTCCGGGCACGGGCACGCCCGCGCCGATCCGGTTTCTGCTCAGCTTTGACGATGGCCCCAGCGCCGCCGGCAGCGGCAACCCGACCGTCAACATCCTGGAAAAGCTGGCGCACAACCGCTGGCAGGATGGCATCAAGGCCATCTTCTTCACCCAGACCCGCGCCTGGAACGGCGGCAACACCGACGTGGGCCGCCAGTTGATCAAGCGCGAACACGAAGACGGCCACCTGGTCGCCTTCCACAGCGCCACCATGTTCCATGCGAATCACCGTTTCATGAGCACGAAGACGCTGGACGCCTCGCTCGAACGCGGCGTGGCCGACCTGACCAGCACGACCGGCGTGGCGCCGACCCTGGTGCGCCCGCCGTTCTGGGCCTACGATGCCGAGACGCTGGAGCTGTACCACAAGCACGGCATGCAGATGCTGCTGACCGACCTGAATGCCAACGACGGCAAGGTCTACGGCATCAACTTCAGCTGGCACAAGCGCGCCAACATGCTCAAGCACCTGGCCGAAACGCGCAAGCGCTGGGCCGCGGGCAGCATGCCGGCGGTGGACGGCAGCACGCCGGTGGTCGTGACCTTCCATGACGTGAACACCTACACGTCGCGCCATATCGAGGAATATCTGGAGATTTTGCTGGATGTGGCGCGCGAGCTGGAGATGCCCGTGGCGGCCAAACCGTTCTACGACGAGCGCGCCGAACTGGAGCGCGCCGCCATGGCGGCCACCGTGCGCGATGCACAGGCCAAGCCGGCCTTGCCGGGTTTGTGGAACTGGCTCTGGCAGTAAAGCGCCAAGGCGCCGGCGCGCTTTCGCACAAGAAGGTCAAGGCGCCGGCGGCTTCATAAAAAACCCAGGGCGCATATCCGGGGTCTGACCCGGCGGGTCAGACCCCAGCTCTTTGCCGTGGGTTTTAAGCGGCCGCCGCCGGCCCGCTACGTTTTGATCAGCCCAGGCTCACCATCTTGACCTGCGGCGCCCCCGTCAGCGGCTGCGCGCTGCACACCACGATCGACAACTCCGCATGCGCCACCGACACGCAGCTCGGGCTATCGCACTGGCCCAGCTTGAAGCGGGCTTCCTGCTCGCTCCAGGCCTGATAGAAGGCCGGGATGCGCTGCTGCTGCGCCAGCGCCTGCAGCTGGGCGCATACTTCGCCGTCCATGGCCTGCGAGGCCAGCGCCATCAGGTCGCGGCTGGGGTCCATCACTTCGATATCGAGACCGATGGCCGTCTGCGCACTGACCGCGCAGGCGACCCAGTTGCCGCTATGCGAAATGCTGAAACCGGGCGGGGTGCCCTTGGCCGGCACCGACAGCAGGCGCGGCGCGCGCGCGGCGCGCTCTTCCAGCTTGATGGCCGCCGGGGCCAGATTGAGCACCGGCGCCAGCGCCATGCGCAGCAGCACCCGGCCGATCAGAAACTGGCGCTGGCGCTCCGGCCGCATGAAGCGGCTGTGGCGCAGCACCTCGGCTGGACTCAGCCAGGGCAGATAGGCAGCCAGCACGTCGTCACCGGATGCATCGACCCGGGCCATCCAGATTTCTGATTGGATCGACATGGCGCCGTCCCCGCTTACTTGTCCGCCAGTTTGACGAAATCGCCCTTGAGCGCCACGCCCGCCATGATGGCGCCGTCGTGGCATTCAAACTCGGTCTGGCTGGATTTTTCCTGGTTGTTGTAGTTGCTGACGATGTTGATCACCGCGTTCGCGCCCAGGTCGGTGGCGCGCTTCTGCAGGGCCAGCATGGCCGACAGGAACACCCAGTTGCAGGATTTTTCCGACGATTTGCCGAAGCCGTTGGTGCGCTGGCTGGTCTTGTCGGTGGTGATCTTGCTCAGTACCTTGGGCGTCTTGGCATCGCCAAAGTAGAACTTGACCGAGTCGCCCAGGCGGGAATGGGCGTCGTTGGCGTCCATCGCGGCGGAAATCGGCATCATCAATACCGTGTCGGCCGCCTGGGCGGGCAGGGACATGGCCAGGGTGGCGGCGGCGAGAGCGACAACGGAGAGCAGTTTCTTCATCTTTTTATTCCTCTGTTAATAGTACATGAAAGCTAAGACCTGATTCTACGCCTGCCGGAAGCGTTTGAAAATCAAAGAGGTGTTGATACCGCCAAAGGCGAAGTTATTTGACATCACATACTCGCATTCGATCGCCCTGCCCTCGCCGGCGATATAGTCCAGCGGCGCGCACAGCGGGTCGACCCGTTCCAGGTTAATGGTAGGCGCAAACCAGCCTTCGCGCATCATTTCGATGCTGATCCAGGCCTCCAGCGCGCCGCAGGCGCCCAGGGTATGGCCCATATAGCTCTTCAGGGAGCTGATCGGGGTGGCGCCGCCGAACACGGCCAGCGTGGCCTGCGATTCGGCCACGTCGCCCTGGGCGGTGCCGGTGCCGTGGGCGTTGATGTAGCCGATGTCCGATGGCCGCAAGCCGGCGTCTTCCAGTGCCAGCAGCATGGCCTTCTTCATCGTTTCGGCGTTCGGCTGGGTCACATGGCAGCCGTCGCTATTGGTGCCGAAGCCTACCAGTTCGGCGTGGATCTGGGCGCCGCGCTCGCGCGCATGCTCGTATTCCTCCAGGATCAGGCAACCGGCGCCCTCGCCGATCACCAGGCCGTCGCGCTCCGCATCGAAGGGACGCGGCGTGGTGTGCTGCGCATCGTTGCGGGTGCTGGTGGCGAACAGGGTGTCGAATACCGCCGCTTCGGTGGCGCACAGCTCCTCGGCGCCGCCGGCCACCATGGCCAGCTGCTTGCCGCCACGGATGGCCTCATAGGCATAGCCGATGCCCTGGCTGCCCGAGGTGCAGGCGCTGGAGGTGGTGATCACGCGCCCGGTGATGCCGAAGAACACGCCGATATTGACCGGCGCCGTATGCGCCATCATCTTGATATAGGTGGTGGCGTTGATGCCCTTGGTGGTGCGCTCTTCCATCATGCGCCCGAAGTCGCCGATGGCGCTCGGCGTCCCGGCCGAGGAACCGAAGGACACGCCCATGTCGCCGCTTTTGAGCAGCGGATGCTCGTGCAGGCCGGCGTGCTGCAAGGCCAGTTCGCTGGCGCGGGTGGCCATCAGCGCGACCCGGCCCATGCTGCGGGTGGCCTTGCGGTTATAGCGATCGGTCAGTTCGAACGGCGCGGCCGGGGCGCCCAGCTTGGTGTTCAGGCCCTCGTAGTCGGCCCATTCCTTCATCTGCACCACCGCATTGCGGTACTCGCCCAGGCGGCTGCGGATGCTGGCCCAGTCGTTGCCGATCGGGCTGATGCCGGCCATGCCGGTCACGACGACGCGGCGGCTCATGCCAGGCCGCCGTTGACGGAGATGACCTGGCGGGTGATATAGCCCGCTTCTTCGCCGATCAGGAAGCTGACGGCGGCGGCCACCTCTTCCGGCTTGCCGACCCGGCGCGCCGGGATCATCTTCAGCGCCTCTTCCATCGGCACATCGCCGATCATGTCGGTTTCGATCAGGCCCGGCGCCACGCAGTTGACGGTGATGGCACGCTTGGCCAGCTCCAGCGCCAGCGCCTTGGTGGCGCCGATGATGCCGGCCTTGGCCGCGCTGTAATTGACCTGGCCGCGGTTGCCGATCAGGCCGGACACGGAAGCGAGCGTGACGATGCGCCCCGGCTTGCGGCGCTGCACCAGCGGCATCACCAGCGGATTGAGCACATTGTAGAAACCATCGAGGTTGGTCTGCAGGACGATGTCCCAGTCCTCGCCGGACATGGCGGGGAAGGCATTGTCGCGCGCCACGCCGGCATTGCACACCACGCCGTAGTAGCAGCCATGTTCGGCGATGTCCGCCTCCAGCGCGGCCGCCGTGGCGGCACGGTCGCCGATATCGAACTGCAGCACGCGCGCGGCGCGGCCCATGTCAACGATCTGCTGCGCCACCGCGTCGGCTTCGGCGCGCTGGCTGCGGCAATGCAGCACCACGTCGTAACCGTCGCGCGCCAGGCGCAGCGCGATGGCCTTGCCGATGCCGCGCGAGGAGCCTGTTACCAGCACGCTCATGGATTTATTCTGATTCATACTGCGCTTCCATCTTTGAGAAATTCATTAACATTATCGGGCTGGAAAACCGTTACCGTGGCGCTAGCCAGTGTAAGCGTCCGACCATCCTGCTGTGCATCGATGCGGCACTCGAAGGCACCCAGGCCATTGTCGCCCTGTAGCGCGCGCTGCACATGCACCTGCAACACGCTGCCCATGGCGAACAGCGGGACCGTCGACTCATACTTGCGCGATCCCAGCAAAAAACCCACCTTGACCGGCTGGCCGCGCTGGCGCGCGTGAAAACCGGCATGCGCGGCGATCGCCTGCGCCATGTATTCAATACCCACCCAGGCGCCCACGCCATCGGCGCCGGCCAGCACGCTGCCGGCATGGATAAGCACTTCGGCGCACAAGGTCTCCTCGTCCACGCTCAGCACGCGGTCGAGCAGCACCATATGGCCGCTGTGCGGCAGCAGCTCGCTGACCGCGGGGATATCCACTGACATCATGCCGTCCTCCCCAGCACCAGCGCCGCGTTCGAGCCGCCGAAGGCGAAGGAACTGCTCAGCGCCCAGCGCAGCGGCCGGCCCAGCGCGGCGCCCGGCGCGGCCAGGTTCAGCACCGGCAGCGCCGGATCGGCGGCGCCGTCCCACAGATGCGGCGGCAGCCTGCCTTGCGGATTATCGTCCTGCATGGCCAGCCAGCACAGCGCCGCCTCGATCGCGGCGGCCGCGCCCAGCGTATGGCCGGTAAAGGGCTTGGTCGAGCTGACCGGCACTTCCGGGCCGAACATGGTCGCGATCACGCGCGACTCCATCGCATCGTTCTGCACCGTGGCCGTGCCATGCATATTGATATAGTCGATCTGTGCGGCGCTCACGCCGGCCCTTTCCAGCGCCTGCGCCATGGCGATGCGCGCGCCCTCGCCGGCCGGATCGGGCGCCGACATATGGTGGCCGTCGGAGGACTCGCCCCAGCCGCACAGGGCCACGGCAGCCGGCTCCGACGACATCAGAAACAGGGCCGCGCCCTCGCCGATGTTGATGCCCTTGCGCAGGGCGCTCATCGGATTGCAGGGTACCGCGCTGACCGATTCCAGTGCCGAGAATCCCGCCACGGTAAAGCCGCACAGGGAATCGACGCCGCCCGTCAGCACCGCATCGCACAGGCCCATCTTGATCAGGCGCGCGGCGCTGGCCATGGCCTTGGCGCTCGATGAGCAGGCGCTCGAATGCACATAGGCCGGTCCCTGGATACCCAGCTGTTCGGCCAGCATGGATGCGGGCGAGCCCATCTCCTGCTGGCTGTAATGGAATTGCCGCGGCAGTTCGCCATGCACCTTGCGGTGGCGCATGGCCGTTTCCGTTTCGGCGATGCCCGAGGTGCTGGTGCCCAGCACCACGCCGACCCGGTCCGCGCCGAAGCGGGCGATCGCCGCGTCCACCTGCGGCCGGATCTGGGCCAGCGCGGCCAGCGCCAGCGCGTTGTTGCGGCTGCGCTGGGCCGGCGGCAGATGGGCCAGCGACGGCAGCTCGGCCTGCACGCCGCCCAGCGCCAGCTCGCGGCCGGGCGAAAATTGCGCCGTCACGGCCAGGCCGGATTCGCCGGCGAACAGGCGCGCGCGCACCTGCTGCGCGCCTTCGCCGAGGGCGCAGATGATGCCGCAGGCATTCAGGTAATAGTGTCTGGCTTCCAAAGTTTGCCTCACTGGTCCGCTGGCGCGAACTGAATCGTCAGCCGGTAATGGTAACGCAGGTTCTCCAGCGTCACCGTGCCGCTCCAGCGCGGCTGGCCGCCATACTCGATCCGCATGATAGGCGCCTCGTCCAGGTACAGGGTGCGGTGCAGGCCCTGCTCGGCGATGCGCCAGCCCGCGGGCAGCGCGGCGGCGATCGCCTCGACCGGCCACAGGGTCAGCTGCATGTCTTCCAGTACATCCTCGGCCTTGACCTGCGATGGCAGCATCACATGGCGCCACGACGTCAGTTCCTTGCCGTCGTAATGCAGCGACAGTACGCGCTGGCCAAACGCCAGGCCCACCATGTCGAGCGCTTCCGGCTCGACCTGCAGCGCCACATCCATTTCATCGATGCGGCCATTGCGTTCCACTTTGAGATGCTGCTCCACGCTGATGGCCGCGCCCAGCGCCTGCGGCGCCAGCTTCAGCCCAAGGCGAGCCTGCGGTGGTGGCGCGCTGGCGCAGCCGCCCAGTGCCAGTACGGTAATGAGCAAGGGCGCGAACGTCCGGCTCAGGCGCTTCAGACCGGCGTGCACAGGCTCTCCAATGCGGCCAGACGGCGCGACGTCTCCTTGACGAAGGGATTGCTCAGATCCCAGGCGTACCCGGCCAGGATCGCCGCGATCATGCGTTTTACTTCCGGCTGCTGGTGCTCATGGAAGATGATCTGCTGGAAGCCGCCCGCGTACCACGACTCCACGAAGGCGCGGAAAGTGTCCACGCCCTTGCGCAGCGGCGCGCCGAAGTCGGCCTGCCAGTCCACCGTTTCACCGGCAAACTGGCGGCGCAGTGCCTCGGCGGCCAGGCTGGCGGACTTGAAGGCGATGGTCACGCCGGACGAAAACACCGGATCGAGGAACTCGCCCGCATTGCCCAGCAAGGCGTAACCCTTGCCCCACAGTTTTTCCACGTTGGCGGAGTAGCCGGTGATCTGGCGCGCCGGGGTATCCCAGGTGGCGTTGGCCAGCAAGGCGTGCAGCGATGGTTCTTCCGCGATGATGGCTTGCAGTCTTTCGGTCGGCGTGCCGCTGTACTGGTCGAGGAAGGCGGTTTCCGCCACCACGCCCTGGGAGCAGCGTCCGCCCGCAAAAGGAATGGTCCAGAACCATACATTGCAGTGCTTCGGGTGCACGGTCACGCGGATCTTGTTACGGTCGAAGGTCTTGCCGCTGATGCCGTCCTCGACGTGGGTGAAGATCGCGCCGCGCACCGGGAAGTTGGAAGGCGTTTCCAGTTTCAGCAGGCGTGGCAGGATGCGGCCAAAGCCGCTCGCGTCCAGGATAAAGCCGGCTTTTACCTGATATTGCCGGCCGTCCGGGTCCTTGATGGTGACCAGCGAGCCGCCATCGGGCTGCTCCAGCGCCACATCCAGCACTTCATGGCGGTAGCGCACCTCGGCGCCGAAACGCTCGGCTTCCTTGGCCAGCACGTGGTCGAAGTCGGCGCGCTGCACCTGATAGGTGGTGCCCCAGCCGGCCGAATGCTTGTCGCGGAAATCGAAATCGGTGTAGACGCCGTTGCGCATGAAGGCCGCGCCGTTCTTGAACTGGAAGCCCGCTTCCACCACCGCGCGCAGCATGCCGGCCTGCTCAAGGTAAGCCATGCTTTGCGGGAGCAGGCTCTCGCCGATGGAAAAGCGCGGGAATTGTTCGCGTTCGATCACCAGCACCTGGCGGCCCTGCTGGCGCAGCAGCGCGGCCGCCACGGAACCTGCCGGGCCGGCGCCGACGATGAGGATTTCTACCGATTGTGTTTGCAAAGGTTCGGACATGATTTACTGACTCTCGGAGGTGGAAGCGAAACAGGGAACGATCAGCCAGACCAGCGCGGTACCGAGCAGCATGGTCAGACCGAAAGCCTGCAACGCAGCGGTCTTGCTCAGGCCTAGCAGGCCAAAGGATAAAATGGTATTCGCGGCGGACATGCCGACCGCCAGCCAGGGGGTGCTGTTGCGCCGCTCAGGGTGCTCCTGCATGAAGATGCCGTAATCGACACCCACACCCAGCAGCAGCATCAGCGCCAGTACATGGAATAGCTGCAAATGCTGGCCGGCGAAGCCGAGCAGCGCCAGCGTGGCGATACTGGCCAATGCGGTCGGCGCCAGCACGCGCCAGGTGCGGGCGCGGTAGCGCGCGAACAGCAGGCCGAACACCACAGCATACGCGCCCAGCACCACCCAGCCCATATATTGGCGGTAGCGGCCCAGCACGGACGAAATCTCGGCGACCTTGTCGACCCACTGCACGCCTTCCAGCCCGGCCGGCATCTGCTGCAGCCGCGGTACGGCCTTGCTGTCGAGCCCGCGCAAGGCCACGATGCTGGCGTAGCCGCCTTCGATCCGGTCCAGCCACAGGTGGCGCCATGGCTCGCTGGCCGGCGTCTTGAGGAAGTCCTGGATCGTCAGCGGCGTGCCGGCGGCCAGCAGGCCGGCGCGGGTCGCGTCTATCCATTGCGCGTCCTCACCGGTCTGTTCGGCCAGACCGGCCAGCGGACCGCCATCCTGCAGCAGCTTTTCCTTGATCAGCGCCAGCCGCTCGTCCTGGGTGCGCGCGGACGGCACCCAGTTCGACATGGCCTGATAGCCGCTGATGCGGTGCTCGGCGATCAAGGGATCGAGGCGGCGCTTGAGTGCTTCCTCGCGCTGCAATACCACTTCCGCCGACGCACCGCGCACCAGGAAGAACTGCACCGGCGTCGGCGCATCGAGCAGCTTGCTCAGCTTGATCTGGTCGTCGATCAGATGGCGCGGCGGGTTTTGCAGCAGGCGGATATCGTCGTTCGCACCCAGCCGGCTGATGCCGGCGACCGCGGCGACGGCGAACAGCAGGCCAGCGATCAGGGTGTTGCGGTTCATGCGCAGCAATGGCCAGCGCAGCAGCAGCGCGCCGTAGTGACGCAGCAGTGCGCCGCTGCGCAGGGTGCGGCTGCCGATCAGCAGCGGGAACCAGAACACCACCGTCAGCCAGGCGAACACCAGGCCCAGGGCGGAGAATACGGCCATCTGGCGCAGGCCGGGGAACGGGGTCAAGGCCAGTCCCATATAGCCGATCACGGCGGCCAGCAGAGTCAATGCCAGGCCGGGCAGCAGGCGCTTGAGCAGCGTCGGCGAATCGAGCCCTTCGTCGGCACTCAGGCGATTGCACAGGAAGTACAGGCCGTAGTCCTGGGCCACGCCGATCAGGCTGGCGCCAAACACCAGCGTCATCAAGTGAATCCGGTCGAACAGCAGCGCGCAGACCGACAGCGAGCCAAGGCAGCCGATACCGATCGACAGCAGGATCAGCGCGATCGGCTTGAAGGAATGGAAGGCAAACCACATCAGCAGGATGATGCCCAGCAGCGAACCGATGCCGATGGTGGACACCTCGCCGCTGGCCTGGGCGCTGGCATTGGCCGCATGCAGGATCACACCGGCCTGTATCAGCTCCGCCTGCGGATAAGCCTTGCGCGCGGCGGCGCCGGCTTGCGCCAGCAGCGGCAGCACGGTTTCCTGCGCCGTCATCGACAGCGCAGGCACTTTCAGCGTCAGCGGCAGCAGCACATACTGGGACGTGGCATTGGATACAAACAGATGGCCGTCGCGCGGACGCACCGGGGTTTCCTGGGCCCGTTCCTGGACCCAGCCGGAGAACAGGCCAAAGGGATCGTCCTGCCAGGCGCCCAGCTTGGGGCCGCCGAAAGGACTGTATAAGGTGGCCAGCGCGCTTTGCAGCCATTCGCTCGCGGCCGCACTGCGCAGCTTGGCCTCCTGCGGCGCGGTGAGCAGGGTCAGGCGGTGCCGCTGGAACAGCGAGAGCCAGTCGGCCTGGGTTTTCTCATCCACCGGCGTCGCTGCAAACAATTCCGGGCGCGCGGCCAGCACCGCGCTGTAAGCGTCGGCGGCCTTGCGCGCATCGTTCCAGTCGGCCGCGCCGACCAGCACCACCAGCCGCTGCTGGGCCGCGTCCACCATGTGGATGAAGGATTGCTGCAACACCGGATCGCGTTCCTGCACCGGCAGCAGCGCCAGGATGTCGGTATCGGGCACGATGCGCTTGACCAGCCACAGATAGGCGTTATGCCCCAGCAGCACGCTGACGATCAGCACCCATAGCAAGGCAAGGCGCTTGCCTTGCAGCTTAGCCAGCTTCAAAACAGCGCCGCCTCTTCCGCCGTCATGGCGGCGTCGCCGCTGACGATGGCGGAGAACACGATGCTGGTCTTGTCGCCGCTCGCTTCGCTCATGGTGATGTTTTTCACATAGGCGCCGCCATCGAGCTTGATTGCACCGATGGCCTTGGCCAGCGCCGGTTCGCGCGCCTTCAGGGCCACGTTCCAGCTGTTGGCGTCCACCCCGCCATCGACTTCAAACAAGGATTCCAGTTGCCCCAGATCGCCCGACAGCAGCGAGAACAGCACGCTGTTAATCATGCGCACGGTCGGTTCGGTCTTGGCGTCGAGGCGCATGGCGACGCGCTCGCCCTGGAAGTGGACGATCTCGTCGCGCGTCAGGCGCAGCGTGCTGGGGAAAGGCTGCAAGGTGCGCCACAGCACGCCCTTGCCCGCGACCACGCAGAAGCGCCCGTTCGCGGCCAGGGGTTTCTTCATGCCGGCCAGCTGTTTGCTCTGGTCGAAACGGCCGCACATGACCTTCGGTTTGGCCAGCATGGCCTGGATCCTGGCGACAGGCGCGGCGGCCTGCACGCTGGCGGCGCCCGGCAGCAGCAGGGACAGCAGAATGGACTTGAGCATGGTGTGCTTGATACGAATTATCATTCAGGTTCGATTCCCAGTTTTTCAAACAATACAGGCGGCGACACGAAACACATCTCCCTGGTGGCGATATCGACCGCCACCATGGTGGTGCTGGCGCGGTTCAGGCGTTTGCCGGTGGCCGCGTCGGTGATCAGGTAATCGATCTTGAGGCGGTTTTCCCACTCGACGATATCGGCGCGCAGGCGGATGACCTGGCCGAAAGTGGCCGAACCGACGTAGCGCAAGCTCATGTCGATCACCGGCCAGGCGTAGCCGGAGTTCTTCATCTCGACATAGTTGTAGCCGATCTTGTCGAGCAGCGCACAGCGCACCACTTCGAGATACTTGACGTAGTTGCCATGCCAGACGATCTCCATCGGGTCGAGGTCGTAAAACTGCACCTGCATCTCGACCTCGGCAAACCAGCGGCTGGCCTTGTCCTTTTTAGACATACAGTTTCCAGGCTTGATCGCGGATGCGCTGGATCAGCAGGCGCAGGTCCGGGTCCAGGCGGCGGTCTTCCACCACCGGCGCGATATCCTTGCACAGCGCATCCATCATGGCGTTGATCGCCGCATGCGGGGGCACCTCCGGATTGGCGCGCTCGCGCAGCCACACGCCCTGGCGCACGGTGATCAGCAAGGCAGCCACCACCTGCTCGGTCAGTTCCAGCACCCGCAGGCAGTCGCGCGCGGCGATGGTGCCCATGCTGACCTTGTCCTGGTTGTGGCATTCGGTCGAGCGCGAGAACACCGACGCCGGCATGGTCAGCTTGAGCGCCTCGGCGGTCCAGGCCGATACGCTGATCTGCAGCGCCTTCAGGCCGTGGTTGATGGCCGCGCGCGGGCCGGTGGCGCCGGACAGATTGGTCGGCAAGCCATGGTTGTAGCGGCTGTCGACCATCAGGGCCATCTGGCGGTCCAGCAGGTCGGACAGGTTGGCGACGGCGTTCTTCATGCCGTCCATCGCGAAGGCGATGTGGCCACCGTAGAAGTGGCCGCCGTGCAGTACCCGTTCGCCGTCCGGATCGATCAGCGGATTGTCGTTGGCGCTGTTGAGTTCATTCTCGATCGAGGAGCGGAAGAAGGGCATCGCATCGGCCAGCACGCCAATCACGTGCGGCGCGCAGCGGATCGAGTAGCGGTCCTGCAGGCGTTTGCCGTTGCGTTCCCATTGGTCGGTCGGCAGGTCGCTGCGCAGCCAGGCGGCGATCTGCTGCATGCCGGGGTGCGGCTTGACCGAGAACAGCACTTCGTCGAAGTGGTGGGCGTTGCCGTCCAGCGTGTAAGAGGCCATCGCGGTGATGCGGGTGCACAGCTGGGTCAGATATTCGGCGCGGTCGTAGGCCATGCAAGCGAGCGCGGTCATCACGGCGGTGCCGTTCATGATGGCCAGGCCTTCCTTGGGACGCAGGCGCAGCGGCGTGATGCCGGCTTCCCGCAGGGCCTGGGCGGCCGGCACCTGCACGCCATCGCGCCACACTTCGCGCTCGCCGCACATCACGGCCGCCAGGTAGGACAGCGGGGTCAGGTCGCCGCTGGCGCCGACCGAACCTTCGGATGGAATGATGGGCAGCAGGCCGGCGTCGAGCAGGCGGGTGATCTGCAGCAGCAGTTCCACGCTCACGCCCGAGAAGCCCTTGGACAGCGAGGCCAGGCGCGATGCCAGGATCGCGCGGGTCTGGGCCGGGTCGAAATTCTCGCCCAGGCCGCAGCCGTGGTAGGTGTACAGGTGGTGCGGCAGTTCGGCCACCAGTTCCGGCGGCACGGTCACGGTGCAGGAATCGCCATAGCCGGTGGTCACGCCATAGACGGTGCCGTCCTCGCGCAGCAGGCGGTCGAGGAAGTCGGCGCCGCGCGCGATGCAGGCGAGGAAGGCCGGGTCGTCCGACAGCGTCGCGCTGGCGCGGCCCTGGGCGATGTCGACGATGTCTTCAATCGTCAGGCGGTTCTGGTCGAAGCGCACGGCGCGCAGGGTGGTTTTCAGGTCAGCGGGGTGCATCTGGGGTATCCAATTGGGGTAAATGCCAAAAATCGTAAAAATTAAACCATTGCAGCGGCGCGCGCAGGCAGAAGTGTTCGAGGCGGCGCGCGTAATCGGCGGCCAGCGCGTCGAGCGCGGCTGCGCGCTCCTTGCGCGGCAGGCGTACGCCATCGCGGAATGGCTCGAAATGCACCTCTGAGTGACGGCCCTGACGGATCGAGAACAGCAGGTAGACCGGGCATTGCAGAATGCTGGCCAGGACATACGGACCGACGGGGAACGCGGCTGGCGCCCCCATGAAGTCCGCTACCGCCACGCGCGGATTGTGCGAAACGGGAATACGGTCGCCCGCGATGACCACAAACTCGCCCCGCGCAATGCGCTCGGACAGGATCATCGCGGTGGCAGGCGACATCTCGGTCACCTGCATCAGATTGAGCTGGCTGGCGGGATTGAG
Organism: Oxalobacteraceae bacterium; assembly: GCA_013284265.1. Taxonomy (GTDB): domain Bacteria; phylum Pseudomonadota; class Gammaproteobacteria; order Burkholderiales; family Burkholderiaceae_D; genus Rugamonas. Next base: position 115,208 of record JABTBR010000005.1, on the reverse strand, counting down.
CTTGCCCAGCATTTGATTGAAGGCCTGCGCGTGCTTGGTGTGCACCAGCACCGTCAGGCGGATGTCGCTGCGTTGACGCGACATCACGCGGCACAGTTCCAGATTGCCCAGGTGGGAGCAGATCAGCAGGCCGCCCTGCCCCTTGGCCACGGCGGCCTCCACCACCTCCGCGCCGAAGAAGCGCACGCTGTCGAGGCGGAACAGGCCGCCCCACAGCAGCATCTTGTCCAGGATGCCTTCGCCGAAGGCGGCGAAGTGGCGCAGGATGCCAGGCAGCGTTTGCCCGGTATGGCGCCGCACGCGCGCCAGATACTCGCCCGAGGCACGCCGGGGCAGCGGTTTGGTCAGCAGGTACCAGCCCAACACCGGGTACAGGATCACGCGGAAAGGCCAGCGCCCCAGCCAGCGGGCGATCCAGAACATCAGGCGCATACCCGCCACGAAGCTGATCTCGTTGATCGAGGCCCAATGCTGGCCCTGGCCTTGGCCACGTGCGCTCATCGGGGCCGCCATTTGCGGGCCAGCAGCAGCGGTATGCGCGGCAGCATGCCGAAGAACAGTTTGGTATGCATCCAGGTGATCAGCACATTGTCGCGCCAGACGCGGAAATGCGAGACACCGTCTTCCGGATAGCACACGCGCGTCGGAAGGTTCACCACGCGCAGGCCGGTCCAGAACAGGCGCACCAGGATGTCGGTGTCGAAGTTCATGCGCGTGCCGATGCCGCGGCGCGCCGCCAGCGCGTTCACCGGCGCCACCGGATAGACGCGGAAGCCGCACATGGAGTCGCGGATATCGAAGGACAGCGTATTGATCCAGACCCAGATGTGGGTGGCGTAGCGGCCATACAGGCGCGCCTTCGGCACCGACTCGTCGTAGACCGGGTGGCCGGCGATGATGGCGTCCGGCTCGGCGGCGGCGCGCGCCAGGAAGGCGGGGACGTCGCCGGTATTGTGCTGGCCGTCGGCGTCGATCTGCAGCACATGGCTGTAGCCCAGCGCGGCGGCGCGGCGAAAACCGCTCAGCACGGCCGCGCCCTTGCCCTGGTTGACGCCCAGGCGCTCGAGCGTGATCCGCGCCGGATGCGCGGCGGCCAGACGGTCGAGCACGCGCGCGCAGCCGGCCGTGCTGCCGTCATCGACCAGGATGCAGTGCACCCCGTGCGCCAGCAGGCGTTCCACCACGCCGGCGATGGCGTGTTCGTGGTTGTAGACGGGGACGACGATGCAAGGCTTAAACATGGACGTCGTCCGCATGGAACAGGATACGGCCGCTGGCATGCGCGCCGGAGGCCGACAGGTAGCGAAATTGCAGGCATTGCTTGACGCTGTCGTGCTGCAGTTCCAGCTGCACCAGCATGTCGGGACGGATCACGTGCTGGAACTTGAGCGCGTTGATGGCGCGGAAGCGCGCCGGCAGCGCAAAGTGACTGCGGCCCAGGCGCAAGGCCCACTCCACCTGCACCACGCCGGGCAGAATCGGCGCGGCGTCGAAGTGGCCATCGAAAAAATACAGATTGGCCGGTGCGCTCAGTTCCAGCAGCACACGCTGGGGTGCCTGCTCAAGGACGCTCACCAGCGGCATGCGCGGCGCCACGGCGGCCTCGCCCAACAAGGCCAGCAAGGCGGCCTGGGTGGTCTTGCCCTGCGCATTGACGGGCAACTGGTCCAGATAGCGCCAGCGGCGCGGCAGCGCCACCGGCTCGACCACGCCATGCAAGGCGCCGCGCAGGGCGCCGTTCAGGGCCTGCTTGCCCTGCCCATCGAGCAGCGCCTTGCCGGCGGCGCTGGGGACGACGAAGGCGGCCAGTTTCTGGCGTTCGCCCGCGACCGGCTCGCACAACAGCACGCGCGCCTCGGCGGCCAGGCCGCTGGCGCGCAAGCCCGCTTCGATGGCGTCGAGCGAGATGCGTTTTTCCTCGATCTTGGCGATGCGGTCGCTGCGGCCCAGCAGCAGAAACTGCTGCGCGCCGTGCGCACTGGCGCGGTCGGCCAGCACCAGCCAGTCGTCGTCGGCCAGGTGGGCCGAACGCACTTCCAGCGCACCCTGCCGCGTCACACGCCAGGCGACGCTGGGGAACACCGTCCAGGCTTCGCCGCTGCCCGCCTTGCGCTGGCGCCAGGCGATGCCGCCCGTTTCCGAGCTGCCATACACTTCGATCGGCACCTGGCCCAGCATCTGGCCGGTGGCGTATGCCGTTTCCGGCGCCAGCGGACCGCCGGACGAAAACACGGCGCGCAGATTGGACGCGGCGCCGTGCCAGTCCAGATGCTCGGGCAAGCGTTTCAAATGGGCCGGGCTGGCCACCAGTACGCAGGGGCCGGCGGCCAAGGCGGGCGCCAGCTGTTCATGGTAGACCAGGCTGACGGCGTGGATGGCGCGGCCGGCGCACAGCGGCCACAGTACCTTGAACAGCAGGCCATAAATATGCTGATGCGACACCGTCGCCAGCACGGCCGCGCCATCGGCGGCGGCGCCGAACAGCTGCTCCAGCGTGGCCAGCTCGCTGGCGATTTGCGACAGTTTCTTGGGGATGGCTTGCGCCGCGCCGGTGCTGCCGGAGGTGAACACCACCAGGGCCGGGAAATCCGGCGCGATGGCGGCAACGGCGGCCGCCGGCAAGCCGTCAGCGGCGGCCGGCGGAGGGCTCAGCGGATTTTGCGCCGCCGGGAATTCGCCCAGGAAGCCGTCGACCGCGCCGCTCAGCGCGGCGCAGCTGGCGTCCAGCGTGTCGGCGCTGAGCCAGATGGTTTTACCGGCCTGCCAGGCGCCCAGTAGCGCGGCGCCGAATTCGATGCTGTCGTCCAGGTACAGCGCGAAGCGCGTGCCGCTGTGCGCCTGCAGCAGCGCGCGCCAGGCGTGCAGGCGCGCCATGAATTGCGCCTGATCGACGGCCTGGCCGGCGCGCCAGCCCAGCAGCGCCTGCGGCGCGCGCGCGGCCAGAGCGGCCGCCAGTCGATACAGGCGATCAGGCATGTTGCAACCGTTTGAAACGCATCCGCACCAGGAACTCGATGCCGAACAGCGCGCCCATCAGGGCATAGGAAATCACGCCGGTATACAGCGACCATACCGCTTCGCTGGCCCACAGCGCGGTGCCCAGGGCGACCGCGCCATTGAACACGAAGAAGCCGCACCACACCTGCGTCACGCCGCGCATATAGCGCTGCGCCGCGGGTGGGAAGTCTTCGCCGCGCAGGCGCGCCATGCGCTCGACCGCCGACATGGGCGTGCGCAGGCTGTAGCCGAAGCCGCCCAGCAGCGCGGCATTGACCAGCACCGGATACAGCTTGAGCGGCAGCAGCAGATTGCTCCAGACCGCGCAGGCCATCAGCACCAGCGCGCCCCCCACCGACCAGCGCGCCGCGCCGCTCAGGCGCAGCGCCGGCAGGCGCGACGCGGCGGCCAGCAGCAGCAGGCCCGCTAGATAGCGCGGCTCCACCTGTCCGTGGCCGAACCAGATCGCCAGCGGATACAGCAGGGTGATGAGTACCGTCAGACCAGTCAGCAGCATCGTCTTACGCAGCCTGCTCCGTCATGCCGGCCAGCGCATCGACCACATCGCTGATGGTGCGGATGGTCTTGAACACTTCCGGGGCCAGGCGCTTGCCGGTCAGCTGCTTGAGCTTGACGGCCAGGTCGACCGCGTCGATGCTGTCGATGTCCAGATCGGCGTACAGGTTCGAAGTCGCCGTCAGTTCGGACTTGTCGAGTTCGAACATCTCGGCCAGCAGGTCGATCACCCAGGCCTGGATCTCGTCTTTGCTCATGGTGTTCAGTTGAATCATGGTGCCGCTCCCTTATTTCGTGCGATTGCTGTCGATCAGCGCTGCCAGTGCCTTCACCGAAGCGAAGTGGCGGCGGGTGTCCTCCGAGTCGGCGGACAGTGAAATACCGTATTTCTTTTGCAGGGCCACGCCCAGTTCCAGCGCGTCGATCGAATCGAGGCCCAGGCCGTCGACGAACAGCGCCGCGTCGGTATCGATGTCGGCTGGCGTCATGTCTTCCAGCTGCAGTACGTCGATAATCAATTGTTTCACTTCTTGTTCAAGCATGGCTTTGGTACTTCCCAGTAAAGTAGTTCTGTAAAAATTCGGTCAATCTGCGCGCCGCCATCACATCGCTGGCGCCATCTTCAGTAAATCCGGTCACGGCCAGGTCGTCCTGAACTTCGATCACGAAGTCCACCCTGCGCGACGGCACCCGCCACCATTTTTCGCCCTTGCCCAGCGTGACCGGCTCGCAGCGGATCAGCACCGGCGTCATGTCGCGCGCGCCGCGCACCGCGATGTTGGCAGCACCGCGCTTCATGCTGATGACACCATCGGCCGGGGTGCGCGTCCCCTCCGGGAACACGATCAGGTTATTCCCGCTGCGCAGCGAGGCGATGCAGTCATCCACCAGATCGGCCCCGCCGCCATTGTTGATATAGCCGGCGGCGCGCACCGGACCGCGCGTAAAGGGGTTGTTCCATAAATCCCCCTTGACGATGCAGTCGGCGTTTTTCACAAAGGCCATCAGGAACACGGTGTCGATCAGCGTCGGGTGGTTCGCCAGTATCAGCATGCCGCCCCGCTCCAGCTTTTCCAGTCCATGTACCTCATAGCGCAGCACGCCCACCAGCCGCATCAGATCCACGTAGGCGCGGAAGGCGAGGCGAATCACCTCGCGCGCCCACGCCACGCGGCGCCTGTGCCGCCAGACCATCAGGTTCAGCAGCGGAAATACCACGATGCGCAGCAGCAGACCGCCCACGCCGAAGGCGGTAAAGCAAAATCCCGTGGCGCCCACGCGCCAGTACAGCGCAAGCCTGGCCATCAAACCATCAAACATCGCGGCTCCAGCGCCAGCGGCGGCGCTCGGCCACGCGTTCCATGCTGGCCGCGCCGCTTAACTGGAAGCGCAAAATCTCCAGGCCGCCCGGTGCGGCCGACGCCGCGGTGTCCACGGCCAGCGCCGCGCCATCCTGCGCCGCGGCGCGCGGCGCGGCGTGCGGCGATTCCGCATCCGCGCCCTGCCACTCCAGCGAGATCGCGTCCACGCCCGCGTCCGCGCCGGCCGGCACCATCAGCCAGGCCCAGGCAAACGGCTGCTCCCGGCAATCCTCGAAGGACGCGAATACCTCCGGCAACGGGCTGTCGCAGGCGACCAGCAATACCATAGGCGCGCCGTCGGCCAGCAGGCCGCAGGCGTCGATCACCGCATGTTCGATGGTGGCCGTACCGGCCGCCAGCGCGATGTGATTGGCGCGGTCGGCGCGCGCGATCGTCAACAGGCCGGCCGTTGCGTTATGCACCGCCATGCCGAATGCCGTTGGGGAGAGCGCATCGCCTTGCGCCAGATCGGTCAGCAGCGCGACCGCGCGGTCCATCTCGCCATGGCGCGAACAGAACACCGTGGGCACATCGCTGCGGCCGTCCAGGCAGTGATACGCCACTTCCAGGGCCATCTTGCCGAGGAAACCGGCGCGCCGGCGCAGCATCGGCGGCATCTGCTTGACGCCCGGCTCTTCCCTGCCCGCGATGGTGAATGGCGCCTGCGCCCAATGTGCCCAGTCCTGCGGCGTGACCAGCCCGGGAGCCCAGGCCGAGTGACCGGCAATTGAAAAATGTACGCCCTTGCTGCGCATGAATGAATCCCCGAGCTCTTGAAAAAACCGTCCGAACTCGCGCCCACCATGCCGCGATTGCCAGTCAACGTTCTTTTCAAATTATAAACGACAGCACCAGAATTGGGCCAAAAACTATACGCAGAGCAACTATTTTTCCGTTGCATTCCCGCCGATTCTCACCAATATCCACACCAAAAGTTGCTAAATACGCCAAAAACGACGAATTTGGCCCCGGGCCGGCGAGCGGTCAGGCTGTTTGCAACAAGTTGAAACTTGGATAAGAAACGGGCGAAGGCGATATTTTAACCGCAACGCCGATGGACTGCCCGATTTTTAAGCGGGGCGCAATATTCGGCGGCGCCCGTGTTCATTTTATTTACGGGCACTCCAGCGCCGCGCCAGCCGGAATACCGGCCCGATCGACAGCACCAGCACCACCATGCGCGCTACGTGGAAAGCGGTGACGATGGGCACGCCCAGGCCCATCGCCTTGGCCGTCAGCGCCATTTCGGCGATGCCGCCGGGCGAGGTGGCCAGTACCGCCGTGCCGGGCGCGATGCCCGCCACGCGCGCCAGCAGCAGGCCGAAACCGGCCGCCAGCAGCATCGCCAGCAGGCTGCACAGGGCCACGCTGCCCAGATAGCGCGGCGCCGTCTGCAGAAAGCCCGGCGTGAAGCGCGCGCCCAGCGCCACCCCGATCAGCAACTGGCCCAGATGGATCATCCATTCCGGCAGGCGGCTCAGCTGGATGCCGCCGCCGGTCAGCGCCAGCGCCACCAACAGCGGACCGATCACCCAGGCATTCGGCATTTGCCAGCGCTTGAGCAGCAGCGCGCCGGCGCTGGTCAGGGCGATCAGCAGCAGCAGGCCGGCCGCATGCACCTCCGGCGCGCCGGGCAGCCAGGCGGCGGCGCCGATGGCGTCAAGGCTGCCATCGGTGCCCCACCAGCGCACCGCCAGCGGAATCACCGCCACCACCAGCATGATGCGCAGGCTGTGGGCGGCGGCGACCCGCTCGACATTGGCGCCATGGCGCTCGCCCTGCACCGCCATTTCGGAAGCGCCGCCGACGGCCATGGCAAAGAAGGAAGTGGTACGGTCAGTGCGGGACAGGCGGTGCAGCAGATAGCCGCACAGCCAGCCGAGCAGGATGGAGAAGGCCACCGCGAACGCGATATAGCCGGACCAGGACAGCAGCGTCCGCAGCACGGGCGCCGTGAAATACAGGCCAAGGGCGCAGCCGATGGCCCACTGCCCCGCTTCGCGCGCCTGCACCGGTACGCGTAGCGCGCGGCCGGCCAGGCGCTGCGCCGCCGTGATGAACAGCGGGCCGGTCATCCACGGCAGCGGCGTATTGAGCCAGTCGCACAGCAGCGCGGCGGCCAGTGCCGGCACCAGCGCGCGCAGCAGCGCCAGCGTCGCTGGCCGGATGCGCGCCGCCGGCACCGCTTAGAACACCCAGAGCTTGTCGGCCGGGAGCTGCAGCCAGTAGTTGCCGGCTTCGAGCTTGTACTTGGAATAGGCCCGCAGGCTGGTCTCGCCCAGGCCCTTGAACAGGCATTCCCAGCGGTCGCCCAGATACATGCAGGTCAGCAGCGGCAGTTCGATCGCATTCTCGGTCGGGGTCGCGCTGACGCGCACTTCTTCCACCCGGATGATGGTGGCCGGCTCGGTGCCGCCACCGGCGCCGCGCGCGGTGCCGTTCAAGACGGTGCCGTTCAGGTCCAGCCCGACCGCGTTGCCGTTGCGCCGCACCACCTTGGCCGGCAGGCGGTTGTTACTGCCCATGAATTCGGCGGTAAACAGGGTGTCCGGCGTTTCGTACATGCTTTGCGGATTGCCCTGCTGTTCGATCTTGCCGTTATTGAGCAGCAGGATGCGGTCCGAGATCGCCATCGCCTCGGCCTGATCGTGAGTCACCATCAAGGCCGACAGGCCCAGGCGCACGATCAGCTCGCGCAGGAAGGCGCGCGCCTCTTCGCGCAGCTTGGCGTCCAGGTTCGACAGCGGTTCGTCCAGCAGGATCACCGGCGGGTTGTACACCAGCGCGCGGGCGATCGCCACGCGCTGCTGCTGGCCGCCGGAGAGCTGGTGCGGGAAGCGTTCGCCCAGGTGGCCCAGGCCAAGCTGCTTGAGCACTTCGTTGACGCGTTCCTTGATTTCGTTCTTGCCCATCTTGCGCAAGGTCAGGCCGTAGGCGACGTTGTCGAACACCGTCTTGTGCGGCCAAAGCGCATAGGACTGGAACACCAGTCCCAGATTGCGCTGCTCGGCCGGCATCTCGAAGGCGCGGCTGCCGTCGAACACGCGGCGCTCGCCGATGTCGATGGTGCCCGCCTTGGGGCTTTCCAGCCCGGCCACCGCGCGCAGCAAGGTGGTCTTGCCGCTGCCCGAGGGGCCCAGCAGGGCCACTACTTCGCCTTTTTGCAGGTGCATCGACACACCCTTCAGAATCGGATTGGCGTGGGCGCCGGTGCCGTAGTCGAGGTGCAGTTCGTTGACGGTCAGTTCATTCATGATGATGTCTCGTTTCATGTTGTCGTTTTAGTTGTGCAGCTTGACGCCAAAGCGCAGCGCGATACCCAGGCCGATGGCGACCAGTGTAATGTTAATAAAGGACAGCGCCGCCACCAGGTCGGTCGAACCGCCCGCCCACAGCGACACCAGCATCGCGCCGATGACTTCGGTGCCGGGCGAGAGCAGATACACCCCGGTCGAATATTCACGCTCGAAAATCAGGAACACCATCAGCCACGCGCCGAGCATGCCGTATTTGATCAAGGGCAGCGTCACGTCGCGCGTCACCTGGCCGCGGCGGGCGCCGACCGCGCGGGCCGCCTCCTCCAGCTCCGGACCGACTTGCAGCAGCGCGGTGGAGATCAGGCGCATGCCGTAGGCCAGCCACACCACCGAATACGCCAGCCACAGGGCGAAGATGGTCGAGCGCACGGAGCGCAGCAGCGGAATCGCATGTTCGCTGAGCCACAGCGCCACGCCGTTGTCCATGCCCTTGAGGATGCCATCGAGCCAGCTCGGCACGAACAGGAATACCCACAGGAAGGACAGGCCGGCCAGCAGGCCTGGCACCGCACGCGGCACCAGCACGCTGTAGTCGAGCAGGCGGGTGATGCCATCGGGCTTGCGGTGCATGGCCAGCGCGATGGCGCTGTAGCAGGCCACCGCCAGCGCGCCGCCGATCACGCCGATCAGCACCGTGTTCAGGATGCCGCGCATCAGCGAAGGCTGCTCCAGGATTTCGCGGAAGTGCTGCAGGGTCAGCACGTCGGCCAGCTTGACGCCCTCGCCCCAGTACTGCACGAAGGAGCGCAGCACGATGCCGGAAATGGGCATGATGATGGTAAACAGCAGCCAGCCGAAGATCAGGGCGAAGGCCAGCCATTTCCAGTTCCCCAGCGGCATGGACTTCGAGCGCGCGCCCTTGCCCTTGATCGACACGTATTTGTTGGCCGACTTGAGCAGCCAGCGCTGCAGCATCACCAGCGGCATGGTCACCATCACCAGGCAGACGGCGACGGCGGCCATCAGGTGGTAGGACGGGGTACCGAGCTTGTTGGTCAGCTTGTACAGATAGGTGGCCAGCACCATATGGCCTTCCGGGTCGCCCAGCACCAGCACCAGGCCGAACACCTCAAAGCCGAGGAAGAACACCAGCACGGCGGCATAGGCCAGCGCCGGCATGATCATCGGCAGCGACACGTTCATCATCACCTGCAGCGGCGAGGCGCCGGCCACGCGGGCCGCCTCTTCCACGTCCGAGCCGAGGCTCTTCAGTGCCGAGGAGGCGTACAGATAGACGTGCGGCACGTGGGTCAGGCCGGCGATGATGACGATGCTGGTGAAGGAGTAGATATTCCAGGGCACGAAGCCGAGGATGTCCTTGGCCCAGGTGGAGTAGAAGCCCACCGGCCCCATCGCCACCACATAGCCGAAGCCCATCACCATCGGCGAGACGAAGATCGGCACCAGCAGCATCGGCGCGATCCAGCCGCGGCCCGGCAGGTCGGTGCGTATCATCAGGAAGGCCAGCATGCCGCCCAGCGGCACGGCGATCACGGCCAGGCCGGTGGCCAGGATCAGGCCATTTTTGAACGCGACCGAGAAATCGGGGTCGTCGAAGATGAAGCGGTAGGCGTCCAGGCCGACTTCCTTGACCGGCATGAAGAACGGCGCCGACAGGAAGCTCTGGTAGAAGATCAGGAACAGCGGCAGGAAGATGGCGATCGCGGTGAGCGTCACCACCACGCCGCGCGGCCAGTTCAGGCTGCGCCGGCCGGAGCCGGAAATGGTCATGGTTTGCATGTGTGGGTCCGTTGTTACGTGTGATGGTTGCGTCGGCGGGCAGCTTGTATGCGCGCAGCTTGCCCTCGCCAAAACCCAAGGCACAGATCTGGGGTCTGACTCGGGGTCCGGGGAGGGGCTGCGCCCCGCCGGTCCCTGCGGGACAGGCCCCCGGCTCTTTGCCGTCGGTTCTAACGGATGTACCGGCTCGCGACGTCGACTGCTGTCCACGGCTCTTTACCGTGTTCCGACAGGCGTATCGGCTCGCTGACAGCTACAGCTCGCCGCCGCTACGGCGCCGTTTACTTCTTGCCGGCCGTTTCTTTCCACTGCTTCAGGAAGGCCATCCGTTTGGCCGGTCCCAAAAATTGCAGGATGATCGGATGCACCGGCACCGGCTTGACGTTGTCCTTGCCGATCTGCTTGATCAGGTCGGCCGAGGTGGTCTCGCCAGTGACGTCGGCGCGGATCGCATACAGCTTCGATTCGTTGGCGATGATGGTCTGGCCCCGGTGCGACAGCATGTAGTCTAGCCACAGCTTGGCGGCGTTGACGTTCTTGGCGGCCTTGTTGATGAACAGGACGCGCGACAGGATCAGGGTGTAATCCTTGGGCAGCACCACGCCGATCGAGGGATCGGTCTTGGCGCGCACCAGCGCGTAGGAACCGAGGATGTTGTAGCCGATCAGGTTCTCGCCCGAGGAAATGCGCTCCATCATGGTGCCGGTGGAGGACTGCACCCGCACCTTGGCCACGCCGAAGGCGTTTTCCAGTTCCAGGAACTTGGTGTTTTCACGCGCGTCCTGGGTCATGAACATGAAGCCGACGCCCGATTTTTCGATATCGTAGGTGGTGACCTTGTCCTTGAACTTGGGGGTCTGGATGATCTTGGCGAAGTCGGCGTGGTTCTGCGGTACTTCCTTGGCATCGACCAGGCGCTTGTTGTAGACAAAGGCGGCCGGCTCGAAGGTGGAGCCGTAGGCCTGGTCGTCCCACATGGCCCAGCCCGGAATCTTCGGCGCTTCGACCGATTTGTATTTGAGCGCGTAGCCATCCGAGGCCAGGCGCATCTGCAGGTCCATCGCGGAGGACCACATCACGTCGGCGGTATTGCCGCCGGCGGCGATCTCGGAGATGAAGCGGTTATACACCTCGGTCGAATTCATGTCGTTGTATTCGACGGTGATGCCGGGATACAGGGCGCTGAAGTCCTTGATCAAAGGCTGGGTAGCCTTGCTGTCGGTGGCGCCGTAGACCACCAGCTTGCCCTCTTTCTTGGCGCCGTCGACGATCTTCTGATAATCGGCCGGATAGCCCGCCGGTACCTGGGCCATGGCGGCCGAGGCGAATGCGCTGGCCAGCATTACTGCGAGGGTTTTTTTCAACATCATGTCAGTCTCCGTGTGGTTTTTATATGAATCTGCCGCGGTACTTCAGCGCACCAGCCCCAATTCGCTGGCGCGCCGGCCGTAATCTTCCACGGCCTGTTTTACATAAGTGGCCAGGGCCGTTCCCGTCAGACTGAAGGGATACAGGCCGTAGGCCGCGCGCTGCTGCGCGAACTGCGGGTTGGCCAGGATGCGGTCGAAAGTCGCTACCCACTTGCGGTAATCGGCTTCGGCCACCTGCGGCCCCATCCACACGCCGCGGATCACGGGCCAGACCACGTCTATGCCCTGTTCGCGCGCCGTCGGCACATCGGACAGTACGCCGGGCAGGCGTTTTTCAGACAGCACCGCCAATACCCTGGTGGTGCGGCCCGAGGTGTACAGCGTCGCCTCGGAAGCATCGCCCGACACCACCTGCACGAAGTTGGCGTGCATCGCGGTGAAGGTTTCGCCGCCCCCTTCCAGCGCCACGAAGCGCAGCACCTTCGGGTCCATCCCCGCCGCCTTGACAACCAGCGCGATCTTCAGCCAGTCCTGGCTGCCGATGGTGCCGGAGACGCCGACCAGCACCTTGTCCGGGTGGCGTTTCAGGGCGGCGATCAGATCGCCCAGATTCTTGTAGGGCGAATCGGCGCGCACCGCGATCATGCCGTAGTCCGCACCCAGCGCCGCGACCCAGCGCACATCGCCCGCATTGGCCTTGCCGAACTTGCCCTGCGCCAGATTGAGCAGCGAGCCGCCCGAAAAGGCCACCAGCGTATTGGGCTCGGCGCGCCGCTGCGACACCAGCGAGTGCCAGGCCACCGCGCCTATCCCGCCCGGCATGTAGCTGATGCGCATGGCCGCCGCTTCAGCATCCTTGCCCGCCACATCCTGCATGCCCTTCTGCGCCAGCTTGCAGGTCAGGTCCATCGCCCCGCCCGGCTTGGAGGGAACGATGCACTCCATTCCCGCCGCTTGCGCGGCAACGCCGCGGATCAGCGCCACAGCCAGCACAGCGAGCAAAACTTTTTTCATCTGATGTTTGTAGTGTAGTGCGCCCAAGCTTTCAAAGCGCTTTCAGTGCACGGGCTTTGCAGAAAAAGATCGTGCCGCCGGCCTTACTTTTTTGATGGTGTTGCTGAAGGCCGTGGCCCGGCGTGGCGCCGAACGAAAAAGGCGCCTTGCCGGCGCCACGGCCTTGCCGTATTTCTTTCACTGGCAGCTGTTGCAGCGCGGCTGTGGCGAGGCGTGGCACCGAAGACAGTACGAAAGTACGGCGAGGTGCCACAACGACGCCACAGCCGCGCTGCGGTAGCTGCTTAGAAGCGGTGCTGCATACCGGTCATGAAACCGCGCTGCTTCTCGCCGAAACCGGCGTCGTCGCGCGACAGACCGGTCAGCTGGCCGTTCTTGGCCTTGGCGTAGGCGGCCGACACATACAGGTCGGTACGCTTGGACAGGGCATAGCGGTAGCGCGCCACGTACAGGGTCGGATCGGCGTCTTTGCCGGCGGCCGTGTTCTTGACGTTGATGTGATAGATCGCGCCAGTCAGCGTGGCTTCCTTGATCTTGTAGCTGATGCCGCCCCAGATGGTACTCGCTTCGACTTCAGGAGCCAGGCTGGCCAGCTCCGTCTTGAAGTTGCGCACCACGCCGAACAGCTTGACCGGACCGTTTTCGAAGTTCGCGCCCAGGTGCCAGACGGTGTTCTTGTCACGCCGGCCGCTGGCGGCAACGGTATTGCCGTTCACGCGTTCGTAAGTCCCCATCAGGTTGACGGGGCCGATATTGTAAGCCAGGGTGGTGCCGAACTTGGCGCTGTCGCGCGCGCCGGTGGCCTGCTCGCCAAAGCCGTAGGAGGCGCCGAACTTGACCGGACCGGCAGTGCCGCTGTACTTGATCAGATTATCGAAAGCGGTGGTGAAGCCGTATTTGCTCGGACCTGTAGCGGGACCGGACGTGGCCCAGGAATACATGGGGGCAAAGCCCATCGGGTCGTAAGAGATGATGGTGTCGTACACGCTGGTGAAGGAGCGTCCCAGCACGACCTTGCCGAAGCCGCCTTCCAGGCCCACATTGGCCTGGCGCTTGAACAGCACGCCGTCCGATGCGCCGTTATCCATCAGGATGCCGCCTTCGAGCTGGAACACGGCTTTCAGGCCGCCGCCCAGGTCTTCGGTACCGCGCAGACCCCAGCGCGAGGTATTCATGCCGCCGGAGCTGACCCGGGTCAGCGAGCCGCCGCCTGCTTTGGCGTCGGTGGCGTAGTCGACGCCCATGTCCAGCAGGCCGTAGACCTGTACATTCGATTGTGCATGGGCAGCGCCGCCAATGGCCAGCGATGCGAAAACTGCGAGTGACAGGGGGGTTCTTTTCATGTGGGTCTCCAAACGATATAGTTATTTAGTTACGTTGGCATTGCGCCTGATTTTAAAATCAGGTGTCCACTATAGAAGTCGCTTCCTTTCAATTAGCTTTCATTTCAAAATGATATGGAATCTTGTCGTCAGGCCACCACAAACGGCCGCCGCCGTTTTACTTTTCCGGTGCGCCCGACGATGATTCTGGCCTTACACTGAACTTATTTGATCGTAATGGCAAGAATATATGCGCATACTGTTAGTTGAAGACCACACCGAGCTGCAGCACTGGCTGGCCCGCGCACTGCGCGAAGCCCATCTGACGGTGGAGTGCGCCGACAACGGCGCCGACGCCGACGCCCTGCTGCACACCCAGGATTACGCGCTGGTGATCCTGGACCTGACGCTGCCGCGCATGGATGGCCTGGACGTGCTGCGGCGCCTGCGCGCACGCCCTTCCCCGCGCGGCCAGACCCCGGTGCTGATCCTAACCGCGCGCGGCGGCCTCGATGACCGCGTGCAGGGCCTGAACCTGGGCGCCGACGATTACCTGGCCAAGCCCTTCGAACTGGCCGAGCTGGAAGCGCGCGTCAAGGCGCTGCTGCGCCGCAGCGTCGGCAACGAGGCGCTGGTGCATCATTGCGGCGCGCTCAGCTTCGATACCGTCACGCGCATGTTCACCTACGCCGGCACCGCGCTGGCATTGACGCCGCGCGAACATGCCGTGCTCGAAGCGCTGATCACGCGCTCGGGCCGCGCCGTCTCCAAGGAAAAGCTGTTCGACGAAGTCTTCGCGCTGGCCGACGACGCCAACATCGACGCGATCGAGCTGTACATCCACCGTGTGCGCAAGAAGCTCGACATCGACGCGCCGGATGCCGCCGCCATCACCACGCTGCGCGGCATCGGCTATCTGCTGCAACCTCGCCCCCCCGCCGCCTGAATGGAGCCGGACTGTGAACCGCTCCCCTGCCGCTGAAGCCTTGGCGCCGAACCCATGATGCTGATTGACCGGCTGCGGCGGCGCTACGGCACCGGCGCCCCCCTGGGCAGCCTGCGCACCCAGTTGCTGCGCTGGCTGCTGGTGCCCTTGCTGCTGCTGGTGGCGCTCAACGCGGTGTCGGTCTACCGCAATGCGCTCGACGCCGCCGACATGGCTTACGACCGTTCGCTGCTGGCGTCGACCCGCGCGCTGGCCGAAAGAGTCTCGGTGGTCAACGGCAAAGTGGTGGCCGACGTCCCCTATGTGGCGCTGGACAGTTTCGAGACCGATACGCTGGGGCGGATCTACTACAAGGTCACCGGCATCGCCGGCGAAACCGTCTCCGGCTACGCCGACCTGCCGCCGGTGCCGGCCAATGTGCCGCGCTCGCAAACCTATCCGGCGCTGGTGCGCTTCTACCACGCCGTCTACAACGGCGCGCCGGTGCGCATCGCCGCGCTGCTGCAGCCGGTGTACGACGATTCGATGCGCGGCATCGCCCTGATACAGGTCGGCGAAACGCTGGACGCGCGCCGCGGCCTGTCCAACCAGATCCTGTTCGACACCTTGCTGTGGCAGGCCGGCCTGCTGCTGGCGGTAGGCCTGCTGGTGTGGTTCGCGGTGCGGCTGGTGCTGCGGCCGCTGATGCGCCTGAAGCTGGCGGTGGAAACGCGCAGCCTCTCCGACCTGTCCGATGTCGACCCGGCGCTGGTGCACAAGGAAGTGCGGCCGCTGGTGGCGGCCATGAACGGCGCCATGGCGCGCCTGCAAAGCCTGATCGCCAGCCAGCGCCGCTTCATCGCCGACGCCTCGCATCAGCTGCGCACCCCGCTCACCGTGTTAAAGACCCAGGCCGAACTGGCGCTGCGCGAATGCGAACGCCCGCACGCCGATCCCGAGCAGTTGAAGGCGGCGCTGCGCGACGTGGTGCGCAGCATCGCCGCCACCACCGACTCGACCGTGAATCTGGCCAATCGCCTGCTGACGCTGGCCCGTATCGAGCACGGCGGCGATGGCGCGGCCCTCAGCACTTTCGCGCTGCGCGACGTGGCGCGCCAGGTGGGGCTGGAGCTGGCGATGGCGGCGGTGGCGAAACAGATCGACCTGGAGCTGGAGGACGGCCCGGACGGCATGGTGCGGGGTCAGGCCCTGCTGCTGCATGAACTGGTGGCCAATCTGGTCGACAACGCGCTGCGCTATACGCCGCCGGGCGGCAGCGTCAAGCTGCGCGTGATCGAGCCGGAATATGGACAAGAGCGTGGACAAGAGCGTGGGCAGGAGCGCGGGCAATGGCGGCAGGTGCTGCTGGAGGTGGAGGACAGCGGCCATGGCATCGCGGCGGCCGAACGCGAGCGGGTGTTTTCGCCCTTCTACCGCGCCGCCGCCACGATGGAACGCAATCCCGGCGGCGCCGGCCTGGGGCTGGCCATCGTGCGCGACATCGCCGCCCTGCACCATGCCGCCATCACGCTCGACGACGGCGCGGACGGGCGCGGCCTGCGGGTGCGGGTGGCGTTTGCGCGCGCCTGACGGCGCGGGCGGCGCCAGGCGGTAAAATAGCGGCTTCACAGACTGGAAGCCCATCATGATTACCAAAGAAGAAATGACCGAACTGTTTGCCGACATGGCCGCCAACGCACCATGGGACAGCAATGGCCCGCTGCTGTGGGGCTACTTCTTCGCCGACGCTTCGCGCGACAAGCTGGACGCGGCCGCGCCCCTGTTCAAGGCCAAGGGCTACACCGTGGTCGGCATCTACGACTCCAAGCCGGAAAATCCGGAAAATGCCGCGCTGTGGTGGCTGCATGTGGAGAAGAAGGAAAAGCATACGGTCGATACGCTGCATGCGCGCAATCAGGAGCTGTACCGCTTCGCGGAAGAGAACGGGATCGAGACTTATGACGGCATGGACGTCGGTCCGGCCTGATTTACCTGAGCTCACCGCATGAAAAAAGGCAGGCATCGCCAGTAGCGAGCCTGCCTTTTTTAACACCCACGGCGTAAATCTGGGGTCTGACCCGGCGGGTCAGACCCCGGCTCTTTGCCGTGGGTTTGATTACATGAGCCGCCGGCGCCTCGCCAACTCGATCAGTTCAGCCGCGCACGCGTATCCGACTCATCGAGCTTGAACACACTGACCACGGCCGCCAGATTGGCCGCCTGCTCCTGCAGCGAGGCCGCCGCCGCCGCCGCCTCTTCCACCAGGGCGGCATTCTGCTGGGTGGTGCTGTCGATTTCCGTCACCGCCAGATTGACCTGGGCGATGCCTTCGCTTTGCTCGTGGCTGGCCGAAACGATCTCGCCCATGATGCTGGTGACCTGCTCGACCGAAGAGACGATCTTGCTCATCGTGACACCGGCTTCATCGACCAGCGCACTGCCGGCATCGATCCTGGTCACCGAGTCGCCGATCAGTTCCTTGATTTCCTTGGCGGCACCGGCCGAGCGCTGCGCCAGATTGCGCACCTCGGAAGCGACCACCGCGAAGCCGCGCCCCTGCTCACCGGCGCGCGCCGCTTCCACCGCCGCATTGAGCGCCAGGATATTGGTCTGGAAGGCGATGCCGTCGATGACGCCAATGATGTCGACGATCTTGCGCGAACTGTCCTTGATCGACACCATGGTCTCGACCACGCGGCCAACCACGCGCCCGCCTTCGGTGGCATAGCCGGATGCCGACTGCACCAGATCGTTGGCCTGCTTGGCGCTGTCCGCGTTCTGGGTCACGGTGGCGGTCAGCTCTTCCATGGCCGACGCGGTTTCCTGCAGGCTGGAGGCCTGGTTCTCGGTGCGGGCCGACAGGTCCAGATTGCCGTTGGCGATTTCGGCCGACGCGGTGGCGATGGTTTCCGTGCTGTCGCGCACATCGCGGATGGTGGTGTTCAGCGAGGAGACGAAGCGGTTGAAGGCGTCGGCCAGCGCGCCGATTTCATCGCTGCTCTCGACCTTCATGCGGCGGCTCAGATCGCCGTTACCGTCGGCGATCTGGCCCAGCATGCGCGCGGCGCGCGCCACCGGCGCGGCGATCGCGCGGCTGACCAGGTAGATGACGAACATGCCGATGCCGCCGCCCACCAGGCCGGCCACCAGCGCCGAGATGGCGACCGAGCGGGTCACCTGGCCCAGCACCTCGGACTCCGGCACCTCGGCGATCACATACATATTGAGTTCCGGCACAAACGAGGAAGCCACGATGGTCTTGCCGGCCGGACCGTCGTAGGTTTCGCTGACGAATTTCTGCCCGCCCAGCAGCTTGCCGCTGAGGGCATCGTCAAAGCCGGGCTGTTCCTTGATGAAATGCTTGCCGTCGGCCAGCTTGGCGTCGCGGTGCACCAGCACGCTGCCGTTGGCGCGCACCAGGTAGACGAAGCCGGACTCGCCGATCTTGTAGCTGCGGATGGTCTCGGCCAGCTTGTCGACCGACAGGCCCAGGCCGGCCACGCCTTCCTTGCCCGGACCGGCGTCGAAGCGGGTGTTGATGAACAACATGTACTTGGTCGCACCCGGTTCCTTGTCCAGGTCCAGCGCATATTGCTTGCCGCTGGCCAGGAAGCCGTAGAACCACTGGTCGGACGCGGCATCCTTGCTCAGGGTACGGCTCAAGCCGCCATCCTCGAAATACTTGCCGGTCGCGCCGGAGACCCAGAACACGGTGGCGGCCCGGACCTTTTCCTTGACCTTCTTCGCGTAGGCCTTCCAGGCATCGACGCCGGTGTCGGCCAGGCCCTGGGCTTCCCAGTCGAGCAGGAAGGTGTTGTTGGTCACCGCCTGCGAGGCCGACAGCGGTTCGGTGATCTGGCGCAGGATATCGTTGCGGATCTCGCCGACCACGGCCGGCAGTTCGGTGCTGTTGACGCGCTGGCGGATGCTGTTGCCGGTCATGTTGACGCTCAAGGTGGCTGAGATCGCCAGAAACAGCAACAGGCAGAACGCCATGCTCAGCATCAGCTTCTGCTGAATCGACAGGCGGCGCAAAATATTCGACATAGATTTCCCCAAGGGCGAGATGATACCGGAAGTGTGCCATTCGCCAACGCTGGCCGGCTGCGGACGCAGCGACTGCTGAAACGAACCGCGAGTGATTTGTCCAACACAAATGTTAAAAGTGAGCGTAGCCGAAGAAGGTCAAATGCTGCAAGAGAAAATTTTCTACGGAAACATTCTGTACAACACCCGCGTCAGCCCCGTTTTTCCCTATACCAAGCGAACAAACGATCTGACGAAAATACAATATGATCTGGTTGATATGGTCTATGACTCCAGCCCTATATCTCCCACAACGCCATTACCCGATGATGATGTTTTCGAAGCTTTCGTTTCGCCAATTACTGCTGGGCGTTTTCCTGCTGATCGCGGGCCTGCTGAGCGCCGCCTCGCTGCATGCGCTGTGGACGCTGGACCGCCTGGCCGCCCATAGCCGCGACAGCGGCCGCCATGCCATCGCGCTGACCCAGAACGTGCAACTGTTGGCCGAGCGCAGCGTGGCCATGGCGCGCAGCGCGCGCCAGTTCCAGGTACTGGACGACCCGGCCTTCCGCAGCCGCTATGCCGATGCCTGGCGCGATGCCGGCGTGGCGCTGGACGCGGTGGCAAGCGGCCTGCCGCGCGCCCCGGCCGCGCATTTTGCCGACTGGCGCCGCCACAGCGACGAGGCCTGGGCAATTCTACAGGCACAACAAGCAGGGCGGCGCAACGTACGCCAGGCGGCGCTGACGCGGGCGCTGGCGCCGCTGCCGGCGATCAATGAGGAACTCGCCGATGAAGTCAAACGCGAAGTGGACCGGCGCAATGGCGAGCTGCTGGCCGAGCTGGAACAGCGCCGCGGCGTGCTGACCGGGCAGGTGCTGGCCTCGATCGGCCTGGCCGCCCTGCTGGCCGGCGGCTTCGGCCTGTGGCTGGCGCGGCCGCTGGCGCAGATCGAAACGGCGATCGACCGGCTCGGCGAGAACCGCTTCGATCATGCGATCGACGTGCGCGGCCCGAGCGACCTGCGGCGCGTGGGCCAGCAGCTGAACTGGCTGCGCCAGCGCCTGGCCGACCTGGAGGCGGACAAGGAACGCTTCCTGCGGCATATCTCGCATGAACTGAAGACCCCGCTGGCGGCGCTGCGCGAGGGCGTGGCCCTGCTGGAAGACGGCGTGGCCGGCACGCTCTCGCCCGACCAGCGCGAGATCGCCGGCATCCTGAGCCAGAACACCGCCTCGCTGCAAACCCAGATCGAAGCCCTGCTGCGCTATAACGCCGCCACCTTCGACGCCCACCATTTGCAGCGCCAGAGCACCGACCCGGCGGCGCTGCTGCGCGAAGTGATCGCCAGCCAGCGCCTGCAATGGCAGGCGGGCGGCCTGAGCGTGGACGTGGCCGGCGAGGCCCGCGCCATCGCGCTCGACCCGGACAAGCTGGCCGTGGCGCTGGGCAATCTGCTGTCGAACGCCGTGCGCTTCAGCCCGCCGGGCGGCGCCATCCACTTCACGCTGCTCAAGACCGGCGGCCGGCTGCGCATCGACTGCATCGACGACGGCCCCGGCGTCGCGCCCGGCGACAGCGCCCACATCTTCGAACCCTTCTACCAGGGCGTACGCCAGCCCGCCGGCGCACGCCGCGGCAATGGCATCGGCCTGTCCATCGTGCACGAATACATCGCCGCCCATGGCGGCACCCTGCAACTGCTGCCGACGAGCAGCGGTGCCCACTTCAGGATAGAAATACCTTATGAAATCTAATGCCGTCTTGTTTCTGCCCGCGCTGCTGTGCCTGACCCTGGCGGCCTGCGCGCTGCGCCCGCCGCCCCCCGTTCCCGCGCCTGTGGTGGTGCTCGCGCCGCCGCCACCGGCACCGGTGCCGCCACCGCCGCCGCCCGACGAGGTCGGCCCGCTATTGAATTACCACCAGAGCTTGCGGCGCATGAGCCAGGGCGAACTGATCAAGGAATTAAGCGGGCTGGGCCTGCAACAGCGCAGCCCGCGGGTGGCCACCCAGATGGGCATGGCCCTGATGCTCACGCGCGGCAGCGGCGACCTGGCGCGCGCCCAGGCCCTGCTCGACAGCGTGGCCACCGCCGCCGAGGCGGACGCGGCCCCGTTCAAGGCACTGGCCACCTTATTGTCGAGCAACTGTGCGGAAACCCGCCGGCTGGCCGAACATGGCGACAAGCTGGCGGCCCAGCTGAAGGAAAACCAGCGCCGCACCGAGCAGCTCAACGAGATGCTCGAAGGCTTGAAGAATATCGAGCGCACGCTGCCGGCCCGTCCCGCGGTCGGCGCCCAGGCGGGGGTGAAATGAGCGCCCTGCCCGCCACTAGCGCCAGCAAAGGCCATTTGCTGCTGGTCGACGATGATGTCGACCTGCTGCGCCTGCTGTCCATGCGCCTGACGGCCAATGGCTACCGCGTCAGCACCGTGGGCAGCGCCGAGGCCGCCCTGGCGCGGCTGTCGATCGAGCTGCCGCAGCTGGTCATCAGCGACATCCGCCTGCCGGACAAGGATGGCATGGCCCTGTTCCAGCAGATCCGCAGCCAGTACCCGGCCCTGCCGGTGATCCTGCTGACGGCCCACGGCACCATCCCCGACGCGGTGGAGGCGACCACCCTGGGCGCCTACGCCTATCTGACCAAGCCCTTCGACGCCAAAATCCTGCTCGAGCGCATCGCCCAGGCCCTGAGCCTGAGCGCGCCCACGGCCGGCCCCGCCAGTAGCGACGACAGCTGGCGTTCCGCCCTGATCAGCCGCAGCCAGTGCATGGCCGAGCTGCTGGCCGAGGCGCGCCTGGTGGCCGTGTCCGACGCCAGCGTGCTGATCCGGGGCGAGAGCGGCACCGGCAAGGAATTGCTGGCCAACGCCATCCACCGCGCCAGCCGCCGCGCCAAGGCCCCCTTCATCGCCGTCAACTGCGGCGCGATTCCGGAAGCGCTGCTCGAATCCGAACTGTTCGGCCACGTCAAGGGCGCCTTCACCGGCGCCGTGGCCAGCCGCGAAGGCTTGCTGCAGGCGGCCGACGGCGGCACCCTGTTCCTCGACGAGATCGGCGACATGCCGCTGCTGCTGCAGGTCAAGCTGCTGCGCGTGCTGCAGGAGCGCGTGGTGCGCCAGCTCGGTTCCGACCAGGCCCGGCCGGTGGACGTGCGCATCCTGTCGGCCACCCACCGCGACCTGGACGCGGCCATGCTCGACGGCCAGTTCCGCGAAGATCTGTATTACCGCCTGAATGTGATCACCCTGCTGCTGCCGCCGCTGGCGCAGCGGCGCGAAGACATCGCGCCCATGGCCACCACCTTCCTGACCACGCTGGCCGCCAAGTACGGCAAGACCGTGCACGGCTTCGCGCCCGGCGCGCTCGAGGCGCTGACCACGGCCGCCTGGCCGGGCAATGTGCGCCAGTTGTACAACGTCGTCGAGCATGTGTGTGCGCTGGCCACGGCGCCGCTGGTGCCCCTGACCTTGGTGCAGCGGGCGCTGCGGGTGCCGTCGCTGGAAGTGCTCAGTTATACCGAGGCCAAGCAGCGCTTCGAGCGCAACTATCTGGTCCAGCTGCTGAAACTGACCGATGGCAACGTGGCCGACGCCGCCCGCCTGGCCGAGCGCAACCGTACCGAGTTCTACCGCCTGCTGCAGAAATACGACCTCGACGCGGCCCAGTTCCGCGCCGAAGGCGCCCCTGTCGCTGCTGAGCGACAGGAATAAGTCATTCAAAATCAGTGACTTAAGCAAACGGCCCGGAGAGTTGTCGCCATCTCACGACAAATCCGGGCCCAATCCGCCCCGCTTTCCCGCTCAAGATTTCCCATGAGCAAAACGACATCTTTAAGTCATTGATTACATTGCCTTTTTCATACCTGGCACGGCGCTTGCAATAGAGGAGATACGCACTTAGCGTTTAACTTGAAAAAGGAAAGCACATCATGACAAATACCAAACTGATCGCCCGCCTGCTGGCTGCCGCCACCTTGTCCGTTGCTTCGATCGCTAGCGTCTACGCCGCCGATGCCGGCCAGCAAGACGCCGCCATGGCCGGTGCCACCAAGGCCGCCGCCAGCACGACCGACGCCGCCATCACGGCCCAGATCAAGAGCGCCCTGTCCGATCAGAAACAAATCGGCGTCTCCACCGCGGAAGGCGTGGTGGTACTGACCGGTTCCGTCCCGAACACCGACATCGGCACCAAAGCCATCCAGACCGCCTCGGCTGTGCCTGGCGTGAAAGAAGTCAAAAGCGAACTGACCGTCGCTTCGAAGTAAGTGTTAGCGCTTCAAAGTTTGAAGGTACTCCAAGGGTAAGGTAGCAAGGGTAGTACCGGCGCGCCTAGGCGCCGGGTTGTAGTAGTCGGAAGGCAGTACCCCTTTTCCGGGCAGCGCGATTCACGCTGCCCGGTTTTTTCGTTTGGACGGGCTGATTGCCGGGTTTGCGCATCAGGCCCTGAGTTTCCGCTTTAAAGCGGTGGCCGACTTTGCACTTTTCATTGACGAATCTTCGACCACATCGGTGATCTGCTTTGCTCTTTGCGAAGGCGGAATTACTTCCGCTACCAGGCGAAGTCCCAGCGCGCCAAGGACTCGGGTGATCGTTTCCATACGAGGCTGGCTGTTTGGACGCAGCGCTTTGTATAGCCCTTCCCGTGCCAGCCCAGACGACTTCGCGATCTCGCTCATGCCGCGCGCACGGGCGACGTCACCCACTGCCGCAGCAAACATCGCGGCATCGTTACAATCCAATGCTTCGGTAAGGTAGGCAGCGGCGGCCTCGTCACTGGTAATATATTCGGCTGGATCGAACTCCACGAGGTCAAGGTGTTCAAGATCAGCAAGAGAAATATTGTGCTCGGACATGATGGGATCATCATTGGACATTGTATGCATTCGATTACAACACATCTATCAACTTTTTCCTATTTTTTGGAACCGGCGCCAGCAGCGACAGTACTGCGAGCGTAAATGGAAGGGCAACGAAGCCGATCAGGAAGCCGACCGAAATTTGCGCGACCGGATTGCTGGCCGAAAACATTCCCGCCAGCGGGCCAAAGCTGAACAAATGAAAAATGCTCAGCATCAGAGACATCGCTACATATTTTTTCCCAGTCAGGCGGGATAAAAAGCTCGCCAACGCAAGACTGACCACCGCCACCACCCATCCAATTCCAGGTGCCCCGAGACTCAGGACAATCGACAGCAAAGACAGCAATACCACGCACCCGCTCAAGCACTGCAAGAGTCGGCATGCCCGCACTTTACAAGTACTAAAATTAAGCCTCACCATGCACTCCGCCTCAGGTTTTTAATGCAACGAATGTACGGCCGCTACTGCCTGTACCACGTTGATCTACTTCGAGATACACCGCAAAATTGCGGGGCGACAGCATCGTATGAACTGAACTCGTGCTTCACATGTAGGAGCGACATCATTGACGTGCCCAATAAAAAAACCGGAGGCAAGCTCCGGTTTTTTTATCGTTTCAGCACAACTCAGCGCCAAGAATCAGCTCAGGTTTTCCAGACGAATCTTGGTCACGCTGCCCACCACGGTGGACAGCGCTTCCATCTTGGCGATCGCGCCGACGACGTTCTTTTCCTGGGTCTGGTGGGTCAGGAAGATGATGTCGGTACGGGTCTCGCCTTCGGCCGGTTCCTTTTGCAGCATGGCGTCGATCGAGATCGAGGCGTCGGCCAGGATGCGGGTCAGGTCGGCCAGCACGCCGGGCTGGTCGGCCACGTTCATGCGCAGGTAGTAGCTGGTGGTGATCTCGGACATCGGCAGGATCTCGATATCGGTCATCGCGTTCGGCTGGAAGGCCAGGTGCGGCACGCGGTGCTCGGGATCGGCGGTGGCCAGGCGGGTGATGTCGACCAGGTCGGCGATCACGGCCGATGCGGTCGGCTCGGCGCCGGCGCCCTTGCCGTAGTACAGGGTGGCGCCGACGGCGTCGCCCTGCACCAGCACGGCGTTCATCGCGCCCTCGACGTTGGCGATCAGGCGCTTGCTCGGGATCAGGGTCGGGTGCACGCGCAGCTCGATGCCTTCGACGCCGTTGACCTTGGCGCGCTTGGCGATGCCCAGCAGCTTGATGCGGTAACCCAGTTGCTCGGCATAACGGATGTCGATGGCGTTGAGCTTGGAAATGCCTTCCACGTGGGCCTTGTCGAACTGCACCGGAATGCCGAAGGCAATCGCCGACATGATGGTGGCCTTGTGGGCGGCGTCCACGCCTTCGATGTCGAAGGTCGGGTCGGCTTCGGCATAACCGAGCTCCTGCGCCTGCTTGAGCACGCTGGCGAAGTCCAGGCCCTTGTCGCGCATCTCGGACAGGATGAAGTTGGTGGTGCCGTTGATGATGCCGGCGATCCATTCGATGCGGTTGGCGGTCAAGCCTTCGCGCAGCGCCTTGATGATGGGGATGCCGCCGGCCACGGCCGCTTCAAACGCGACCATGACGCCCTTGGCCTGGGCCGCGGCGAAGATTTCATTGCCGTGGGTGGCCAGCAGGGCCTTGTTGGCGGTGACCACGTGCTTGCCATTGGCGATCGCCTGCAGCACCAGTTCCTTGGCCACGTCGTAGCCGCCGATCAGCTCGACAACGATGTCGATCTCGGGATTGTTGACGATCTCGAAGGGATCGGCCACCACGGCCACCAGGCCGCCGGTGCGCTGCTTGGCGCGCTCGGTGTTGCGGGCCGACACGGCCACCACTTCAATGCCGCGGCCGGCGCGGCGGCGGATTTCTTCCTGGTTGCGGAGCAACACATTGAACGTACCGGCGCCGACGTTACCGACTCCTAACAAGCCTACTTTGATGGGTTTCATATAAATCGTTTCTTATTAACTGGTGAGGTGGCCGGGCTCGATCAGAAATCGAGGCCCTGACGCTTGCGGTAACTTTCCAGGAAGCGCGCAATGCGGCCGAAGGCTTCCGTCATGTCGTCCGTGTTCGGCAGGAACACGACGCGGAAGTGGTCCGGTGCAATCCAGTTGAAGCCACTACCCTGGACAATCAGCACTTTGGTTTCTGCCAGCAGTTCGTAGGCAAACTGCTGGTCGTCCGCGATCGGGTAGATCTTCGGATCGAGACGCGGGAACATGTACAGCGCCGCTTTTGGCTTGACACAGGTGATGCCGGGAATTTCCGTCAGCAGCTTGTGGGCCAGATCGCGTTGCTTCAACAGGCGCCCGCCCGGCCCCACCAGGTCTTGTATGCTCTGGTAGCCGCCAAGCGCAGTCTGGATCGCAAACTGGCCCGGTGCGTTCGCGCACAAACGCATCGAGGCAAGCATATTGAGCCCCTCGACATAATCTTTCGCATGGCTTTTTTCGCCCGACACGATCATCCAGCCGGAGCGGTAGCCGCAGGCGCGGTAGCTCTTGGACAGGCCGTTGAAGGTGACGAACAGGATGTCGTCGGCCAGCGAGGCGATAGACACGTGCTCGGCGCCGTCGTACAGCACCTTGTCGTAGATTTCATCGGCGTAGATGATCAGGTCGAACTCGCGCGCCAGATCGACGATCTGCTGCAGCAATGCCACCGGATACAGCGCGCCGGTCGGGTTGTTCGGGTTGATCACCACGATCGCGCGCGTATTCTTGTTGATCTTGCGGCGCATGTCGGCGATATCCGGATACCAGTCCTGCTGCTCGTCGCAGATATAGTGCACCGGGGTGCCACCGGACAGGCTCACGGCGGCGGTCCACAGCGGATAGTCGGGCGCCGGCACCAGCACTTCGTCGCCGGTGTTGAGCAGCGCGTTCATCGACATGACGATCAGCTCGGAGGCGCCATTGCCCAGGTAAATGTCGTCGATGCCCACGCCGGCGATATTTTTCTGCTGGCTGTAGTGCATCACCGCCTTGCGCGGCGCGAACATGCCCTTGGAATCGGTATAACCGGCCGCGTTGTGCAGGTTGACCATCATGTCATGGACAATTTCATCGGGCGGATCGAAACCGAAGACGGCGAGGTTGCCAATATTCAACTTCGTGATCTTGTGCCCTTCGTCCTCCATCTGGCGCGCTTTTTCCGGCACCGGACCGCGGATCTCGTAGCAGACTTCCGCCAGTTTGTTCGATTTGTAAATCGGTCGCAAAGTAAATCCCTAATTATTTATCTGATGCAAGTGATGGCAAAACCTCGTGGGCCGCACGCTTGGGATGCCGGCCTATGCTGCATTGCGAAAAGGCCCATTCTGCCGAATACGCCCCATTTAATCAACCTTTGAGGCTGTACGCCCTAGGAAAAACGCTACAATGGCGCTTCTTTTTCTCGGCCCAACAACGTAACAATATCGCAAGATCCTTGCCACTACGCCCATGAAGCTCCATCCCAGCCTGACCAAACAATACCAGACAGTGACCGGCTACGATCAAACCGGGGTCGAAATCAATGCCCAGCATTATGACCATAGCCTGATCATGCTGCCGGAAACCCCGGCCCGCGCCTGGGAAGCCCCCACCTTCGAGTCGCTCACCGAGGCGCATTTCGCCCAGATCCTGGCCGAGGAACCGGACGTGGTGATCCTGGGCACCGGCGCGCGCCAGCGCTTCATCCACCCGCGCCTGTGCGCCGCGCTGACGATGCGCCGCATCGGCGTCGAGTGCATGGATAACCAGGCCGCTTGCCGTACTTATAACATTTTAATGGGCGAAGGGCGCAAAGTGCTGCTGGCCCTGGTCATCGAGGGCGGCAGCGCCCGATGAACGACCTGTACAACTCCCGCAAGCTGCTCTGGTCCTTGCTGGCCATCTTCATCCTCAGCTGGCTCTACATGCTGGGCGTGCGCACCCTGGTGCCGCCCGACGAGGGCCGCTATGCCGAGATGGCGCGCGAGATGTTCGTCTCCGGCGACTGGATCACCACGCGCCTGAACGGCATCAAGTATTTCGAAAAGCCGCCGCTGCAAACCTGGATGAATGCCCTGTCCTTCAGCCTGTTCGGCCTGGGCGAATGGCAGGCACGCCTGTGGACCGGCCTGTGCGGCATCGCCGGCGTGCTGCTGACCGGCTATGCCGGCCGCCGCGTGTTGGGTGCGCGCGTGGGCTTCTACGCCGCGCTGGCGCTCGGCTCCAGCCTGTTCTGGGTCGCCTCCGGCCAGATCGATTCGCTCGACATGAGCCTGTCGGGCATGATGACGGTGGCCTTGTGCGCCCTGCTGATCGCCCAGCGCGACGAGGCCAGTCCGGCCGAGCGGCGCAACTGGATGCTGCTGTGCTGGGTAGGCATGGCGCTGGCCGTGCTGGCCAAGGGTCTGATCGGCCTGGTCCTGCCCGGCGCCGTGCTGGTGCTCTACACCCTGGCCGCGCGCGACTGGGCCATCTGGACGCGCTTGCACCTGGGCAAGGGTTTGCTGGCCTTCCTGGCCGTGGCCGCTCCCTGGTTCGTGCTGGTGGCGCTGAAAAACCCGGAACAGCCGCATTTCTTCTTCATCCACGAGCACTTCGAACGCTTCCTGCTGAAGACCCACCACCGCGAAGGCGCCTGGTATTACTTCTTCGCCATGCTGATTCCGGGCATCCTGCCGTGGCTGGGCGTGCTGCCGCAAAGCCTGTTCGCCGCACGCCAACGTGACAAGACGGCCGTGTTCCAGCCCAAGCTGATGCTGTTGATCTGGGCCGTGTTCATCTTCTTCTTCTTCAGCTATTCCAGCTCCAAGCTGCCCGGCTACATCCTGCCGGTGTTCCCGGCGCTGGCCCTGCTGATCGCCGCCTATCTGGAAAACGCCTCGCGCCACCAGCGCATCATCGCCGCCGCCCTGCTGCTGCTGACCGGCGTGGCCGGCCTGGCCGCCGTGCCGCAGATGTCCGAGATGGCGGTACGCCACGCGGCCGAGCGCGCGCTGCTGGAAGCCTACCAGCCCTGGGTGCTGGCCGCCGGCATCGTCGCCGCGGCCGGCGGCGCGCTGGCCCTGCTGCATGCGCGCCACCTGCGGCGCGACATGACGGTGCTGACCCTGGCCATCGCCGGCTTCGCCGCCACCCAGCTGATCCTGTGTGGCTTCGAGCCCTACGGCAAGATGCGCGCGGGCGCGGCCCTGGTGCCGGCCATCCAGGCCGAACTGCTGCCCGACACCACCCTCTATTCGGTGTCCACCTATGAGCAGTCGCTGACCTTCTACCTGGGCCGCACCGTGGTGCTGGTCGATTACTGGGATGAGTTCACCTTTGGCCTGCGCCAGCAGCCCGAGCTGTCGATCCCGACAGTGGACGGGTTCGTCGAGCAGTGGCAGCAAGCCACGGCCGACGGCAAGAAGGCGCTGGCCATCATGGAAGACGACACCTACCAGACGCTGCTCAAGCAAGGCCTGCCTATGCGCGTGGTGGCCGAAGACACCCGCCGCATCGTCGTCGCCAACCTGTAAGGCGCCAGTACTGCTCCCGGCGATCGCTCCCGGCGCGGCCGCCAAGGCCCGCCGGGGCAGCGCCGTTTCCCTGTTTCCGTTTTTCTGAGCACCCACACCATGAATATCGCAACCTTCAGTTTTATCGTTTTCGGCGTGCTGCTCAATGCGCTGGCCCAGCTGCTGCTCAAGGCGGGCGCGCGCAATGTGGGGGAAATCCACCTGACCATGAGCAACTGGTTCGCCGTCGGCCTGAAGGTCGCCACCCAGTTGCCCATCATCGGCGGCCTGACCTGCTATGTGCTGTCGGTGGTACTGTGGATCATCGCCCTGTCGCGCGTGGACGTGTCGGTGGCCTACCCGATGCTGTCGCTGGGCTATGTGGTGGCCGCCGTGGGCGCCTGGTATTTCTTCGGCGAAGTGCTCAACCTGCAGCGCCTGGCCGGCATCAGCGTGATCCTGGTGGGCGTCTTCCTGCTGGCGCGCAGCTGAGTTGACTGCCGGCCGGCGCGTCCGCGCGGGCGCCAATGATGACATTCCCGTCCCGCGCCGCAACAATTTATCCGGCTGGCGCGATAAGGATTTAAAATATACCTTGCACCGGGAGCAAGCCGTCCCGACCAGAATACCTATGAGAGTGAGCACCGAATAATGACCTCTGCCCTGCCCTTCCTGCCTTTTTCCAAGCCGACCATCGACGAGGCCACCATTACCGCCGTCGGCGAGGTGCTGCGTTCCGGCTGGATTACCAGCGGCCCCAAGGTGCAAGCCTTCGAAGCCCAGCTGTCCGACTACTTCGGTGGCCGCCCCGTGCGCACCTTCAACTCCGGCACCTGCACGATGGAAATCGCGCTGCGCATCGCCGGCATCGGCCCCGGCGATGAAGTCATCACCACCTCGATTTCCTGGGTGGCCACGGCCAACGTCATCCTGGAAGTGGGCGCCACGCCGGTGTTCGCCGACATCGACCCGCTGACCCGGAATATCGACCTCGACAAGGTCGAGGCGGCGATCACCCCGCGCACCCGTGCCATCATCCCGGTCTATCTGTCCGGCCTGCCCGTCGATATGGACCGCCTGTACGCAATCGCCAGCAAACACAAGCTGCGCGTGGTCGAAGACGCGGCCCAGGCCTTCGGCTCGAGCTGGAAGGGCAAACGCATCGGTTCCTTCGGCGACTTCGTCTCCTTCAGCTTCCAGGCGAATAAAAACCTGACCACCGGCGAAGGCGGCTGTCTGGTGCTGAACAATCTGGAAGAGGCGAAGCTGGCCGAGAAATACCGCCTGCAGGGCGTGAGCCGCAGCGGCGTGGACGGCATCGATGTCGATGTGCTGGGCGGCAAATTCAATATGACCGACATCACGGCCGCCATCGGCCTGGGCCAGATGGCCCATATCGACCAAGTCACGGCGCACCGGCGCGCGCTGGCGCGCCATTACTTCGAACAGTTCGGCAGCGATTTCGAGGCCAGCACCGGCGCCCAGCTGCCGGTCGCCGACATGGAAAACAGCAACTGGCATCTGTTCCAGATCATCCTGCCCGACCAGGGTCCCGGCACCCGCGCCACCTTCATGCAGCAGATGGCCGAACAGCATATCGGTACGGGTTACCACTACGCGCCTATCCACCTGTTTACCATGTACCGCGCGCTTGGCTTTAGCGAAGGCATGTTCCCCGTGTCCGAAAAGATCGGCCGCCTGACCGTGACGCTGCCGATGTTCTACGCCATGACCCTGGCCGATGTGGAACGCACCGTCGCCACCATCAAAGCGATCCTGACCAAATGACCGTGGCAACAATGAAAATCGAATTATCCGTCGTCATCCCCATCTATAACGAGCAGGCCGGCCTGCAAGCCCTGTTCGACCGCCTGTACCCGGCGCTCGACGCCCTGCATCTGTGCTACGAAATCATCTTCGTCAACGACGGCAGCCGCGACAACTCCGTCTCCATCCTGGCCGAACAGTTCCGCGCCCGCCCGGACGTGACGCGGGTGGTGCTGTTCAACGGCAATTACGGCCAGCACATGGCCATCCTGGCCGGCTTCGAAGCCTCGCGCGGCGAGATCATGGTCACGCTCGACGCCGACCTGCAGAACCCGCCCGAAGAGATCAAGCATCTGGTGGCCAAGATGCGCGAAGGCTATGACTACGTGGGCTCGATCCGGCGCAAGCGCCAGGATTCGGCCTGGCGCACCTATGCATCCAAGGCCATGAACCGCCTGCGCGAAAAAATCACCAACATCAAGATCACCGACCAGGGCAATATGCTGCGCGCCTACGGCCGCAACGTCATCGACCTGGTCAACCAGTGCGGCGAGGTCAACACCTTCGTGCCGGCGCTGGCCTACCGCTTTGCGCGCAAGCCGACCGAGATCATGGTCGAGCACGAGGAGCGCTCGGCCGGCGAATCGAAGTATTCGCTCTACAGCCTGATCCGGCTCAATTTCGATCTGGTGACCGGCTTCTCGCTGGTGCCGCTGCAACTGTTCTCGATGCTGGGCATGGGCTTGGCGATCGGCTCGGGCCTGCTGGTGCTGGCCCTGCTGATCCGCCGCCTGTTCCTCGGCGCCGAGGCCGAGGGCCTGTTTACCCTGTTCGCGATCGCCTTCTTCTTCATGGGCGTGATCCTGTTCGGCATAGGCCTCTTGGGCGAATACATCGGCCGCATCTTCCAGCAAGTACGGGCGCGGCCGCGCTATGTGGTCCAGACCATCCTGCAGCAACAGCCCGGCAAGGAAGCGCTGGATACCGATGACATTGAAAAAAGAACGGTGGCACGCTGATGAAAAAAGGCTTTCCCGCGCATCCGCGCGCTGTCGTATTCGCCTACCATAATGTGGGCGTACGCTGCCTCAAGGTCTTGCTGGCCGGCGGCGTCAAGGTGGACCTGGTGCTCACCCACGAGGACAGCGCCAACGAGAATATCTGGTTCGACTCGGTGATCTCGCTGTGCCAGGATGAGGGCATCCCTTACCTCACCCCGGCCGACGCGCGCGGGCCAGCGCTGCTGGAACAGATACAGGCGCTCCAGCCAGACCTGATGTTCAGCTTTTACTACCGCCACATGCTGCCGGCCAGCATTCTGGAAGTGGCGCCCGCCTTCAATATGCACGGTTCGCTGCTGCCGGCATTCCGCGGCCGCGCGCCGGTCAACTGGGCCGTGCTGCACGGGGCCGACGTGACCGGCGCCAGCCTGCACGAAATGACGGTCAAGCCGGATGCCGGCGCCATCGTGGCCCAGATGGAAGTGCCCATACTGCCCGACGATACCGCCTTCGAAGTGTTCGGCAAGGTCACCGTCGCGGCCGAGCAGGCGCTGTGGCGGATACTGCCATCGCTGCTGGACGGCACGGCGCCGCGCCTGCGCAATGATCTGAGCCAGGGTGGCTATTTTGGCGGCCGCAAGCCCGAGGATGGGCGCATCGACTGGCTGATGCCGGCCGAAGATGTCTATAATCTGCACCGCGCCGTGGCGCCGCCCTATCCGGGCGCCTTCACCGATCTGGGCGGCGTGCGCTATGTGCTGCAGCGCGCCCGCCTGTCTGGCAACTTTGGCAACGTTGTATCGCTAAGTTTGCCACCGGGCTTGGCAGTAGTGGATAATTGCATCTTTGGCGTGTGCGGCGATGGCCGCATGCTGACGATTTCCGCCTTGATGGCCGACGGTGTGAGCGTGTCGGCCGAGCAATTGCACTCCCGGCTGGAAGCACTCGCCAGCGGGCTATGAATACAATATTAGAGAAGATCACATGAAAAAAGTCCTCATCCTCGGCGTAAACGGCTTCATCGGCCATCATCTGTCGAAACGCATCCTGGAAACGACCGACTGGCACGTCTACGGCATGGACATGAGCACCGACCGCATCACCGATGTGCTCGAGAACGAGGCTTACAAGTCGCGCATGCACTTCTTCGAAGGCGACATCACGATCAACAAGGAATGGGTCGAGTACCACGTCAAGAAATGCGACGTGATCCTGCCGCTGGTGGCCATCGCCACCCCGTCGACCTATGTCAAGGCGCCGCTGCGCGTGTTCGAACTGGACTTCGAGGCCAATCTGCCCATCGTCCGTTCGGCCGCCAAATACGGCAAGCACCTGGTGTTCCCATCGACGTCGGAAGTGTATGGCATGTGCCACGACGCCGAGTTCGATCCGGAAAACTCGGAACTGGTGTGCGGCCCGATCAACAAGCCGCGCTGGATCTATTCCAACGCCAAGCAGTTGATGGACCGCGTGATCTGGGGCTATGGCATGGAAGGCTTGAACTTCACCCTGTTCCGTCCCTTCAACTGGATCGGCGCCGGCCTGGACTCGATCCATACGCCGAAGGAAGGTTCCTCGCGCGTGGTGACCCAGTTCTTCGGTCACATCGTGCGCGGCGAGAACATCTCCCTGGTCGACGGCGGCGCGCAGAAACGCGCTTTCACCGACATCGACGACGGCATCGACGCGCTGATGAAGATCATCGCCAACAAGGACGGCGCCGCCTCGGGCAAGATCTACAACATCGGCAATCCGGTCAACAATTACTCGATCCGCGAACTGGCCGGCATGATGCTCAAACTGGCCGAGGAATATCCGGAATACGCCGCCGGCGCCAAGCAGGTCAACATCGTCGAGACCACCTCCGGCGCCTACTACGGCACCGGCTACCAGGACGTGCAGAACCGGGTGCCGAAAATCACCAATACCTGCGACGAGCTGGACTGGGCGCCGACCACCACCATGGCCGAAGCCCTGCGCAAGATCTTCGACGCCTACCGCGGCCAGGTGGCCCAGGCCCAGGCCTTGATGGATTGATGCATTGACCCAGACTGCAAGCCAAGGCCAGCCCCTGCTGGTACTCAAAATCGACGTCGACACCTATCGCGGTACCCGCGAGGGTGTGCCGAACCTGGTGCGCATGCTGCGCGCGCACCAGGCCCAGGCGACCTTCCTGTTCTCGCTCGGTCCGGACCATACCGGCTGGGCGCTGCGGCGCGCCCTGCGTCCCGGCTTTTTCAGCAAGGTCTCGCGCACTTCCGTGGTCGAGCACTACGGTTTCAAGACCCTGATGTACGGCACCTTGCTGCCGGGACCGGATATCGGCAAGCAATGCGCCGATGAACTGCGCGCCGTGCGCGACGCCGGTTTCGAAGTGGGCATCCACACCTGGGACCATGTGCTGTGGCAGGACAATGTGGCCAGGCGCGACGCCGCCTGGACCACGGCCATGATGCGCCGCGCGGCCCAGCGCCACACCCAGGTGTTCGGCAGCGCGCCGCGCACCCACGGCGCGGCCGGCTGGCAGATGAATGCCGCCGCCTTCGGCGAACACGACACGGCAGGCTACCGCTACGCCTCGGACGGGCGCTGCGTGCTGCGCGCGAATGGCCAGCTGGCCAATCCGGCCGACGGCCCGCACCGCCTGGCCGATGGCGCCACCGTGCTCAATTGCATCCAGCTGCCGACCACCTTGCCGACGCTCGATGAATTGCTGGGCTGCGAGATCGATGGCAAGCTGATCGGCACCGGCAATATCGCCGAGTTCCTGCTGGGACTGACGGCCGGCGCCACGCGCGACCATGTCTATACTTTGCATGCCGAGCTTGAAGGACAAAAACTCGCCCCCATCTTCGAGCAGTTATTGGCCGGCTGGACCGCCCAGGGCTACAAGCTGGCGTCGATGGCCGAACTGTACGAAAAGGTGCGCGAACAGGCGCTGCCGGTCTGCCCCATCAGCTGGGGCGAACTGCCGGGCCGTTCGGGCGAATTGATGGTGCAAGGCGCCGCACGCTGATTGAGCACAAGCACCCCTGGTTTGCGTTGCCAGGAACCGAAGCAGCGCTGACGTTCACCGTTCAGGAGAGAACCTGTGGCTGATAGCCAAACCGTAGCACCACTGTCCGACTTTTCCGCCGCCATGACCGGCGGGCAAACCTTCCAGCTGAGCGGCCGTCCGGCACGCCAGACCGTGCTGTTCTTCTATCCGAAGGACAATACCCCGGGCTGCACCACCGAGAACATGGCGTTCCGCGACAACTACGAGCGCTTCCAGGCGGCCGGCGTGGAAATCTACGGCATCAGCCGCGATTCGCTGCGCTCGCACGAAGGCTTCAAAACCAAGCTGGGCCTGCCCTTTGACTTGATTTCCGATCCGGACGAAGCCGTCTGCACCCTGTTCGGCGTGATGAAGCTCAAGCAGATGTACGGCAAGACCGTGCGCGGCATCGAGCGCAGCACGTTTATCATTGACGCTGAGGGCCGATTGGTGAAAGAATGGAGAGGCGTGAAAGTTGCTAATCACGTCGATGAAGTGCTGGAATTTGTGGCGCGTCAGGCTTAGGCAGACTTCACACCGCGCGTCGCCGACTTTCAGTAAAAGTTGCTAAACCGTAAGTAACCTGGTGCAGTCAGCCTTTGAGTCCAGCCATTTTGAGTCATCACTGTACGTCCTCCCACCCTACATGGTGGCCATCCGGTCACCACGCGGTACTCTTTCCGGGCCAGTTGCGCGCCCGCCGGCAGTCTTATATTCCGTTTTACCCAGCATCCACCCCATCGGGCGTAGCCACGTCCCTGGGCGGATTCCTCCAGAAATTCTTTGATTGAGATCCTGATGCCACTGCCAAAATTACCTAGTAAGCCAGCGACTTTACTGCTGGCAAAAGATTATCCCAAAGCGAACGGGCCGCGCCCAGTGCAAGCAGCCGTGGCGGAAGTCGCGCCAACGCCGAAGAAAGCGGCGTCTGTGAAAGCTGTTCCTGTTGCCAAGACCGCCAAGGCGGTTCCCGCCAAGGCCCCTGTGAAAACCAAGGCCACGCCGGCCGTGCTGAAGGCCGCGCCCGCCGCGCCAGTGGCGGTCCCGGCCAAAGCCAAGGCCGCGCCTGCCGCGCGCAGCAAGGTCACGCCCATCCTGGCCGAAGCGCCGCACCCGGCCAAGCACAAGCCGAACGAAGTCCCGCTCAAATCGTCGACCAGCCGCCATGCCGACCAGACCGGCACGACCAAGCTGTTCGTGCTCGACACCAATGTGCTGATGCACGATCCATCGTCGCTGTTCCGCTTCGAAGAACACGACGTATATCTGCCGATGATGACGCTCGAAGAGCTGGACAACCACAAGAAGGGCATGACGGAAGTGGCGCGCAATGCGCGCCAGGTCTCGCGCACGCTCGACGCGCTGGTGTCCAATACCGACGACGACGCGATCGAAAAAGGCATCCTGCTGTCCAAGCTGGGCAACAAGGATGCCAAGGGCCGCCTGTTCTTCCAGACCCGCCTGCAAAGCGCGGACCTGCCCGTCGGCCTGCCGGTCGGCAAGGCCGACAACCAGATCCTGGCCGTGGTGCGTTCGCTCGAAGCGGAACAGGAAGGCCGTCCCGTGGTGCTGGTGTCGAAAGACATCAATATGCGCATCAAGGCGCGCGCCCTGGGCCTGCCGGCCGAGGACTACTTCAACGACCACGTGCTGGAAGACACCGATCTGCTGTACTCGGGCATCGTCCAACTGCCGGACGACTTCTGGAACAAGCACGGCAAGGACATGGAGTCCTGGCAGGAAAACAAGAGTGGCCAGAGCGCCACCTTCTATCGCGTGACCGGACCCTTCGTACCGTCGATGCTGGTGAACCAGTTCATCTTCCTCGAGCCGAAGAATGGCGAAGCGCCCTTCTACGGCCAGGTCAAGCAGATCAACGGCAAGACCGCCGTGCTGCAGACCCTGCGCGACTTCAGCCACAACAAGAACAATGTGTGGGGCGTGACGGCGCGTAACCGCGAGCAGAATTTTGCGCTGAACCTGCTGATGAACCCGGAGTGCGACTTCGTCACGCTGCTGGGTCAGGCCGGCACCGGCAAAACCCTGCTGGCACTGGCGGCCGGTCTGGCGCAGGTGCTGGAGACCAAACTCTACAACGAGATCATCGTGACCCGCGTCACCGTGCCCGTTGGCGAGGACATCGGTTTCCTGCCGGGTACCGAGGAAGAGAAGATGTCGCCTTGGATGGGCGCCTTCGACGACAACCTCGAAGTGCTCAACAAGTCCGATTCGGACGGCGGCGAATGGGGCCGTGCGGCGACCCAGGACCTGATCCGCTCGCGCATCAAGATCAAGTCGCTCAACTTCATGCGCGGGCGTACTTTTGTGAACAAGTTCCTGATCATCGACGAGGCGCAGAACTTGACGCCGAAGCAGGTCAAGACCCTGGTCACGCGCGCCGGTCCGGGCACCAAGATCCTGTGCCTGGGTAATATCGCCCAGATCGACACGCCTTACCTGACCGAAGGTTCGAGCGGCCTGACCTATGTGGTCGACCGCTTCAAGGGCTGGTCGCACAGCGGCCATGTGACGCTGGCGCGCGGCGAACGTTCGCGCCTGGCCGACCATGCGAGCGATGTGCTGTAATCGCTGAGCCTGGCGGCTCACAAAAAGCCCCGCGTGCCTATTGGTACGCGGGGCTTTTTTATTTGAAAAACCTGCGGGCCGCTGGCTGCCATTTAAACCCACGGCTTACCCCCGGGGTCTGACCCGCCGGGTCAGACCCCAGCTCTTTGCCGCGGGTTCTAATCGCGCCGTGGCACGCTTAAGCTAGTGGGAAGAGCATCTGCCTTGGGTTTAAATACATCCGCTAGACGCGAGTGGGAATGAACAGCCCTCGGGCCACCGCAGGGCGCGCCACGAACGCCGCCAGCACGCGCTTGACCTCGGTGTAGGCATCGAAGCCCACCAGCTCGCCAGCCTCGTAGAAACCGGCCAGATTGCGTACCCAGCCGAAGGTGGCGATGTCGGCGATGGTGTACTCCTCGCCCATGATCCAGGCGCGCCCTTGCAGACGCTGGTCCAGCACCGCCAGCAGGCGCTTGGCCTCGGCCACGTAGCGGTCGCGCGGACGCTTGTCCTCGTAATCCTTGCCGGCGAACTTGTGGAAGAAACCGAGCTGGCCGAACATCGGGCCGATGCCGCCCATCTGGAACATCAGCCACTGGATGGTTTCGTAGCGCCGCGCCGGATCGGCCGGCAGCAACTGGCCGGTCTTCTCGGCCAGGTAGAGCAGGATCGCGCCCGATTCGAACAGCGCCAGCGGCTGTCCGCCCGGACCATCGGGGTCCAGAATGGCGGGGATCTTGTTGTTCGGATTGAGCGACAGGAATTCCGGCGACATCTGATCGTTCTTGTCGAAACTGACCAGATGCACCTCGTAAGGCAGGCCGGTTTCTTCCAGCATGATCGACACCTTGACGCCGTTCGGCGTCGGCAGCGAATACAGCTGCAGGCGTTCTGGATGCTGGGGCGGCCATTTTTGGGTGATGGGGAATTGCGCGAGCGTGGTCATATACATTCAGCCTTTATTGGGATCAAGAAACATCGGTAAATTCAAGCGGATGATTGTTAAAATAAAGCACGGGAATACTATATACGAACGCCACCATCGCGTGCGCGCACCCGGCAAAACGCTATCGGGAACTTTCCCGGATAAATGTGCGCGAAAGAATATCCTGATTCTATTGGAACACCCATAGCGATTCTTCTCCTTGCTGCGAAAGGCGGCGTTGCATAGGGAGGTGTAAGCGGGATTATGCAGAATGATCCAAATTTCTGCCCGATTCCGCCGCGGCAGGCTGCGGTGCGACAGCCGTCGATTATTTGCAGGCTCAGGCACAAAAGTGCTTGAAGCCGCGTTCGCGATGGAGGAAACTACCCCTGACGAAACTTAATTCGGACATGCCTGTCCGGCTATTTCGGCCATAAAGGTGGAGCAATGGACATTCCCATTCTGATCCAGAAGGACAGCAACAGCGCCTACGGCGTCACGGTGCCCGATATTCCGGGCTGCGTGTCGCGCGGCGACACGGTCGACCATGCCATGCGCAACGTCACCCAGGCCATTTACGGCCACGTCGGCACCATGCTGCAACAGGGCCGCCCATTTGAAATCAAACCATCTCCCTTCGAGGAGCTGTCCAAAGAACCCGACTACGCCGGCGGCATCTGGGCGCTGGTCAGCGTCGACCTGGCCAAGCTCTAAGCAAGCAACAGCATCGCGCATCAGCAACTGCCCGGCGGCAAACTCTTCTGCCGCCACCTCTTCCGCCAGTTACGGTGCAGCAGTAATTTCCACCATCATCCAAAACCCATCCTGGTATTGCTCGGCATGCTTCCACTTTTCTACGGCGGATGGAGGTGGCAAAACGCCGCCCGTTGCATACATTGCATCGACGGCTTCCTGCGCCATTGTCGGCAACTCAGTCAGCTCATCCGCAGCTGTATAGACGCCTGGCAGATCAGGAAAACTGGCACCATAGGCGCTGTGCTCGTCTTTCCACACATAGAGGGGATAGAACATATTCATCTTCATTTCAGGTTCGCCTCTTTCAAAATAGCGCGTGCCGTACCAATCGGCAAATCCTTTTTCGGGTGTGGCAAGCACGTAAGCTAAGTCCTGGCATCGTTTCACTTGACCTTCCTATCATGGTAAGGAATACAGTACAGGCATTGAAACTGCTGAGGAGCAAGCGATGTACCAACTGCAAGTAGAAAACATGAGCTGCGGCCACTGTGTTGCTTCGGTGACCAAGGCGGTGAAGACCGTTGATGCGCAGGCCGAGGTGGTGGTGGATCTGCCGGCCAAGCAGGTGACGGTGACCTCGACTGGCGCGCTGGCGCAGATTCGTCAGGCGATTGTCGAGGCGGGTTTTCCCGTCACCAGCGCCGCCTGATTATTTTTCCAGCTCGGGATAGCGCCGGAAGATGCCATCCTCGTTGAACGGGATGCGCCGCTTCGAGGACAGGTAGCGCGCGATATTGGGCAGCGCGGCGACGTGCTCGCACAGCGCCAGCAGGCGCGGGTAGTCCGCCTCCAGGCGCGCCATCGCCTTGGGAAAGGCGTAGCGCAGCCCTTCCACCAGCTGGAACAGCGACAGGTCCACATACGACAGCCGCGACCCGACGGCGAAGCCGCCGCGCCCGCCATTCTGGCTCAGTATCCCTTCAAAGTAACCGAGATACTTGGGTATCCGCGCGGCCGCGAAATCCCTGGCGCGCGCCTTGGCTTCCTTCTTCTGGTCTTCGTAGTACAGATTGGTGGAGATCGGGTGATGCGTGTCGTGCGCTTCGTTGACGATGTCGGCGATCGTCAGCTGCAGCTGATTGGCCCACAGCCGTCCCGCCAGCGCGCGTGGCGCGAGCCCGTGGCGCGGTCCCAGATACAGCAGGATATTGGCGGTCTGGCCAATCAGCAGTTCGCCGTGGCGCAGCACAGGCGGCGCGAACGCGGCCTGCGGGAACTGCTCCGTGTCCAGGCTGGCCAGCATGGCCGGCATGCCCTTCTTCTGGCGCGCCACGTCCATATAGGCGGCCCCGGCCTGCTCCAGCGCCAGCCGCACGAATTCGCCGCGTCCCTGTATCGTCGGCCAATAGAGAAGTTCGTATGTTTTTGTCATGTACCGATGTTAGCACCGCCCGCGATGCGTGGGCACACCGTTCTGCGACGCGGCGCGGAACCGGGCAATGTTCCTGCTCATCGGAAACATTTTTCGGACACGGTTATAATCGAAGACCCGATTCCCGGCCATCCCGCCCCTTACCTTTGTCTGCGTACTGCCATGCTGCCCGTTCCTCCGCTTGAATTGCACATCGTCCTGCTGATCGCCGCCGCCGGTTTCTTCGCCGGGGTACAGAATGCGCTGGCCGGTGGCGGCTCCTTCATCACCTTCCCGGCGCTGATGCTGGCCGGTCTCAATCCGCTGGCCGCCAATATGACCTCGACGATTGCCATGTTCCCCAGCCAGACCACCTCCGCCATGGCCGGGCGCAAGCTGGTCGACGATGTGGGGCCGCTGACGTTCAAGCAGATGTTGACGATCAGCCTGCTGGGCGGCATCCTCGGCGCGATCCTGCTGCTCAGCACGCCGGCCTCCTTCTTTGCGCGGCTGGTGCCCTGGCTGGTGCTGTTCGCCACCAGCATGTTCGCCTGGGGCAGTTTCCGCCGCAAGCCGCTGCACGCCGTCAGCGCCATGCCGAAGTGGGTGCTGGTGCTGGTGCAAAGCTGCATCGCCGTGTACGGCGGCTATTTCGGCGGCGGCATCGGCTTCCTGATGCTGGCCGCGCTGACCATCGCCGGCCAGCAGGTGCGCGCCGCGACGGCCACCAAGAACGTGCTGGCGATGGCGATGAACGCCGCCGCCACGCTGATCTTCGCCACCTCGAACATGATCAGCTGGCCGGCCGCCTTCGCGCTGTGCGCCGGCGGCATAGGCGGCGGCCTGTGCGGCGCCTGGCTGATCCACCGCTTGCCGGAAAAAGTCATGCGCGGCTTCGTGGTGCTGGTCGGCGCCACGCTGACCGTGTGGATGTTTACGCGCTGAGCGCCCTCGCCCGGCTTCTCCCGGCGATGACAAAAAAGGTATCACTTATACGATAGAAACGATTGGACTGCACTGAAGTTGTCTCGATAGCATGCATCACGTCCAGCCTGCGCTGTGGGGCCGGGGCGAGAAAAAAAGCATGTCAACCCATAGGAGACAACCATAATGCACACAACGTTTTCCCGCCTGCGGGCCGCGATGGCAGCCGCCATCGTCAGCTGCACCGCTTTCACCGGCACGGCCCAGGCGGCCCTGCCGCCCTTCACCGGCTACCTGCTGGTGCACTTCACCGGCGAATCGCGTGAAGGCGAACAGATCTACATGGCGTCCAGCACCGACGGCCTGCGCTGGACCGACCTCAATAACAGCCAGCCCGTGCTCAGCTCGACCGTGGGCGAAAAAGGGGTACGCGACCCCTCCATCGTGCGCTCGCCCGACGGCAGCAAGTACTGGATACTGGCCACCGACCTGCGCATCGCCAGCGGCAAGGGTTGGAGCACGGCCCAGCATGCCGGCAGCACCAAGCTGGTGATCTGGGAATCGAGCGACCTGGTGCACTGGTCGGCGCCGCGCATGGCCGATGTCGGTGCCAACATCCCGGGAGCGGGCTGCGTCTGGGCGCCGGAAGCGATCTGGGATCCGCTGTCGAACAACTACATCGTCTACTGGGCCACGATCTCGCCGCTCAACGGCGTCGACAAGGCCCGCATCTACTACGCCAGGACCAGCGACTTCGTCAGCTTCACGCCGGCGCAGCTCTACATCGACCGCCCCGGCACCCAGGAGTTCATCGATACCCAGATCATCGAGGTTCCAGGCAGCCTGGGCGGCTACCGCTATGTGCGCGCTTCCCGCGACGGCCAGATCAGCT
Source organism: Oxalobacteraceae bacterium (assembly GCA_013284265.1). Taxonomy (GTDB): domain Bacteria; phylum Pseudomonadota; class Gammaproteobacteria; order Burkholderiales; family Burkholderiaceae_D; genus Rugamonas. The sequence goes on along the minus strand of JABTBR010000005.1, from coordinate 73,054 downwards.
TTGAAGGCGGCCAGACGGTGCTGGGCAGCTGGACCCGCATCGGCGACATCTCGCAGCTGGGTCTGACCGGCGCGCAGGTCGAAGGGCCTATCCTGCAGCAGTTCAATGGCGTGAACCAGTGGGGCCTGTGGGTCGACCAGTACGCCAGCGGCGGCGGCTACCGTCCGCTGGTGTCGAACAACCTGGGATCGGCCCTGAACTGGCAGTTGCTGCCGACCTCTTCCTACAGCCTGGGAAGCAGCCTCAAGCGCCACGGTTCGGTCCTCAATCTGACGGCCGCCGAGTACAGCCGCGTGAGCACGCAGTGGGGCACGGCGGTTGGCGTCAGCCGTCTGCAGTCGTACAACTATGCCGACCGCTACGTGCGGCATAGCAATTTCGATGTGCGTATCGACGCCGGTGTCAGTCCGCTGGACGACTCGACGTTCCGCATCGTCAAGGGACTGGCCAGCAACGATGGCTATGTGTCGTTCGCGTCGGTGAACTACCCCGGCTACTATCTGCGGCATGTCAACTACGACTTCGTGCTGGCGCCATATGACGGTACGCCCCAGTTCGCGGCCGACGCCACGTTCAAGAAAGTGGCCGGCCTGGCCGATGCGAGCGCGGCATCGTTCCAGTCGTACAGCGTCCCCACGCGCTACATCCGCCACTACAAATACCTGCTCGGGCTCGATCCGATCAGCACGGCGACCGAGCGCGGGGATGCGACTTTCCGCATTACCAACTGAGCTCGGATCCCCATGCCGCAGATAACTTGAGCATGCCGCGGCGCTTTTTTAGAACCCACGGCAAAGAGCCGGGGTCTGACCCGACGGGTCAGACCCCAGGGTTAGGCCGTGGGTTTATGACTACCGCCGGCGGCCCGCGACGGGGGAAACCAAGAGTATGTCCCGGGTTTTCGCATGCCGCACACCCGCCTTGCGCGGCACCAGCACCCGCCATGCGAGCACGCAGGCGGTCGCGCACATCGCCACGCCCATCAGCGAGAACAGCACGATCAGCGCGGTGCGCAGCCAGGGCCGCGCCGTCAGCGGCGCGAAATCAAAGCTGTGCAAGCCGTTGTACAGCAGCCGCTGCCAGCGGTTGCTGCCATCGGCCCGCAGCAGCAGACGCGCCGACGTCGGATCGGCATACACCGTCACACCGTCGGCCCAGCGCGCCCGCCATACCGGCAAGGGCCGCGTGTAGGCGCTGGCGCTGTTCACCTCGCGCGCATAGTACAAATCATCATAGTCCGACAAGCGCGCCAGCTCCGGCGCGCCGGCCGCGCCCTCATGCCGGCGCAAGGCCAGCAGCGACGCGCGCAGCGCGGCCTCGGGCAACGCCTTCAGCACCGCCGGATCGGGATCGTCGGCCCGCAGCAGCGCGAGATCGCCGGCACCGCTGGCACCGCGCACCCGGTACCAGCTTTGTCCATCAAGCTGCACCAGGTCGATTTCGCGCGGCTGCTGCAAGGCCGCCAACTGCAGCGCGCGCGCCGGATTGACGGTGGCGGCACCGGCCTTGCCGCTCCAGTTCCGCTTTTCGGCAGGCGTGGCAGCGCGCGGCGAAAATACCGAAAACGGATTCATCGACAACAAGCCGGAAAAAATCCAGGTGACCGTCACCACGCTGGCGGCCAGTCCCAGGATATGGTGCCAGCGCATCCAGAATTGACGGTAGGGTATCCAGCGCGAGCGGTTCAGGTACAACTGCCAGATCCCCAGCACCACCCCGGTCAGCGCCAGCAGCACGCCGGGCAGCGACAGCCACACCACCACGTTGTGCCACAGCTCGGGCCAGCGCCGCAGCTCCGTGAAGTAGATCCAATGCGGCACCGCGCCGACCCAGTTCCATGCGCGCTCACCGCGGCGCGTCTCGGCCACCACTTCGGCGGCCGACGGCGACACATACAGCTCCAGCCCTTCCGGCCCTTCCAGCTCCACGCGCAGCAGCGGACGGTAGGCATTGAAGCCCTGCCCCACAGTCCACTGGTCGCGCTCCAGCAACTCCGCATGCAGCGCCCGCCGGCCGCTGAAGCGCTCGGCCACGGCGGCGGCCTGCGCCCCGTTCAGCACCGGCAGCACTTTGCCGCTGGCCGCGTCCAGCACGGTCCAGCGCCGCTCGCCTGCGCGCCCGCCGCTGGGCCCAGTCGCCGCCGCCAGCAGGCGCCACACCGGCGCGCCCGCGTGCATGCCCAGCCGCGCCTCGCTAAAGGCCAGGCCGGCGCGGTCGGCGGCCTGCTGCGCCGTCAGGCAGCAGGCCGCACCGGCCTGCAAGGTCGGCTGTCCGGCGAAGCGCTCCGCCTGCGTCAGGCTGGGAAACGGCACGAAGTACAGCACCAGTCCGCTGGCGAACCAGATCAGGAACAGCAGCGCCAGCGCCACGCCCAGCCATTTGTGCAGGAAGATCAAAGCCTTTTTCATGCTGTGCGCGGCCTGCTTCAGAAGCTGGTACGGGCAGTCAGCTGCACGGTGCGCGGTGCGCCCATCAGCCAGCGCACGCCACCGCTGCCGGACAGGGCGTAATCGCGGTCGCCGATGTTTTTCAGCGCCAGATCCAGATTCAGCTTCGACGAGAAGGTATAGGCCAGCGAAGCGTCGAACACCGTGTACGAAGGCAGGCTCACGGTATTGGCGGTATTGCTCTGGCGCTGGCCGGCATAGCGCGCGCCCAGTCCCGCACGCCATTGCGGCAGGAAGCGGTAGGCACTCCACAGGCTGGCGGTGCGTTCAGGCACGCCGCTCGGCACATTGCCGTCACGCGCGACGGATGTGCCGGCGACGACTTCCTTGAAGTCGTCGTAACGCGCGCGCAGCAAGGCCGCATTGACATCGACGGTCCAGCCGCGCAGCGGCTCGGCCGCGAACGCCAGTTCCAGGCCAGTCGAGGACTGCTGGCCCACTTGCAGCGTGATGGCCGGATTGTCGGCGTCGCGCGACAGCAGATTGCGCTTCTCGATGCGGTACAGCGCCGCCGTCCACTCGCCGTTCACTGCCGGCACGGCGCCCTTGGCGCCGAATTCCAGCTGGCGGCCACGGGTCAGGTCGTAGCTGGTGCTGCCGTTGGGCAGCGACAGCGCGCCGCTGAGCGGATCGGTGGCGGTGCCGTACTGCCCATACAGCGACACGGCGGAATCGATATGCCAGATCGCGCCGAGACGGCCCGTCACCGGCGCATAGCTTTTCGACAGCGCGATCTTGGTGCGCAGGTCGGCATTGTCAAAGTCCATGCGGTCGCGCCGCACGCCGGCCACCAGCTTCCAGTCGGCCGACAGATCGAAGACGTTTTCGGCGAACAGCGCCAGCGTGTTCAGTTCGGCGCGGCGGCCGGGGATCGTGGCCACCGGGCTGATGAAGCTGCCCGCCGCGAAGTTGTAGGGATCGATGGTGCTGGCACCGCCATATGGCGAATTGTTCGAGTGCAGCAGCTTGCTGCGGTACCAGTCCAGGCCCGCCACCAGGCGGTTCTTGTGGCCAGCGATCTCACCGTCGATGACGGCGTCGAAGCGGTTACCCACCTGCTCCTGCGCATGCAGGATTTCCAGATAGTCGCCGCGGTTGACTTGCGTGCCGGCCGCGTTGAAGCTGTAGCTCTCGGCATTGCGCCAGTGGCGGTCGCTGCTCAGGTAGTAGGTCTCGTTGCGCAGCTTGATGTTCTGCGCCGCCTGATATTCGACGCGGGCGCGCCAGACGCGGTCCTCGTACTTGACGAGCGCATCTTCGACGTTGAAGCTGCTGCGGCGCAGACGCTCGTCGAGCTGGCCCTTGAGCAGCGGCGTGCCGAAATAATGTGCGTCGTCGTTGTGGCCGGCGTCGAAGGACAAGGTGGCGCTCAGCGCGGCGCTGGCGCGCAGCGTGACGGCGGCCGACAGGTTCTGGCGCTCGTAGGCATTGTCGCGGCGGTAGCCGTCGCTCTTGGCGCCATCGACGTAAATCGAGTACGCGACCATGTCGTTGAGCGGGCCGCGCAGCCCCACCCCGCCCTGCACCGTGCCGAAGGAAGCGGCGCTCAGGAAGGCCTCGCCCTGGGTACGCTGGAAGCTGGGACGCTTGGTGACATAGTTGACGGCCGCGCCGATCGCGCCATCGCCGTACAGCACCGAGGCCGGGCCGCGCAGCACTTCCACCGCCTGCAGCGGCCAGGTCGAAAACGGATAGGTGATGGTACCGGCCGCCACGATCAGGCGGGTGCCGTCGATCATTTGCGCCACCGAGTTGTGGCCACCGAAGCCGCGCGCCACCAGGCTGCTGCCGCCATTGCCCGGCGACGGTGCCTCGCTCATGCCGGGCATGCGCACGGCCACATCCTGGGCGCGCGTCAAGGCGCGTTCGACGATGTCGTCGCTATTCAAGCTGCTGACACTGGCGGGCGTGTCGCGCGCGCTCAGGCCCAGGCGCGAGCCGGTGCCGTTGCCCGAGTCGAGCGACAGCGAACCGCCGGGCGCGATGCGGATGGCGCTCACATCGACGGTCTGCATGGTCGCTTGCGCCATGGTCTCGGCGCAAATGGACAGGGAAAGGGTTGCTGCGGACAAGGCGGTGGCCTGAAAACTCAATTTCATAATTTTTCTGTCTAACAAGTGATGGGAATACTGAGCGCGCCACCGCCAAAGGCGGGAGCGCGGAAAACCTTAGAACGTGGCGCGCAGCGTGAGGCGGAAAGTGCGCGGTTCGCCCGGATGGTTATGCATATCGTTCACGCCCTCGGCCGGTTCACCCGGCAGGCGCGAGGCGTAGTAGTAGTCGATATCGCTGGCCTTGCGGTTGAACAGATTGAAGCCGTCCAGCGACAGCGCCCAATGGCGGTTGAACTGGTAGCCCACGCGGGCGTAGGCGATCACCGTGCTGTCCGAACGCTGGCTGTTGTCCTCGATCAGCGGACGCGGGCCGAAATAGCGCAGCTGGAAGGCGCCCGACCACGGCCCGATATCGGTAATCGTGGTGCCGAAGGATGCGACTTTGCCGACCGCGCCCGGAATGTAGTTACCGGCCGGATCATCCTCGGTGTAGTGCGAACGCGAATAGGCCAGGTCCAGGTCGAACAGCAGCCATGGACGCGCGATGTAATGGTTGTTCCACTCGATGCCGTAACGGTAGCCGCCGCGGCTTGGCGCGGTATCGCCTGCGTCGCCGGAGAACACCAGCTCCGAGCCCGAACGCAGCTTCCACAAGGCCATCGAACTTTGCAGGCCCGCCACGATTTCGGTGCGCATGCCCAGTTCGGCGCCACGGGTTTTCACCAGCGGAGCAACCGGGTCCGCTGCTTCCAGTTCTTTCGCCGTCGTATGCAAGGTGGTGCCGCGCGCGTCATTGCTGTGGAAGCCTTCGCCATAGTTGATGAAGAACTCGGTCTGCTTCCACGGTCCCAGCACCAGCGCCAGCTTGGGTGAGGTCACGCCAGCGCCGACCTTGCCGCTGTTGCCCTCAATATTGCTGTGCACGTCGAAACGATAGCGGTCATAGCGCAGGCCGGCCACGCTGCGCAGCCACTCCTGCCACTGCACGGTGTTTTCCACATAGGCGCCAAGACTGCCCTCCTTGACGCGCGATTCGCTGATGGTGCGTGTGGTCTGGCGTTTGGTGGTGCTGTACAGCGCCAGCGGATCGAGATAATCGTAGCGTCCCTGCACACCCACCTTGTTGCTCACGTCCAGACCAGCCACTTTGCCGAACCAGGTATGGGCCACGTCGAAGCCGGCCATGCGGCGCTTCTCGACCTGGCGCGCCTGGTCGCCGTTGACAGGATCATCGAGGAAATAGGTGTAGTTACCGAACAGGCTCAGGCTCGATTGCACGATGTAGGCGTTGGCCAGCAGCAGCGTGCCCGGATCGCGCTGGCGGTAGTTGGCCGACAGGCTGTAGCGCGAGGTGATGCCGCCGTCGCTGGGGTCGACCGCACCGTAAGGATCGAGTGCGCCGCTTTGCACGGCGCGCTCCGGGACCTGGGTACTGGCATACCAGCTGCCTTTGTAGCTCATCGCCGTCACATTGAACTGCTGCTCGCTGCTTCCCTGACTGTAGCGCAGCACGCCGACCGATTTGCGGAAGGCTTCCGGATTGGTCCACGGACCGTTGTTGTGCGCCAGTTCGGCGCCGTACAACAGATTGCCGGCGCCCAGCGGCACTGAGCCGGCCAGCATGCCGCGCTGGTACTGGTGCTCGCCCACGGTCAGGCTGGCGATATTCTGTTTCAGCTTGTTGAACAGGCCCAGATGCGCCGCGCCGGCCGAGGCGAAGTCGCCCTCGTCGGCATAGTAGGGGCCTTTTTTGTAGTAGATACGGTCGACCAGTTCCGGCATCAGGAAATTCAGATCGGTATAACCCTGGCCATGTGCGTGGGTGCGCATATTCACCGGCATGCCGTCGACGAAGGTGGCGAAGTCGGTGCCGTGATCGAGGTTGAAGCCGCGCAGGAAGTACTGATTGGCCTTGCCGTCGCCGCTGTGCTGGGTGACGATCACGCCGGGCACGAATTCGAGCAGCTCGCCGGGACGCAGCGCCGGACGGTTGGCGATCAGCGCGGCCGTCACCATGCCCTGGCTGGCTGCGCCGGAAGTGCCCACGCCATTGTCGTAATGGCCCAGCACTTCCACCGACTCCGTGCGCACCGGCTCTTCGGCCTGCACCGCCAGCGGCAGCAGCGCCGCCAGTGCGGCGATAGACTTGACGATCATAGATAACCTTTAAGTTGACGTAATTTATTGCGGCGTGCGACATAGCCCACGCCCATTAATCCGGAGGCCAGCGCCAGTAGCGCCAGCGTGCCGATGGTTTTTTCGGCCGGCGTCAGATTGGCCAGGGTCTGCATCTCGAAGCCGCTGACCTTGGCGTCGGCCGCCTCGGCTTTCGGTGCCGGCGCAGGCGCGGGCTGGGCCGCCTTGGGACGGGCCGCCTGTGCGGGCGGCGTCTGGGCCGGCGGCTGCGCTTGCGCCTCGGCCTGGGCCTGCGCCTGGGCTGGCGGCTGGGCGCCGGTCTGCGCGGCCGGGGCGCCTGCGGGCGGGCGGTAGGCCATCGGCGCCCCCGCCATGGAGGCGGGATTGCTGCCCATATTCGGGGCGGCGGCCGGTGCCAGCGTCGGCGCCACGCGCAAGGTGGCGCGGCTGCAGGAATCGGCGCCACAGGCCACGCCGGCGTCGCGGATCGCCTTGGCGTTTTCCTGGGCCAGCCTGTCGCGCACGGCGTCGTCCGGTTTCCAGTAGCCCTTTTCGATGGCGCTCAGCATGCGGTCGGTGATGGCCTGGAAGGCGCGCAGATTGCCGCTGGAGGCAAAACGCGCGCGCACGTTCAGGCCGTGGCGGTCTTCCACATAGGTCTCGTACATGCGCTGCCATTTGCCGGCGTCCACCACTTCGGGCACCGTCACCTGCCAGGCCCACAGATAGTCGACCACGCGGTTGATGAAGCGCGCGCCGGAATAGCCTTCCTTGAGCATGCTGTCGGCCCAGCGCGGGTTCAGGTAGCGGCTTTGCATTTCCTGGCCCATGTACTGTTCCAGCGTCTTGTGGCCGGGCTTGCGCGGATTGGACAGGTCGCTGACCATCACTTCCGGGGTCTTGCCGTCGACGCTGCGGATCGCCATCGCGGTGCCGCCCAGGTACTGGAAGAAGTCGTCATTGTCGAGCGTGGCGAACAGATTGCTGGAACGGCTGTGCAGCGCGATCTTGCTGCCCGACAGCGCCTGGCGGAACAGTTCGCGGCGCTGGCCGGCGTCGGCCTTGTCATCGCCCCAGTAGCCATTGCCGAAGGGATGGCTCATGCGGTTGATGAACACGTCCGCCACTTCCTTCTCGTTCTGCCAGGCGTTGGTCAGCGGGATCAGCTTTTCGATCTGGGTGCCGTAGGCGCCGCTGGGCAGGCCGAAAATGCGGACCGATGCCATGCGCTGGGCTTCCTCGGCGCTCAGGCCGCGTGCCTGCATCGCGGCGGCGACCTTGCTGCTGTGCTCCTGCAGCGGATTGGCGCCGGCGCCGCTGCCGTCGTCCTGGCGCTGGGCCAGTTGCGCGGCCTGGTCGAGCAAGGTCAGGAGATTGCCGAACAGGTCGCGGAACAGGCCGGACGAAATCATCGTCACGTCCACCCGCGGGCGGCCCAGCTCCTTGCGGCTCAGCGCTTCCACGCCGGTGACACGGCCACGTTCATCCCAGGTCGGGCGCACGCCCATCAGCGCCATCGCCTGCGCTTCCATGATGCCTTCGTGGCGCGACGTCTCCACGCCCCACAGATTGATGCTCAGCTTGTCCGGCCAGTTGCCGTGGCGCTTGCGGTAATCGGCCGCCATTTGCTGCGCCAGCTTGGCGCCCGCCTCATAGGTGGTCTTGCTCGGAATACGGCTAGGGTCCAGGCCGAAAAAGTTACGGCCGGTCGGCAGCGCGTCCGGATTGCGCACCAGGTCGGCGCTGGCGCCGGTCGGGATGTAGCGGCCCGACAGCGCCTGCATCAGGCGTTCCAGTTCCAGTCCGGCGCTGCGTTCGATGTCCGCTTCCAGCTGGCTCACACGTTTGGCTTTCTGCTCGGCGCTGGCCGTGGTATCGAGGCTGGCGACGGCGCGCGCGGTGGCGTTGCGCAGCTCGGCCGATGGCGCCACGCCGAAGGTGTGCAGGCCGAAGGGCGTGAGCTTGCTGCCGGTATCGTCCAGGTATTCTTCCAGCGCTTCCATATCCGCTTCGGACTTGAGCTCCTTGCGCTTCATGTCTTTCAGCACGCCGCTCTTGTCGGCCAGGCGATTGATGGCCAGCAGATGGCTGCGCGCCAGCAGCGGGCTTTTTTGCTCGGCCACGCGGTAGTCATTGAGCAGCGCACCCAGCTCGCGCAAATCCGGATTCAGGCCGGCCGTGTCGAACGGCGGCGTCATGTGGTCGATGATGGTGGCCATGCCGCGGCGCTTGGCCTGCAAGCCCTCGCCCACGTCATCCATCACATAGGGATAGATGTTCGGCATGGCGCCCATCAGCGCCTCGGTCGGGTCGGCCTCGGACAGGCCGGCCTCCTTCCCGGTCAGCCATTCCTGGGTGCCGTGGGTACCGATGTGCATGACCGCGTTGGCGTGGAAGCCCTGCTGCAGCCACAGATAGAAGGCGATGTACTCGTGGCTGGGCGGCATGCTCACTTCATTGTGCAGCTTCTCCAGGTTCTGTTCCCAGGCACGGCCCGGCTGCGGCGCCATCAGCACATTGCCGTAGCGGCGCGCGGGGAACACGAACTGCGCTTCGCCGCGCGCGTTCTTCCACAGTACCGGCGCGTTCTCCGGCTTGCCCCAGGATTTTTCGATGGCGGCGCGCAGCGACGGCGCCAAGGTGGCATACCAGCGCTGGTAGTCGGCCAGCGGCACCAGCAGGGCCTGGCCGCTGTTGGCCAGGTACTTCAGGCCCGCCATGTAGTCGCCCTTGGATTTGCCCGGGTAATTCCCCCACAGCTGGATCTGCTCCTGCAAGGCGCGCTTGTCGGCCGGCATGTCGTCGAGGCGATAGCCTTCGCCCTTCAGGCGCTGGGCGATCTGCCACAGGCTCTCCGGCAGCACGTTCAGATAGGCCGCGCCTATGGTCTCGGAACCGTGCGGGTAGTTGTAGTAGATCATGGCGACCTGCTTGTCGCTATTGGCCTTCTTGCGCAGCGCCATCCAGGCGGAGATGCGCTGGTCCAGCCGCTCGATACGCTCGGCGATCGGCTGCTCTTCCACATAGGCCAGGCCGGTCTGCGCATCGCTGACGCGCTCACGGCTGGCCACCACGGTGGGCTGGATCAGGCCCGCGATCTCGGCGCCGGCCAGCTGCCAGGTACGTTCGATCAGGTCCAGGCCGATCTTCGATTCCTGCCATTGCGCCTTGGTTTGCTGGCTCAGGGTGATCGCATTGATGGCGGGCACGCCGATCTGCTCCAGGATCGCGCCGGTGGACGAGGTACCGCCCACCTTCATGCCCAGTGCGACGATGACCTCGACCCTACCCTTGCCGGCGTCGTCGAGGAAATAGCGCAGCGGCACATCGTAGGGATAGCCGAACACCGGCATCACGTTATAGCCGCTGGTCTCCAGCTTCTTGACGATGGCCGCCAGCGGCAGCGTCTGACCCGCGACCAGGCTGGCGCGGTAGAACATCACGCCCACCCAGGGAGCGCCAGCCTTGTAATTGGCATAGCCATTCTTGAACTCGGCGAAGCTGGTGCTGCTGCGGTTGGCCGCGACGTCGAACAGGCCCACCTCGGGCATCGCATGCACCGGCGCGGCCGTCAGCTTGGCGCCGAAGCTGTTGCGCAGCACATGGCGCAGCAGATTGCCCATGTTTTCCACGCCGCCTTCGCGGTGGTAGGACTGGATGGTCTTATCGTCGCGCAGGCCCAGTTCGCGCAGACCGTCGTCGATCGCACCGCCGACGGCGAACACCGGCCGGCGCGCGCGCTGCAGCGTTTGCAGCTCGGGCACGATGGCCTGCATGGCCTGGCGGCCCTTGGCATTGACCAGCGCCACATCGGCACTGGCCAGGGCGGCGCGGTCGGCCGGCGTCATGCCGTTGGCGGGAATGATGCGCACCGAGACATCCAGCGCTTTCAACTCGCCCTGCAAGCCGCGCACGGCCAGCACGGCGGGCCGGGATTCCACGTCGCCCAGCAACAGGGCCAGGGTGCGCGGGGCCGCGTGGGCGCCGCCCGTCAGGCCCAGCGTACAAGAGAACAGCAAAGCCGCGCGCAGCAAGGTACGCAAGCCGGCGCCTAGATTATTCGGGAACATAGACGACCTTTCCATCGGGGAGCTGATAGGCCGTGCCCAGGCGCTTGCCGGAGCCGGACAGGGGCTTGTCGCTGACGCGGCTGACCTTGATCTCGGCGCCCTTCTTGGTCAGCACCTCGACGTGGCCGTCGGCGCTTTTCTTGGCGATGGTGACTTCCGAATTCGGATCGAGCAGGTCCATCATGTTCCAGGCCGAGAACAGGGCCAGCATCATGGCGACGATAAAGACGATGCTGGCGTCGAACAGATTGGCGACGCCGGCCAGCGGGTCGTCATGCTCGCCGATGCGGCTGTAGCGGTGGCGGTTCAGAAAGCGCATCTCAGGCTCCCGCGCGCACCAGATGCGGCGCGCCCTTGTGCTCGTGCGTGGCCAGCAGCGTTTCGGCGGCGTAGGAAATATCGGTCAGGTCGGCGCGCAGCCAGTGCTCGCGCGCCAGGCCCAATACATAGGCGGTGACGCTGCAGGCCAGGCCGACCACGGTGGCGGTGAAGGCGGTGGTCATGCTCTCGGCCATCTTGGGCAGATTGCCCTGGGCCAGGCCGGCCAGCGAAATCCCCATCGGGATCAGGGTACCCATCAGGCCAAGGGCCGGGCCGACCCGCACCACGAAGCGCACCGCGTCCAGGCGGCGCACGCCGGCCGCGTCGGCGCGCTGCACCACGCGCTCCAGGCGCGCATCCAGGCCAGGACCGGGCTCGCCATCGCTGGCCGTCAGCACGGCCGCCATGTCGCGCCGCGCGGTGGCCACCAGCACGCGCACGCCGCGGCGGCGTTCCAGCCATTCGGCGGCATAGATGCCGAGGCAGAGCAGCATATGCAGCACCAGCGCGGCAATGCCCAGCAGCACCGGCAGGTAGAGTACGGTGGAGATGGAGTACAGCAGGGTTTCGAGGGCGTGGATGGACGCGTCGGGCAGATTAAACATGGCGGAATCCTGGGAGAGATGAGCAGCGGAGTGAAAAACGAGATGAACAGCGGGATGCGAACCCGGCGGACGAGCAAAGGCCTGCGGCGCGCGCCAAGGGCGCGGCCGCCAGTCGGCGTTGCCGTGACGGGGTCGATGCTTGCATGAGAAATTCGGGGCGACAGACAGCAAACCACTCACCTCCCCGTGAGCGGGTTGAACAGAAATGCGGGACTGGACTGGCAATGGCGACAGGGCGGCACGGGCGCATGGCCCCTACCTTCGTGTCGCGCGCCCACCCGGCCGCACACTTCCACCTGTTCTGGCCGGTATCCGGGCTAGCAAGTCGGACCGCCTCACCTTCCCATGCAGACGCACAGTGGTATTGAGGGGCGGCCAGTCGTACGAGACGACGCTTGTTTACCGTTGCGGGGGCAGCACAGGTTGGCCGGCGTGTCCGCCAACTCCCTGTTTCCCGTTTAACTGCAAGCCTGGACAGGCTTGCGGGCACCAAAACCGGGCGATTATACGTTGATTCAAGCTTGCCGGTCTAGCAATGTCGCTTCAGGCAGCGACTGGCTTGTTGTTTGCAATGGACTGCAAAGCCGCCGCCACACTGGTGTTCAGGCCGACAGCGTACGCAAAATGGGGCAGTCGGGCCGCGCGTCGCCGTGGCAGCAGCTGGCCAGCGATTGCAAGGTGTCGCGCATCTCGGACAGTTCGGCGATGCGCGCGTTCAGTTCGGCCACGTGGTCCAGCGCGATGGCTTTGACGTCGGCGCTGGCGCGGTCCTTGTCCTGCCACAGCGACAGCAGGCCGCGGATCTGCTCCAGCGAAAAGCCCAGATTGCGGGCACGCTTGACGAAGCGCAGCACATGCAGATCGCTGTCGCCATAGATGCGGTAGCCGGCGTCGCTGCGCCGGCCGGGCGGGATCAGGGCGATGCTCTCGTAGTAGCGGATCATCTTGGCCGATACGCCGCTGGCCGCCGCGGCTTGTCCGATATTCATGGCTTTCCTTGTACGGGGCGCTGGCCGGCCTGCCCGCGCCAGCGCGACAGCAGCAGCGCGTTGCCGATCACGCTGACGGAACTGAGCGCCATCGCGGCGCCGGCCACCATGGGATTGAGCAGGCCGAAGGCGGCCAGCGGGATGCCGGCCAGGTTGTAGATCATGGCCCAGAACAGGTTCTGGCGTATCTTGTTGCGGGTGCGGCGGGAAATGTCGATGGCGTCGGCCACCAGCCCCGGATCGCCGCGCATCAGCGTGATGCCGGCCGCGTGCATGGCCACGTCGGTGCCGCCGCCCATGGCGATGCCGATGTCGGCGGCAGCCAGCGCCGGGGCATCGTTGACGCCGTCGCCCACCATCGCCACGCGCTGGCCGCCCGCCTGCAAGCGGCCGATGTAGGCGGCCTTATCGGCCGGCAGCATGCCGGCCATGACCGTGCCCACGCCGAGCGCCGCGGCGACGGCCTGCGCGCTGCCGGCGTTATCGCCCGTCAGCAAGACCGTGGCGATGCCGCGCCGATGCAGGCGCTGCACGGCGCCGGCCGCCTGCGGCCTGATGCGGTCACCAAAGGCCAGCAGGCCAAGCAGCTGCGGCGCCGTGGCGCCACCGGCTGGCGCGGCGCCGCCGGCATTGGCGGCGGATGTGGCGCTGGCGGCGGCGCCAGCGGCATCGGCGCCCGCCACGCCGGCCAGCCAGGAAACCGTCAAGCCTTGCGCCGCCAGCTCAGCGGCCTGACTGGCCAGCGGCGCCAGTGCCACGCCCTGCTCTTCCATCAGCCGCGTGCTGCCCAGCAGCAGCCGCTGGCCATCGACGCTGCCCGCGATGCCGCGACCGGGCAGCGCAGTCAGCGCCAGCGGCACACCGGCGTCGCCCAGCTGGCGTTCTGCGCTGGCGGCCAGCACGGCGCGCGCCAGCGCATGCTCGCTGCCGCGCTGCAGGCTGGCGGCCAGGCGCAGCAGGCGTGCCGCGTCGATCCGCCAGGGCAGCGCGGCGGCCAGCAGCGGCTTGCCTTCGGTCAGCGTGCCGGTTTTATCGAACACCACCGTGTTCACCTGCTGCGCCACTTCCAGCGCGCTGGCGTCCTTGATCAGAATGCCGTGGCGCGCGGCCACGCCGGTGCCGGCCATCAGCGCGGCCGGTGTGGCCAGGCCCAGCGCGCACGGGCAGGCGATCACCAGCACGGCCACGGCGTGCATGATGGCCGTATTGGCCGCGGCGCCCGCCAGCAGCCATCCCGCCAGCGTGATGAGCGCCAGCGCCAGCACCACTGGCACGAACACGGCGCTCACTTTGTCGACCAGCTGCTGGATCGGCGCCTTGCCGGCCTGTGCATCCTCCACCAGCCGGACGATGCGGGCCAGCGTGGTTTCGGCGCCGACGGCGCTGGTACGCAGCAGCAGCAAGCCTTCGCCGTTGATGGCGCCGCCCGTGACCCGGTCGCCAGGATGGCGCGCCACCGGCAGGCTCTCGCCGGTGATCAGGGCTTCATCCAGATGGCTGGCGCCTTCGACGATGACGCCATCGACGGCGACGCGCTCGCCCGGCCGTACCACCACCAGATCGCCTACCACGACGCTGGCAAGCGGCATGCTGGCGTCGATGCCGGCGCGGCGCACGATGGCCGTTTCCGGCCGCAACTGCTGCAGGGCGCGGATCGCGGCCGTGGTCTGGCGCTTGGCGCGCGCTTCCAGCCATTTACCCAGCAATACCAGCGTGATGACCACGGCGGAGGCTTCGAAATACAGCGGCGCCATGGCGGCGGCCATCGGATTCGCCGCCGGCGCAGTAGCGGCGCCGGCGACCAGCAATTGATAGACGCTCAGGCCATAGGCCGCGCTGGTGCCCAGCGCCACCAGCAGATCCATATTGCCGGTGCCGGCAAGCGCGGCCTTCCAGCCGGCGCGGTAAAAGCGCGCGCCCAGCCAGAATTGCACGGGCGTGGCCAGCAGCCATTGCAGGCGGCCATCGAGCATCGCATGCACGCCGCCCAGTTCCAGCAGCATCGGCGCGAGCAAGGGCAGCGACAAGGCCAGCGCCAGCAGCACCTGCCAGCCGCCATTGCCGCCCGCCCCCGTCGCGGCCTGGCCGCTGGCGGCGCCAGCTGGAACGGTAGCCGCCGCGTCGGCAATGGCTGGCGCGGGCGGCACGGCCACGAAGCCGGCCTTGTCGATGGCGCTGCGCACGGCGGCGAAATCGAGCGGCACGCTCGACTCCACCCGCGCCATGTCGGTGGCGAGGTTGACGCTGGCATGGCTCACGCCGGGCAAGGCGGCCAGCACCCGCTCGACCCGGCCGGAACAGGAGGCGCAGCTCATGCCCTCGACCTTGAAGGACAAGGAGGCGGCTGCGGAGGAAGTTTCGGAAGAGGTCGATGTCATGGCGAGGGTCGGATGGCTACGGGATCAGCGTAGCATCAACCATCCCATGATGGGAAGGTCAAGCGAAATTCAGCTGCATGCCACGCCTGGGCAGCGCGGCATGCACGGCAGAGCGGCGCCAGGGATCAGCGTACTTCGCAATCGACTGTTTTGGGTTTGTCGCCGCCGCTGCCGCCGGCGCTGCCGGCACTGCTGGGCACAAAGGCCTGCGGCAGTGTAAGCAGCATGCCTGGATTGCTCGGCAGCAACTGCGGCACTTGCTTGAACGAGGGGGTAAAGCCGAACTGGCCAGGCGCGAACTGCTGGGTACCGCCGCCATTGCTCAACTGAATCAGCCCATCGATCACATGCACATACAGGCCGGGCGCCAGGGTCGGACCGGCGCCGACAGGCTTGGGCAGGTTCTGGGCCAGTTGCAGGGGCCGGATAGGCGCCACCGGCAAGCCGCCCATGGCCGGGTCGAGCGCGGCGGTGCTGGCCAGCTGGTAAGCCAGGCGCGCCGCCACCGCTTCGGCCGTCTCGGGCACGATTTCGGCCAGGAAGGTGGTGCCGCGTATGCCGATGGTGGCCGTCGGCGTCTTCATCTCGAATTTTTCCTTGCTGCGCTTGCCCAGCAGGCCGGTCACCGAGCGCAGGCCCCCCTTGACCAGGCTGAAGGAGGCGCTGTCCTCGCCGGGCTTGCCCGCGTCGAAGGCGAAGTTATCGATCTTCAGCGAGCTGGCCGGCTTGAGCGTGATCTCGCTGTTGTCGATGAATTTCACCATGGCATAGGTGTTCTTCTCCGTCACCAGGGTGTCGCCGCTTTCCACCTCGGACTTGAGCGACAGGATCTTGACCGCCCCGTCGCCCTTCTTGGCCATCAAGGGTCCGCTCAACTGCACAATCGTGCCGGCCACCTGGGCCGCACTGGCCAGGGAAGCGGCGCCCAGCAGGGCCAGCGCCGCCAGCAGTCCGCCAGCCTTAGTTGCAATAGAGTTTTTTGACAGGTTCATTTTTCAGCTCACTCTTCTCGTTGGAGGCCAACTCTTTAGTCGTCGATTTCTTGTCGGTCTTGCTGTCGTCCGGCGTGCTCGAATTGGCCGAGGCGCCGCCGCTGCCGCTCTGCGTTCCATCCTTTTTGCTCTCCAGGAAGGTCGAAGGCGCATCGTACTTGGGCACGCTGGCCGTGACGGTCTTGATGATCTCGTTGCTGGCCTGCTGGACCGGCTTGTTCGGCTCGCTGGCCGTCGGCGGCGACAGCACCTGGCACAGCGTCGAATTCGGTGCGATCGCACAGATGTCGGCCGATGGCGGCGGCGTCGGCGTTGGTGTCGGCGTTGGTGTCGGCGTCGGAACCGGGGTTGGCACCGGCGTTGGCACCGGTGTCGGTACCGGTGTTGGAATCGGAGTCGGCGATGGATCAGGCACCGGCGTCGGCACCGGGGTTGGTGTCGGCGTTGGCGTTGGCGTTGGCGTCGGGGTAGGCGTCGGGCTTGGGCTTGGCGATGGGCTGTTATTGGCGCCCTGCTGCTGGCCAACCGAGCCCGAACTGCTGTTGACGATCGATGGGCTGAAGCCAACGATCGAGCTGCCGGCGACCAGGCTGATGTTACCGCTGACCGAGGTGACGCTGGCCGTGCCGCCAAAGGTCAGCACATCGTTGCTGCCGCCGGGGCCGGCGGACAGATTGATCGGACCGGAGACGGTGCTGACCTCGCCATCGATGGACAGCGGGCTGTGGGTTTCCAGCGTGATGCCGCCGGCGCCGGTCTTGACGCCGCCCGAACTGCCCAGGGTGTCGCTGATCAGCATGCCGCCCTTGTTGATGACCTTGACCGCGCCGGCATTGCCGCCGCCCGTATCGGTCTGCCAGATCTTGTAGACCACATTGGTGTTGGCATGGCCGGAGACCTGGTGCGACAGATTGGTGGTGTTGGTGATATGGATGGGCGCGCTACTGCCACTGCCGGCGCTGTTCTCGATGGTCATTTCGCTGACCGTGGT
This sequence comes from Oxalobacteraceae bacterium, assembly GCA_013284265.1. Taxonomy (GTDB): domain Bacteria; phylum Pseudomonadota; class Gammaproteobacteria; order Burkholderiales; family Burkholderiaceae_D; genus Rugamonas. The sequence continues at coordinate 56,071 of JABTBR010000005.1, read as the reverse complement.
ATCGAGCCCCAGGCTGGCCGTGCCGACGCCGCCGGTGGTGTTCAGCGTCAGATGGGCGGCGTTGATCTTGCCGCCGGGGATGGCGCCGGAGGCCTTGGTCAGCGCGCCGGCGACATTCAGCGTCACGTTATTGGCCGAGTACAGGCCATCGATCTCGTACAGTAGATTGCCGGCGAAGTCTAGCCCGACCAGCTTGCCGATGGCCAGATTGGACGCATTGGTAAAACTGAAATCGCCGCCACCGGTTTGTTTGCCCGCCAGGAAGGCGACATTGTTCGCACTGTTGAGCGTGACGCCGCTGCCGGACTCGACGCCCAGCTCATGCACATCGATGATGCCGGACTGGGTGATGTCGCTCGCGCTCATCAGGCCGATCCGGGTGGTGAGCGCATTGCGGTCCGTCGGCGCCGCCAGCGCGGAAGTAATGCCGACTACGCTGAGCTCGCCCGAACCATGGGTGGGGTCCGAATTGCCGATGCCGATGGTCGGCGCGGCGATGGACGCCAGCTCGGCGATCGCCAGGCAGGGCGAGGCGTCGCAGGTGGCGCTGCCCACCGTGATCTTGCGCCCGTCGGTGAAGGTGGAGATGCCGACGATATCGGCCGTGACGGTATCGCCGATGGTCAGGGTATCGCTCTTGAAGCGCAGGCCCTTGGCCGTCAGGGCCGCCCCAATGCTGAGCGCGCCGTCGGCGTTGAAGTCCATCACGCTATTCGGTTTGCTCAGCACGTCGAGCACGCCGATCCCGGCGGCGCTGAAGTTGTAGTAGCCGGCGTGCATGGTGTCCAGCGCGGCCGTCGAAAAGCGCAGCACGCCGCTGTCGGACGGCGAGCTCGAGCCTAGTTCAATGCTCATACTGCTGGTGTAGGGGCTGATGAACAGGCTGCCGCTATTGCCCGCCTCCAGGCCGTGGCCGGCCCCGGTGTCCTGCACGATATCGTCGGCCAGCAAATTGATGTTTTTCGCGGTAATCAGCGAGTTGTTGTGGATCGCCCCGGTCGTTCCCAGCACCAGCGCGGTCGGCGTGGTGATCGGTGCGGCCACCGTGATGGTACCGTGGCTGAGCAATTGCAGACCCACGCTGAGCTTGTTGCTGCTGCTCAGATTGAGCGCGCCGCTGACATAGATGCCCGCGCTGCCGGCGACATTATTGATCGTCAACTGGCCGGCGGTAATGGTTTTCAGTTCCGTATCGGTCAACCCCAGGCCGCCCTCGCCATCGATCGCACCCACGCCCAAGGTGATGCTGCTACCGCTCGAATACGGAGCCAGGATCACCGAGGGCACGAAGGAGGAGACGTCGCCGACCGGTTTCACGGCCTTGATCTCGCTGCCGCTGGCCAGCGACATACTGTTCGCGCTCAGCATGACGGTCGCGCCGGTGACCAGTGCGCCGCTGTCGAGCGTGATGCCGGAGCCGCTCGCCTCCAGCGAGACGGTGCCACCGCTGATTTTGGCCGAACTCGGCGAGCCGCTATTGCCGACCTTGATCGACGGTGCGAACAGATTCAGGTTCGCCGTGCCGCTGCTGACTGGCTGCGCCACCGTGAGCAGGCCGCTGGACTGGATGCTGACAATGGTGTCGCCGATATTGTCCAGGCTGATGCCCTTGCCGTCGGCGCCCAGGGTCAGCGCGCCGAAGTTCTTGTAATGCAGGGGGCCGACCGACTCGGCCACCAGCGCGTCGACCTGGTTCGACGGCGACGCCGTCAAGCTCACCGAACCGGAATCGCTCAGGATCAGCTTGGGCGCCACCAGGTGCCCGTTCGAATCCTGGTCCAGATTCGGCGACACCAGCTTGATGCTGTTGCTGCTGTGGATACCGTTCTCGCCGCTGATCGCGCCCACATCGAGGGCGGTCGCCGACTTGAACTGGAAGGCGCCGGTGCTCAGGCCGGAGACCGAACCGACCTGGTTATTGGACAACAGGGTCACCGTCGTGCCGCCGGCCGACACATGGTCGGCCGTGATGATGCCGGTGCTGGACTGGCTCACCGCGCCGCTCGGCTTCAGGTAGAGCAGATCGCCCACCTTCAGGGGACCGTTGATCGCCACGCTGGCGCCGCCCAGGCAGACGCTGTCGCTGCCGGCCTGGCTGGAACTCGCCAGATCGAGCCCGCCGGACACGACGCTGACGGCGCCCGTATAGTCGTAGCGGGTGCCGATGTAGAGATTGTCGCTGTTGCCGGCGATCAGTCCGGACGCGCTGATGGCCAGCCCGCCCGAGGCGCCGGCGCCGATATTGATGGCTCGGCTATTGGTATTGGCATCGATCATCACGGTGCCGGCGTTCAGCCCGCCGTTCAGCGTCAGGTTGTCGGTGCGCAGGCTGATGGTTTGCGCCGTCACGCTGGCCGGAATCTCGATATTGCCGCTGTCGATTTTCAGCGTGCCGCTGCCATGGATGGTGGCGCCGAAGGCGGCGCCCTCGCCGACCAGGTTGATACTCTTGCTGAGCGTGATATTGCCGCTGCTATCGAGGTAGAGATTGCCGACCTGGCTGGGGCTCAGCGTGCTGCTCTGGACGATGCCGCCCGTGTTGCTGCTGTTGCCGACGATCAGGGACAAGGTATCGACGTGGTTGAGCGTGGTGGTCGACAGATTGAGCCTGCCATTGGTGGCGCCGCCCAGGTCGATCACCCGGCTGGCCGTGTACGGCGCCAGCTGGACCGTGGTGTCGCCCGACACGCCGCCGGAACTGACCACGGTGTCGAAGGCGATATTGTCGCCGACGAAGGAGAACAGCGGAAGCGCGCCGGTCTGGCCGCTGCCGGAAATGGCCCCGCTGCTCGAGAGCAGGATGCTGCCCCCCGCCTTGGCGGCCGTCACCGCCAGCGCCCCGGTGCCCAGCGCGATGCTGCCGTCGATGGTGACGCCGGTGCCCGTCATGCTCAGCTTGGCGTCGTTGGTGGTGATCGCGCCGTTCGAGGTGATGTGCACGATGCCGGTGTTGTTGGCCACGCCGCCCGCGTCGTTGGCCGTCAAGGTCACCGCGCCATTGCTGGTGGTGATGCTGCTGTCGACGATGATGTCGTGGCCGGCGCGCGCGGTCAGCTTGACACCGCTGGCGCTGATGTTGACCTGCTCGGAGAAGGTGATGTCATTTTTCGCCTGCAGCGTCACGTCGCTGCTGGCGTTGGAGATCAGGCTCGCGTCGAGCTGGGTGACGTCGCTCTGCGGGCCGCTGGCAAACAGCGCCGCGTCGCTGAGGGTGTAGGCGTTGCTGACGTCGGCCACCTCGATATTCAGAGGATCGAGCAGCCAGTTGCCGCGCTTGCCCCTGGCCGCCACCGTGCTCACGCGCGCGCCGTTTACATCCAGATAGTGGCCCGAGGTTTCCACCAGCCCGCCATCGCCGCCGAGCAGGCCGCCGCGGGCCGAGATGCCGCCGTACATGCGGCTGGCCTCGTCGCCCCAGACCACCACCGTGCCGCCGTCGCCCTGCTGGCCGGCATCGGCGACGATCATCACTTCCTTGCCCACATAGGTGGCGCGTGCGCGCGGCAGGCTGCCGCCGCCCTGGTAGTCGCCCCCGACCAGCACGCTGCCGCCGCCCTGTTCGCCGCTGGCGTCGAGCCGCGCATTGCCGGTCAGGCCCACCTGCTCGCCCACTACCTGGATGCTGCCGCCCTTGCCGGCGCCGGTGGCGCTGGTGACGCTGCCCGCCTCGAGCATGGCTGTGCCGCTGGCTTTCAAGATGATCTGGCCCTGCTCGCCGACGACGGCGCTGTCGGCGCTGACCCGGCCGCGCTGGTTCAGCAACGCGCCATAGATGCCGACCCGTCCGCCCTGGGCCACCACCTGGCCCAGGTTCAGGGCCTGGTCGGCCGGCGCCGACACCACCACCCGCACCTCGGGATTGGCCGAGTCGAGCAGTTCCACGCGCTGGCCGGCGGCCAGCACCACATCGCCATTGGGCGCCGTGATCAGGCCGCTGTTTTCCACGCTGGCGGCCAGCAGATAGACCTGGCCGCCGGACGGCGTGCGGATGCTGCCCTGGTTGACCACCTTGCCGGGTCCGGCGCCGCTGAAATTATTCTTGCCCGCCAGGAAATCGGAATTCGACATCGCCAGGCTGGACGCGACCAGGCCGTTCACATCGACCTGGGAACCTTTACCGAACAGCACGCCATTCGGATTGATCAGGAACACCTTGCCGTTCGATTGCAGCGCCCCCAGGATCTGGCTGGGGTCCTGGCCGAGGATGCGGTTCAGTACGCGGCTGTCGCCGTTTTGCTGGATGAAGCGGGTGATCTCGCCGGACTTGATCGAAAAACTTTGCCAGTCGATGATGGTGTTCGGGGTGTTCGTGATCGAGAACAGGCTGCCCTGCTGATTGAAGGTGGCCTGTCCGTGCACCACCTGGGGCGCTACCGGATTGGCCTGGGCCGCGTTGAAGCAGGTGGCCACCACCACCGCGAGCAGCTTGGGCCGCAAGGGGAAGGGGGCGCTCTGGCCGCCAAGGGAAAGGGCTGCCATGTGGTGCAGCGGCGCAGACTGCTTGCGATCGTTTTTCATGATGTTCTCTCGACTACGTCATCAGTAAGCCAGGGCTAGCCTGATGTGCATGCGGTTGGCATCGACCCGCTGGGTCGCCCCCGCTTTGAGCACATGGCCATAATCCATTTGCAGGTTCACATTGCTGCCAATCAGGAAGCGCAAGCCTAGGCCAACGCTGCTGATGGAAGTACTATCGACTTCGCCCGCCAGCGCCTTGTTGCGGCTCAGGTAAGCGATATCGTAAAAGCCCAGCAGGCGGCAATTCCAGTTCTGCCGCTGGCCGCACAGGTTCGGGGTATACGCTTCCAGGTTCAGGCTGGCACCGGAATCGTTGGAAATTTCACGTTCGGCGAAACCGCGTACCGAACTGGCGCCGCCGGCGCCGAACTGCTCGCCGGGGATCAGGGCATCGCCCGTGTACTGGGCGTTGGCGATGGCACGCAACTGCCACTCATTGGCCAGGGCCCGGCTGTAGGAGCCGCCCAGGCGCACGATCGTATAGTCGGTGCGCGCGCGGCTGCGCGCGCGTTCGAACTCGGCCGTGCCGCCGTGGCTGCCGCCCGAGACATTGCGGATCAGCGTGGCCGAACCGCCCAGCTCGCCGCGCGCCATGGTCCAGCTGCCGATATAGGCCAGGCTGAGCGGATGGACCGTGACGTCGCCGCCCAATTGCGTGCCGGCATACTGCACATTGTTCTTGAACGCCTTGTAGTCGAGGCCATAGGCCAGCCGCGACTCATACTCGCCGCGCTTGGCCAGCGTCTGGGTATAGCGTCCGCCATAGACGGCGCCCTTGCCGGTCACCGCCAGATCGAAACCGTTGGCCTGTACATTGCCCGAATCCACATTCGAATAACTGGCATAGAAGTCCAGCGCATCGCCCAGCCGGTACAGGGGAATATGGTAGGCCGCGCCATACACCTTGACACGGCCCGGTTCTTCCAGCGTGGTGGTGTACTGCAGGCTGGCGACATGGTCCAGGCCCCACAGATTGGCATGCTGGAAGATGAAGCTGGCATGGGTCTTGCCGGTCTGCTCGGTGCCGCTATTGTCCAGGTTGACCATGGCGCGCCAGAGCCGCTCGTCCGTCACGTCCAGGGTGGCGTCGACTTCGTCGTCGTTCTCGCCGCTGGCGAGCTTCAGATTGACCTTTTTCGACGGGTTGTCGTTGGCCAGCTTCAGGCCGGCCGACACATCCTTCAGATTCGGGGTCTGGCCTTCGCGCAGTGCGGGCAGGCTGCGGCGGATATTGGCTTCGTCGAAATATTGATTTCCCTGCAGCTTGACCCGGCCGACGCGGGTCTGCACCACCTTGAATTGCACCACGCCGCGGTTCAACTCCTGCTCGGGCAGTTCGATGCTGACCACGTTATAGCCGAGCGCATGGTAAGCCCCTTCGAGCGCCTCGAGCGCGCGCTGGACGTCGCCGAAATCGCGCCCCTTGCCGGTAAACGGCGCCAGCAATTGCTCGATGCGGGCCGGCGCCAGCAGGGTATTGCCCTGCACGTCAAAGCGGCTGATGTCGAAGCGGATCGCTCCATTGTCGGGTTCGGCACCCCAGGCGCAGGCAACGGCGGCGGCCAGGACGGAGCCTGCTAACAGGCGCACTAGACAGTGGTTCATGGGTCGGCTCATTGAGGTCTCGGGCTGTGATGGCAATGCGGTTAGGCCAGCGTGGCGACGCCGCCATGCTTTTGAGCATTATTGCTCAAGACATGGGCCAGGCCGCAACCATGACGGCATTTGGAAGAAATTTAGCTTGCCGGAGATACACTTTTAAGCGGACTCGGCGAGCCTGTTTCGATGCTAGCACAGCGCCCGTCAAGTAGCTTGGCTGAACGTGTTTATTTGACAGCGCTGTTGGATTTCACGCCATTGCAGGGTGCAAGGGGAGCCGGCTCAATAGGAGAACTCCAGCCGGAACTGCAGCCGGTTGGGCGAGACCACCTGGTCCGGGTCGGCATGCAGCACATGGCCGTAGTCGATTTGCACATTGCTATGGCGCGACATTTGCATGCGCATGCCCACGCCGACGCTGCCGATCGCCACGCTGCGCAATTCGCCGCCCTGGACGCGGTTGCGGCGCAGATAGGCGCGGTCGTAAAAGGCCAGCGCGCGGCAGTTCCAGCCCAGCCGGGCGGCGCACAGATTGGGGGAATACAGTTCCAGATTGGCGGCCAGGCCGTGGTCGCCGAAGCCGGCGTCGGCGATGCCGCGCAAGGCGCCGGGCAGCAGCACGTTGGCGCGCGCCTCGGGCCACAGGGTATCGTTGCCGCGCTGGCCATTGACGGCGGCGCGCACCTGCCAGTCACGCGGCAAGGCCCGCGTCAGGCTGGCCGCCACCCGCAACAGATCGTAGCCGGCGCTGCCGCGCTCCCTTCCCGTATCCTCGATCCCGAGCCCATTGGGACGCCGTATCAGGGTCAGCGAGGCGCTGGCCTGGGTGCTGGCGAAGGCGCCGGCGCTTCTGGGCGTATCGTTGGCGAAGCTGTCCTGCAGTTGCAGGCCGACCCGGGTATAGCCGCTGAACACGGTGCTGGCGGGGAGATAGGAAGCGCTGAGCTGGCTGGTCCAGACGCGCTCGCCCGGCGTGTACGGCTGCACCGGCAGGGCCAGGCTATACACCGGGGGCATGCCCGGCAATACCAGCCGGGCCGCACTGTCGGCGTCGGCCGCCAGCGCAGCGCCGCCAGCAGCGGCGAGGACCGTTGCGGCGATGGCGAGGCGTTGACGAGCGTTCATTGCTGCTCTCCGGAACAATGCGCAAGCGGCCAGGCGGGGCCCTGCGGCCATGCTGCGCGCCGTCCAAATTCCAGTAAAAAAACTGGATTAAGAGAAAGTGTTGTTACTTTAAAGTGTAGTCCTGTTTGGGCCGGCCGGGAGACTATTTTTTGTATCGGACGTGGGTTTTTTGCACAGTTCGCGGGGAACTACTTACCCAACTATTTGGTCGCGAAGGTCGTCACGCCATCCCAGTCCGCCCCCGGCGGATGGGCGCGGTAATACGCGATCCTTTCGCTGTACAAGGCATACAGGCCGCGCTCCGGCGCGGCCGCGCGCAGCACGTCGATCAACGCCTGGGCCTGGTCCCACCGCTGGGCGCGCACGGCGGCCAGCGCGGTGTTCCAGCTGGCCAGTTCGGCGCGGCTGGCCTCGTCCAGGTCGCGCGCCAGCACCAGCGGCTCGAAGATGGCCACCGGTTCGTTCTTGCCCTTGACGCGCACCAGATCGAGTTCGCGGTAGGCGAATTCGGGCGCCGCCGCGCGGGTGGACTCGCCCACCGTGATGCCCACCCCATATACCTTGGTGATGCCCTCGAGGCGCGAGCCGAGGTTGACGGCGTCGCCCATCACCGTATAGGCGCGGCGGATCTTCGAGCCCATGTCGCCCACATGCATCAAGCCGCTATTCAAGCCGATGCCTATCTTCAGCGGCGGCCAGCCGCGCGCGACGAAATCGTCGTTCAGGCGCTGCGCGCTGGCCTGCATCAGCAGGGCCGTGGCCACACCGCGGCTGGCATGGTCGGCGAAGGCCACCGGCGCGCCCCAGAAGGCCATGACGGCGTCGCCGATATACTTGTCCAGCGTGCCGCGGTGGCTGTCGCGGATATCCTCGGACATCGCGGTCAGGTAGAGATTGATGTATTCGCGCAGCGCCTTCGGCGTGAGCCCCTCCGAGATCGTGGTGAAGCCGCGCACGTCGACGAACAGCACAGTCAGTTCGCGGCTTTCGCCGTCCATATTGTATTTTTCCGGATTCTCGGCCATCTCGGCCACCAGTTCCGGCGCCACGTATTCGCCGAAGCGCGACACCAGCGCCCTGCCCTTGCGGAATTCGAACAGATAGCCCCAGCCCAGGTTGAACACGAACAGCGCGCCGATCAGCACCAGGGTCATGGCCATCTTCAGCACCCAGTCCTGCTGGGCATAGGCCCAGTAATTGAGGCCGAACACGGCGCCGGCGGCCAGCGCGGCGAGCAGCATGGAGCCCAGCGGCGCCATCACGCCCAGCGCCAGCGCCAGCAACACGCCGATGGCCAGCACCACCACGCCTTCCAGGCCGTCGGCGAAGTCGGGGCGCTGCTTGAAATTCTGGTCGAGGATGGACTTGATCAGGTTGGCGTGCACCTCGACCCCGGGATACTCGGCGTTGACCGGGGTGGCGCGCAGGTCGAGCAGGCCAGGCGCGGTGGTGCCGACCAGCACGATGCGCCCTTCCAGCAGCGCCTTCGGCACCGCGCCCTTGATCACGTCGGCCGCCGACACATAGCTGAAGGCACCGCCGCGCGGCCCGCCGCTGCCGCGGAACTCGATCACGCCGGTCAGGTTCTCGCCCACCGGGATAACCATCGGGCGCTTCTCGGTGCCGACGAACATCAGGATCGAATCGAGGCCGCCATGGGCTTTTTCGCGCGCCGACAGCTCGGCCACATTGGTCAGGAAGCGCGGCGTGATGGCGCGCGCGCGCAGCGCCACGGCGGCCGTGGCCAGCGACAGCGTGGGATAGTAGCCGTCGCCGATCTTCATCAACAGGGCCGACTTGCGCAGGATGCCGTCGGCGTCGGTGATGGCGGTGAAAATCCCGCCACTGGCGGCGGCCTTCTGCAGCCGCTCCAGGTTGGCCAGGTAGCCTTTCGACTCCAGCGCCGGCACGGTGCGCCCGTTCAGGGTCTCGGTGCTGAAGAAGGGCGCGGGCAGGCTGCCCTTGCGCTGACCCTCGGCGATGTTATAGCCCAGTACCACCGGCTGGCCATCGAGGGCGGCGGCCAGCAGGCCGTCGTAGTCGAGCGACTCGCGCAGGCCGGCCACCCTGGCGGCGAAACCGGGCACGCCTTTCAGCTCATTGGCGGCCAGCTCGGCCAGCACGTCGTAGCCGGAGGTGTTGTCCGCCTCGGGGAACACGATGTCGAAGCCGGCCGCCGCGACTTCGTAGCGTTCGGTCAGCTGGGACACCAGCGTGGCCATGATCTTGCGGTTCCAGGGGAAGTGGCCGATCTCGGCGATGCTTTTTTCGTCGATGTCGACGATGACGATATTCGGATCGTGCACCGGCTTGACCAGGCGCATGCGCAGGCCGGCGAAGAAGGTGTCCATCCTTTCGATCGCGTCGATATGCAGGTCGCCCGAGACCTGCAGCAGGGCGCAGGCCGTCAGCAGCAGGCCGGCCAGCCAGCGCGCGCCATATTTACGGGCGGTCTTGATCCACAGTGCCGACGATAACAGGCGCACGCGCGCTCCCGCTCAGGGGGTGTAGCCGGGGATCTGGGCCTCGTCGATCTCGTCGATCTGGCGCGGGTCCATATTCTTGTGGGCGAAGTTCAGGTACACCTTGCGCCGGATGAAGATGTCGAACAGGTCGGGGTCGATGTGGTTGCTCATGCTCATATTGCCCAGGATGCGCAGCGATTCGGACAAGCTCTTGCCTTTTTTGTAAGGACGGTCGCGCGCCGTCAGCGCCTCGAAGATGTCGGCGATCGCCATCAGGCGCGCCTGCACCGACATCTGGGCCTTGACCAGGCCGCGCGGATAGCCCTTGCCGTCCATCCGTTCGTGGTGGCCGCCGGCGTATTCGGCCACGTTCTGCAGGTGCTTGGGCCAGGGCAGCGATTCGAGCATGCGGATCGTCACCACGATGTGGTTGTTGATGATCTTGCGTTCTTCATCGGTCAGGGTGCCGAAGCGGATGGTCAGGTTGGCCACTTCCTCGGGCGTGAGCAGGTCCTGTTCGACCCCGTCGATGCCGCTCCAGCGGTAGGCGGCGATCTCGCGCACGCGCTGCTGGTCGGCCGGCGGCATGCCTTCGCCGCCGATATTGGCCAGCCTCAAAAAGTCGCGGTCCAGGTCGAGCTGGCTCAATTCCAGCTGCAGGCGCGCACCGATGGCGGCGGCGTCGCCGCCGGCCAGCTGGGCGCGCAGGGCGCGCAGCTCGGCGTCGCGCTTGAGCACCTCGAAGCGGGTGTCGACCACCTGGATGCGGTCGCAGATGGTTTCAAGCTTGGTGCCCTTGTCGACCACGTGCACCGGGGTGGTGATCTTGCCGCAGTCGTGCAGCAGGCCGGCCAGCCACAGTTCCTTGCGGTCGGCGTCGGTCATGCGGAAGTGGGCCAGCGGCCCGGTCTCGGTCTCGTGCACGGCTTCGGCCAGCAGCATGGTCAGCTCGGGCACGAACTGGCAATGGCGGCCGGTGTAGGGCGATTTTTCGTCGATGCCGATATTGATCAGGTTGACCAGGGATTCGAGCAGTTCTTCGAGCTGGACGATCAGGCGCTGGTTGGTGATCGCCACCGCGGCCTGGGCCGCCAGCGCCTCGATGAAGCGCTGGTCGGTGGGCGAGAAGGCGAGAATGTCGCCAGTGTCGGGATCTTTCGCGTTGATCAACTGGAGCACGCCGACCAGTTCGCCCTCGTGGTCGCTCATCGGCACCGTCAGGAACGATTGCGAATGGTAGTTGTAATGCTGGTCGAACTGGCGCATGCCGGAGAAATTGAAGACGTCGGCCTTGTAGACGTCCTTGATATTGACCGACTGGCGGAAGTTGGCCGCGTAGGCCGCCACCGAGGCCAGGTTCTTTTCGCCCTGCTCGTCGAACAAGGGCACGCTGGGGATGTTGATCGCATCGCCATTGGCGCCGCCCTGGTGGATATTCAGGCTGTCGTTGACGGAAATATGGAAGCACAGCGCGCGCCCGTCCTCGCTGGGACGGTACAGGGTGCCGCCGTCGGCGCAGGTCATCACCCGCGCCACGTCCAGAATGCGTTCGAGCAGGACGGCCACGTCATGACCACTGCCGAGCTCGACGCTCAGTTCGGTCAGCTGGTCCAGCCTTTGCGCGATTTGCGTGTGGTTCAACTCTGGCATGGTCGGATGTCGCCCGTAGAAAGATGCGCCCGAAGGCAGGCATGTCGACGGCGCACCCGGCTCGAGCGCGCACAAACCGACAACATGCTGGATAGAAGTGTATCTCTAGTGCAAGCTCATGTACATGGCTTTTGCGCGCAAGGGGCATTTGCGGGCGCACAGTGTCTGAATTTCCCCCACCCCGGGGCGCTCCGCTCCACGGTTTTGCACCAGAAATGCCGGAAAAGAGGCTATGATCGGATCAAATACAGCTCCCGGCACAGTCGGCGCCCATGGGAGGGTAGCGTGAGCCAAGCGAGGACGAGGGACAGACGATGAAATTCCGATTCTGGGGCGTGCGCGGTTCGATACCGTCCCCCGGGCCGCGTACCGCCCGCTATGGCGGCAACACCACCTGCATCGAAGTGCGCAGCGACGACGGCACCCTGATCATCATCGATGGCGGCACCGGCATCTTCGCCCTGGCCCAGTCGCTGCTGCAGCAGGGCGGCGCGGTGCAGGCGAATATCTTCATCACCCACAGCCACTGGGACCATATCCACGGCCTGCCCTTCTTCACCCCGCTGTTCATCAAGGGCAGCCGGGTGCGCCTGCACGGCGCCACCGACCCGGACACCGGCCACGGCATCGAGCATGTGATGGGGGTGCAGCTGCAAAACAGCTATTTCCCCGTCAGCGAAACCCAGATGGACGCCACCATCGAATACCAGACCTTGCAGATCGGCGTGCCGGTCGCCGTGGGCGACGCCACCGTGCACAATGTGGAGATGAACCACCCGGTGACGGACCTGGGCTACCGGGTCGAATGCAATGGCAAGTCGGTGTTCTTCACCGGCGACCATGAGCCGCACTACAATCCGCACCCGCCCGGCCATCCCGAGCATGCCGCCCGTGCAAGCCATATCGCCGCGCGCAACCGCGCCATCGACGCGGCGATCCAGGGCGTCGATGCGCTGATCGTCGACTGCTCCTATACCCGCGACGAATATCCGTCCAAGCAGGGCTGGGGCCACGGCAGTTTCGACTCCGCCTTTGCGATGGCGCTGCGCAGCGGCGCGCGCCGGCTCTACTGCACCCACCACGAGCCGACCCGCAGCGACGATGAACTCGAAGCCGTGTTCGCCGAGGTGATGACACGCCACGCGCCGCTGCCGCCCGGCCTGCAAATCTTCCTGGCCTACGAGGGCCTGGAAGTGGACCTTGACGAAGCTGGCGACGCTGGCGACGCTGGCGACCATAGCGGGAGCACACCATGAACGACGCCGCCGCGCCCGGCACCCTGCAAAGCGGCGGCGCGGACGAAACCGCGCTGCGCCTGGCCTTCTTCAAAAAACTCCAGACCGTCACCACCAAGATCCACGCCACCAGCAATCTGGACGAGATCATGCTCGACCTGGGCATGGAGTTCTGCGACCTGTTCAACTGCGACCGCTTTACCCTGTATGCGATGGATCACGAAAAGGATTACATCGTCTCCAAGGTCAAGACCGGGCTGACCACCTTCCGCGACCTCAAGCTCGCCGTGACGCCAGCCAGCATCGCCGGCTTCGTGGCCCTGACGCGCAAGACCATCAATATCGCCGACGTGTATGACGACGCCGAACTGGCGCGCCTGTCGCCCGAGCTGCACTTCCAGCGCGGGGTGGACCAGCGCACCGGCTACCGCACCAAACAGATGCTGGTCGCGCCATTGATCACGGTGCAGTCCAAGGAGCTGCTCGGCGTGGTCCAGTTCATCAACAACCGCGACAACGGCCCGTTCTCGGCGATCGCCGTGGAAGGCGTCAAGGAGCTGTGCAGCACGCTGTCGGTGGCCTTCAGCCAGCGCCTGAAACCGCCGCAGATGGTGCGCACCAAGTACGATGGCCTGGTCAGCGACGCGGTCATCGCCGGACCGGAACTGGAGCTGGCCACCAGCTCGGCGCGCAAGAAGGAAATCGATATCGAGGATGTGCTGCTCGACGAATTCCAGGTCAAGCTGGGCGCCATCGGCCAGTCGCTGGCCAAGTTCTTCTCGGTGCAGTACGAGCCGTTCAAGGCGGACCGCCTGAAACCGATCGACCTGCTGAAAAACCTCAAGCGCCAGTATGTGGACGAATCGGCCTGGCTGCCGCTGGAGGAAAGCAAGGAGGGCCTGGTGGTGGTGGCGCTCGACCCCGAGCGCATCGCCAATGGCCACATCGTCAACCACATCTTCCCCAAGGCGAAAATCGTCTACCGCGTCACCACCAACCGCGAGTTCCGCCAGACCGTCGAGCAGTTCTTCGGCGCGGCCTCCGACAGCGGCAGCGTGGGCGACCTGCTGTCGGGCATGGAGGATGGCGACGAGGAAGGCGAAGGCGGCGTCGAGGTGTCGGAAGCGGTGGAGAACGAGCTGGTCAAGCTGCTCAACAAGATCATCATCGACGCCTACCGCCAGGGCGTGTCCGACATCCACATCGAACCCTTGCCCGGCAAGGGCAAGACCGGCATCCGCTTCCGCAAGGATGGCACCCTGGTGCCGTATATCGAAATCCCGGCCAGCTACCGCAGCGCCCTGGTGGCGCGCGTGAAGATCATGTGCGACCTGGACATCTCGGAGCGGCGCAAGCCGCAGGATGGCAAGATCAAGTTCAAGAAATACGGCCCGCTCGACATCGAGCTGCGCGTGGCCACCATCCCCTCGGCCGGCGGGGTCGAGGATATCGTCATGCGTATCCTGGCGGCGGGCGAACCGATCCCGCTCGACAAGCTCGGTGTGCTGCCCTTCAATCTGGAGCGCCTGCGCACGGCTATCGAAAAGCCCTACGGCCTGTTCTTCGTCTGCGGTCCGACCGGCTCGGGCAAGACCACCACCCTGCACTCGGTGCTGAACTACCTGAACACGCCCGACACCAAGATCTGGACCGCCGAAGACCCGGTCGAGATCACCCAGAAGGGGCTGCGCCAGGTGCAGGTCAACCGCAAGGCGGGGCTGGACTTCGCCACCGTGATGCGCGCCTTCCTGCGCGCCGACCCGGACATCATCATGGTCGGCGAGATGCGCGACAAGGAAACCGTCGGCATGGGGATCGAAGCCTCGCTGACGGGCCACCTGGTGTTCGCCACGCTGCATACCAACAGCGCGCCCGAATCGATCGTGCGCCTGCTCGACATGGGCATGGACCCGTTCAACTTCGCCGACGCCCTGCTCGGCATCCTGGCCCAGCGCCTGGCCAAGCGCCTGTGCTCGACCTGCAAGCAGGCCTATACCCCCAGCGATGCGGAGATGGAGCTGCTGCTGACCGAGTTCTGCGAAGAGCTGCTCAATACCGAGAGCTTCATCCGCGACGCCAAGGCCGGGCGCGCCGCCGTGCTGGCCGGCTGGCGCCAGCGCTATGCCGACAAGGATGGCCGCTTCACCATGTACCGGGCGGTCGGCTGCGACGAGTGCAACAAGGGCTATCGGGGCCGGGTCGGCCTGCACGAGCTGATGATAGGCACCGACAAGGTCAAAAAACTGCTGCAGGAGCACAGCCGCGTGGCCCAGCTGCTGGCAGCCGCCCTGGAGGACGGCATGCTGACCTTGAAGATGGATGGCATCGAGAAGGTGATGCTGGGCATTACCGACATCAAGATGGTGCGGGCGGTGTGCATCAAATAGTCAGAGCAGTTTTTCAAAACATACGGCCAGGGGATTGCCTACGTAGCGGCCGTAGTTGGGAATCCGGCGGTAGCCGCGGGCCGCATAAAAATCGACCGCGCGCTGGTTGACCAGCCGGGTTTCCAGCCACAGCGCGCGATAGCCCAGCGCCTGCGCTTGGGCTTCCAGCGCCTGCAGCAGCGCGCTGCCGGTACCTGCGTGGCCGGGACGTGCGTACATGCGTTTGATTTCGGCCACATCCTCGTGCAGGGGGCGCAGCGCGCCGCAACCGAGCGCCAGACCAGCCGCGTTGCGCGCAAGCAGAAAGCGCGCGCGCGGGCCGCGCACATCGTCGGGGTCGAAGGATGACTTGCCGCTGTCACCGGTGATATCGGCCAGCGCGGCGGACAGTTCCTCGATCAACTCCTGCGCTGCCGCACTGCCCGGGTCTTCCTGCACGATGGCTAGCTCCAGCGTTTTCTTTGTGGTGGCGAGTTCGCCGCACGCTCCATCCAAATCATTCTCCTGTCGTAGCAAACATGTTCTCCGTCGATGGCAAGGCCGCTAACTCCAGCGTGCCGCAGCGCTTATAGAACCGAATACAAAGAGCCCGGGGCGACGGGGGGCCTAGCGTGCCGCAGCGCTTTTAAAACCCACGGCGTAACCCTGGGGTCTGACCCGGCGGGTCAGACCCCGGCTCTTTGCCGTGGGTTTTAGATAGCCGCCGGCGGCCCGCCAACAGATTGTAGCTGCGAATCGCATCCACCGTGCCTGCCGGACGCGCATAACAAAAGGGGCGCCGCGGCGCCCCCCTCGCCCAGTCTGCGCACCGGTTTACAAGGATTGATGCGCCCCTTTGCGGCGCCAGGCGGCGCCGAGCAGCAGCAGGCCCGCCCCCGTCATCAAATAGCTGGCCGGTTCGGGCACGGCGGCGATGTTGACCGTGATGGCGCCGAAATTGTCGCCATTATTGCTGTCCCAGTAGTACAGATTCATGGTGCCGCTGGCGGCGGCCATGCCGCTGAAGTTCGTGCCCAGGGTCATATACATACCGCCGATCTCGCCCACCAGCGAACCATACGGCGCGCTATGCCCAGCCTGGGTGTACAGGCCGAAGTTAGTGCCTATCCAGCTGCCGACAATCTGGCCGGAATCGTCCGTCAGGCTGGCGTAGCGGTTGGCGACCAGGCCGTCGGCGTCGGAAAAGCGCGGCAAGGCGCCGGCGCTCCATAAATCATCGGTGCTGGCCGTGACGGTAAACATCTCGCCCATGGTCAGGCTGATGGTGGCCAGGCCGCTGCCGCCACTGCTGCTATTGGCCATGGCATCGACCACATACGTGGCGGCCTGGGCCGACAGACCGCCCAAGGTCAGCGCGGCGGCAAGTAGAGTTTTTTTCATTGCTTTCCCCGTGTTATATAAAATTATTATTTTGATTACAGTTATTTCCTTATTGCCATGTCCTACCTACTCAGCATAGTGCGCCGCGGGAAAAGCGCAAGCGCCAATGCCGGCGCGGCCAGCTACTGTCGTCGCCGCGCGACAGGCGCAGCCACCAATGGTATGCTTTAGCTGAGCTTTACGCTGATCCGCATTGTCGACATGCTGCACCGACACACTGACACTTTCCTGCGCGGCGAGGACTCTGCCGCCCGCCTGTTCGCACCGCCTACCGGGGACGTCACGATGACAAGCACTTCCTTTATTCCTGGCAAAGATGCCGCCCTCGAAACATCCATCGCCACCATGCAGGCCGCGCTGGCCAGGCGCGGCTTCCATCTGAGCGTATCGTCGCTGCTGCATCAGGTCGACGGCGTCTGGTCCATCCACATGAAGGATGAGGCTTGCCCGATGCTGTTCTCGAACGGCAAGGGCACCACCGAACTGGCCGCGCGCGCCAGCGCCTATGGCGCATTCTGCGAGCGCCTGGCCACCCATTATTTCTGGACCCACTTCAACCTGGGCGCGAGCCGCGCCAACCGCCCCTTCGTGCACTACCCGCAGGAAAAATGGTTCACGCCCGGCGCCGACGGCGAGTGGCCGTCGGAGATGCTCAACCCCGAGCTGCACGCCTTCTACAACCCCAACGGCGACATCCCTGCCGAGGTGCTGGTGGACCTCAATTCGGGCAATGTGGTGCGCGGCATCTGCGCCCTGCCCTACCAGCGCCTGCGCGACGGCGGCAGCGCCTACATTCCGGTCAATATCATCGGCAATCTGTATGTCAGCAATGGCATGGCGGCCGGTAACAGCGTCAAGGAAGCACGTAGCCAGGCCCTGTCCGAGATCGTCGAACACGCCATCCGCTACCGCATCATCGCCGAAGGCCTGTGTCTGCCCGACGTGCCGGACGACGTGATCGCCCGCTTCCCCCGCATCGAGGCCAGTATCGCCGGCCTGCGCAAGGCCGGCTTCGGCATCCTGGTCAAGGACGCCTCGCTGGGCGGGAAATATCCGGTGATGAACGTGACTTTGATCCATCCCGGGGACCAGGGCGTACTGTGCTGCTACGGCGCCCACCCCCGCTTTGAAATCGCGCTCGAGCGCGCGCTGACCGAGCTGATGCAAGGCCGCGGGCTGGACGCGCTGGAAGGCTTCCCCGAGCCCAGCTTCGAGATGAGCGAAATCACCGCCGTGGCCAACCTGGAAATGCACTTCGTCGACTCCAGCGGCATGATAGGCTGGAGCTTCCTGAGCGACACGGCCGACTATCCTTTCGTCGACTGGAACTTCAGCACCAGCACCGATGAAGATTACCAGTGGCTGGTCGACTGCATCCACGCCGAAGGCAAGGACATCTATGTGGCCGACTTCGGCGAACAGGGCGTCTACTGCTGCCGCATCCTGGTACCGGGCATGTCGGAAATCTATCCGGTCGAGGATCTGGAATGGGAAAACAATAGCGTGGGCAACGCCCTGCGTCCGCTGCTGCTGCGCCTGCATGAGCTGAGCGTGCAGGAATGCACCACCCTGCTGGCCGAACTGCAAACGGCCAATCTGAGCGAGGAGCGGCCGCTGTGGGAAATCCTCGGCCTGGCCATCGCGCCGGGCACGCCATGGAAGCAGTTGCGCATCGGCGAACTGAAAACCCTGCTGGCCCTGGTGGTCGGCGACGAGGAAGCGGTGCTCGAGGGCTGCGACTGGATTCACCACTTCCACGATCTGGCCCCGCAGCGCCGCCTGGTGTACCGCTGCATCGAAAGCATGCTGCAACTGGACGAGCGGGAAAACTACCGCGTGTCGCTGGCGCTGCTGTACGGCGCGGAAACGCTGCGCACGGCCGAAGCCCTGCTCGACGGTTCCGAACGCTTCTTCGGCCTGGCTACCCTGGGCCCGGACTTCGAAGGCAGCGCCATGCACCAGACCCTGCTGGCCGCCTACGACAAGCTGTTCGCGCCCGAGCGGGCCTAGGCCATCGCCGTCAACGCCGGCTTTCGATCAGGGCGTGGATGTCGTAACTCATGATGGCCAGGAAGATCACCAGCGCCAGATACATCACGCCATAGTTGATGCGGACCTCGCGCGGCACCGATTGATACTTGAGCGCCAGCTCCGGGTCACCCCAGATCGCCGCCTTCAGCTGCGGATAGGCCATGATGCCGATCAGGATCAGCATCGGGCTGGGGTGATAGAAGAACAGCGCGGCCAGCAGCGGCACACCCAGCAGCCACAGCTTGGGCGAGACGATGGCCGAGATGCGCCCGCCGTCGAGCATGGCGGTGGGAATCAGATTGATCAGATTGAGCATGCAGCCGGAATAGGCCAGGGCGAACAGCAGCTGGCTGCCGGTGTCGCGCGCGGCGAAGTAGCAGGCCATGGCCGCCACCGTGCCGGCCACCGGACCGGCGAAAGCCACATAGGCTTCCGTCTCGGGATCGGGCGGCGCGTCCTTCAAGGTAACCCAGGCGCCGACGAAGGGGATGAAAGCCGGCAGGCCCACGTCCAGGCCGCGCTGGCGCGCCGCCACATAATGCCCCATCTCGTGCACGAACAGCATCAGCACGAAGCCGGCCGCGTAACGCCAGCCGAACACCCAGCTGTACACCACCAGCGACAGCAGCATGGTGCCGCCGGTGGTCAAGAGCTTGCCCATCTTGCCGGCCGCAAACAGCCACATCAGTAATTTAGCCACGAAATCGCTTTCAGTCTTTGCTCAGGTCGACTTTGCTTTGCGCGGCAACTTCCTTGCGGCGGCCGATCAGCTTGTAGAACCAGGTACCCGCGCCAGCCAGGCCGATCAGGATAATTTTCTTGAACGCCAGCAGCAGCGCGAACAGCTTGCCGAACATGCCCAGCTTGGCGGCCACACCGCCGGCCACCAGCGCGGCGATACCGTACTCGGCCACCTTGTCGGTCTTGTCGTTGAAGTCGGTGTAGCGGTTGCCTTCGGTGAAGTCGCTGAAGGCCGTCACGGCGCGCATTTCCTGGCGGATGGCGGCGATCTGGTCCATGCTGGCGACCGCATTGAGCACCAGCACGCCTTCGCGGCCCAGCACGCGGATGTTGTAGTTCAAATCGTTATAGTCGGCGCCCTCGCCGTGAAATTCCTTGGCCCAATACAGCTTGT
The DNA here is from genome assembly GCA_013284265.1 of Oxalobacteraceae bacterium. Lineage (GTDB taxonomy): Bacteria > Pseudomonadota > Gammaproteobacteria > Burkholderiales > Burkholderiaceae_D > Rugamonas. The sequence continues at coordinate 36,546 of JABTBR010000005.1, read as the reverse complement.
GCTGCGCCGGGTTGTAACTGGGCTGCTCCGCCCAGCCCACCAGCTGCATGGCCGGATAACCGGCCTTCTTGCGCTCCGCATTATTGTCGCTGACCGACTGCTGCATGTCTTTCAGCAGCTCATCATATTTGATGCTGGCGGCGTCGTCGTCCTTGACGTGGCCATCCTTGTCATAGGTAACGATCACGCCCCAGCCCGCCGCGCTGACCGGATTCACGCCGGCCGGCAAGATCATGCCCAGGGTGGTCGCGCCGGGCGGATTGCCCCAGCCTTCGACCAGCACGCGGCTGGCATCGGCTGGCGACAGATAGCGGAAATTGGCGGGCAGATCCAGGGTGGCTATGCCGCCCGGCAAGGTGATCTTCCCCTGCTGGAAAGTCAGCGATTCGACCAGCTGGGCCGGCGTGGGTTTCTGGTCCGCCGGGGCATCGCTGGCGCTGGCGAAGGGGTGCGCCAGACTCAGGCACAGGAGGGCGGCAAGCAGGGAGCGCAACATGGGTAGCCTTGATAAAAATGAAAACACAATATCTTACAGGAAAGACTTACTTTTTTGGTAATTTTTTCACTAGAGGGGCTACTCGGATGCCCTATCGCGGCGGCGTCCGCTGGCGCACAATGCGCCAACGCCCTGACGCTCGGCTCCGGGCGCCACCATGACAAAGGAAACACAATGAATCTCTGGCTGCGCCTGATCTGGATGCTGTTGACGCTGCGCTGGCGCAAGCGCGCCGGCGTGATGGACACCACCTCGCTGGGCATGACGGTGCTGCCGAACGACCTGGACTTCAATGGCCACGTCAACAACGGCCGCTACCTGACGCTGGCCGATGTGGCGCGCATGGACTTCGTGCTGCGCACCGGCATGGCCAGCATCGCCTTCGGCCTGAAGGCCAGGCCCATCGTCGGCGACGCCATGGCCAAGTTCCGGCGCGACCTGAAACCCTTCCAGCGCTACACCATCGAAACGCGGATGCTGGGCTGGGATGAGAAATGGGCTTTTGTCGAGCACCGTTTCGTGCGCGGTGGCCGGGTGCTGGGCGTGGTGCTGATGCGCGGCCTGTTCCTGGCACCGTCCGGCCCGCTCGCGCCGGCCATGCTGGTCAAGGCGATGCGGATCGAGCACCCCTCGCCCACGCTGCCGGAGTGGGTGCTGGAATGGAACCGCAGCTGCGATGCGCTGAGCCAAGTGCTGCGCGCGGAAGAGGCGGAAATCGGCTGAACGCGTAAAACCCACCGCATAAACGGAGGTTTGATCCTGATATCAGCCGGGGAAATGCCCGCTTGGCGGGCCGCCGGCATCTGCCCAAAACCCAAGGCATAAATCTGGGGTCTGACCCGGCGGGTCAGACCCCAGGGTTACGCCGTGGGTTTACAAACCCAGGGGCGCCGTGGTTTACATGCAAAAAAAAGGGAGCCAGCGGCTCCCTTTTCTTTTGCTTGCAGCGCGGCTGCTTACATGATGTGCTGACCGATCCACCAGAACACGGCGGCGACAAACGCCGACGCTGGAATCGTGAAGATCCATGCCCAGACGATATTGCCCGCCACACCCCAGCGCACGGCCGACATCTTCTGGGCCGAGCCGACACCGACGATGGCGCCGGTGATGGTGTGGGTGGTCGATACCGGCACGCCCAGGGCGGTGGCGGTAAACAGGGTGATCGCGCCGCCGGTTTCGGCGCAGAAGCCGCCCACCGGTTTGAGCTTGGTGATCTTCTGGCCCATGGTCTTGACGATGCGCCAGCCACCGAACAGGGTGCCCAGGCTGATCGCCGTGTAGCAGGAGATGATGACCCACAGCGGCGGCACGGTGTCGGCCGAGCTGGAGTAGCCCGCCATGATCAGCAGCATCCAGATGATACCGATGGTCTTTTGCGCATCGTTGCCGCCGTGGCCCAGGCTATAGGCGCCGGCCGACAGCAGTTGCAGGCGGCGGAACCATTTGTCGACCCGCCGCGGCGTCGAGCGCACGAAGATCCAGGACACCAGCAGCATGATCAGCGAACCGAACACGAAGCCCAGCAGCGGCGACAGCACGATGAACACGACGGTCTTGATCAGGCCGGCCGAGATCAGCGCGCCGGTACCGCTCTTGGCCACCGCCGCGCCCACCAGGCCGCCGATCAGGGCGTGCGAGGACGAGGATGGAATGCCGTAGTACCAGGTGAAGATGTTCCAGACGATGGCGCCCATCAGCGCGCCAAACACCACGTACTGGTCCACCACCGAGGGATCGATGGTGCCCTTGCCGACGGTGGCGGCCACGGTCAGCTGGTGGAACACGAAGATGGCGATGAAGTTGAAGGCGGCCGCCATGGCCACCGCCGTCTGCGGCTTCAGCACGCCCGTCGAGACCACGGTGGCGATCGCGTTGGCGGCATCATGGAAGCCGTTCATGAAGTCAAACACCAGCGCCAGGGCAATCAGGATGCCCAGCACGTAGATGCTGATGGTAAGGGTATGCATGGAGTATTCTTTTAAGATTAAGCGTTTTCGACGATGATGCCTTCGATGATGTTCGCCACATCTTCGCAGCGGTCGGTCACCGTTTCCAGAATTTCGTAGATCGCTTTCATCTTGATCAGGTTGCGCACGTCCGGTTCGTCGCGGAACAGTTTGGACATGGCGGCGCGCATCACGTGGTCGGCATCCGATTCCAGGCGGTCGATCTCTTCGCAGATGGCGACGATCTTGCGCGAGTTATCCATATTGTGCAGCATCGACACGGCGTCGCGGACTTTCTCGGTGCAGGCCAGCACCAGTTCGGCCAGGCGCTTGGCTTCCGGGGTGACCGAGTGCAGGTCGTACAGCGAGACGGTCTGGCCGGCATCTTCCATCAGGTCCAGGATGTCGTCCATGCGCGTGATCAGCTTGTGGATGTCGTCGCGGTCGATCGGGGTGATGAAGGTCTTGTGCAGCATGTCGACCGTCGCGTAGGTGATCTTGTCGGCTTGTTTCTCGATGCTTTCGATGGCGTGGACGCGGTTTTCCAGGTCGTCGAAGTTGGTCATCAGGGCCAGCATCTCTTTGGCACCTTTGACGCACAGTTCAGCGTGCTGGTTAAACAGGTCAAAAAATTTGCCCTCGGTGGGCATCAAGCGTCCAAACATGTCATTCTCCGTTCATTGATTCGAGGTTGCTGCAGATGGCCGCCCGCGGGAGCGTGCGGCGCAAGGAGGTTAGTCGCCTTGGTAAAGCGCCAGGTTACCGGTGTAATTACCAAACTTGGTGTATTGGCCGATCCAGGTCAGTCGCACGGCGCCAATCGGTCCGTTACGCTGTTTGCCGATAATAATCTCGGCGGTGCCTTTATCGGGCGAGTCAGGGTTATAGACCTCGTCGCGATACAGGAAGATGATGACGTCCGCATCCTGTTCGATAGCGCCCGATTCGCGCAAGTCGGACATGACGGGCCGTTTATTCGGGCGTTGCTCCAGCGAGCGGTTCAGCTGGGACAGGGCGATCACGGGACACTGCAATTCCTTGGCCAAGCCCTTTAAACTGCGCGAAATTTCCGAAATCTCGGAAGCGCGGTTATCGCCAGGCTGGCTACCGGTCATCAGCTGCAAGTAATCGACGATGATCAGGCCAAGCTTGCCGCACTGGCGCGACAGGCGGCGCGCACGGGCGCGCAGCTCGATCGGATTCAGCGCCGGGGTTTCGTCGATGAACAACTGGGCGTCGTTCATCTTCTGGATCGCATGGGTCAGGCGCGGCCAGTCCTCGTCGTTGAGGCGGCCGGTACGCAGGCGGTGCTGGTCGAGCTGGCCGACCGAACCGAGCATACGCATGGCCAGCTGGGCGCCGCCCATCTCCATCGAGAAGATCGCCACCGGCAGGCCGGCTTCGATCGCGACGTTCTCGCCGATGTTGACCGAGAACGCGGTCTTGCCCATCGAGGGACGACCGGCCACGATGACCAGGTCGCCGGCCTGCAGGCCCGAGGTCATGCGGTCGAGGTCGATAAAACCGGTCGGCACGCCGGTGATCTCGCTCTGGTTCTCGCGGCTGTACAGTTCGTCGATGCGCTCGACCACCTGGGTCAGCAGCGGCTGCACCGCGATCCAGCCCTGGGCGCCGCGGGCGCCCTGCTCGGCGATGGCGAAGATCTTCGACTCGGCCTCGTCGAGCATCTGCTTGACTTCCTTGCCTTGCGGGCTGAAGGCCTGGCCGGAGATTTCGTCGGCCACAGTGATCAGCTTGCGCAGGATGCCGCGGTCGCGCACGATCTCGGCATAGCGGCGGATATTGGCCGCCGACGGCGTGTTCTGCGCCATCGCGTTCAGATAGGCCAGGCCGCCGACATCGTCGGCCTTGCCCAGCTGGGTCAGGGTCTCGAATACCGTGATCACGTCGGCCGGCTTCGAGGCATTGATCATCTTGACGATCTGTTCGAAGATGATGCGGTGATCATAGCGATAGAAATCCTCCGAATGCATGAAGTCGGCAATGCGGTCGAACGCCGCATTATCGCGCAGCAAGCCGCCGATGACGGACTGTTCTGCTTCGATACTGTGCGGCGGAATACGGAGGGAATCCAGCTGTGGATCTGAGGGGGCGTTCATGGCGCGAATTATACCTGCTTCGGCGGTGCGAAAATAATTTTGCCGAGAAAAAAGACTTGCATTGATGTAGCTGGGCTACAGCCTTGCGCCCGGCCTGGGGCAATCGAAAGGGCAATAAAAAAGCCGGGCAAGCCCGGCTTCTTTGGTGCTACGCGGTGAGGTCTGCTTAAGCAGCTTCGCCGACGACAGCCACGGTGACGTCAACGATGACGTCGGTGTGCAGCGATACGGTAACAGCGTGCTCGCCAACAACTTTCAGCGGGCCGTTAGGCATGCGTACGGATGCTTTTTCAACAGCGAAACCAGCTTTGCTCAGCGCTTCAGCGATGTCGAAGTTGGTGACGGAGCCGAACAGACGGCCATCGACACCAGCTTTTTGCGAAACGGTCACGGTCATGCCGTTCAGTTTCTCGCCTTGGGCTTGGGCAGCGGCCAGTTTGGCGGCAGCGGCTTTTTCCAGTTCAGCACGTTTGACTTCGAACTCGGCTACAGCAGTAGCGGTAGCACGACGGGCCATTTTTTGTGGAATCAGGAAGTTACGTGCGTAACCGTCTTTGACTTTGACGACTTCGCCGAGGTTGCCGAGATTAACGACTTTTTCTAACAGAATGATTTGCATAGTTCTCTCCAGGATCTTATCTGAGCAACGCGATTAAGCGTGGTGCAGATCGGTGTAAGGCAGCAGCGCGAGGTAGCGAGCGCGCTTGATAGCGGTGTCGACCTGACGCTGATAGTGCGCCTTGGTACCGGTCAGACGTGCTGGCATGATCTTGCCGTTTTCCTGGACGAAATCTTTGAGCGTGTCGACGTCTTTGTAGTCAACCTGTTCAACGTGTGCTGCGGTGAAGCGGCAGAACTTCTTACGTTTGAACAGTGGGTTTTGTTGCTTGCGCTTTTCTTTCAGCTTGAGCTTGTTTTTGTCGAACTTTTTACCGAATGCCATTTTAGGCTCCTGTATCTAAATAGGTGCGCTGTCTGTGACAGCACGAAAATCAATGATGTGAAACACCAGGCTTTTGCTATTGCGGGTCTTCTTGTTCAGAAATCCGGTGAACTGATACAGCCCTCCCAGGGGCGCCTGGCTGAAGCGTTCCGAAATCTCGCCAGCGGCAACCGCGGCTATTTCAAAATCGCTCAATCGGGCGATGCCCGCCTCCATCTGCTGCGACCGATGCTGGAGTACAGCATTGACGATCGGCATACCGGCCGGGGTGTAGCGCAAGCTATCCCGTTCGGCGATGAGGGCAAGGACCTGGAGCTGGTTCAGCTCGGAATTCCGTTCAATCAGGCTGCAGGAGCAGCGGCAGCTGCTGGAGCTTCAGCGCGATGGGATTTCGCTGCATCTTCACGTTGTACCGATTTCATCATCGGCGAAGGAGCGGTTTCCGCTTTCTTCAGTTTCACGGTCAGGTGACGCAGAACCGCATCATTGAATTTGAATGCAGTTTCCAGCTCGACCAGGGTCTCGTTGTCGCATTCGATGTTCAGGCAGATGTAGTGTGCTTTAGCCAGTTTCTGGATCGAGTAAGCCATCTGACGACGGCCCCAATCTTCAACACGGTGAACGGAACCGCCGCGGGTGGTTACGCTGGCTTTGTAACGTTCGATCATGGCGGGCACTTGCTCGCTTTGGTCCGGGTGGACGATAAATACTATTTCATAGTGACGCATGCAAACTCCTTAAGGACGGATAAACGCCCACCCTGGCGTCAAGACAGGTGTGGGAAGAGGTAAGCCCGCGACTATAGCAGCTATTTCCAGAATGATCAATCCCCGGCCCGGCTCCTCCCCTGTGCCGAAAACGGTGCATCCGGGCGCCTTACGGGGCGCGGATTTGACATTATTTCGTTCAAAGCAACAAATTCCCTTGCAATAAGCGGCGCACTGTACAAAAATACAGACTGTCTATATACACAGCCCCTCGCGGCACACTGCAACCATGATCAAGCTCACCGCACGGCAGGAACAAATTCTCAATCTGATCAAGGATGCCATCGAAAACACCGGCTTCCCTCCGACCCGCGCCGAGATCGCCAACGAACTGGGCTTCAAGTCCGCCAACGCGGCCGAGGAACACTTGCAGGCGCTGGCGCGCAAGGGCGCGATCGAGATCGCGGCCGGCACCTCGCGCGGCATCCGTCTGCTGGGCGTGCATGCCGAGCCGGCCGCATCCAAGATCCCGCCCTCGCTGATGATGTCGCTGCCGCTGATCGGCCGCGTGGCCGCCGGCTCGCCCATCCTGGCCCAGGAAAACCTGGAGACCAGTTACAGCGTCGACCCGGCCCTGTTCAGCGCCCGTCCCGACTTCCTGCTGAAGGTGCGCGGCGAATCGATGCGCGACGCCGGCATCATGGACGGCGACCTGCTGGCGGTCAAAAAAGTCGACAGCGCCAAGAATGGCCAGATCGTCGTGGCGCGCATCGGCAACGACGTCACCGTCAAGCGCTACCGCAAGACTGGCAACCTGGTCGAGCTGCTGCCGGAAAACCCGGACTTCAAGATCATCCGGGTCGATCCGGAAGCCGACGAGTTCGCGCTCGAAGGCCTGGCGGTCGGGCTGATGCGCAGCTGGCACTAAGCCCGCACGGAGCCAGCGCGCGATGGATCAGCTGACCCTGTTCGGCAACCGGGAATCCGGTCATACCTTCAAGGTGCGCATGATGCTCGACATCGGCGCCCTGCCCTATCTATATGAAGAGGTCGATATCTTCGGCCCGCAGGCGCTGCGTCCCGCGCGCTTCCGCGCACTGGCCAAGTTCAACGAGGTGCCGCTATTGCTGCACGAAGGCCAGGCCTACGTACAGTCGAACGCCATCCTGTGCCACCTGGCGCAGCACACGCGGCGCTTTGGCGGCGAATCGGCCGCGCGCATGGACCGGGTGCGCGAATGGCTGTTCTGGGAGGCCAACCGGATCGGCCTGTCGCTGCCGAATCTGCGCTACGGCCTGCAGTTCGCCCCGAACGACTATCCGATCGGCGTACTGCCCTGGCTGCGCCAGCGTTTTGACGACGATATCGCCAGGCTGGAAGCGGAATTCAGCGATGGGCGCCAATTCATCCTTGACGATCAGGCCAGCGTGGCCGATTTCGCTTTGAGCGGCTACCTGTTCTGGGCCGCGCAGGCGCGCGTCACCGTGCCGCCGGCGCTTGTAGAATGGCTGGATCGAATCAGCGCCCAGCCCGGCTGGCAGCCGCCGCATCGAACTCCGTAAGAATCAAAAAAGCCGTCACAAAAAATCCGCCGGTCTGAGCACGTTCAGGCACTAAGCAGGCACTGAGCCCGCATAGAAAAATCCGCCGGCATCAAACGCGCTCTTGAACGCGTTTGATGCCGGCGGATTTTTTTTGCCCTGCCCTGGCCGGCCCTAACCGGCCCTGGGGTCGTTACAGCGGGCCGCCAGACGGTTCCGCCGCGGGCGTACCGATCAGTACCAGTTCGTCCCAGGTCTTGAAACCATCGCTAAAGAAAATCTGCTCGACATCGCGCACCGTGACACCATTGCCTGCGAGGCCGGTCAACACGACATCGCCGGACAAGGCGAGCGTCACCGTAAAGTCAGCGAGCGCTTCGGTCAGGTAAAGCGTATCGAAACCTTCACTGCCATCGACGGTATCGCTGCCGCCATGGAGGAAGAACCCGTCGTCACCCACACCGCCCAGCATGCTGTCGTTACCCGCGCCGCCACTGAGCGTATCGTCGCCGGCTGCACCGTCCAGTCTGGAACCGCCGTCGCCGGCGGAGAGACGGTTGTTCAGCGCGTTGCCGGTCCCGGTGAACAAGCCGTCGCCGACTTTCGACAACCCCTCAACGTTCTCGCCCAGGGTATAACTATCGAGCATGGCGAGGACCGTGTCCGACTCGCCCTCGCCATCCGCCTCGATGACGAGGTCACCAGCCTGATCCACGAAGTAGTAATCGTTGCCCAGACCGCCGATCAGGGTATCGTTGCCGCCGTTACCACTCAGCAGATCCGCCCCCGCTCCGCCACTCAGCCTGTCATCCGCGGCGCTGCCGAATAAATTATTATCCAAGGCATTACCCTCGATATTGACGGCAATGGCGCCGTAGGTCGTCGCAGTCTCCACATTGTCGGGCAACACGTAGAGGGCCGTGACACCCAGGCTCAGGATGACCGAGTCGCCACCCTCGCCGGCATTTTCGACGATCACATCACCTGCATTATCAACGAAATACGTGTCATTGCCGGCGCCGCCGATCAGCGTGTCGGCACCGGCGCCGCCGTCCATCACATCGTCGGTGGCGTGGCCATGAAGCAGATCGTTACCCGGGCTGCCGATGCCCAGCACCTGGGCCAGCGACAGATGGCTGCCATCGCTGAAGAGGAAGTCTTCGACGTTGCGCACCGTAATCGTGTCCGCACCATAGCTCAGCACGGTCTCGGAGAAATTCAGACTCGTCACGGCATATTGTGCGGACTCGTGGGACAGCGCCAGGGTATCGCTGCCGGCGCCACCGTCGACGGTATCCCGGCCGGCAACGCTTTCGAGGCTGTCGTCGCCCAAGCCGCCCACCAGGCTGTCGTTGCCCACGCCGCCTTGCACGGTGTCGTTGCCGGCACCGCCGTCCAGCCTGACGCCGGCGCTGCCGGCGTTGCTGAGCACATTGTCCAGCGCATTGCCGATACCGCTAAAGCCGTTGGCGCTGCCGTCGTAAAACAGATCCTCGACATTCGCGCCCAGGGTATACGCCAGCAGCGTGGTGCGGACCGCGTCGCCGCCGCCGTCGGCCAGCTCGACGACCACGTCGCCGGCCTCGCTGACGCTGTAGATGTCGTAGCCATCGCCACCGACCAGGGTATCGTTGCCGGCGCCGCCGATCAGGATATCCTGCCCGGCGCCACCTTTCAGCACATTCGCGGCGCCATTGCCGATCAGGACATTGTCCAGCGCGTTGCCGGTAATGCCGACCGCCACCGTGACCGGCGCCGTCACCCTGGCTTGTTCCACATTGGCGGCCAGCGTATAGGTCGCCGCTGTGGTGAAGGCCAGTTCGACGCTATCGTAACCGCCGAAGCTGCCTGCGTCCTCGATCACCACGTCGGCGGCGACCGACAGCACATAGGTGTCCGCGCCGTCGCCGCCGCTCATGGTGTCGATGCCGAGGCCGCCATCGAGGCGGTCGTCGCCGCCCGTGCCGGTCAGCACATTGTTGCCGGCATCGCCGACGACTTGATGCAGTTCATCGAGCGTGCGCACGCCATCGCCGAAGTGCAGCAGTTCGACGTTGCGCACCGTCAGCACATTGCCGGCCAGGTCGGTGAGCACCATGTCGGTGGCGTTCGGGCGCGCGATGGTGTAGTCGCCGAAGTTCTTCAGCCCCAGCAGATGGTCGCTGCCGGCACCGCCATCAATGGTGTCCTTGCCCTTGCCTGCGGCCAGGCTATCGTCGCCCAGGCCGCCTTGCAGGCTGTCGTTGCCCGCGCCGCCGCTCAGCGTATCGTTGCCGGCCGCGCCGTCAAGCTTGGCGCCGCCATTGCCGCCGCTGACGACGTTGTCGAGCGCGTTGCCGGTGCCGCTGAAGGCGACCGTGCCCTTGAAGTCGAGGTTTTCCACATTGGCCGTCAGAATGTAGCTGGCCAGCGTGGTTTCCACCGTGTCGCTGCCCTCCCCGGCCAGTTCGGTGACGACATCGCCGGCATCGGCCACGACGTAACTGTCGTTACCGCTTCCGCCGATCAGTTTGTCGCTACCTGCGCCGCCGATCAAGGTGTCGTTGCCGGCGCCGCCGGCCAGGGTGTTGGCCGCCGCATTGCCGGTCAGAACATTGTCCAGTTCGTTGCCGCTGAGGTTGACGGCGATCGTGGCTGCCGCCGTCACAGTAGCGTTCTCGACGTTGGCCGTCAGCGCATAGCTGCCGGCCGCCGCCAGGGCGACCTGGACCAGGTCGGTGCCGCCCTCGGCCGCCTCGATGACCACGTCGGCCAGCTGATCGACGACATAAGTGTCGTCGCCCAGGCCGCCGCTGAGCGTGTCGGCGCCCACACCACCGTTGAGCACATCATTGCCATCCGTGCCATGCAGATCATCGTTGCCGGTGCCGGCGCTGTTGTCCTGCATCTGCGCCAGCGTGATCGGCGCATCGCTGCCGAAGACAAAGCTCTCGACGTTGCGCACGGTGAGCACCTTGCCGCCGGCGCCGGTCAGCACCGTGTCGCCCGCGTTCGGGCGGGTGATGGTGTAACCGGCGAAGCTGTCGTCGAGCACGACGACATCGTTGCCGGCACCGCCGTCGATGCTGTCCTTGCCGGCGCCGCCGGCCAGCGTATCGTCGCCCAGGCCGCCTTGCAGGCTGTCGTTGCCGCTGCCACCGAACAACTGATCATTGCCGGCCAGGCCGTCGAGCTTGGCGCCGCCATTGCCGCCGTGGATGACGTTGTCGAGCGCGTTGCCGCTGCCGCTGAAGGCAGTCAGCGCCGTGAAGCTCAGGTTTTCCAGGTTGGCCGTCAGCGTGTAGCTGGCCAGCGCGGTTTTCACGCTATCGCTGCCCTCACCGGCCAGCTCGGCGACCACGTCGCCCGCATCGACCACATAGGTATCGTCGCCCGTGCCGCCGCTGAGCTTGTCGGCACCCGCGCCGCCATCGAGCGTGTCGTCGCCGGCGCCGCCGGTCAGGGTGTTGGCGGCGGCGTTGCCGCTCAGCTTGTTGCCCAGTTCATTGCCGGTGATATTGGCCGCGATGGTGGTCGCCGCCGTCACCGTGGCGTTCTCGACGTTGGCCGTCATCACATAGGTAGCGGCCGCCGTGAAGGCGACATTGACCTGGTCGGTGCCTTCGTCCAGGTTTTCATTGACCACATCGCCAGCGACATCGACCACATAGCTGTCGTCGCCCAGTCCGCCGGCCATGGTATCGCTGCCGAGTCCGCCATTGATCGTGTCGGCGCCCGCTCCGCCCGACAAGTTGTCGGCGCCGACGCTGGCGATGTTGAGCTGCACCTCGGCGATGGTCCGGGCATCGTCGCCGGCGAAGATCAGCGTTTCCACATTGCGCACGGTGTGCACATTGCCGAGCGCATCGGTCAGCACGGTGTCGCTGGCGTTCGGACGCGTCACCGTGTAGCTGGCGAAACTGCCGGCCAGCTGCAGCGTATCGCTGCCGGCGCCGCCATCGAGGGTGTCCTTACCGCCGACGCCGACCAGGCTGTCGTCGCCCAAGCCGCCTTGCAGGCTGTCGTTGCCGCTGCCGCCGGTGAGCGTGTCATTGCCGGCTGCTCCGTCGAGCTTGGCGCCGCCATTGCCGCCCTTGATGGCGTTATCCTGCGCATTGCCGCTGCCGGCAAAGGCCGTCGCACCCTTGTAGTCGAGGTTTTCCACGTTGGCCGCCAGCGTGTAGCTGGCCAGTGCGGTCCGCACCGTGTCGCTGCCCTCGCCAGCCAGTTCGGTGACGACATCGCCGGCATCGGCCACCAGGTAGCGGTCGTTACCGGTTCCGCCGATGAGCTTGTCGGCGCCCGCGCCACCGATCAGGGTGTCGTTGCCGGCGCCGCCGGCCAGGGTATTGGCCGCCGCGTTGCCGCTCAGGACGTTGTCCAGTTCATTGCCGGTGATGCTGGCGGCGATCGCCGCTGCCGCCGTCACGGTCGCGTTCTCGACGTTGGCCGTCATCACATAGGTGCCGGCCGCCGTGAAGGCGACGTTGACCTGGTCCAGGCCTTCATCGGCGTTCTCGATGACGCTGTCGCCCGCGTTGTCGAGCACGTACAGGTCGTCACCGGCACCACCGCTCATGGTGTCGTTGCCGGCCAGGCCATTGAGCGTGTCGGCGCCCGCGCCGCCCTGCAAATTGTCGGCGCCCGCGCTGACAATATTCAGCTGCACCTGGGCGATGGTGCGGATATCGCCGCCGGCGAAAACCAGCGTTTCCACATTGCGCACGGTATGCACATTGCCGAGCGCATCGGTCAGCACGGTATCGCTCGCGTTCGGACGCGTCACCGTATAGCTGGCGAAGCTGCCGGCCAGCCGCAGCGTATCGCTGCCGGCGCCGCCGTCGAGGGTGTCCTTGCCGCCGCCGCCGACCAGGCTATCGTCGCCCAGGCCGCCTTGCAGACTGTCGTTGCCGCTGCCGCCGAGCAAGGTGTCATTGCCGGCCGCGCCGTCGAGCTTGGCGCCGCCATTGCCGCCGTCGATGACATTGTCCTGCGCATTGCCGCTGCCGCTGAAGGCGGCCACGCCGGTGTAGCTCAGGTTTTCCACGTTGGCCGTCAGTGTGTAGCCAGCCAGCGCGGTTTTCACCAGATCGCTGCCTTCGCCGGCCAGCTCGGCGACGACGTCGCCCGCGTCGGCCACCACATAGCTATCGTCGCCGCTGCCGCCGCTGAGCTTGTCGGCGCCCGCGCCGCCATCGAGCGTGTCGTTGCCGGCGCCGCCGATCAGGGTGTTGGCGGCGGCGTTGCCGCTCAGCTTGTTATCCAGCGCATTGCCGGTGATGTTGGCCGCGATCGTGGCGGCCGCCGTCACGGTGGCGTCCTCGACATTGGCCGTCATCGCATAGGTGCCGGCCGCCGTGAAGGCGACGTTGACCTGGTCCTGGCCTTCATCGGCGTTCTCGATCACGCTGTCGCCCGCCACGTCGACCACGTACAGGTCGTCGCCCAGGCCGCCGCTCATGGTGTCGTTGCCGGCCAGACCATTGAGGGTATCGGCGCCGGCGCTGCCGCTCAGCACATCGGCCTGCGGGCTGGACGTATTCTGCTGCACCACGGCCAGCGACTCGACGGCGCCGACAAAGTCGATGAATTCGATATTGCGCAGGGTGATGGATTCGCCGGTCGCGGCGTTGACCAGCAGAGTGTCGGTCGCGTTGATGCGGCTGCGGGTGTACTCGGCGAGCGCGCCCAGCACGAACAGCGTGTCGCTGCCGGCGCCGCCATCGACCACGTCGACGCCGCTGCCGGCGGCGAGGGTATCGTTGCCGTTGCCGCCCGCCAGGGTGTCATTGCCGTCTGCGCCGTCGAGCAAGTCGTCGCCATCGCCGCCGCTGATGACGTTGGCGGCGTTATTGCCTTCCAAATAGTTCGCCAGGGCGTTGCCGGTCAGATTGACCTTGACGCCAGTGGCGATCACGACAGCCGATTCCACATTGGCCGGCAGGGTGTAACTGCCGTCAGCGGTATATTGGACCAGCACGGTATCGAGGCCGCCGTCGGCCAGCTCGACCACCTGGTCGGTGGCCACGTCGATCACGTAGCCATCATTGCCGGTGCCGCCGCTCATGGTATCGCTGCCGCCCTTGCCGTCAATGAGGTCGTCGCCACTGCCGCCGATGAGCTTATCGTTGAAGGCGCTGGCGACGAAGGACTGGAGTTCCGCCGGCGACTTGGCCACGCCGGCGAAGTACATCATCTCGACATTGCTGATGGTGGTGGTCTCGCCATTCAACAGGCTGGTCAGGACCAGCGTCGTCGGACTGGTACGGCTGATCGTATAACTGTCCAGGGCTGCGAGCAAAAAGATCGTGTCGTAGCCAGTGCCGCCATCGATGACGTCAGAACCGATCGTGGCGGAAAAACCATCGTCGCCATCGCCGCCCAGCAAGGTATCGTTACCCGCGCCGCCCCCGAGACCGTCGTTGCCGGCACCGCCATCGAGCAGGGAGCTGCTCGCATCGCCTGCGTTCAGGTAATTGCCCAGCGCGTTACCGCGGCCGGTAAACGCGCCGCTTCCCGTATAGCTTAAGACCTCCACATTGGCGCCCAGGGTGTAGCTGGCCAGAGTGGTCTCGACCCGATCGCCGCCGCCGCCGGCCGCTTCCACCACCACGTCGCCAAGCGAATCGACCACATAGACGTCATTGCCGGCGCCGCCAGTCAGAGTATCGTTGCCTAGGCCTCCGTCGAGCGTATCGTTGCCGATATCGCCGCTCAGCGTATTGGCCGCGGCATTGCCGATCAGAACGTTGTCCAGCGCATTGCCCTGCAGGCCGACCGCGACGGTGCCGGCCGCCGTCACCCTGGCGTTTTCCACATTGGCCGTCAGCTTGTAGCTGGCGGCCGCTTTGAACGCGACATTGACCGTATCGATGCCCGCATCGGCCTCTTCTCTGACCAGGTCCTGCGCGACATCGATCTCGTAGACATCGTTGCCGAGCGCGCCGTACAGGCTGTCCACGCCGCTGCCGCCGACCAGCGTATCGTCGCCGGCGCCGCCCAGCACCGCATCATTGCCGGCCAGCGCGTCGATCCAGCCCGCACCCAGGATGGTGTCCGCGCCCGCGGTACCGGTGTAATCGGCCGCCATCAGGATGCACTCCCTATCTGTGGGGCGGTCTTGCCGCTGTGCTGGGATGGGGAGAGGCAGTTGCGAATATCGAGCATGAAAAATCCTTGCAGCGGGCGCCTCGCAGCGCCAACTGTTGCGATGAATAGGGGAAATGGCAAAGCGGGGGGCTTGCTAATTCACGATGGGGGGGCGGGCGATTGTCAACTAAGCATTAACACGCCGAAACACATAATGCATTTACACTAAGATTTTATACTAACATGGGCAGTAACTCCAAATACTCACCATTAGTCACAATGGGATGGAAAATGTTTACAGCCCGTAGTCCGCCAGGCTCGTCGCTGACGTACCAGTCAGTACCGCCAGCTCGGCCAGTTCGCCCGCCGATACGGTGGCATCGTCCCCGTCCGAGGTAAACAGGTAGAGCACGGTATCGCTGGCGGTGGGCACGGCAAATACCGCTTTGTCGCCGCCGCTGTATGCGCCGGCGGCCGAACCGATCCGCGCGGCCGCATTCGCCGTGCTGGCCGTCGCCATGGCGCTCGTCATCACCACCAGACAGAATACTTACCCCTTGGGATTTTTAATATATTTATACTAATAACAATATTACCACGCACGCCGTTTGGAATACTCACCATTAGTAATATTCCTGATATAACCGCAAGATTTTCTGGCCATCCTTTATGTACGGCCGAAAAAAAACCGGGAAATCCCCGGTTTTTTTTGCCACCGCGAGTTACCAAGATGCGGCTGCTTAACAGGCTTCCAGCGCGTCGCCGAAATCGGCCAGCAGGTCGTCCGGGTCCTCGATGCCGACCGAGACACGGATCAGCGATTCGGCGATGCCCATCGAGGCGCGCCGCTCGGCGCCCATTTCGTAAAAAATGGTGTGCGCGACCGGGATGATCAGGGTGCGGGTGTCGCCCAGGTTCGAGGCCGGGATCGCCAGCTTCAGGCGGTTCAGGAAATCGAAGCAGTCGATGCCATCCTTGAGCTCAAAACTGAGCAAGGAGCCATAGCTGCGGAACAGTTCGCCAGCGATGGCGTGCTGGGGATGGGAAGCGAGGCCGGGATAGTGGACGGCGGCCACGCGCGCGTCCGCCTCCAGCAGCCTGGCCAGCGCCAGCGCGTTGGCACTGGTGCGCTCCATGCGCAGGGCCAGAGTCTCGGCGCCGACGGCGATGTGGTGGGCCGCTTCCGGCGCCAGCGAAGCACCGAAGTCGCGCAAGCCCTTGGCGCGGATCTGCGCCAGGCCCCATTGCAAGGGCGCCGCCTTCTTGTAGTTCTCGAAGATATTCGGGAACACGGTCCAGTCGTACTCGCCCGTGTCGGTCAGGCTGCCGCCCAGCGCATTGCCGTGGCCGCCGATCGATTTGGTCAGGGCATTGATCACCAGGCCGGCGCCGACCGCCTTGGGACGGAACAGATAGGGCGTGGTCATGGTGTTGTCCACCACATAGAGAATGCCGCGCTCCTTGCACAGCGCGCCGATACGCTTGAGGTCGGCGACCTGGGTGCGCGGATTGGCGATGGTTTCGACGAACACGATGCGGGTCCGCGGCGTGATCGCGGCGGCCACATTGGCCACATCGGTGGCGTCGACAAAGGCCACGTCCACGCCCTGCCCCATGGCGGTCTGCCACAGGCTGTTGGTGTTACCGAACAGGAAGGCCGACGATACCACCTGGTCGCCGGCGCGCAGCAGCGCCTGGAACACGGCGCCGATGGCGCCCATGCCGGTGCCGAAGCAGATGGTGCCCACGCCCTGCTCCATCTTGTTGACCTTGTCTTCCAGCGCGGCGATGGTCGGATTGCCCTGGCGGCCGTAGCGGAAGCCCGGCTCCTTGCCCTGGAACACGGACGCGAGCTGGCGCGCATCGGCATAGCCGAAGGCCACCGAGGTGTGGATGGGCTTGTGCAGGGAGCCGTGCTCGATGCCTTTGAGGCGGTCGTTATGCAGGATGGTGGTGGTAAAGCCGTAGTGTTTTTTATCTGTCATGATGGTCTGGTCGAAAAAAAAGCCCGGCGCCTGAAACAAGCGCCGGGCTTGGCCATCACCTTTCGGTGGCGGCCAGATTCAGATTCAGCTGAGAGCGCGCCGCGTCTTCTGGCGCGGCCGGCTTGCTCGGATTGTGACGCGCGTGTTCGATGCGGTCCAGGTAATCCTTGGAGATGTCGCCGGTGATGTAGACGCCGTCAAAGCAGGAGGCCTCGAAGCTGGTCAGCGCCGGGTTGACGTCGGCAATCGCGCGCTTCAACGCTTCGATGTCCTGGTAGACCAGGTAATCGGCGGTGATCTCGCGGCACACTTCTTCGGTGGTGCGGCCGTAGGCGATCAGCTCGTCGCGGGTAGGCATGTCGATGCCATACACGTTCGGGAAGATCACCGGTGGCGCGGCCGAGGCGAAGATGACTTTCTTGGCGCCCGCTTCACGCGCCATCTGCACGATCTCGCGGCTGGTGGTGCCGCGCACGATGGAATCGTCCACCAGCAGCACGACCTTGTCCTTGAACTCGGAACCGATGGCGTTCAGTTTCTGGCGCACCGATTTCTTGCGCGCAGCCTGGCCCGGCATGATGAAGGTACGGCCGATGTAGCGGTTCTTGATGAAGCCTTCGCGGTATTCCACGTTCAGCGCCAGCGCCAGCTGGATCGCCGCCGGACGGGAGGAATCGGGAATCGGCATGACCACGTCGATCTTGCCACCCGTGTATTCGCGCTTGATCTTCTCGGCCAGGTACTCGCCCATTTTCAGGCGGGTGGCGTAGACCGAGGCGCCGTCGATGACGGAGTCGGGCCTGGCCAGGTAGACGAATTCGAACACGCAAGGGTTCAGGCTGGGATTGTCGGCGCACTGGCGGCTGTGCAACTGCTTGTCGGCGTCGATGAAGACCGCTTCGCCCGGCGCGATATCGCGCACGAAGCGGAAGCCCATGCCTTCGAGCGCGACGGACTCGGACGCGATCAGGTACTCCGGACCCTGCTCAGTGTCGTTCATGCCCAGGCACAGCGGACGGATACCGAAAGGATCGCGGAAGGCCAGCAGGCCGACGTTGGCGATCTGGGCCACGGCGGCATAGCCGCCGCGCACGCGGCGGTGCAGCACGGCCACGGCCTTGAAGATGGCGTCGGCGTCGAGCAGCAGGCCGGTGGTGGCGGTCTGGATTTCATGGGCCAGCACGTTCAGCAACACTTCCGAGTCGGAATCGGTGTTGATGTGGCGGCGGTCGTTCTTGAACATTTCCTGCTTCAGCTGTTCCCAGTTGGTCAGGTTGCCGTTGTGGGCCAGCGTGATGCCGAACGGGGCATTGACGTAGAAGGGCTGCGCCTCTTCCTCGCTCGAGGAACCGGCGGTTGGATAGCGGCAGTGGCCGATCCCGGAATTGCCCTGCAGGGTACGCATATTACGCGTACGGAAAACGTCACGCACCAGGCCATTGGCCTTGTGCATGGCGAACATGCTGCTGTGATTGGTCGCGATCCCCGCTGCATCCTGGCCGCGATGCTGCAACAGCAGCAAGGCGTCATACAAGATTTGATTGACAGGTTGATGGGAAACGACGCCGACGATGCCACACATGGTGTGCTCCTAGACTGGTGCTACTGATTTAAAGAATTCAAAACTGCACATGCTGCGCAAACGCAGCGGGAAGAAAGGGTTTGACCGTGCGCGCTCCGGTCTCCGCAAGCGGACTCAATAGCGCGTTCTTCCAGAACGCCTGCTGCGGTATCGCCGTCATCCCGCACAAGATGACGACGGCCAACACAATAATCAAGCCACGGCCCAGGCCGAACAAGCCGCCCAGGCCGCGATCGGCCAGGCTCAGGCCGCCGGCCTTGACCAGGGCGTCGAGCGCCATCATCAACAGGCCCATCAATACGCGCACGCCGATAAACAGCACAATAAAGGCCAGGATCAGGCGCAGCACCTCGCCCGGCACCAGTTGCGGCAGCAGCCGCGCCAGCGCGGCGCTGTAGGCGTTGGCGACCACGAAGGCCACCACCCAGCTGGCCAGCGACAGCATCTCGCGTACCAGGCCGCGCATGGTGCTGATCAGGATGGAGGCGAGCAGCACAAAGATCACCAGGTAATCGAAAATCGTCACATCACACCCGTTCGCTGTGCATAGCCGCCGCTTAGCCTGGAACGACGCTGCCGGTCAGGCCCAGCTTGCCCAGCTTGGCGCGCATCTTGTCGGCCTCTTCCTTGCTGGCAAACGGTCCGACGCGGATGCGGGTGCGGTCGCCGCCCGGCACTTTCTGGGTGTAGGACGGGATACCGGCTTCGCGCAATTTCCCCTGCAATTCATCAACCTTGTCCTGGGCCGCCAGCGCGGCGACCTGCAGCACGATCTTCTGCGGCGCCTCGGCGGCCTTGGCCTTGCCTTCCAGGATGGCCAGCGCGCGCGCCGCGTCGTCGGCGGGTTGGGCGGGCTTGGCCGCCTCCTTGGCGGCGGCCTTGGCGGCCTTGCTGTCGGCTTCGGCCCTGGCCAGCTTGTGCTCGGCATCCGACTTGGCCTTGGCTTCCGCCTTGATCCTGGCTTCGGCCTCGGCGCGGGCCTTGGCCTTGGCGTCGGCCAGTTCTTTCGCCTGTTCCCTGGCCAGCTCTTTCGCCTGCTCCCTGACCAATTCTTTGGCGGCGTCCGGCTTGGCCGCATCGCGCGCCGGCTCGGCGGCTTTGACTGTCTCCTTCGGCTTGAGCGCGTCGGCCTGGGCTTTCAGCTCGGCCACCACCGGGGCGGCCGTCACGCTGGCCGGCGCCGGCTTGGCGGCGGCTACGGCGGGCTTGGCCGGCACCGGTTCGTTGACGATCTCTTCGCTGGCGTCGAGCGAGGAGCTGGCCGCGACCGACGCGGTCGGCTTGCCGGCGGCCGGCTCGGCCGGTTTATCCTTCGATGGAATCTTGATCTCGATATCGGAAGCGAGCGGCTTGGGCTCGGAATCTAGCACCATCGGCAAGCCCACGGCCACGGCCAGCGCCAGCGCGATGGCGCCGACCAGGCGGCGGCGCGCGCGTTTCTTTTCTGGCAAGACCGGATCGACCGCTTCGCGTGCGCCCCGGCCGCGCCCCTTGGCGGGACCATCGGCCGAGGAGGCGCGCTTGGAGCGTGCCAGTTCGCTGGCGTCGCGCTCTTCCGGAGGGATGTAGCGGCCACTGTCTTCGGCGGTGGATTCTTGCTTGTTTTTAAACAATTTCGAGAACAAGCCCATGCGTGATTTCAGTCGATTGCGTTCAGTGGAGTGCGGATTTTCGTGCTGCCATGACGCCGGCAACGGTGAGGAAAGATCCAAAGACCACAATTCTATCATTCTCCCCGGCCCGGCTCATTGCATTTGCGTATGCCTGACCCGGATCGGCGAATATATTTACCGTCCGTTCGGCCTTTTCAGGCTGCACGATCTGCACTTTTGCCGCCAGTTCGCTGGCGCTGGCCGCGCGCGGCAGCGGCAGATCGCACAGGCACCAGTGGTCCACATGCTCGGACATGGCGGCGATCACGCCATCGATATCCTTGTCCTGCATCGAGCCGAACACGGCGTAGGTGTAGGGATGGAAACCCATATTGCCCAGATTCTGGTTCAGCGCGGCGGCCGCGTGGGGATTGTGCGCCACGTCCAGGATCACGGTCGGGCGGCCCGGCAAGACCTGGAAGCGGCCCGGCAGCTCCACCGTCACCAGGCCGGTGCGCACTTCCTGGGCGCCCACCGGCAGGTCCAGCTTGAGCACTTCCAGCGCGGCCAGCACGGCCGAGGCATTGAGGATCTGGTTGGCGCCGCGCAGGCTAGGGTAGGCCAGCGAATTGCGGCGCTGGCTGCGGCCGCCGTAGTTCCATTGCTGCTTATCGCCGGAATAATTGAAATCGCGGCCCATCAGCCACAGGTCGGCGCCGATGGCCGCGGCGTGGTCGATCAGGGACTGCGGCGGCACCGGATCGCTGCAGATCGCCGCCTTGCCGGCGCGGAAGATACCGGCCTTTTCGAAGCCGATCGCCTCGCGGGTGTCGCCCAGATAGTCGGTATGGTCGATGTCGACGCTGGTGACGATGGCCACATCGGCGTCAATGACGTTGACCGCGTCCAGGCGGCCGCCCAGGCCCACTTCCAGGATCGCCACATCCAGGCCGGCGCCGGCCAGCAGCTGCATGATGGCCAGGGTGGTGAATTCGAAATAGGTCAGCACGGTGTCGCCGCGCACGGCTTCGACGGCGTTGAAGGCCGCCACCAGCATGGCGTCGGTCGCCAGTTCGCCGTTGACGCGGGCGCGCTCGTTGAAGTCGAGGAAGTGCGGCTTGATGTACAGGCCCACCTTGTAGCCGGCGCGCAGCAGCACCGATTCGAGCATGGCGCAGGTCGAGCCCTTGCCATTGGTGCCGGCCACCATGATGACCGGGCAGGAGAACGCCAGTTGCAGGCGCTCCTTGACGGCGCGCACGCGCTCCAGGCCCATGTTGATGACGGCTTCGGCGTGGCGCGATTCGAGCAGGGCTAGCCAGGCTGGCAGAGTGGTAGGCAATGTGGACATGGGATGGACTTCAGAATGAATGGCGGAAAGCGCCGACGTACAACGGCGCGCAGGCGGATTGTATCCGGTTGCGCGCCGCAGGGCTACAAGGGAAAGCAGATGACACGGCATGGCGCCGTATCGCAAACCCACGGCAAAAAGCCGGGCTCTGACGGGAGCGCCGTGAACATAAATAAGCGTGCCGCAGCGCGTTTAAAACCCACGGCAAAGAGCCGGGGTCTGACCCGCCGGGTCAGACCCCAGGGTTAGGCCGTGGGTTTTAAAAAATCAGGCCAGTACGTCGGCGGCCTGGTTTTGCAGCAGCGCCAGCAGGCGGGCGATTTCTTCGCGCATCTTGCGGCGGTCGACGATCATGTCGACGGCGCCTTTTTGCACCAGGAACTCGGCGCGCTGGAAGCCTTCCGGCAGCTTCTCGCGCACGGTGTTCTCGATCACGCGCGGGCCGGCAAAGCCGATCAGCGCTTTCGGCTCGGCGATCACCACGTCGCCCATGAAGGCGAAGGAGGCGGACACGCCGCCCATGGTCGGGTCGGTCAGCACGCTGATGAAGGGCAGTTTTTTCTCGGACAGCTTGGTCAGCATGGCGGTGGTCTTGGCCATCTGCATCAGCGACAGCAAGCCTTCCTGCATGCGCGCGCCGCCGGTGGCGGTGATGCAAATGAAGGGCACCTTCTGTTCCAGCGCGATCTGGGCGCCGCGCACGAAGCGCTCGCCGACCACGGAACCCATGGAGCCGCCCATGAATTCGAATTCGAAGCAGGCCACGACCACCGGCAGGCTCATGATGGCGCCGCCCAGCACGATCAGCGCATCGGTCTCGCCGGTCGCTTCCATCGCCTGTTTCAGGCGGTCCGGGTATTTTTTGCTGTCTTTGAACTTCAGGGTATCGACCGGCAGGGTGTCCTGGCCGATTTCGTAGCGGCCGCCGGCGTCGAGCAGGCCGTCGAGGCGCTCACGGGCGCGGATACGCATGTGGTGGTCGCACTTGGGGCAAACGTGCAGATTCGATTCCAGATCGGTACGGTAGAGTACCGCTTCGCAGGACGGGCATTTGACCCACAGTCCCTCTGGCATGGTCTTGCGGGCGGCAGCGTCGGAACGCTGAATTCGCGGGGGCAGAAGCTTTTCCAACCAACTCATAATTTCTCCTTGCTGCTAACTAGTGGCCGAAGTGTAGCCGTTTATCGCCCCTCTGTCGAACTTTGTCATACAGTAATTTTAGCGTTACGACATGCCGAGCTGGCATTTTTAGAAGAAATCCACTAGGCCATGGCTCGTCCGGTGTGAATCAAACCGGTGCCAGCGGCGGGGTCTGCTCTGGTGTATCGCCCACGCCCATATCGATGGGTATTTTGTATCCCGTATAAGCAATATTGCGCAAATAAATAGAAATTACACGTTCAAGGGACAAGCCGAGTTCGTCAGCGATAGCCTGAAAATAGGCAATCGTACCGTGAGGCAGTCCAATCGTCAGATCCTTGCAAAGTTTCGCTCGGAATGGATTGGGAATGCGAAGCAAATTGGCGGCCTCCGGTATTGCCAGGTCAGATTCTTCGCCCATATTTCACCTTGGACGTCTTTCCATTCGAAGCGCACGGCCGCCCTCTCTTCAACATAGTGAGCAGGGCACTATGCGTCAAGCTGGACGGGCGGGCCTTGCGGGGCGCCAAGAGGCTTATTCGGGGGGATTGTCGCGGTAGTGCTCGCTGATCTTGCGCATCGTGCCATCCTGCCACATGGCGGCGACGGCCTGTTCCAGCGCGGCCAGCGTCGCGGCCGGCAGCTTGGGGTTGCAGGCCATATAGTGATCCACATCCCTGAGGGTATGGGCGACCTTGAGTTCGCCAGCACCCGCCTTGGCGGCGATCATTTTGCCGCGCAGGAAGCCGGTGGCCCACAGGTCGATGCGCCCAGCCATCAGCTTGTTCAGATTGAGTTCATTGGTCGCCACCTGATCGACTTCCACGCCCTGCCCCAGCAGAAATAGCGAGGGACCATCCTGCAGCAGGCCGCCGATACGGTAGCGCCGTGCCTCTGGCACACTGGTGATCGGTGCTAGGAAATCGGGGCGCGCGAACAGTACCCAGCGGTTCTTGTTGAGCGGCCCTATCCAGCGGAACAGGGCTTCGCGCTCCGGCAGGCGGGCCACCGGGAAGACGCAGGTATCGGCGTCGGTCTGGGCCCGCGAATACGCCCGCGGCCAGGGCAGCAGGGTCACGCTGGCGGACACGCTGGCGCGTCTGGCCGCCTCGCGCGCCATCTCGGTGGAGACGCCATGCACCTGGCCGGCGACCGCGCCGGCATAGGCAAACGGCGGATTTTCGCTGGAAACGAGCCGGACCGGCTCGGCCGCCCCCGCCGCCCCCGCCAGAGCGACGCTCACAAGCAAGGACAGGCGCAGGGGGCACATGGTGGCTAGGCGTCCAGCGCGCTGCGGATGCCGGCCACGAAGCTCTGCACGGCGGCGACAGCGCCCTCTTTGCCGGTGTTTTCGATTTCCTGGATGATGCGGCTACCGATGACGACGGCATCGGCCACCTCGGCCACGGCGCGCGCGGTGGCGCCGTCGCGGATGCCGAAACCGACGCCGATCGGCAGTTTGACGTGCTGGCGGATCGCGGCCAGACGCTCCGCCACCTGGACGGTGTCGATATTGCCGGCCCCGGTCACGCCCTTGAGCGACACGTAGTAGCTAAAGCCGCCGCCCACCTTGGCCACCTGGGCGATGCGCTCGTCGGTGGAGGTCGGCGCCAGCAGGAAGATCAGGTCGAGTTCGGCGGCGCGCATGGCGGCGGCGAACTCTTCGCACTCTTCCGGCGGATAGTCGACCACGATGGCGCCGTCGGCGCCGGCCGCCCTGGAGGCGGCGATGAAGGCGTCCGCGCCGATGCGTTCGATCGGGTTGGCGTAGCCCATCAGCACCACCGGCGTGCTCTGGTTGGTACGGCGGAATTCGGCCACATAGCCGAACACGTCGCGGATGCCGACGCCGAAGGCCAGCGCCCGTTCGCAGGCGCGCTGGATCACCGGGCCTTCGGCCATCGGATCGGAAAACGGCACCCCCAGTTCCAGGATGTCGGCGCCGCCGGCCACCAGCGCGTGCATCAGCGGCACGGTCAGTTCCGGGGCCGGGTCGCCGGCGGTGATAAAGGTGACAAGGGCGGTTTTATTCTGGGCCTTCAGGGCCGCGAAAGTAGGAGCGATTCTGGACATGGTTATTCTCTATCTGAAAAATGCGGTGGGGTGCCCGGCCCGGCACTGCCGGACACGGGCTGGAGGCAAGGCGGACTTCGGCTGAAGTTCAGCTGAAGTTCAGCCCCATGCGCTCGGCCACCGTATGCATGTCCTTGTCGCCGCGGCCCGACAGGTTGGCCAGCACAATCTGATCCTTCGGCAGGGTCGCCGCCAGCTTGGCCGCATAGGCCAGCGCATGCGACGATTCCAGCGCCGGAATGATGCCTTCGATATGGCAGCAGTCGTGGAAGGCTTGCAGCGCTTCCTCGTCCGTGATCGACACGTATTCGGCGCGGCCGATATCCTTCAGATAGGCATGCTCGGGACCGACGCCCGGATAGTCCAGGCCGGCCGAGACCGAATGGGTCTCGATGATCTGGCCATTCTCATCCTGCAGCAGATAGGTGCGGTTGCCGTGCAGCACGCCCGGAATCCCGGCCGTCAGCGAGGCCGCGTGCTTGCCGCTGGCCAGGCCCTCGCCGGCCGCTTCCACGCCGATCAGGCGCACGTTTTTCTGGTCGATATAGGGGTAGAAAATCCCCATCGCGTTCGATCCGCCGCCGATGCAGGCAAGCACGTAGTCGGGCTGGCGGCCCGTCATTTCCGGCATCTGCACCAGGCATTCCTCGCCGATCACCGACTGGAAGTCGCGCACCAGCATCGGGTAAGGATGGGGGCCGGCCACGGTGCCGATGATGTAGAAGGTGTTTTCGATATTCGTGACCCAGTCGCGCATGGCTTCATTGAGCGCGTCCTTCAGCGTCTTGGAGCCGGATTCGACCGGTACCACGGTCGCGCCCAGCAGTTTCATGCGGTAGACGTTCTGGGCCTGGCGCTTGACATCCTCGCTCCCCATATAGACCACGCATTCCAGGCCGAAGCGGGCGCAGATGGTGGCGGTGGCCACGCCATGCTGGCCGGCGCCGGTTTCGGCGATGATGCGCGGCTTGCCCATGCGCTTGGCCAGCAAAGCCTGGCCGATGACGTTATTGATCTTGTGGGCGCCGGTATGGTTCAGGTCTTCGCGCTTGAAGTAGATCTGCGCGCCGCCGGCCTGCTGCGACCAGCGCTTGGCGTGATAGATCGGCGAAGGACGTCCGACGAAGTGCTTCAGCTCGTAGCGGAACTCTTCCAGGAATTCGGGGTCTTTGCTGTAGCGCTCGTAGGCTTCGTTCAGCTCGGCCAGCGCATACGTGAGCGTTTCGGCAACAAAGGAGCCGCCGTAAGGGCCGAAATGGCCCTTGGCGTTCGGCATATCGTAGTCGGTGGCGTGGAACAGCGGAGCGGCGGAGCCGATCTCAGGCAAGGCTTTCATGGGATTTTTCTCTTTCAATGATGGCATCGGCGGCCCGCACCGCCGCGACAAAGTCGGCGATCTTGCGGGCGTCCTTGATCCCCCTGGACGCTTCGACACCACTGCTGATGTCGACGGCGTAGGGGCGTACACGGACCACGGCGTCAGTCGCGCTGAGTACGCTCAAGCCACCACTTAAAACGACCCGAGGCGCGAGTTCTTTTGGAATGAGAGACCAATCAAATACCTTTCCTGCGCCGCCATAGGCATCCACATAGGTATCGAGCAACAGGCTGGAGAACAGTGGGCTGGCGGCACGGCACAGCTGCTCGTATTCTAGCAAATCGGCGGGCGCCGTGTCAGGTTTGACCCGGAAAACCCGCAGGAACTGGCGCCCGCAGGCTGCGGCGATGGCCACGCTGTCGGCCACGCTCTCGTCGCCATGCAGCTGGACCAGCGACAGCGGCGCCACTTTGCAGGTGGCGGCCACCTCGGCCGGGCTGGCGTTGACGAACAGGCCGGTACACGTGACAAAGGGCGGCACGGCGGCGATCAGCTCGGCGGCGCGCTCGGGCGTGACATAGCGCGGGCTGGGCGGATAAAACACGAAGCCGATCGCATCGGCGCCAGCGGCCACCACGGCCTGGACGTCTTCGACGCGGGTCAGGCCGCAAATCTTGATACGGGTACGGTGCATGGCAAATTTCCTGAATAAGCCGGCCCGGACGGCGGGCGGCAGGGACAAACGGGGCGACCGGCAACGATGGCGCGATGGGCGGTAATCCGTCGCCCGCCTCAGAACCAGGGCAGCGCGCTGGACGTTTCCAGCGGCAGCGCCCATTTCGGGTCGTAATCGATCTTGGCCAGGTAGAGGCCGTCGGGCATGAAGGTGGGCGCCGCATCCTTGCGCGCCCGCGCCTCCAGCAACTGGCCCAGCCATTCCGGTTTTTCGCGGCCGGTGCCGATATACACCAGCGCGCCCACCAGATTGCGCACCATATGGTGCAGGAAGGCATTGGCGGTGATGGTAAACACCACCAGCTCGCCGCGCCGCTCGATGCGGATCTCGTGCATCAGCTTGACGGGCGACTTGGCCTGGCACTGGGCCGCGCGGAAGGCGGAAAAGTCATGCCAGCCGATCAGCGGCGCCACGGCGGCCTGCATCAGCGCCACGTCGAGCGGACGGAAGCAGAAACCGGCGCGCCCTTCCAGCAGCGGCGAACGGGTCGCGTTATTGTAGAGAACGTAGTGGTAGGTGCGCGCGCGGGCGCTGAAACGGGCGTGGAACTGGTCGTCCGGATCGGGCGCGATTTCCTTGGCCCAGCGCACCGCGATCGAGGCGGGCAGGAAGGCATTGACGCCGCGCACCCAGGAATGGGTGTCGCGGCTCAAGTCCGTGTCGAAGTGCACCACCTGCTCCAGCGCATGCACACCGGTGTCGGTGCGGCCGGCGCAGGTGGTGGCCAGGCGCACACGGGCAAACTGTTCCAGCGCGTTTTCCAGCTGGTCCTGCACCGTGTGGCCATCTTCCTGCTTCTGGTAACCGTGCCAGGCGGTACCGTCGTACTGGACGCCGATTGCTATGCGTTTCAATTGCTGCCCATTGTAGAGTCTGAGTCAGCGCATTATAACGCCGCCTCAGCCCAGTTGAGCCCGCATCGCATTGGCCTTGCTGACCTGGGAGTCGCTGCCGCCGCGCAAGACTTCGTCGAGCAGTTCGCGCGCGCCTTCCTTGTCGCCGATTTCCTGGTAGGCGATGGCCAGGTCGAGCTTGGTATCCATCTCCATGTGCAGGGCCGACATTTCCTCTTCGGGCAGCGCAGCCGCGGACGCGGCCGGCGCGCCAGCCTTGCCCTGGTCCAGGTCGAGGTCGATGCCGGACAGGTCGAATTCCGGCGCAGTGTCGGCTGCGGCCGGCGCGGCGCTGGCCGTTGGCGGGGCGAAGTCGTCCAGACCTGGCAGGCCGGCCAGATCATCGGCCGCTGTGCTGGCGGCCGGGGCCGGGGCCGGGGCTGCCGGAATGTCGAAGTCCATCATGTCCAGATCGGCCAGCGGATCGCTGCCGACCGAGGGCAGCGGGGCCGGTGCGGCCGTGGCCGCTTCTGGCAGGTCGAGGCCAAAGTCCATGCCCAGATCATCGGCCGGGCTGGCCGCCGGCGCCGGTGCCGGCGTGATGGCTTCCACCGCGTCCAGGCTCAGATCGAAACCGCTATCGGCCTCGGCCGCTGCCTTGGGCGTATCCGCTACGGCCGAGGCCGGCACTGGGTCCAGGCTCAGGCCGCCCAGATCGAAATCGAGGAAGTGATCGGCGTCGGCGGCCGGAGCCGCAGGCGCCGCGGCGACCACTTCGGCCGGCAGGGCCGTGGCGAAATCATTGTCCGAGCCAAAGTCCATGCCATTGTCGGCGGCCGGCGCGGCATCCTGGCTCAAGTCCAGATCGAGGGCGCCAGCGGCCGGATTGGCCGGGTTGGCTGCTTCCGGTTCACGGAAGCCATCCAGATCGGCCAGCGGATCATCCTGTCCGGCGCCATAGGCGGCCGCACCGACGGCGGCGGCGGCGGGGATGGCCGCTGCCGGCGCGCTATCGCCCTGCTCCTGGCCGGCGTACAGCGGATTGTAAGGATCCAGCGTCAGACCCAGCGCGACCGCCTGGGCCCATTCATCGCCCTGCCCCTTGGTCTGCGCGAACAGTTCGGTGGCCTGGGTTTCAAAGGCGCGCGCATCCTTGCGGGTGGCGTAGATTTCCAGCAGTTTCAGGCGTACCGGCATGCGTTCCGGATGGCTGCGCAGGGCTTCCTTGAGGATTTCCTCGGCCTGGGCGTCACGGCCGTAAGCGATATACACATCGGCTTCGGCGACCGGATCGACTTCATTGGTGTCGAGCTGGCTGGCCGAGGGGGCGAAATTGGAATTGAACACGCTGTTGCTGGTGGTGTCCACGCTCTGGCCGCCGGTTTCGGCGAACAGCGGCTGAACCGGCGCCGCTTCGCCCAGCAGATTGGCGTCCGGCTGGCCCGGATCGATCGCGCCGCGACGGCGGCGCGAGGCGATCAAACCGCCCGCACCAGCCAGCAGCGCGACCACGGCCACGCCGATATAGGTGATGTTGTCGGTCAGGGTATCGAGCAGGCTAGGCTCGACCGTGCGCGGCGGCACGACGATGCGCTTGGGCTGTTTCGGTTCGGGCGCGCTGGCGCTGGCGACGGCGCTGGCACTGGCAGGCGCGTTCAGGTCTATCATCGGCAGCGAGGCGGCCGAGGCCGACGCGGACGCCTTCTTGGCATCGGCGGCGGCCTTGCTCTTGACCGCCATCAGCTTTTCCAGATCGTTGACGTTCTTTTCCAGTTCCTTGACGCGGGCGGCCGCTTCGGCGACCTGCTTTTCCTTGGCGATCTTGTCTTCGACACTGGCCACGGCGGTGCGGCCGGTGGCCGAGGCCGTCGGCGCGGCCTTCGACAGCTTGAGCTGGTCCTTGGCTTCATTGGCGGCGGTCGGGCGCTCCTCGACCTTGGCGGTGATCTTGCCGGCCGCGTTCTGGCCCGCTTCGGCTTCCTTGGCCGGTGCGCTCATCGCCACCTGGCCGGCCAGCTTGGCACGGTAGGCATTGAAGTCGGCCGCATGGGCCACCACGACGCCGCGCGCCTCGCCCTCGCTGCCGCCGGCGCGGATCGCGTCGGCGTCAGGCACGGCCAGGATCTGGCCAGACTTGAGGCGGTTCATATTCTTGCCGGAAAACGCTTCCGGATTGGCGCGGTACAGCGCCACCAGCATCAGGTCGAGCGACACATCGACGGGCTTCAACTGGCCGGCGATACGGCTCAGATTGTCGCCGGACTTGACCTTGTACTCGCTGGCGGACTGGCGCTCCGGCGCCGGCCTGGCCGCGCCGCGCGCGGGAGCGGCCGCCGCTTGCGACGGCGGGGCCGACTGGGAATTCTGGGCGGCGGTCTGGGCCGCGTTGGCCGGCTGGGCCGCGCGCGCAGGCGCAGCCTGGCCCTTCGGCTCCACCGGGGCGGCCACCTGGGCCGACTGGGTACTGCGCATATCGGCGGGGTCGAGCAGGAAAGTGTATTCCCGCACCATGCGGCCGCCGGTCCAGTTCAGCTCGAGCAGCATGTCGACGAAGGGTTCGTTGACGGGCTGGCCGGAGCTGATGCGTATCACCGAACGGCCGCCGCGCTGCTCGACTTCGAAGCGCAAGGACAGCAGGGTGGGATTGAAATCGATATTGGCAAGGCGGAAGGCTTCGGACGGCGCCAGCTTGGCGACCAGGGCGCCGGCTTCGTCGGCGGAGACGGCGGTTAGCTCAATTTCCGCTCGTAGCGGCTGGCCCAGCGAGGACATGACGGTGAGCTTGCCAAGCCCGGCGGCGTTCGCTGCTGGAGAGAGTAACACTGCACAGGCGACTGCGCTGGTGAGTGTTTTCAACGCGAACGAAACGATACTGGGACGAGTGGGTACATGCATAGTTGGCGATATCTTGGTTGTCAGAGGAAAAATGTTACTTTCCCGGAGGGCCCAACATAACATCATGCCGTGGAGCATGCAAGCTTTGCGCGTGCTTTGCCCTATCACAGAGGCCGATGTGTAACCTCTATGACTAATATAGTCCGATTTTATCCCCAAGTGGCGGATTTTCAGCTATAGAGGGCAAAGCCGGCCGCAAAAAAAAGGGCGGGCCCGAAATGGCGCCCGCCCCGTTTTTTTCCTGCTCAAGTGTTACGCGTCGAGCACGATGCGCAGCATGCGGCGCAGCGGTTCGGCCGCGCCCCACAGCAGCTGGTCGCCCACGGTGAAGGCCGACAGGTAGTCGTCGCCCATGCTCATCTTGCGCAGACGGCCGACCGGTATCGTCAGCGAACCGGTGGCGGCCGCTGGCGACAGGTCGCGCACCGACGCTTCGCGCGTGTTCGGCACCACTTTGACCCACTGGTTGTTGGAAGCGATGATGTCGTGGATCTCGTCGATCGGCACATCCTTCTTCAGCTTGATGGTCAGTGCCTGCGAGTGGCTGCGCATGGCGCCGATGCGCACGCACAGGCCGTCGACAGGAATTGCCTTGGAACCGAAGTCCGCCCCCAGGCCCAGGATCTTGTTGGTCTCGGCGCCGCCCTTCCACTCTTCCTTCGACTGGCCGTTGCCCAGGTCCTTGTCGATCCACGGGATCAGGTTGCCGGCCAGCGGCGCACCGAACTGCTTGGTTTCCTCGGCCGACAGGCCGTGCTGGGTGGCCAGCACCTGGCGGTCGATCTCCAGGATCGCCGACGCTGGATTGTCCAGCAGGGCCTTGACCGAGCTGTTGATGGTGCCGAACTGGGTCAGCAGTTCACGCATATGCTGGGCGCCGCCGCCCGAAGCCGCCTGGTAAGTCATGGAGGTCATCCATTCGACCAGGTTGTGCTGGAACAGGCCGCCCAGGCCCATCAGCATGCACGAGACGGTGCAGTTGCCGCCCACATAGTTCTTCACGCCCTTGCCCAGCGCATCCTTGATGACGTGCAGATTGACCGGGTCGAGCACGATGACGGCGTCTTTTTCCATGCGCAGGGTCGAGGCCGCATCTATCCAGTAACCGTTCCAGCCGGCCGCGCGCAGTTTCGGGAACACCTCGGTGGTGTAGTCGCCGCCCTGGCAGGAAATGATGATCTCGCACTTTTTCAGCGCGTCGATGTCGGTGGCGCTTTTCAGCGTGGTTTCATTTTTCGCCATCGCCGGTGCGGCGCCGCCCGGATTCGAGGTGGTGAAGAACACTGGTTCGATGTGGGCGAAATCGCCCTCTTCCTGCATGCGCTGCATCAGGACCGAACCGACCATACCGCGCCAACCTACCAAGCCTACTAGTTTCATCATCATTCCTTCAAGTTCATGTATGCATTACAGTGCGAGTGCGGGCGAAATCAGCCCAGTGCCTTGACGACGGCGTTGCCCATCTCTTCGGTGCCGACCTTGGTGGTGCCGGCTTCGTAGATGTCGCCAGTGCGCAAGCCCTGCGACAGCACGGTCTGGACGGCGGCCTCGATACGGTCGGCCTGTTCGGCCTTGTTCAGCGAGAAGCGCAGCATCATCGCGGCCGACAGGATGGTGGCCAGCGGATTGGCGATGCCCTTGCCGGCGATATCGGGCGCGGAACCGTGCGAAGGCTCGTACAGGCCCTTGTTGTTGGCGTCGAGCGAAGCCGACGGCAGCATGCCGATCGAACCGGTCAGCATCGAGGCCTGGTCCGACAGGATGTCGCCGAACATATTGCCGGTGACGAGGACGTCGAATTTCTTCGGCGCGCGCACCAGTTGCATGGCGGCGTTGTCGACATACATATGTTCGAGCGCGACGTCCGGGTATTCCTTGTGCACATCGGTGACGATGTCGCGCCAGAACTGGAAGGTTTCCAGCACATTGGCCTTGTCGACGCTGGTCAGGCGCTTGTCGCGCTTTTGCGCGGCCTGGAAGGCGACATGGGCGATGCGGCGGATTTCGCCTTCGGCGTAGCGCATGGTATCGAAACCTTCGCGCTGGCCCTTGAAGGCGCCGTCCGGGCACTCGCGCACGCCGCGCGGCTGGCCGAAGTAGATGTCGCCGGTCAGTTCACGGATGATCAGGATGTCCAGGCCGGACACCACTTCCGGTTTCAGGGTCGAGGCGTTGGCCAGTTGCGGATACAGGATGGCCGGACGCAGATTGGCGAACAGGCCGAGCTGCTTGCGCAGGCCCAGGATCGCCTGTTCCGGGCGCAGCGCGCGCTCCAGATTGTCGTACTGGTAGTCGCCGACGGCGCCGAACAGTACCGCGTCGGCCGCCTTGGCCAGCGCCAGCGTGGCTTCCGGCAATGGGTGTCCATGGGCCGCATAGCCGGCGCCGCCGACGGGCGCGCTTTCGAGCTCAAATTTTTCGCCCAGCACATTCAGGACCTTGACGGCCTGTGCGACGATTTCCGGGCCGATACCGTCGCCCGGGAGGATTGCAATTTTCATGTTATTCGATCGAAATGGTGATGAATCAGATGACGTTGGCCAACCATGGCTGGGATGCCAGATGGCGCTCTTCGAAGCCGCGGATCACGTCGGCGTGACGCAGGGTCAGGCCAATATCGTCGAGCCCGTTCATCAGGCAGTATTTGCGAAAGGCGTCGATCTCGAAGGGGTAGGAGACGCTGCCGTTGCTGGTGGAAATGCGTTGCTGTTCAAGGTCGACCACCAGACGGTAACCGGGGAAGGCCTTGACTTCATTGAACAGATGATCGATCTGCGTTTCTGGCAACACGATCGGCAGCAAGCCGCTCTTGTAGCAGTTATTGAAGAAGATGTCGGCAAACGAGGGCGCGATGATCGCGCGGAAGCCGTACTGGTCCAGCGCCCAGGGCGCGTGCTCGCGCGAGGAGCCGCAGCCGAAGTTCTTGCGCGTGAGCAGGATGGAAGCCCCCTGGTAGCGCGGCTCGTTGAGCACGAAGTCGGTGTTCAGTGGACGGTGGGTGCAATCCTGGCCCGGCTCGCCGTGGTCCAGATAGCGCCATTCATCGAACAGGTTCTGGCCGAAACCGGTGCGGTGGATGGACTTGAGGAATTGCTTGGGGATGATGGCGTCGGTGTCGACATTGGCGCGGTCCAGCGGGGCCACCAGTCCTTCGTAGATCGTAAATTTTTCCATGACTCTCGTGCAGGTTGTGCGGCGGCGGACCACCGGCCCGCCGCGCTACTGGTTATTTTTTGCTGGAAGCGCCTTCGACGGCTTCTCCGACTTTTTTGACATCCTTGCCGAAGCCGTTGACGGTGTTGCAGCCGCACAGGAACAGGGCAATCAGGGACAGGGCGAATAGCTTTTTCATGTTGGGTTCTCGCAGTTCTGTAAGTCGGCGTTCAGCGCAGCGCGCGCACGTCGACGAAGTGGCCGGCAATGCCCGCCGCCGCCGCCATCGCAGGCGACACCAGGTGGGTACGGCCGCCCTGGCCCTGGCGGCCTTCGAAGTTGCGGTTCGAGGTCGAAGCGCAGCGCTCGCCCGGCTCGAGCCGGTCGGCGTTCATCGCCAGGCACATCGAGCAGCCCGGTTCGCGCCACTCAAAGCCGGCGTCGCGGAAGATGCGGTCCAGGCCTTCGCGTTCGGCCTGGTCCTTGACCAGGCCGGAGCCTGGCACCACCAGCGCCAGCTTGACGTTGGAGGCGCGGAACTTGCCGCGCACCACTTCGGCGGCGGCGCGCAAGTCTTCGATGCGCGAGTTGGTGCAGGAACCGATGAAGACCTTGTCGATGCGGATGTCCTCGATCGCGGTGTTCGGCTTCAGGGCCATGTAGACCAGGGCCTTTTCCATCGCATCGCGCTTGACGCTGTCTTTTTCCAGGTCCGGGTCCGGCACGCGGCCATCGATGGCGACGACCATCTCGGGCGAGGTGCCCCAGGTGACCTGGGGCTTGATCTCGGCCGCGTTGAGCGTGACGACCAGGTCGAAACGGGCGCCGGCGTCCGAATGCAGGGTGCGCCAGTAATCGACGGCGCGGTCCCAGTGCGGACCGGCCGGCGAGAAGGGCCTGCCCTTGACGTAGTTGATGGTGATGTCGTCGACGCCGATGATGCCGGCGCGCGCGCCGGCCTCGATCGCCATATTGCAGACCGTCATGCGCCCTTCCATCGACAGCGCACGGATGGTCGAGCCGCCGAATTCCATACAGTAGCCGGTGCCGCCGGCCGTGCCGATCTTGCCGATGATGGCCAGCACCACATCCTTGGCGGTGACGCCGGCCGGCAGCGCGCCGTCGACCTGCACCAGCATGGCCTTGGATTTCTTTTGCAGCAGGGTCTGGGTGGCCAGCACGTGCTCGACTTCCGAGGTGCCGATGCCGTGCGCCAGCGCGCCGAAGGCGCCGTGGGTGGAGGTATGCGAGTCGCCGCAGACCACGGTCATGCCCGGCAGGGTCGCGCCCTGCTCCGGCCCGATCACGTGGACGATGCCCTGGCGCTTGTCGTTCATATTGAAATAGGTCAGGCCGAAGGACTTGGCGTTGCTGTCCAGCGTTTCGACCTGCAGGCGCGAGACCGGGTCGGCGATGCCGTCGGCGCGGTCGGTGGTGGGCACGTTGTGGTCGGCCACGGCCAGGTTGGCCGAAACCCGCCACGGCGCGCGGCCGGCGGCGCGCAGGCCGTCGAAAGCCTGCGGACTGGTCACTTCGTGTACCAGGTGGCGGTCGATATACAGGATCGTGGTGCCGTCATCTTCGGCCTTGACCACGTGCGATTCCCAGAGTTTGTCGTAAAGCGTCTTCATCATGTTATGTGCAGTCCTGCTACAGCCTGTGTGAGTGATCCACTTTGATTATGCCATATTTGTGAAATGCAAAAGCGAAGCCCCCTTTCCGCCTCGTGAGCCGATACGGTTTCGCGTTTTGATACAATTTTTATGACTCCATTGATATTCTGTCCTGCCCAAAAAAAAAGCCTGCGGTCTCCGCAGGCTTCGGTGTCCGGCTTGCGCCGTGCGCTAGGCCGCCATGCGGACACTGCCCCTGCATCCATCCATCAGGAAGGATAGTCCCACCACCAGCACCAGCTCGCCCTCGGCGGAGCGCGCCGTGCCGGTAATGCCTTCGACCGAGATCGCCGTCATCGGCTTGATGACCAGGTCGGCGGTGCCGTCGACCTTTTCCACCGCCAGGATATAGGGCTGTGGCGCTGCGACCACAATGCCCACCTTCTCGCGGCAAGGCTCGTAACCGAGCGAATCGGCCAGCGAACGCACCGGCAGCGGCCGGCCCTGGTCTTTCAGCACCGGCGAGCCGCCCACTTCCATGAACACTTCGGGCAATTCCACCACGCGCTGGACCACGGCCATCGGCAGCGCCAGCGCGGCGCCCGAGGTCGATACCAGCATGGTCGGCACGATGGACAGCTCGATCGGCAGGCGGATGGCGAACTTGGTGCCATGGCCGAGCGCCGAATCGATGTGGATGGCGCCGCGGTTCTTCTCCACGGCGGTCTTGACCACGTCCATGCCGACCCCGCGTCCCGATACACTGGAAGCAACATCTTTGGTCGAAAAACCCGGTAAGAATACCAGCTGGAAGCAATCGTCGTTGCTGAGCTGCGCGGATTCGCTGATCAGGCCCTTTTCCAGCGCCTTTTTGCGCAGCTTGAGCGGGTCCATGCCCTTGCCGTCATCCTGCAGCACGATCATCACGCTATTGGCTTCCTGCCAGGCCTTCAGGGAAATGAAGGACTTGGTCGATTTGCCGGCCGCGACGCGCTCTTCGGGCGATTCGACGCCGTGATCGAGCGCGTTGCGCAGCATGTGCACCAGCGGATCGTAGAGGCTGTCGACGACGACGCGGTCGACTTCGGTCTCGGCGCCCTCGATGGTCAGCTCGACGTCCTTGCCCAGGTCCTTGGCCAGTTCACGCACCAGGCGGGGAAATTTCTGGAACAGGCGGCCGACCGGCTGCATCCGCGTCGCCAGCGTGGCGCGTTGCAGTTCGGTGGAGTAGCGCGAAGCGCGTTCCAGCGTTTCGGCCAGGGTGGCCATCAGCGTCGCGGCCTGGCCTTCGAACTTGAATTGCAGCAGGCGTTCGAGCAGCACGGCGGCCTGGTTGGCGGCCTGCACCGATTCGCCGGCCACTTCCAGCAGCGCGTCGAGCTTGACGGCGTCGACGCGGATGCTCTCTTCCTTGACGGGGGCGGCCTGGGGACGCTCTTCGCGTTCCGGAC
>JABTBR010000049.1 GCA_013284265.1 Oxalobacteraceae bacterium | reverse complement strand
CAGACCCCAGGGTTATGCCGTGGGTTCTAAGGGCGTCCGCGGCCCGCGAGCAGGGCATCTTCCTTTGCGCACTGTGCCTGCCTACAACATTGCCGCCCGGATCATTGTCGCTGGTCAAGAAAACGCCGCATCGTTGGTGGCACCATGGCTCGATCCCGCGTGCGCCTGCGCGCCCACTCGTCACCGATGCGAGCCCCGCCATGATGCGACGAATCTGGTACTTCCTGACCGACTCCCGCCACCTGAGCATCGTTGGTGCCGTCGCCGTACTGGCCTTCATCTATGTCGGCGCCGAGGCGCTCGAGCTGGCGCTGGTGTGGACGCTGGCGGCGCTGGCGGTGGCCGGACTGGTCGCCTTGCTGCTGTGGTATCTGAAGCGGCGCCGCGCCGAACGCGCGTCGATGCGCTTGGCCGACGCGATGGGTAGCGGAGAGGCTGGCGCGCCCAGCGTTCCCGGCGCCGATGGCCCCGGCGCCAAGGCGGGCGCGCCCAGCGTTCCCGGCGCCGATGGCCCCGGCGCCAAGGCGGGCGCGCCCGCGCGGGCCGAAGTCGATGCGATCCGCAACAGCATGCAGCAGGCGATCGACACCATCAAGGGCTCCAAGCTGGGCGCCGTGGCGGGCACGCGCGCGCTGTACGAACTGCCCTGGTATATGGTCATCGGCAATCCGGCCGCCGGCAAGAGCAGCGCGGTCACGCATTCGGGACTGCAGTTCCCCATCGCCGACAACAAGGTGGTGCAGGGCGTGGGCGGCACCCGTAATTGCGACTGGTTCTTTACCACCGATGGCATCGTGCTCGATACGGCGGGCCGCTATGCGGTGGCGGACGAGCACCGGGCCGAATGGGTGGGCTTTCTCGATCTGCTCAAAAAATACCGCAAGCGCGCGCCGATCAACGGCATCATCATCGCCGTCAGCATCGCCGAACTGCGCGGCGACGACCCCACGATGGGCATCAATCTGGCGCGCAGCCTGCGCAAGCGGGTGCAGGATCTGATCGAACGGCTGGAGGTGTTCGCTCCCGTCTACGTGATGTTCACCAAGGCCGACCTGATCGCCGGCTTCGGCGAGTTCTTCGCGCGCAGCGAGGCGAGCGAGCGTGAGCGCGTGTGGGGCGCCACCATGCCCTATCAGCGCAAGACGGGCAATGCGCATCTGCTGGCGTTTTTCGATCAGGCTTTCGATGAGCTGAACGAAGGCCTGCATGAACTGAGCCTGGCGAATATGGGCGTGCAGAGGCGCGATCTGCTGGCGCCCGGCGTGTTCACCTTTCCGCTGGAATTCGCCTCGATCCGGGCGCCGCTGCGCGCTTTCCTGGCGACGCTGTTCGAGGAAAACCCCTTTCAGTACAAGCCCATGTTTCGCGGCTTTTACTTCACCAGCGCGCTGCAGGAGGGTACCCCCATCAGCGCGCAATCGAAGCGGCTGGTCGAGCGCTTCGCGCTGCAAGCCCCGCCCGAGGTGCTGGCGGTGCAGGCGGGCGATACCGGCTACTTCCTGCTTGGCCTGTTCCGCAAGGTGATCTTCGCCGACCGCGATCTGGTGTCGCAGCATGCGACCCGCAACAAGACGCGCCTGAAGTATGGCGCCTTCCTCACGGCGATACTGCTGCTGGGCGTGTCGCTGGGGGCGTGGAGCTGGTCGTATCTGGGCAACCGCCAACTGGTGGCCAGCGTGCGCGCGGATCTGGACAAGGTGGTCAAGCTGCAGCAAAACCGGCTCGACCTGCAATCGCGGCTGGAAGCGCTCGACGTGCTGCAGGACCGGCTGGAGCAGCTGGAGAAATTCCGCCAGGAGCGGCCGCTGTCGCTGCGCATGGGGCTATACCAGGGGCAGCAGCTGGAGCGCAAGCTGCTCGAAGAGTACTTCACCGGTGTGCGCGAAGTGATGCTCAAGCCGGTGGCGGCGCGGCTGGAAGCTTTGCTGGCAGAGATGAACGCCAACGCGGACCAGCTGCAGGCGCCGCATGCCGCCAACGCGGGTGCTGCGCCGGCCGCCGCATCGACCTCCGCCATCGCGGCCGCGGCGGCCGCGCCGGCCGTCTTGTCCAGCGCGGGCATACCGGCTGCCACGGTGGCGCCGCCCATCGCATCGGCCGCTCCATCCGTTCCATCCGCCCCGGCCAGCGGCGCCACGCGCCAGTTCCAGGAAGCTTCGCCCACCAACGTGGACGACGCCTACAACGCCCTCAAAACCTATCTGATGCTGGACGATAAGACCCGCGCCGAAACGGGCCATCTGAACGACCAGCTCACGCGTTTCTGGCGCGGCTGGCTGGAGAGCAACCGCGGCGCGATGCCGCGCGAGCAGTTGATCCGCAGCGCCGAGCGGCTGATGAGTTTTTACCTGGCCCATATCGACGATCCATCCTGGCCGCGCTTCGAGCAGAAGCTGGCGCTGGTGGACCAGGCCCGCGAGAACCTGCGCCGGGTGGTGCGCGGCATGCCTGCGCGCGAGCGCATCTACGCCGACATCCGCGCCCGCGCCGGCACCCGCTTCCCCGCGCTGACGGTGGCGCGGCTGGTCGGCGAACAGGATCAGGCGCTGGTGGCGGGCAGCCATGCGGTGCCCGGTGCCTAC
Organism: Oxalobacteraceae bacterium; assembly: GCA_013284265.1. GTDB lineage: Bacteria > Pseudomonadota > Gammaproteobacteria > Burkholderiales > Burkholderiaceae_D > Rugamonas. The sequence goes on along the minus strand of JABTBR010000049.1, from coordinate 55,970 downwards.
ACCCGCGAAGCCTGGGAAAAATACGTCGACAGCGCCTTCCGCGACGCCGCCACCCATGAACTGCAAAGCAGCGACTGGGTACTGAAGACCGCCACCAAGGACGACCTGACGCTGGAGGGCAGCCCGGAACAGATCTACAAGGGCCTGGTGGACCTGTACAAGGCCGACTATGCGAAGGAGTGGCAGAAGTTCGTGCAGGGCGTCAGCATCAGCGACATGAACGGATTTAACGGCGCGGTGAATGCCATGAACCGGCTGGGCGATCCGCAATCGTCGCCGGTCGCCACGCTGCTGGGCGCGATCCACGAACAGACCTCCTGGGACAATCCGCGCGCGGCCAACGCGGCCGTGCAGGAAGCGCGTAGCGGCCTGGGTAGCTGGTTCCGTACCAATGTGCTGCGCAGCGCGCCGTCGAACGTCAACATCAATCTCAACTTGCCGGTGGCGGGCAGCGCCTTCGACAAGCCGTCCGGCGTGGTCGGGCGCGAGTTCGCCGGTTTCGGCAAGCTGGTATCGGCGCGCGACAAGGACGCCTCGCTGATGCGCTCCTACCTGGAAGCCCTGTCCAAGCTGCGCAGCCGCCTGAACCAGCTGAAGAACCAGGGCGATCCCGGCCCTGGCGCGCGCCAGTTCATGCAGCAGACGCTCGAAGGCAGCGGCTCCGAGCTGGCCGACGCGCTGCGCTATGTGGACGAGCAGATGCTGACCGGGATGAGCGAGCCGCAGAAGCAGGCGATCCGGCCGATACTGGTGCGGCCCCTGATGCAGACCTTCGCCGTCATCATCGCTCCTTGCGAAGCGGAGATCAACAAGACCTGGCTGGCGCAGGTCTACGAACCCTTCAAAACCACGCTGGCGAATAAATACCCCTTCGCGCCCGGCGCCCGCATCGAAGCGAGCGGCGCCGAGATCGCCCAGTTCTTCGGCCCCGACGGCGTGGTGGCCAAGTTCGTCAACACCGCCATGGGGCCGCTGGTGGTGCGGCGCGGCGACGTGCTGGCCGCGCGCACCTGGGCCGACATGGGCATCCACCTGGCGCCGCAGGCGGTGGCGCGCTTCCCCGGCTGGATCGCGCCTATCGGCGCGGGCGGCGTGGCCACCTCGTCGGCCGCCGCCCAGACCATCTTCCAGATCCAGCCCATCCCGGCGCCGGGCACGCTGGAATACACCGTGGAGATCGATGGCCAGCAGCTGCGCTACCGGAATACGCCTTCCCAGTGGAACAATATGGTCCATCCCAGCCCGCAGGGGGCGCCCGGCGCGCGCATCACTGCGGTCGCTTTCGACGGGCGCAGCGTGGAACTGTTCAACCAGCCCGGCCAGTTCGGCCTGAAGCGCATGATCGAAGCGGCCGAGCGCAAACGCAAGGACGGCGGCGTGTATGAGCTGCGCTGGAGCAGCGGCGCCATCAGCGTGTCCTTCGACCTGAAGATCACCAGCAGTCCGGAAAGCTCGGGGCAGGGCGCGGCAGCGCCGCAGGATCAGGGCTTCCGCGGCATGCAGCTGCCGGAAACCATCGTGGGAGCGGCGCCATGAAGCGCGCGCCGCAGCAGGTGCACATCGGCTACTTCGGCAAGATTCCCACCCGCGCCGACTTCGTCAAGGCCGCCGACAACGTGGCGCTGGCCGGCTTGCTGGACCAGTGGCTGGCCGAGGTGATGAACCGGCTCACTGTCGATCCGCGCTGGAAGCAGCACTACGACGGCCTGCGGCCGCTGCACTTCGCCTTTGTGGGCACGCGCAGCCGACACGCCGTGGCGGGCCACCTGATCGCCAGTTCGGACCAGTCGCAGCGGCGCTATCCGTTCATGCAGTTCAGTACCATCGACATCGATGCGCCACGCAGCTTCCTGCCCGAGTGCCCGCTGGTGCTGGCGCCGCTGTGGCAGACCATGACCGTGCTGGCGGCCGATGTGCTGGCCGCGGGCGACCCGGCGCAGGCCCTGCATACGCTGGCGCTGTTCTCGCTTGAACTGGACCCTGCGGCGCCGCTACACCATGCGGCCAGCCATGCGTTTCTGGGCGAGTGCACGCTGGACCGGCTGGCGGGCCTGCTTGGATGTGCCAGCGCGAGCCAGATCGTGCTGGCGCTGGGTCTGCTGCTGCAACCGGTGCGCCGCAGCGGCGAGGCCTGCCTGGAAAAAAGCCTGGCCTTGCCGCTGCCGCGCGGCGCAGACGAAGGCTTCGCCGTCGCCGCGTTCTGGCTGGCGCTGATGCTGCCGTTCCTGCAGCAGGCCGATTTTGAACTGGCCCTGTTCTTCACCGAAGTCAACGCCAGGCCGGCACTGGTGATCGGCTTTGGCGGGGCCGCACCGGAGACGCTGCAGGCGATTGTCGACCCTTACTGTGCGGGCGAATTCCAGATCAACTTCGACGACACCAGCTGGGTAGAGGACATGCTGAACAGCGACCCCGCGCTGCAAACGCTGGCGGCCTGCATGGCGCAGGGCGGCCTGTCGCTGGGCGCCGTGCTGCCGCTGTTTCATCACGCCTTTGCCTGAGTCCTTTGGGAGCCTGCCATGCATCAGCCATCTCGTTTGTCTGCCCTGATACTGTGCTGCGGCCTGGGTGGCTTGGCCGCGCCGGCCTTGGCGCAGGCGCCGCTCCCGTATCAGAGCGCGCCCAGGCCCGGCCAGATCGTCATCAGCGGCACCGTGCCGGACGAGGCCAGCAAGGCCGCCCTGCTGGGACGCTTGCGTGAGCTGTATGGCGCCGATCAGGTGCTCGACCAACTGGCGATCGGCACGGTGTCGCTGCCGCCCAACTGGAGCGGCTATGTGCAAAAGCTGATCAGCCCGAATCTGAAAATGGTCAGCAAGGGCCAGCTCAAGGTCGATGGCAATAACGTCAGCCTGCGCGGCGAAGTGGCCAACGAGGCGCAGCGCCAGCAGATCGCCAGCGAGATCGCCACCAGCCTCAATCCCACCTACACGGTCAACAATGGCTTGCGCGTGAGCGCCGCCGAGCAGCAGATGCTTGACGCCACGCTGGACAAGCGCATCATCGAATTCGACAGCGGCAAGGCGACGCTGACCGTGTCCGGCACCGGCATCCTGGATGAAATGGCGGCCGCGCTGCAGAAGGTCAAGGATAAAAAAGTGGAGGTGATCGGGCACACCGACAACATCGGCCCGCGCGAGCGCAATGTCGCGCTGAGCCAGGCGCGCGCCGAAGCGGTGCGCGCCTATTTGGCCGGCAAGGGCATCAGCATGGACAAGGTGATGGTGTCGGGGCAGGGGCCGGACCGGCCGGTGGCCGACAACGGCAGTGCCGATGGTCGCGCGCGCAACCGGCGCATCGAGTTCCGTGTGGCGCAGTAGATCAGGTGCTGGCGGGCCGCCGGCAAGCTTAGAACCCACGGCGTAACCCTGGGGTCTGACCCGGCGGGTCAGACCCCGGCTCTTTGCCGTGGGTTGTAATCGGCTGCCGCGACCCTCAAACCTAGAGGATAGGCTTAATGCGCCTGGCCCGATGGCGGCCAGTCGTACTCCATCTGGCGCGCGGTGGCGCTGGCGATGCTGACGCCCATTGAACGCGCGACCAGATACAAACTCATGCCAATGCCGGCGGAAATGCCGGCCGAGGTCACCACGCGGCCGGAGTCGACGAAGGGCGTGTTTTCTCGCACCTCAAGCTGGGGAAATTGCGCGCGCAATTCGGCGATGTCGGACCAGTGGGTGGTGACGGGACGGCCCTCGAGCATGCCCAGCTTGGCCAGCAGAAAAGCGCCGGTGCAGACCGAGGCGGTCAGCGCCGCCGTGCCGCTGGCGCGGCCGACCCAGGCCTGGGTCGGCGCGCAGTCCAGGGGCTGCTCCATCAAGCCACCCGGCACGATCAGCAGATCGACTTCGGGTGCATCGTTGAAGCCGTAGTGTGGCAGGACGCCCATGCCGTGGCGCGCTTCGATGATGTCGTGGCGGGCGCCGATCAGCGACACCTTGAACGCCTGCTCGATGCCGAGATCGCGTTTGGCCACCCGCGCGGCCACCGAAAACACTTCAAAGGGGCCGGCGAAATCGAGGACCTCGACGCCAGGGAAGACCAGAATCCCCACATGCAGGGACCTCAGGCGTTCATGCCGGGTGGCGATATCCTCCAACTGAATGCTCATCATATTTCCTTTCTAGTGATTGCTGAAAGCGGCTGGCGGGCTGGCGCGGCAAGCGCTGAAGCGCTCGCGGTATTCGGTCGGGCTGACCTGCAGGTAGCGCAGGAAGGCGCGGCGCATCACGTCGGCGCTGCGGAAGCCACAGGCGATGGCGATCGCCTCCACCGGCGCATAGGTGGATTCGAGCTGGCGGCGCACATGCTCAAGCCGGGTGCGCTCGACGAATTCGGCCGGCGGCGAGCCGGTCTCGCGCTTGAAGACACGCGCGAAATTGCGCGGGCTCATGGCCGCGTGGCGCGCCAGCGCTTCCACCGACAGGTCGGCGCCAGGCTGCTCGACGATGGTCTTCTGGATCTGGCGCATGGCCTCGTCGCGGCTGGACTGGGGCTGTCCGGTATCGACGCCGAATTGCGATTGGCCGCCCGGACGGCGCAAAAACATCACCAGCTCGCGCGCTGTGCGTAGCGCCACCGATACGCCGAAATCATCCTCGATCATGGCCAGCGCCAGGTCGATCCCGGCGGTCATCCCGCCGGAGCTCCAGACCGGGCCATCGGCGATAAAGATAGGCGCGCTCTCGACCCGCACCTTGGGGTAGCCGCGCGCCAGCCGTTCGCACCAGTTCCAGTGGGTCACGGCGCGGCGGCCGTCGAGTAGCCCGGTCGCGGCCAGCAGCATGGCGCCGGTACACACCGAGCCGATGCGGCGCGCGCGGCCAGCCTGCTGCGTGAGCATGCCGACCACGCCGGCATGTTCGCACAGCTGCACCACCGAGCCGCCGCCGGCGATCAGCAAGGTATCGATGCCGCGCACAGTCCCCAAATCGCGCTCCGATTCGATCGCCAGGCCGGAGGCGGTGCGTATCATGCCGCGCCGCTCAGATGCGATCTGCACCGTGTAGCTGGGCACCGGACCGCCGATCAGGGCGGAGGCGGTGGCGAAGGCTTCCATCGGTCCGGCCACGTCGAGCAGTTCGACGCCGTCGTAGGCGAACATGACGATTTTGCGGGTGGCGCCTGCGGCGCTGGGTGCTTCGCGAAGTGCTTGCTTCATGGTGGCGCGTTTCTATGCTAATAATATTGCATTAACTATAGCGCAGGCCCCGGCTGTGATAAAGGACATCCTCCCGACGATTCCTGCCAACTTTGCGGCGGCAGCTTACTCTGCCGCCTGGGCGATCGGAGCACGATGTGGACGGGTTTTAGTCCTAGGGGGAGGGGGTACCCTCTGGTGACTGTATTTTTATACAGTATAATTCAGGCGCAACGCGCAAGGAAAGAGACTTGTTTCGGGCATCAACATCATGAAGACAATATCGTGGCTCTGACAACCCAACAGGGTTTCATTCTGACGCGCCACTGGCGCGACACCAATAATGGAACCGAAATCGAATTCTGGCTGGCCACCGACGAGGGACCGCGCAAGATCCGCCTGACGTCCCAGCCGTCGGTGGCGTTCGCCGTCGCCGCCGACCGCGCCGCCATCGAAGTCCAGCTGGCGGGCATGCGCGGCATCGACCTGCGCGAGCTGCCGCTCAAAACCTTCCAGCAAGAACCTGTGGTGGGCGTCTATTCCACCCAGTACAAACAGCTCACCGCGCTGGAGCGCCAGTTGAAGGATCGCGGCATCCGCCTGTTCGAAGCCGATGTGCGTCCCCCCGAGCGGCACCTGATGGAGCGCTTCATCACGGCCTGCGTGCAGTTCGAGGGAGGGCAGCTGAATGGCCAGACCATCATCGACTGCAAGCTGAAACCGGCCCCGGACTTCCGCCCCACGCTGCGGCTGGTATCACTCGATATCGAAACCAGCGCCTACGGCGACCTGTATTCGATCGCGCTCGAGGGCTGCGGCCAGCGCCAGGTGTATATGTTGGGCCAGCCGCCGCAGGACGCTCCCGCCTGCGACTTCGCGCTGGAGTACTGCGCCACACCGCGCCAGCTGATCGAAAAACTCAATGCCTGGTTTGCGAAATACGATCCCGACGTGATCATCGGCTGGAGCGTGGTGCAGTTCGACCTGCGCGTGCTGCAGAAGAACGCCGACCAGCACAAGGTCCCGCTGCTGCTGGGACGCGAAGGCAAGGCCATCGACTGGCGCACCCACCAGGTGCGCTCGGACTATATGTTCGCTTCCATCGCGGGACGGGTGGCGATCGACGGCATCGAAGCGCTGAAAGCGGCTTCATGGAATTTCCCCTCCTTCAGCCTGGAAAACGTCTCGCAATCCATGCTGGGCGAAGGCAAGGACATCGGCGACGCCTACGACAAGATGGCCGAGATCGAGCGGCGCTTCCGCGAAGACAAGCCCGCGCTGGCCCACTACAACCTGAAGGATTGCGAACTGGTCACGCGCATCTTCGACAAGGCCAGGCTGATGGCCTTCATCGTCGAACGCTCGCAGGTGACCGGTTTGATGGCCGACCAGTTCGGCGGCTCGATTGCCGCCTTCGGCCACCACTACCTGCCGCGCATGCACCGCGAAGGCTATGTCGCGCCGAACGTCGGCGAGATCCCCGCCAGCCATTCGCCGGGCGGCTTCGTGATGGAGTCCAATCCCGGCCTGTACGACTCCGTCGTGGTGCTCGATTATAAAAGCCTGTATCCCTCCATCATCCGCACCTTCCTGGTCGACCCGGTGGGCATGGCGGTTGGCCTGGCGGCGGAAGATCCCGCCACCGTGATTCCCGGCATGCGCGGCGCGCTGTTCTCGCGCGAGCAGCACTGCCTGCCCGCGATCGTCAACCAGCTGTGGCAGGGTAGGGATGAGGCCAAGCGCCAGAAGAATGAACCGCTGTCCCAGGCCCTGAAGCTGTTGATGAATTCCTTCTGCGGTGTGCTCGGCTCGCCGGACTGCCGCTTCTTCGATCCCAAGCTGGTGTCCTCGGTGACGCTGCGGGGCCACGAGATGATGAAGCTGACCCGCGAGCTGGTGGAGCAGGAAGGCTATGACGTGATCTATGGCGATACCGACTCGATCTTCATCTGGCTCAAGAAGGAACATGGAAATGACGAGGCGCTTGCCATTGGACAGCGTCTGGCCGACAAGATCAACGCATGGTGGAAGACCCGCCTGAAGCAGCAATATGACCTGGAGAGCTATCTCGAAATCGAGTTCGATACGCACTACCAGAAGTTCTTCATGCCGACGATACGCGGCACGGAAATGGGCAGCAAGAAGCGCTATGCTGGGCTGACCATCAACGCCAAGGGTGAGGAAGAAGTCATCTATCGCGGGCTGGAAGTGGCGCGCAGCGACTGGACGCCGCTGGCCCAGAATTTTCAGCAAGGCCTGTTTACGCGCATCTTCAGGGCCGAGCCGTATCAGGATTTTGTGCGCGACTATGCGCAGAAAACGCTGGCGGGAGAGTTCGACGAACTGCTGGTGTATCGCAAGCGCCTGCGCCATCGCCTGGACGAGTACCAGGTCAACGTGCCGCCGCAGGTACGCGCCGCGCGCATCGCCGATGCGTACAACGAGGCGCAGCAAAGGCCGACCCGCTATCAGAACGGCGGCTGGATCAGCTACGTGATGACCACCAGCGGCCCGGAACCGACGGAAGTGATCCGTTCGAACATCGACTACGCGCATTACCTGAGCAAGCAGTTGCAGCCGATCGCCGATTCCATCCTGCTGCCGATGAATGACAGCTTTGCCAGCTTGACGACGCAGCAGGGGAATTTGTTCTAGGCGGGACCCAGAATGGACTTGCGATAGCGCAATTTCCTGCGGGAACTGATGATGAATAATGGTCTTTACGGTCAGCGTGGCGCCGTCATCCAGAGCGAATGCGGATGAACACTGCAAGCATCGGAGAAGATCATGGAAAAGCTCCTGCCGTATTACGAACGCGAGCTGGTTTTTTTACGCCGGAACAGTCGCGCCTTTGCCGAGCGCTACCCGCGTATCGCGGGCCAACTGTCGATGGCGGGCGACACCTGCAGCGATCCGCAGATCGAGCATATGAACCAGGCTTTCGCCATGATGGCTGGGCGTATTGCCAAGCGGCTGGACGATCACTATCCGCAATTTACCGAGTCCTTGCTGGAGACGCTATACCCGCATTATTTGCGTCCGTTTCCATCCTGCTCCATCGTCAAGATTGATTCCCCTGCTGGCGGCGATTCGCGGGCAAGCGCTATTCTGCCGCGCGGAACGTCGATGCGCTCGAAGCCAGTGAAGGAAGTGCGTTGCCAGTTTCGCAGCACCGCTGATGTGGTGATGTCAGCCGTGGCGCTGGAGACGGTAAAGTTTTCGCCGATCATCGATGCTCCCGCCAATATTCGCCTGCCGCCGGGTGCCGGCGCCGCGATCGGCATCACGGTAGTCGCGCACGATAAAGATGGCTTGCAGCCCTTTAAACACGGAAAACTGCGCCTGTTTATCGATGGTGAAACGTCGTTTTGCGCCGCCGTGCGCGACACCTTGCTCATGCGCGCCAGCGCTGCCTATGTCGAGGCGGCCGATGGTGGCGGCTGGTCGGGCATGCAGCAAGTGCCGATCAGCGCAGCGGGCTTTTCCGATGAAGAATCGCTGATTCCGTTTTCGTCCCGATCGAATCCGGCTTATCGCCTGCTGACCGAGTATTTTGCATTTCCCGAAAAATTCAACTTTATCGATATCGACCTCCAGTCGATCGCAGCGCGCCTGCCTGACAAATGCATGCGCTGCACATTGCATCTAGCCATCCGCAGTGTACGTCCGGATTCAGATCTCGCCAGAACGCTAAAAGGCTTATCCGCCCAGAATCTTCAGCTTCATTGCACACCGGTCGTCAATCTGTTTCGCAAGGCCGGCACACCGGTACAAATCACGCACGCGGCACCGGATTATTCCCTGATCGCGGACGGTCCGCATCCGCAGGCCTACGAAATCCATACCGTCGAATCGGCGCTGCTGGTCGATGAGGGAAAGCAGAATGGGGCGGTTGACGAACTGAAGCCATTTTATAGTTCGCGTCATGGGCAAGGCGATCCGGCTGGAAGCCGTTACTGGGTCACCCGGCGCGACGACATCACCGCCGAACTGAGTCCGGGACATGAGCTGCGGATTGCATTGGTGGACGAGGGACTGGAAGCTTTGCCTGTTTCAGCACAGACCCTTTCGCTGGAATTCACCTGTACCAACCGCGATTTGCCGGCGGAGCTCAGTTTTGGCTCGCGTGAAGGGGATTTGACGGTTGCTGGAGTCAGTTCTTCCATTGTTGCGCGCTTCATGCGCAAGCCCTGTCCATCGTATCGCTTCGCTGTCGATAAGGGAGCGCACTGGCGGCTGATATCGCACCTGTCATTGAATCACCAGTCGCTGTCCGGCGTCGGTCTGGAGCAGTTCCGGCAGATGCTCACGCTGTACGACCTGCCTCAATCGCCGGTCAACCGGCGCCAGATTCAAGGCATCGTCGGTCTGGACTACAAAGTCATCATGGCCTGGATACCCGGCGAGCCCTGTGCCGCCCTTATGCCGGGAATTGAAATCCGCATGACGCTGGACGAGGAAGCCTTCGTCGGCAGCGGCATCCATCTTTTTGCGCAGGTGGCCGATCATTTCTTTGGACTCTATTGCCAGATCAATGTATTCAGCCAGTTGCTGGTCGTATCGCAGCGCACCGGAGAGGAACTGTTGAAATGTCCACCACGAAGCGGAGCCAGCGCACTGGCGTAATTCAGCGATTATTCGACGAGCCCTACAGGTTTGACTTCTTTCAGGCTGTGTGGACGCTGGAACGCTGGCTGATCCAGCATGGCGTGGCGCGTGAAGACGTGCTCGCCGGCCGCCTGCATTTTCAAAACAGTATTTCCATGAATTTCTCCGCTGCGCATATCGAGGCGATCCAGGTGGACGCTTTCGCCGTCACGGAAAGCCAGCCGGAATTCGAAGCAGCATTGCTCCGGACTTTGCAGGATGGCGACTTGAAGCGCATCGTGATCCGCCCCTCCTTTATTGGGCTGCTGGGGTGTTATGGGGTCCTTCCCGCCCATTATTCGGACCGCGTTGCAGCACAATTGCATGCGGACAAAGAGGAAGGCGTGCGTGCCTTTCTCGATATCTATTCCTCACGGCTGGTAGCGCTGTATTACCAGAGCTGGGCCAAGTGCCGGCTGGAGCTGGCCGGCGAGGATGAGCAAGAGCGTTTGCATCCCCTGCTGATGGCGCTATCCGGTGCTGACGGCCCGCGACAGGACGCAGCCTTGCCCGGCAAGGCCGCCGCGTTCTATGCCGCGCCATTCGGCCAGCGTCCCTGCTCGGCGGCGACGATTCAAAGTGTGCTGCAAGAATATTTTTGTGTCCCGGTTGCCGTGGAGGCGCACCGCGGCTATTGGCACCCGCTCGAGCCTGGTTTGCAGATGCAGCTCGATGGTGACAATGCCTGTCTCGGAGAACGCTGCATTCTCGGTCCCGACACGTGGCGCCGCGACCTGCGCGCCCGCGTCGTGCTGGGGCCACTACCCAAGGCGCAGTACGACCATTTTTCGCCTGGAGAGGACGGTGCGCTTGTGCTCGCCCGGATGCTGTCCATGTTCTCCGTTGTTGCTCTTCAGTTCGAGATCTGCCTGATTCTACGGGCAAGCGACGTTCCCCAGATGCGCTTGGGCGGGGACGCGGAAAACGGTGGGTTTCAGCTGGGTGTGGATACCTTCCTGGAAGATGGAACGGCACAGCATGACAGGGACGAGCTTCGATATTTCATTGATGCGTTCTGAATCCCTACACCTTCATGAATTTTGACGGAGCCAACTGATGAACGATTTTCGTGCAGCTCTCATGACCTTAGCTTCCCTGATTTCTGATCCACAGGGGCAGCGCCTGCTGCGGCTGGATTTTCCGCGCAACGATGGCCCGCAAAGCATGATGTTGGCAAACACCATCGACGCCGAGGAGTCCATTTCGCGCGACTTCAGCTACACGGTGGAGGTGCTGTCGGACGATGCCCATATTCCATTGACGGATGTGATGGGCAAGATGGTCACCATCTCGCTGGTGCGCGACGATGGATCGCTGCGCTACTTCAATGGCTATGTGTTTGAATTTCGTTTCGTGAGGACCGATGGCGGATTCGCTTTTTATCAAATGGTACTCAAGCCATGGCTGGCTTATCTGCGGCTGGGGAAGAATAGCCATGCCTTCCACGATCTGTTGCTGACTGAAATTTGCGAGGAAACGTTCGTCAATTACCCGCAGCGCGACTATCAATACCGCCTGAGCAAGGACGCGCCCATGTTGACGCTGGCGGTGCAGCACAACGAAAGCGACCACAACCACCTTTACCGGCGCCTGGAGGCGGCTGGCTATCACACCTGGTATGAGCATCGCTACGATGGCCATACGCTCTGGATAGGCGACGACAGTACCCTGGCCGATGCAATCGACGGCCGTGAGGAGATGGAGTTTCAGAGTCAGGCCGGTGCGCGTGAGGACGACGGCATTGCGCAATGGAGTCCGACGCGCCGTATTCAGCCGCAAAAAGTCACCGTCAATAGCTATAACTTCAAGATCGCGGGCACTGAGCGGCCAGATCAGTTGTCGATGAATCGGCAAGGCGCGGTGCTGGCGACCGAGGTGTATGAGGATACGGCGGTTTATGGTTTCAAGGATTTTGACGATGGCGAACGGCTCGCCCGGCGCAGAATGGAAGCGATCGACGCGCAGGGGCAGGACTTTAGAGCTTCCAGCAACGACAGGCTGGCGCAGCCAAGGCGCTGGTTCCGCCTGGCTGGTCATTTCAGCGTCGAGTCACTACAGGATGGTTATGACAGCGTGATGGGCGCTGACGCCGAGGAAAAGGAATATCTGATTCTGTCGGTACGCCACCGCGCGAGCAATAACTATCAGGATGGGCAGGGTACGCCATCCGAATACAGCAATGAGTTTAGCTGCCTGCGCAGAACGATCCCGTGGCGGCCAGTCCAGGGATTCAATAGTGCGGATACCCGCATTTACGGCGTACAAACGGCAACCGTTGTCGGGCCGGAAGGCGAGGAAATTCACACCGATCAGTATGGCCGTGTTCGCCTGCAGTTCCACTGGGACCGCGAAGGCAAGTTCGATGCGGGAAGCTCGCCATGGGTGCGGGTGGCGTCTGCTTTTGCGGGGGCGAACTTTGGCCAGATCTATGTGCCGCGAGTGCGGCAAGAGGTGGTGGTGATGTTCATCGATGGCAATTGCGACAGGCCGCTGGTGGTTGGTGGTTTATACAATGTCGACAATATGCCGCCCTGGACGCTGCCGGATAACAAGACACAAAGCGGCGTGCTGACGCGTTCAAGCCGGGGCGGCACATCGGACAATGCCAACGCCTTGCGGTTTGAGGATCGCAAAGGCGAGGAGGAGGTTTGGCTTCATGCCGAAAAAGACCAGCGCATCGAGGTTGAACATGATGAATCGCATACGGTGGGAAATGACCGGCGCCAGGTGGTGGGGCGCGACGAGACGGTGGAGGTTAAGCATGACCGCAAGGAGACAGTGGGGAATGACGAGAACATTGCGGTACTGGGGAGCCGTACAGAACGGATCGGCGTCGATGAGTCCGTCGACGTGGGCGTGAACAGAACGGCCACCATTGGGCAGACGGATATTACGACCGTCGGCGGTCTCAAGTTAGAGATAACGGGGCTTGCGAAAGAGGAGGTTGTTGGCGCTGCCAAGTCGCTGAATATTGGCGGCATGTATGGCATCACCGTTGGAGAGACGATGACGACTGATGTGGCGCAGTCTCAGGTTGATACCGTCGCTGGCAACAAAAGTGCGCAGGTGGGGCTGAGATTTGCGGTCACAGCGGGTTCGTCGATTGAGCTGAGCACTGGGAGCGCCAGCATTACGATGAGTTCGGATGGGACCATTTCGATAAGTGGAACAAATATTTCTATCGGCGCATCAGGGCCAGTTCGTATCAATGGGAAAGATGTTGATGTTAATTGAGTTAATTGTCATTTTCATAAAACAAAAATCGAAAATCACGAAGGGCCGTAGTTTCTCATCCGGTCAATTTAACAGAAAATTTTGAATAAACGTATTCAAGATCTGGAAATTTTTGAAGTGTGGATCTGGCGACCAAAAACGCAGCCATAATTTGTGTAAGTAAATCTGAAAGCACGCCTTGTCGCAATAATAATTAGTTGGAATTTATAACTAAAACTTTTTTCCAAAGACCCGAAAAAAGTGGGTCCGGTTCAACTAGTCGCCATACTGAATGGCAGGAAACGCATTGGTGCCAATCTTCATTTAGCCGCACCGTAGAGTATGGGACTTTAACTGGAATAGACAAGAACTGGGGGCTATTTTTAATTATTTTTGAGAAATCGTCGTAAGCATTCCAGCCTGCGAAAGATTCAGAACTGCGCATGTGTTCGCATTCACACATAAAATCTCCTTGAACTTTGGTTAGTGAAGGACTCCCTCGCCTATTTTCCATATGGGAAGAATTTTGCCCTCGATCAAAAGCTGGCTATTTCCACCGATCCACATTCCTCCTTGAGTACCGACCTCGCCGGGCAAAGATTGTCAGGAAGATAAATTGTAGTTATTTTTTCATTTGCGCACGTAGTTTTTTTAATACTGGTGTTTCGCCACCTGTTAATTCAATTGTGAATTTTGAGTAAGCGGATTCTAACTCAGGAAACTTACGAAGCGTTCCTTCAGTAAAATAATATGATCCGGGTACTGCGCGCCACTCATATGGTGCTAAGATTTCACCAGCAATTGATTTTTCAATTAATGGCTCCAATGCGCTTAGTAGATTTATTGCTTCTTTGTCTATGGTGGCATAATGGGAAAGAATATCTTTCAGTTCGCGAGCACGAATGTTGAGAAGTGAGTAATTCATTTTCGCATCTCCTAATCTTCAATTATTTTAATAAACTCAGGTTTGGTCCAAGCTTTTCTATCTGGAACAATGTACTGAGTTCCACCTGCAGAATTTTCAATTGCTCCTCCCAATTCCGTAGTTGGGGCAATTTTACTCACGAAAACGTCGGTGGGGTATTTGGGAGTGATTTGATATATGTCGTAAACGTTGGATTCACTTTTTACGGGAAGGCCAAAATATTCTGCAAAAGTTTTCCCGGATTGTGCTGCAGCATCTAATTCAGTGCTTTTCATGAAAAATGGAGAGTATGGTGAAACAGTTTGGCCATGTGGAACGATCTTTATGAGTGGAGAATTCATGTGTTCCACTACAGGAAGATTGGAACCGGAGGCAAGTTGCTGTGAAGCTCTTCGATAAATTTCTGATGCATCAGATGTAGGGTCCGCCTTCCTAAGTTCATTCAGAAATTTAATTCCATTTTCGCTTTCCAAGTATACATCAATATCCATTTGATTGACCCCAAGTGGTTGAAATGTGCTAACGTCATCAATTTCTTTCTGATGGGAATTTCGTAACGCATCTATTTTTTCTTGTCGACCTGATATTGTTTTTTTGAAATCCCTTGAGGCAACCTTTACTCCATCTTCTATATTTTTTCTCTCAAGGGGGCGTGGAATGGTTTTTGCGCTGGCTCTTACTGCGTTTGAATTGTCCACTCCGCCTTTGTGGATTTTTAGCCATCTGCTGGCCCCTTTAAAAATTCCGATCCCTGCAGAAAAAATCTGAACAGCGATCAATATCTTGTTGCCGCCCACCTGCGCGGGATTGTTCATGGTGAATTTGGGGAAGCCAAGGTTGGCAGCGTTCTCCCGTGCTTCCTTCGCGAAGTCGGAAGGTGTCTTGGCGGCTTTATCCATTCCCAACGCATTTAGCATCTGAGCAGTTTCGTCCATGCGCATTGCAAACTGTTCTGCAGAACCCGCGCGAAGCAGTTCGCCAATGTCCGAAGGAATATTTCCGATGCCTTTGGCTGCACCCTTTCCACCTTCTATAGGATGGTGATAGGCCTGCTTCATTTCCTCCCACGACTCGGCTAGCCACTTTTTAAACGCGGACTCTTCCTCGGGCGTTTCCAGCGTCACCGCCGGGTTGGAGGTCGCAATGGCGCCACTCGGTGGCGCTGCGCTTGGTGCCTGCGTCGTGATGTAGATCCCGGGATTGTTGCCGCCATTCATGGTGCAGGCATCGCCTTGCCGCACCACCGGCTTGCCATTGACTCTGACCGAGCTGCTGCCTTTCACTGGCTTGACTTGGCCATTTACCGTCCCTGAGCGGATGCCGCCCCCAGTACCTTGCTCGTCGCCTTTGCAGCGTGGCTGGCTACTGCTGTCGAGCAAATAGACGGGGTCTCCGTTGAAACGAACGTTGCTCGCTACCCCAGCGCTCGAAGACAGATCCTGCACTGTCGGGTACGCGACTGGAACCATGACGCTACCGCGCGGTGTTTTATTGATCGACGGCGCGGTGCTGACTGCTTTGAAGCTGGCGTTTTTACGAGCACCGATCTTGTTGTTGCCAGCAGCTGCAGGTTTGGTGAGTGTCTTTTGCGCAGCCAGCACTTTCTCAAGTGCCGCATTGCTACTCTCCAGTTCCTGGATACGTTTCACCGCGTCGTCAATGAACGATTTATGCGCAATCTCCTCGACGGCCGCATCGCCCTTGGCGTCCGATAGCTTAAGGCGATCGCTCATCGGATTGCCTCATCGGGCGCTGTCAACGGATAGGGCTGGGCGGCGTTTTTCGACAATTGTTCAAGTTCGTCTACGCTGGATTGAATGCGATCCCCTTCCTCGTGGGTACGCATCCTCGCTTCGAGCACACGGATTGGTGCGTCATCTTCGAGTGGCAATGCCAGACGCCACACCAGAGTCAGGGAGTGCTCCGTCGGTTCAATGATGACGGTGTCGACCAGCAGCGGCACACTGTACATTTCGCCGCTCTTCATGCGAACCAATGCGAAGCATTCGTGGCGGGGAAGCGTAAGCCGCAAGAAGGCGCCGCCTCGGCCGTCGTTCACCAAGCCTTGTGTGCCGGGCGGGCACAGATTCATCAACTCGATCGTTTCTCCGCCGCGCAGGTAGTCGACTTGCTGGTCCAAAGGTGCGGCGTTGAAGTAGGCGAAGTCAAAGTCGTTTGGATAAGGCTTATCGCTCTTGATGAAGTCTTCGTCGACTGTTCCCAGCAACGATGCGCGGGCTGGATGTGTCTTGACGCGAACGCCTGTTCCCGCCGGCGTTTGAATGGCAATCTCTCGTGCTGACAGGGTGTGCTTTTTTCGGGAAGCTTTTTGCCATCGCCAAAAATCTCTGGCCGATACCGATTGCTCCAGTCTTTCGATTTGTGGTGCGGGAACTGCTTTGCATCGGCTTGCTTTCAGCGCCCAGTCGCGAGCGAAACCGCGTCCGATGGGATTGAAATCGAAGCTTGAGTGGGCGACTGGCTTCGACCCCGGAGCGACATCACTGTCCGGGTGTTGCGTCAGCTCTTTGGAATTTAGACGGTGCCTGGCGGGGATGCGTGTCGCGGCCTTGTCGCCGGCATTGATTCTGCTTTCCCCACCGTAGGCAAATTCGTATCGCAGCGGTAGTGATACCAAGGGGAGTTCCCTGGAGCGAAACCAGGGCGACGGCCGAAGTAAAGTAAGCGTGCCCCACTTGATGCACCATAGCGCAGCACGAACCAGCAGACGCCTTTTTTTGAACCAGCGTTTGCCAAAAACCAGCAGGCCTTTATTGAGTATCAGCTTGCCTGAGACCGGATTTTTAATCCGCAGGAGCACCCCGATATCCGGCCCGGGAATGCCATTTGAGCGGTATGCGGTGGCGTTGAGGATGATGTCGCACTTGGGCTTAAACGGGCATAGGTCCGATTCCTGTCGCACGCTACTTTTTCCGGCTTCGCCAAAATGACTATCGCTTTCGCAGAGCGGCTGCTGTGTTTCAGCGTATTCCAGTTCACCCGTTGAGAAGCTCAAAGTCTGCCGCAATACGACGATGTGAAAGCGCTGATCTTCCTGAGCTATCCCTTCGAAGGCCAACGCCGGAAACGGTGTGTGATTGACGAAGTCCATCCCGTACTCCTTCCTCGGTTGCTGGCGCCATGGCTACTTCATTCAATCACCGCAATCAGCTCCACCCGCAAGTCGTCGAACCCAGAGGGGATGTAGACGGTGACCGATTGCGCCTTAAGCATCTGCTCATACAGCGCGCTCTTGTGATCAAGCGAGAAGTAGTAAGTCTCCGGCCTGATGGGAATGGCGGAAGGTACCTGCGGCGCGTGCGACAGCTTCACGCCGGACATCGAGGTCAGCACGCATTTGTCCACATCATCCGGTGCACCGACTTTCACGCGCTGGGGAATCACGTCCACCAGTTCCACCGCCGGCATGCTGGCGCTGATGGCCAGGTACAGCGCGGTCTTGCCATCGAGCTTGCCGGAATCGAGCTTGCCGCTGTGGTAGCAGGTTCTTTTCTCTTCCAGCGCGATGGCGAAGTAGCGTGCCGAGATCACGGTGTCGAGCAGCTCGCGGATGATGCTGTCGAGGGCGGAGAAGCACTGCGCGGGATCGTCGTGCAGGTAACGGGGCAGGGCGGACAGGGCGATGTGCCTGGAATAAGTCATCAATGCGCCGGCCAGATTCAGCAGCGCTTCGAACAAGCGTTCCGGATGAAAGGCGGGATGGTGGGCATAGTGGGTCAGGCCCGCCGCCGCGGTGCTGGCCGTATGCAGCAGCCAGAACGCGGACACGTCGCCGGAACGAAACTCGATCACGTTGCGGCTCGGTTCGCGCATATTGGCCTTGAGTGAATTGACCTTGGCTTGCAGCGCTTCCAGCAGCTGGTTCAGTTTGACCTGCAGGGCCGGGGCGGCGCCTATGGAAACGCTGGGTGGAACGAAGGCGGGATCGGCTTCGAATCCGCCGGTCACCAGCCGGCGCAGGCGGATCACCGGGAAGCAGTCGTAGGCGCCCAGCGGTTCCTTGTCCGAGATCAGCAGCACGCGCTTGTTCAGGTAGCGTACCGATTCTGGCACGCCGTCGGTCAGCAGATCATGCGTGGTGCTGGCCACTTCGCTGAAGCGTGCCTTTCCGGGGGCGTCGAGCGTGCCGGTGAGATTGCCGCCACCGCCGGTCCAGCCGGGCAGTGCGGCATAAAAGACGATCTCCTGGGTGTCCGTTGGCAGCGTGGACAGGTCGACGGCCTGGGGCAGCATTTCGCTGGCGGGTGCGTCAAAAATATCGCCATCGCGGAAAATCGCCGACAGCGCTTCGAGCTGCAGCCGGTTGTTGGCGAGGGCGGCATGGTTCCAGCGGATGTGGCGGACACCCCACAGGTAAGGCTGCAGCGCATCGGCGAACTGGCGCAGGCGCGCTTCGTGGTACTGATCCTGCTGCTGAAAATGCTGGGCGCGCATCATCTGGCCCCGGCTCCATAACAGTTTGGATGGAATGCTCATGCTCTCTCCCGAAAGTCGAAACGGTGCCCGGCGTATCAGGGCAGGGTGATGGTGACGTTGGCCGGCCGCGGGGCCAGCTTGACCAGGTCGTTGTAGGGGGCCAGGCTGTCTTCGGTACCGTGGTTCAGGGTCGAGCGCAGGCCGGTGAAGGTTCCCATTGCCACCAGTCCGAATACGGCCGACATCACCCACAGCGGCACGTCGCTGCGCAGCTTGTTGACGATCTGGTCGGGGCGCTCGGCCTGCGGGGCGAAGCCGCGGCTGCGGCCCTTGATGTGGGCGATTTCGTCGCCCAGCCGCGCGGTCATGTAATTGAGCTTGTCACTGGCGTCGAGCGCGAACTTGCCGCGAAAGCCCATCAGCAGGCACATATGAAACACCTGCAGCGCCTGCAGGCGGATGCCGCCTTTGCCGCGCAACTCGTCGAGCCGGTCGAAGAAGTGTTCGCCGGCCAGCTGGTCGCCGAATATCACCAGTTGCAGCGGGCGCCGCTCCCACGCGGCGCGGATCTTGAATGACGATCCCAGGATGGTCTCGTCCAGCGCGGCGCACCAGGCATATTTGGCGGCGGTGATGTCGTCGCCGTGGGCGCGCAGCTTGTGCGCCTCGCGGTCGAATTCGGCGAGGAAGTCGCGGATCTTGTCGACGAAAACGGTCTCCTCGGGCGGCACGCAGCCGTTCCTGAGCAGGAACAGCAGGTAGAAGCCTTCGTGCATCAGGTCGAGCAGGGCCGGCCCTTGTGCCTGCGGTGGATCGGCCTGTCCGTTGCGGCGCTTGCCGCCGGTCAGCAGCGAGGGCGCGCCGCGCCGCTCCAGTGGGCGGTTCATGGTTCTGCCCTGTGCGTCCGGCCGCCGCGCCGTGCCGGCGGCGATGCCATTGCTGCCGGCGCCGGCTTGCGCGCGGCGATCAATCCCAGCGCCGCTGCCGACCGTAGCGCCAGTCCAAACGCGAATGCGACAGCCATTGCCGATGCGAGTGCTTCTACCATGCGTCTCTCCTTGCCGGTGAACGGTTGAAAAAGTGCCGTCGCCGGCACTACTGGCAGTGCACGCCGGCCAGCGGCTGGCCCGCCTGTCCGCTGGCCGGCGTGCCGGCCGCCACGCTGAGCGCGCAGGCATGCGCGCCGATGGTGATGCCGCTGCGCTCCGCATCGGCGGCGGCGAACGCCAGCCGCCAGCGCTGCGGCGCCGGGGTGCGGAACAGGCCGACCACGCCGATCACATAGGCCTCGCGCGTCACCTGTTCCACCACTTCGTAGCGCTGACCGGGCACCAGCATCACTTCCTTCACTTCCAGCAGGTCGTTCCCCAGCAGTTCGCGCTCGCGGTGCGCGCTGAGAAATCCGTCGTAGGCGATCTGCTGGAAGGCGGCGCCCTGGCGCAGCTTGTAGATGCGTGCCACCAGTGCCAGCGGGTGGCCGCTGGCGCCGGCATTGAGGCTGCTGTCGGCGTGCAGGCGGATCGCCACATGGCGCGGCGGTTTCTGCGCATCCGGCAGTTCCGGCGCCTTGCGCATGCCGACCATCTCCAGCGCGGCGCCGGCAATGGAGCCGGCCGCGCAGCCGCCCAGCAGCAAGGCGGCACTGGCCAGTATCAGGCGGGAGGGCAGTCGGTGCATGGCGTTCTCCGGTTGTAGATGCCATTAGACCGAAGCCGACGGAGGGCGGACTTGCGTTAGCGCAATTTCCTGGTGGAACCCATGTTGAAAGTGGGAGGGGGGCAGTCGGGCGCGGCGAGGGCCGGCTGCTGGCCCGCTATTTTTCGGCCGGCGCGGCGCTGCTCAGTGGCGCGCGGCTGATCTCGTTGTTGGCGGTGACCAGTTTTGACAGCAGCTCCATGAACTGCAGCTGTTCAGGACCGCTCAGGGGCGCCAGCAGGCGCCGCCGCAGGCGCTGGGCGCCGGGAATCAGTTCTTCCAGCAGCCGCGTGCCGGCGGGCGTGATCGTCAGTGCGCGCTGGCGCCGGTTGTGCGGAATGACCTTGCGCTCCAACAGCGCCTTTTCCTCCAGGCGGGCGCACACCGTCGCGCCGGTCGAGGTGTCGATGCCGCTGAGGGCCGACAGCGAGACCTGGTCGATGCCGGCGTGCTCCGCCAGGTTGCGCAGCATCGCGTACTGCACCGGCGTCAGTTCGCTGCCCATCTCGTCATAAAAGATCGATACCGAAATCTGCTGCGCGCGGCGCAGCAGGTGGCCGGGGTGTTCGTACAGATTAATCAGTTTGCTCTCGGTGTGTGGCATGGCTGCTGGGTCCAGGGTTGTGCGGCGCGATATCGAAAGGGCATAAAAATTCAGCAAGGGAGTTTACTTCGCTGCGCATCAGGCTATACTTTACAACATTCAGTGTACTGAATGTTTGGTCACTGATGTCAGGCCTGTTCAGCCAGAACCCCAACAAGGAGACGAGATGTACCCAAAAAATACCTGGTATGTGGCCTGTACCCCGGGCGAAATCGATGGCAAGCCGCTGGGCCGCCAGATCTGCGGCGAGAAGATCGTGTTCTATCGCGGCGTTGGCGGCAAGGTGGCGGCGGTGGAGGACTTTTGCCCGCACCGCGGCGCGCCGCTGTCGCTGGGCTTTGTGCGCGACGGCCAGCTGGTGTGCGGCTACCATGGCCTGGAAATGGGCTGCGAGGGCAAGGCGCTCAGCATGCCGGGCCAGCGCGTGCGCGGCTTTCCCTGCATCCGCAGTTATCCGGTGGAGGAGCGCCACGGTTTCATCTGGGTCTGGACCGGCGACAGGGAGCTGGCCGATCCTGCCCTGATCCATCATCTGGAATGGGCCGGCAATCCGGAGTGGGCCTATGGCGGCGGCCTGTATCACATCAACTGTGAATATCGCCTGATGATCGACAACCTGATGGACCTGACGCACGAAACCTATGTGCACGCCAGCAGCATCGGCCAGAAGGAGATCGACGAGGCGCCTGTCAACACCCGCGTCGAGGGCGAGCAGGTGATCACCAGCCGCTATATGGAAAACATCATGGCGCCGCCATTCTGGCGCGCGGCGCTGCGCGGCAATGGCCTGGCCGACGACGTGCCGGTGGACCGCTGGCAGATCTGCCGCTTCTCGGCGCCCAGCCATGTGATGATCGAGGTGGGTGTGGCGCACGCGGGCAAGGGCGGCTATGACGCGCCGGCGGAGTTCAAGGCATCGAGCATCGTGGTCGATTTCATCACGCCCGAAAGCGAGACCTCGCACTGGTATTTCTGGGGCATGGCGCGCAACTTCAAGCCGGACGACCAGCAACTGACGGCCACCATCCGCGAGGGGCAGGGCAAGATCTTCAGCGAGGACCGCGACATGCTGGAACTGCAGCAGAAAAATATCCTGCGCCATCCCGAACGCAAGCTGCTGATGCTGAACATTGACGCCGGCGGCATGCAGTCGCGCCGGGTGCTGGACCAGTGGATGGCGCGGGAGCAGGCGGCATGAGCGCCACCTTCGAAGTCAGGGTGGAGCGCAAGCTGGCCGAGGCGCAGGACATCTGCAGCTATGAACTGGTCAGCGTGGATGGCGCGCCGCTGCCGGCCTTCAGTGCCGGCGCGCATATCGACGTGCATGTGCGTCCCGGCCTGGTACGCCAGTACTCGCTGTGCAATCCGCCCCATGAACGCCAGCGCTATCTGATCGGTGTGCTGCGCGACCCGGCCTCGCGCGGCGGTTCGCGGGCGATGCACGACGACGTCCGGGCCGGCATGGCGCTGCGGATCAGCGCTCCGAAAAACCACTTTCCGCTGGTGGCGGCGCAGCGCAGCCTGCTGCTGGCCGGCGGCATCGGCGTCACGCCCATCCTGGCCATGGCCGAGACTCTGTCGGCGCAGGGCGCACCATTCGAGATGCATTACTGCGCCCGTTCGCCCGCGCATGCCGCCTTCCGTGAACGGATCGCGCAGGCGCCGTTCGCGGCCCAGGTGCATTTTCATTACGACAGCGGCGACGCGGCGCAGAAGCTGGACCTGGCGGCGCTGCTGGCGGGGCTGGACCGGGGCACCCATATCTATCTATGCGGACCGGCGGGCTTCATCGGGCATGTGCGGGGCACGGCCAAGGCGCAGGACTGGCCCGGGGATCAGCTGCACCTGGAGTATTTCGGCGCCGCCCCGGCCGCCCCCGGCGGCGACCGGGAATTCGCGGTCAGGCTGGCCTCCAGCGGCAAGGTTTACGCGATCCCGGCCGGCCGCAGCGTACTGAAAGTGCTGAGCGAAGCGGGCGTGTTCATTCCTGCCTCGTGCGAACAGGGCGTGTGCGGCACCTGCCTGGTCGGGGTGCTGGACGGCGTGCCGGAACACCGCGACCAGTACCTGAGCGACGCCGAGCAGGCCGCCAATGCGCAGTTCACGCCCTGCTGTTCGCGCGCGATTAGCGCTGAATTGCTGCTGGATCTGTGAGGTCCTGATCCGGATGGCGCCGGAATTCACGGGGCGTGAGGCCGATGCGTTTCTTGAACAGGCGGCTGAAGTAGGCCGGGTCCTGGAAACCGAGTTCATAGGCGATGCTGGCGATGCTGGCCGGGACATAGGTCAGCTTGCGGCAGGCTTCCAGCATCAGCCGGTCCTGCGTGAGGTCGAAGGCCGACTGGCCGGACAGCTTGAGGCACAGGCGGTTGAGCCGTATCGGCGTGACCCTGAGCGCATCGGCATACTGGCCGATCTGCCACTGCTGCCTGAAGTGCCGCTCCACCTCGGCGCGGAAACGGCTGAACAGTTCGAAGTCGCTGCGGCCGGAGCGGTCAGCCATGCGGTGTTCGGCGTGCACGCGCACCAGCAGCAGCAGGGCGCTGCGCGCCAGCCATTCCAGCATCAGCGTGTGGCCATACTGCGGCCAGGCCGCTTCCGCGATCAGGTTTTTCAGCAGCGGCTCGAGCCGCGCCCGTACTTCCGGCAGGCCGGCCAGGTCGATCGCCAGCGGCTGCACGAATAGCGACGAGTACAGCTCGCCGTGGTTTTCCGCCACGGCGAACACCACGTTCTGCTCCACTGTCAGCACATAGCCTTGCGCCTCCGGCGAGAAATCGAAGCCATGCGCCACCGAGGGATGGATGGTGATGGCGACCGGACCCCGGCATTCCCACAGGGCGCCGCTGACGCTGGCCCTGACTTCTCCGCCGAATAGAAAAAGTACCTGAAAAAGACCGGGATGGGTATGGGTGGCGATATGCCAGTCGTGCAGGCGGCTGCGCGTCTCTATCAGTTCAATGTGAACGAATTCCGTGCTGTCCGCCCTTGTTTGCTCGCCATACAGTGCAAACTGGGGAATTTCCGATGGTGCTGTCCGGGAAAGGCTGCTCATGGCGGGGCTCGTGGCGGGTAAAAGTCGGATGTCGAAATAGTACAAGTTTTATGCGGTTTCATCCATTTTTTTTGCGGCCCTGCGGCGCTACGATGCAGCCATACCTCAACCACATCGGAGACACCCCATGCGTACCCAAGTAGCCATCATTGGCGCCGGCCCGGCCGGCCTGTTGTTATCCCATCTGCTGCACCTGCAAGGCATCGAATCGATCGTGCTGGAGTCGCGCTCGCGTGCCGAGATCGAGGCGACCATCCGTGCCGGCGTGCTGGAACAGGGCACCATGGATATTCTGACCGAGGCCGGCGTCGGGGAGCGCATGCGCCGCGAAGGCGCGCTGCATCGCGGCATCGAGCTGGCCTTCGGCGGCGGCCGCCATCGCATCGACCTGAACGAGCTGACGGGAAAGGCCATCACCGTCTATCCCCAGCACGAGGTAATCAAGGACCTGGTGGCGGCGCGGTTGGCGGCGCAAGGACAGTTGCTGTTCGAGGTAGGCGCGGTGACGCTGCACGGCCTGGACAGCGAACGGCCCTCGCTCAGTTTCACGCACGGCGACGAGATCCGCCGCATCGAGGCCGACTTCGTCATGGGCTGCGACGGTTTTCATGGCGTGGCGCGTCCGGCCATGCCGGAGCAGGCGCGGCGCCAGGACTACCAGCGCAACTATCCCTTCGGCTGGTTTGGCATCCTGGTCGAATCGGCGCCCTCGTCCGAGGAACTGATCTACGCCCAGCACGAGCGCGGCTTCGCGCTGGTCAGCACCCGTTCGCCGATCGTGCAGCGGCTGTACTTCCAGTGCGACCCGAGCGACCATGTGAGCAACTGGTCGGACGACCGCATCTGGAGCGAACTGCATGCGCGGCTGGAGAACCATGATGGCTGGCGCCTGAAGGAAGGACGCATCTTCCAAAAAAATATCATCTCCATGCGCAGCTTTGTCTCCACCCCGATGCAGGCCGGGCGGCTGTTCCTGGCCGGCGACGCGGCCCACATCGTGCCGCCGACCGGCGCCAAGGGATTGAACCTGGCGGTGTCGGACGTGCAGTTGCTGGCGCGCGGGCTGGAACAGTTCTACCACCAGGGCAGCGAGCAGCGCCTGCAAAGCTATGGCGCCGATGCGCTCAAGCGCGTTTGGCGTGCCGAATACTTTTCCTGGATGATGACGCGCCTGCTGCACACCAGCGCCGACGCCACCGCCTTCGAGTGCGAAATGCAGCGCGCGGAACTGGACAACATCGTCAACTCGCGCGCGCTGGCCACCGCGCTGGCGGAAAATTACGTCGGCGCGTTCTAGCGAAGGATGCGGGCCTGGGCCCGCACAAGCGCCTGTTTCAGTCCGCCCCAATGTGGCTGGAACAGGGCGGCGTCCATCAGCTTCACATCGCGCATGATGGGGCGGAAGCCCATATGGGCCAGCACGTCGCGTTCCAGATCGATGCCGGGCGCGATTTCGATCAGCTCCAGGCCATCGGTGCTCAGGCGCAGCACCGCGCGCTCGGTCACGAACAGCACGCTCTGGCGCCGCTGCGCCGCATCCAGGCCGTTGAAAGTGATCTGCTCGACCTGCTCGATGAACTTGCGCGAGCGGCCTTCGGTGACGATGCGCAGGCGGCCATCGCCCACTTCCACCTCTAGCCCGCTGGCGGTGAAGGTGCCGCAGAACACCAGCGTGGGCGTGGAGCGCGTGATGTTGACGAAGCCGCCGCAGCCCACCGGCCGGCCATTGAACTTGCTGACGTTGACGTTGCCGCGATAGTCGGCCTGGGCCAGCCCCAGGAAGCTGGCATCGAGTCCGCCGCCGTCATAGAAGTCGAACTGCGCCGACTGTTCGATGATGGATTCGGGATTGTAGGCCAGGCCGAAATCGCCGAACTGCGCGGGAACCCCGCCATTGATGCCGCTCTCGATACTCAGTTGCAGCAGCTCGGCCACGCCTTCCTCGGCCGCGATGGAGGGAATGCCGGCGGGGATGCCGATGCCCAGATTGCTGATGGCGCCAGGCTTGAGTTCCAGCGCGGCGCGGCGCGCGATCACCTTGCGCTCGTCGAGCGGCATGGGCGCCAGCGATCCGAGCGGCACGCGCTGGTCGCCGCACAGGGCCGGGTCGAACTGGGTGGCGATCGACTGCATATGGTTTTCCGGTTTGCCCAGCACGATGTAGTCGACCAGCAGACCGGGAATCTTGACCGACTTCGGGTGCAGGCTGCCGGCCTGCACCACGCGCTCAACCTGGGCGATGACGATGCCGCCGCAGGCATGCGCCGCCTGGGCGATGCTCAGCTGCTCAAGCAGCATGCCTTCCTTGTCCAGCGTGAGGTTGCCGTTTTCGTCGGCCACGGTGGCGCGGATGATGGCCACGTCGATCTTCGGGCAGGGATAGTGCAGCCACTCCTCGCCGCCGAATTCGACTAGCCGCACCAGGTCCTCGCTGCAGCGGGCATTGAGCTTGCCGCCCTCCAGGCGCGGATCGACGAAGGTGCCCAGGCCAACCTTGGTCAGCAGGCCGGGCGTGCGCGCGGCGATGTGGCGCGTCAGGTGCGACAGCGAACCTTGTGGGAAGTTATAGGCTTCGACCTCGCCGTCGAACACCATCTTCATCATCTCCTTGCCGGTCTGGCCGAAATGGCCGGCCACGGTGCGCCTGATCATGCCCGGATGGGCGAAGTGCACCATGCCGCCGGCGCCGCTATTGCCGATCGCCCCGCAGGCCCAGGTGCAGAGGTTGCGCGGATGGCCGCTGGCCAGGAAGCAGCGCTCCAGCCCCTGCAGTACCTCCTCGGCCAGGCCGGTCATGGCCAGCCCGCCCAGGAACAGGGTGGCGCCGTCCGCTATCAGGCCGCCCACCGCATCGGCGTCAATGATCTTCATTTTGCTCTCCTTGGTTTGGTTGTTGGTAGCGCTTGCTTTTCCAGCGATTTTGATTATACTAAATAATAGTTATATTTTAAAACTAATTCAAGACAGGCATAAACATGAATCCAAGGCAGCAATCCGGGACGCGGCAGGCGGACGAACTGGTCCAGCTCATCATCGATGGCGCGGTGGCGCGCATCTCGATCAACCGCGCGGCCAAGCGCAACGCCCTGAGCGACGCCCTGATCGGCGCGCTGCAATCGACCTTCGACCAGTTGCCGGCATCGGTGCGGGCGGTGGTGCTGGCGGGCGAGGGCGATCACTTCTGCGCCGGACTGGATCTGGGTGAGATGCGCGAGCGCGAGACAGCCGAAGCGATGCACCATTCGCGGATGTGGCATGCTGCCTTCGAGCGGGTGCAGTTCGGGCGGGCGCCGGTGATCGTGGTGCTGCGCGGCGCGGTGGTGGGTGGCGGGCTGGAACTGGCGTCGGCGGCCCACATCCGGGTGGCCGAGACCTCGGCCTTCTACGCGCTGCCGGAAGGCCAGCGCGGCCTGTTTGTCGGCGGCGGCGGTTCGGTGCGCATTTCGCGCCTGATCGGCGTGGCGGCCATGACCGACCTGATGCTGACCGGGCGCGTGCTCGATGCGCGCGAGGGCCACCGGCTGGGCGTTTCCCAGTATCTGGTGGAGCCGGGCCAGGGCATGGAGAAGGCGCTGGAGCTGGCGCACAAGGTGGCGGGCAATGCGCCGATGACCAACTATGCGGTGATGCACGTGCTGCCGCGGATCGCCGACCAGTCGATCCAGGATGGCATGATTACCGAATCGTTGATGGCGGCCGTCGCCGTAAGCGATCCGGATACGCGCGGCAGGCTGCTGGCCTTCCTCGACCATAAAGCCAACAAGGTGCAGTTCAAGGCCTGAACAGGCCGCGCTGGCCAGGAAGGCCGGCATACAGACAGGAGACAGGCATGACCCCAGCATCATCCTCACCGCGCTACCGCGCACTGGCGTTCGGCATCAACGGCGTGCACGTCGAGGCACGCGAAGACGGCGTGCAGCAGGTGCGCACCCGCCAGGACCTGCAAGCCTATCCCGAGCGCCTGGGCGACAGGCTGCGCCACTGGGCCGCCGTCGCGCCCGAACGCAGCTACATGGCGCGGCGCGGCGCCGACGGCGCCTGGCGCCATATCACTTACCGCGAGGCGCTCGACAGCGCGCGCCGCATCGGCCAGGGTTTGCTGGCGCGCGGCCTGTCGGCCCAGCGACCCTTGCTGATCCTGTCGGACAACGATCTCGAACACGCCATGCTGGCGCTGGCCTGCCTGTATGTCGGCGTGCCGTTTGCGGCGATCTCGCCGGCTTATTCGCTGCTGTCCAAGGACTACGACAAGCTGCGCCACGTGCTCAAGGTGCTGACCCCGGGCATGGTGTTCGCCGCCGACGGCGAGCAGTACGGCGCCGCCATCCGCGCCTGCGTGGCCGACACCGAACTGCTGGTGACGTCCACGCCGCCGGCCGGGCGCAGCGCCACGCTGTACGCCGATCTGGCGGCCACGCCGGCCACCGGCGCGGTGGAACAGGCTTTTGCCGGCACCGGTCCCGACACCATCGCCAAGTTCCTGTTTACCTCAGGCTCGACCAGGATGCCCAAGGCGGTCATCAACACCCAGCGCATGTTGTGCAGCAATCTGCAGATGATGCTGCAGACCTGGCCCTTCCTGGCCGAGGAGCCGCCGGTGCTGGTCGACTGGCTGCCATGGAACCACACCTTCGGCGGCAATCACAATGTGGGCATGGTGCTGTACAACGGCGGCACCATGTATATCGACGACGGCAGGCCCACGCCGCAGGGGATGGAAACCACGCTGCGCAATCTGCGCGAGATCGCGCCGACCGTCTATTTCAACGTGCCCAAGGGTTGGGAAGACCTGGCCTACGCGCTGCAGGCCGATCCGGGGCTGGGCGCCACCTTTCATAGCCGGCTGCGCATGCAGTTCTATGCGGCGGCCGCGCTGCCGCAGGCGATCTGGGACAAGCTGCATGCGGTGGCCGAGCGCGATTGCGGCGAACGCATCGTCATGAACTGCGGCCTGGGCATGACGGAGACGGCGCCGTCGGCGATGTTCGTGGTGCAGGAGCAGGCGCGGGCCGGCCAGATCGGCGTGCCGCTGCCGGGCATCACCGTCAAGCTGGTGCCCAATGGCGACAAGACCGAGGTGCGCTACCGCGGCCCCAACGTCACCCCCGGCTACTGGCGCGATGCCGAACAAACCGCCGCCGCCTTTGACGAGGAGGGCTTCTTCTGCTCGGGCGACGCGGTCAAGTGGTATGACCCGGAACGGCCCGAACTGGGGTTCGTGTTCGATGGCCGGGTGGCCGAGGACTTCAAGCTCTTCACCGGCACCTGGGTCAGCGTCGGTCCGCTGCGCGGGCGCATCGTCCAGGAGGGGGCGCCCTATCTGCAGGATGTGGTGATCGCCGGGCATGACCGCAAGGAGATCGGCATCCTGATCCTGCCGAACCGGCCGCAGTGCCGCCGCCTGGCCGCGCTGGGGCCGGAGGCGAGCGAGCAGGCGGTGCTGGAATCGGCGCCTGTGCGCGCCTTCTTCCAGGACATGCTGCAGCGCCTGTACCAGCAGGGCACCGGCAGCGCCAGCCGGGTGGCGCGCGCACTGATCCTGCTCGAGCCGCCCAGCATCGACAAGGGCGAGATCACCGACAAGGGCTCGATCAACCAGCGCGCGGTGCTGAATCACCGCGCGGCCCTGGTGCACCTCCTGTACGAGGGCGCCGATGCGGCCGTCATGCTTCCCCAAACCGACATCGCGAGGACCTTAGCATGAAGAACCAGGGCTTTTACGCCAGTTTCGACGACATCTGGATGGTAGACGGCGTGCGCACGCCGATGGTCGACTACTGCAGCCATTTCGGCGGCATTTCGCCCACCGACCTGGGCATCAAGGCGGCGCGCGAAGTGCTGCGCCGCAGCGGCGTGCCGGCCGGCGACATCGACTCCGTTGTCACCGGCAATATGGCGCCGGGAGACTTTTTCCAGTACGTCCTGCCGCGCCACATCGGCCTGTACGCCGGCGTGCCGATGAGTGTCCCGGCGATCAATGTGCAGCGCATCTGCGGCACCGGCTTCGAGCTGATACGCCAGGCCGGCGACCAGATCGCGCGCGGCTATGCCGAGGCGGTGCTGGTGGTGGGCACG
Organism: Oxalobacteraceae bacterium; assembly: GCA_013284265.1. Lineage (GTDB taxonomy): Bacteria > Pseudomonadota > Gammaproteobacteria > Burkholderiales > Burkholderiaceae_D > Rugamonas. Next base: position 26,179 of record JABTBR010000049.1, on the reverse strand, counting down.
GAAAACATGACGCGCAATCCGATCGCCGCCTTCGGCCACCGCACCGGCTTCAAGCTGGGCGCTCCGGTCGAGTTCAAGGATTATATGTGGGAGGCGCTGCTCGATCCCGCTCCCGGCGTGACCATGCCGCAGACGGCCGAGAACCTGGCGAAAAAATACGGCATCGGCCGCGCCGAGGTGGACCAGTATGCAGCGCTGTCGTTCGAGCGTGCGCTGGGCGCGCAGGAAAACGGCTTCCTGGATGGCGAAATCGTCGCCGTCGGCAATGAGAGCTTCGAACTGGAAGGCTATGCCACCCGCTCCATCGCGCTGCCGCCCAAGGTAGCCGAGGTGAGGCGCGACACCCATCCGCGCCCTTCGCCGGTGGAGGTGCTGGGCAAGCTGCGCACGATTTATGAAGGCGGTGTGCAGACCGGGGGCAACAGCTCTGCACTGGTCGACGCGGCGGCTGCCACCATCGTGGCCTCGGGCGATTATGTGCGTGAGCATGGCCAGACCGCGCTCGCGCGTGTGGTGGCCGCCGCGGCCGTTGGCGTGGCGCCGGAAATCATGGGCATCGGTCCGGTCGCCGCCATCCGCCTGCTGCTCGAACGCAGCGGGCTGACGCTGGACGATATCGCGGTATTCGAAATCAACGAGGCGCAGGGCGCCCAGGTGATCGCGGTCGAACGCGAGCTGGGACTCGATCGCGGCCGCCTGAACGTCAACGGCGGCGCCATCGCGCTGGGCCATCCGCTGGCAGTGACCGGGGTACGCCTGACGATCACGCTGGCGCGCGAACTGCGCCGCAGCGGCAAGCGCTATGGCATTTCCTCTGCCTGCGTCGGCGGCGGCCAGGGCATCGCGCTGCTGATCGAAAATCCCGACGCCGGCTAATCCGCTTCACCATTCAAACAGGAGAATCATATGCAATTACAAGGGCAGGCCGCGCTGGTGACAGGCGGCGCATCGGGACTGGGCGCGGAAACCGTGCGCGAGCTGGCGCGAGCCGGCGCCAGGGTGGCGGTGCTGGACGTGAATATCGAAGCGGCCGAGGCGCTGGCGCGCGAGGTGGGCGGCATCGCCGTGGTTTGCGATATCACCAGCGAGGCCAGCATGCGCGAGGCGCTGGCCGTGGCGCGCGCCCGGCATGGCGCGGCGCGCGTGCTGGTTAATTGCGCCGGCATCGGCGGCGCCAAACGGCTGGTGGGACGCGACGGCCCGATGCCGCTGGAGGACTTCAGCCGCATCGTCAACGTCAACCTGATCGGCACCTTCAACGCGATCCGGCTGGCCGCGGCCGACATGGTGGCGCTGGAGCCGCTGGAGGACGACGAGCGCGGCGTGATCATCTGCACCTCCTCGGTGGCGGCCTACGACGGCCAGGTGGGACAGGCAGCCTACGCCGCGTCAAAGGGCGGCATCACCTCGCTGACGCTGCCGCTGGCGCGCGACCTGGCCCAGTTCGGCGTGCGTGTGATGACCATTGCCCCCGGGCTGTTCATGACGCCGCTGCTGTTCAAGCTGCCGGAAGAAGTACAGCGGTCGCTGGGCGCCTCGATTCCCTTCCCCAAGCGGCTGGGCAAGGCGGTCGAATTCGCGCAACTGGCCTTGCACATCGTCGGCAACTTGTCGCTCAACGGCGAAGTGATACGGCTGGACGGCGCGCTGCGGCTGCCGCCGCGCTGAGCGCGGGCTAATACCGTCAGCGTGCCGTAACGCGTTTGGAATCCACTGTAGCCGATAGAAACCCAGGGCGTAACCCTGGGGTCTGACCCCAGGGGTCTGGGGAGGGGCTGCGCCCCGCCGGTCCCAACGGGTTCGGCCCCCGGCTCTTTGCCGTGGGTTCCAAAAGCGCTGTTGCACGCTTAATTTAACAGCATTCGGGTCAGACCCAGCGTTACGCCCTGGGTGTTAAGAAATCGCTGCCCGTGTTACCATTTCGGCGGCGGACGCCTTGCGCGGCACCGTCATCCACTCTCATTGACCCGCCATGCCGCCGAAGAAATCGCTCCAACTGATCAGTGCCATCCAGGACACCGCCGAGCAGGAACTCGACCAGAGCCTGCTATTTAGCCTGGTCGGCTACAACTGCAAGCGCGCCTACCTGCACATCAAGCCGATGTTCGACAAACGCATGGCGAAATACGATCTGCGTCCGGTCGACTTCACTGTTCTGAGCCTGCTCAAGGCCAATCCCAATATCAGCCAGAAGCGCCTGTCGGGCGCGATCCATGTGTCGCCGCCCAATCTGGCCACCTTGCTGGACCGGCTGGAGCAGCGCGGCCTGCTCGAGCGCCAGCGCAATCCGCTCGACAAGCGCTCGCAGACCCTGGTGCTGACCGAGGAAGGCCTGCGCCTGTGCGCCAAGGCCGAAAAAACGGCCAGCGAACTGGAAGCGAGCGCCTCCAGCGCACTGAGCGACGCCGAACGCGCCGAGCTGATCCGCCTGCTGCAAAAGATAGGCTGAAGCCGCCGTCCATCGCGCCGCCGCACACCCCTCTAGTGGAGGGGCAGGGCGGCACTTAAGGTTAAGGCCAGTGCAACGGCCGGAACTCCTCGGCCTTGCCGCTCAGCTGGTGGGCCGCGGCGAAGCGGGCGAATTCTGCCGCGCCCACCCGGTTGGCGAAGATCGACCAGCTGAACATGCGCGCGTACAGGCGCAGCCGTTCGCGCGGCTGTTGCGTGAAGGAGGCGTCGGCCGCCAGCGACTGCTGCAGCGTGTCGGCGTCCAGTCTGAGCGTGCCGGCGCGCACGCCGCCGCCGGCCGGCGCGTCGAACAGCATCAGCTTGGCGGCCGCGGGGAGTTCGTTCCAGCGCGGCCAGTCGGGCCGCTGCATGCGATCGCCGCGCAGCGGCACGCCGTCGCGCGCAAAGCTGGTCCAGTAGCCGGCCATCGCGTCCGACACCAGTTGGCGGCCGGCGCGGTTGCCCTTGGTGGCGCAGCGCAGCGGATCGAATTCGCCGTCCAGGTCGCGCAGCGCAAAGGCGATTTCCAGCACATGGGCCGCGCCCAGCAGCAGCTTCAGGCGCAGCAGCGGCACCTGCGGATGCTCGTCCCAGTCGAAGCGGTAGACCCAGACTTCGCTGTGGCCGGAGGCCAGCATGCTGCTGGCCGGCGCATCGACGCAGTTGGCCTTCCACAGGTCCGACATATAGCGCGCATGGCGTTGGTAGTGGCGCGGATTGCGAATCAGCGGCAACTGCCCGCCCAGCAGGCGCACGAACTCCGGATTATTGGCCATGAACAGCTTGTACTCGTCGCGGTTGCAGCCGATGATGACGGGCACCGCGTTGTAGCACGCGCGATCGTCGAACCAGTGCTGCAGCGGCGCCTGCGGCAGCACCAGGCCGTCGCGCAGCACCACCGGCGCGTCATAAAAGCCCAAACCCGCCGGGACGATGGCGGCCAGTAGCTCGGCCGCCGGCCGTGCGCGCAGTTCGGCCGCCAGTTGCCGCGGCGCGGCATCGGGCGCGATGTTCCAGCGCCGCAGCAGCTCGGCGGAACTGAGCGCGTGGCCGGGGTCGGCGTCGGCGGCGCCATGGCGGGCTTCGGCCAGGCTGTGGCTCAGCGTGATGGGCGACTGCAGGATGGCCTTGTGGAACAGGCCCTTGGCCAGCGGGCTGGCCAGCATGGTGTAGATGTTCAGGCCACCGGCCGATTCGCCGAACAGGGTGACGTTGCCGGGATCGCCGCCGAAGGCCGCGATATGCTCGCGCACCCAGTGCAGCGCGGCGATGATGTCGAGCGTGCCGAAATTGCCGGAGCGGTCGAGCGGGGTGGTCTGCGCATCCTCGCTGTCGAGCGCGGCCAGGCTGAACCAGCCGAAGATGCCGAGCCGGTAGTTCAGCGACACCACCACCACCCGGTCATGCCCGGCCAGGTTGCGCAGCGCCGTATAGGCCGAGGCGCTGCCGGCGGTGTTGGCGCCGCCGTGTATCCACACCATCACCGGCAGCGCCGCGCCCGGCGCCTGTTGCGCCAGCTGTTCCGGCGTCATGCGCGGCGCGAACACATTGAGGCTGAGGCAGTCCTCTGAGCCGGTCACGCTGCCCCATTGCCTGCGCGGCGCGCCTATGGTCTCGCCGGCGAACTGCAGCGCCACCGCGCCGTATTGCAGCGCCTGGCGTACACCGCTCCAGGGCTGCGGCGGCCGTGGGGCCTTCCAGCGCAGCGCGCCTACCGGCGGCCTGGCGTAGGGAAGGCCCAGCCAGGCGTGCGTCGCGTGGCGCTCGCGGTAACCGATCACGCTACCGAGGCCGGTCACGCGCAGCGAGTCAGGATCGGGCCGGTGCCGCGGCTTGCCCGGCAACAGGAAGTGGGCCAGCGCCGGCAGCAGCACCAGCGCGCCGACCATATTCCACAGGAACATGAAGGCCAGCAGGATGCCCATGTCGGCCTGGAATTTGATCGGCGACCAGATCCAGGTGGCCACCGCGATGGCCAGCGTGACGCCGGTCAGCATCACCACCTTGCCGGTAAATTGCAGCGCGTGCTGGAAGGCTTCCGACAGCGTGTCGCCGGCGCGCTGGCGCGCCAGCACCACGCTCAGCACATACAGCGCATAGTCCACGCCGATGCCCACGCCCAGCGCGATCACCGGCAGCGTGGCGACTTTCACGCCCATGCCCAGCCACACCATCAGCACTTCGCACAGGATCGAGGTCAGTACCAGCGGCAGCACCGCCACCAGCACCGCGCGCCAGCTGCGGAAGGTCAGGTAGCACAGCACGATCACCGCCCCGTAGACCCAGTACAGCATGTCGTGCATGGCCTGCTTGACGACGATGTTGGTGGCGGCCTCGATGCCGGCGCTGCCGGCGCCCAGCAGGAACTGCTCCTGCGGCGTGTCGTTGGCGGCGGCGAAGCGCTCCACCGTGGCGACCACACCGTTCAGCGTGGCGGCCTTGTGGTCCTTCAGGTAGACATACAGCGACAGCAGCGAGCAGTTCTGGTTGAACAGTTCGCGCGGCGCGCGCGTCTGCACCGCGCCCAGCGCGCTCTGGTTGGGCGTCAGGTTGTACCACTTGAAGTTGCCCTCGTTGTAGCCGGTGGCGGCCAGTTTGCTGAGCGAGGCCATCGAATTGCTCGAGTCCACGCCTGGCAGCTGCTCCAGCTGCCAGGCCAGCGCGTCGACCTTGGCCAGCGTGGCGTAGCGGGTGCACTGGTCGGGCGCGGTCTTGATCATCACCACCAGCACGTCGGCGCTGGCAGCGTAGTTGCGCACCATGAAGGCATTGTCGCGGTTGTAGCGCGAGTCGGCGCGCAGCTCCGGCGCGCCCGGATCGAGGTCGCCCACCTGCAGCTGCAGGCTGACCAGATAGCCCAGTAAAGCCAGCACGGCGCTGGCGGCGATCGCCACGGTGGCCCAGCGGCGCTGGGTGAAACGGTCCAGCAAGGTCCACAGCCAGGGCTTGCTGCCTTGCTGCGCCTGGTCGGCCTGCAGGCTGCGCGCGGCCGCGCGCCGGCTTACGCCGGTATAGGACAGCAGGATGGGCAGCAGCACCAGGTTGGTGAAGATCAGTACCGCCACGCCGATGCTGGCGATGACGGCCAGGTCCTGGATCACCTTGATCTGGATCATGGTCAGCACCAGGAAGCCGACCGCGTCGCACAGCAGCGCCGACATGCCGGCCGCGAACAGGCGCCGGAAGGTGTAGCGCGCCGCCACCACCTTGTGCGTGCCGCGGCCCACGTCCTGCATGATGCCGTTCATTTTCTGCGCGCCGTGGCTCATGCCGATGGCGAACACCAGGAAGGGCACCAGCACCGAATAGGGATCGAGCTCGTAATGCAGCAAGGCCAGCAGGCCGAACTGCCACAGCACCGCCACCAGGGAACAGAGCATCACCAGCATGGTGCTGCGCCAGCAGCGCGTGTACCAGTACAGCACTGCGCTGGCGATGGCGATCGCCACCACGAAGAACAGCAGCACCTGGCGCAGGCCCTCGATCAGGTCGCCGACGATCTTGCTGAAACCGGTGATGTGGATGTCCACGCCCTCGGCCTGGTACTTGCTGCGCAGCGCTTCGAGCCGTTGCGAGAATTCGCGGTAGTCGAGCGCCTGGCCGGTCTGCGGATTGATGTCGAGCAGCGGCACGAACAGCATCGAGGATTGCAGATTGGCCGCCACGATCTGGCCGATCTCGCCGGAGCGCTCCACGTTGGCGCGCAATACGTCCATGCTGCGCGCCGAGCCGTCGTAGTCGTCCGGGATCACGGTGCCGCCGTCCAGGCCATCCTCGGTGACGGCGGTCCAGCGCGTGTTGGCGGTCCACAGCGATTTCATGAAGGGCCGGTCGACCCCGGGCAGCAGGTAGATCTCGTCGTTCATCTTCTGCAGCGTGGCCAGGTAGCGGGCCTCGAAGATGCTGCCCTGGCGGGCCGCCACGGCGATGCGCAGCGAGTTACCCAGGCCGCTCAGCTCGGCCTTGTTTTCCAGGTAGTTGCGCACATAGGGATGGGCGGTGGGGATCATCTTGTCGAAGCTGGCGTTGAGGCGCAGGCCCAGGGCCTGCCAGCCCAGCAGCGCCGTCAGCAGCAGGCACAGGGCGATGATCAGCGGACGGAAATTGAACAGCGCGCGTTCCGCCAGATTGCCGGAGCCGGTGTCGAAATCGCGCAGTTGCCGGATCACCGGCTGCTGGTCCTGGTCTTGGTCGATATGCATAGGGGTTTCCGCTTATTGTGTGGATTGCGTGGTGGGTGCCGTCGCGCTGGCCGGCGTCGGGGCCGTGGCCGGGGCCAGCCGCCGGACGCCGCGCAGGCCGGCCACCACCAGCGCGCCGTCGGCGGCCTGCGCCAGCGCGGCGGCCGGCAGCGGCTGCGAGCTGGCCGAGCGCGCGAAGCTGCGGCCCTGGTCGCGGCTGATCAGCACATCGCCGCCCTGGCTGAGCAGCGCCAGGCTGCCGTCGGCCAGCACGATGCCGGCCGTCAGCGCCTGCTGCAGGCCGGTGTCGACCTGGCGCCAGCTGCGGCCCTCGTCGCCGGACCAGTAGGCGCTGCCGCGCAGGCCGAAGGCCACCAGCTCGCCGCCGGGCGCGGCCACCAGGCCGAAGTAACTGCCCTGGTAGGGCGAGGCCAGCGCCTCGAAACTGGCGCCCTGGTCGCGCGAGCGGAACAGCATGCCCTGCTCGCCTACCAGGTAGAGCGCCTTGCCGGCGCCGCGCAGGCCGTACAGATGCAGATTGCGCGGATTGTCGACCCGGTCCTGCCAGGGCTGCCAGCTGCGGCCGCCGTCGCTGGTGCGAAACAGCAGATGGTAGGCGCCCAGGATGTAGCCGTGGCTGGCGTCGCTGAAGTAGAGGTCGAGGAAGGGTTTGTCCGGGCCATCGGCGCGCAGCTGGGCGGCGGCGCGGGCGGCGACCGGCGTGGTGGCCGCCGCCGCCATGCGCTCGGCCGCCTGCAGGCCGTCGAACTGCTTGGTCCAGCTCAGGCCACCGTCGGCCGTGTGCAGCACCACGCCCAGGTGGCCGACGGCCCAACCCAGTTCCGGCGTGGCGAACTGCAGCGCCACCAGGCTGACCTGGACCGGCGTGGGCACCTGGCGCCAGCTGGCGCCGTTGTCGTCCGACAGCAGCACGATGCCGCGTTCGCCCGCCGCCACCAGGCGCTGGCCGGCCCGCGCCAGCGCCAGCATGACGGCGCCACCGGCCTTGGCCGACAGGATGGCGGGCTGGGTCAGCGCCGCCGGCGCCAGCGCCGCGGCCACGGTCTGGGCGACGTCCGCGCTGTTGCTGGCGCCCAGGGCGGGCCCCAGCAGCAGGGTGCCGGCCAGCAGCGCCAGCGTATGGTTCAGGGCCGCCATGATCAGCGCGATCCCTGGTTGGCCAGTTCTTCCGGACCGAAATGGCTGGCCGGCAGGCGCGCGATGGCCTTGTACTGGATCGGCAGTTCATTCGACGCCGCGTTCAGCAGATAGGCGCCGGTCTGCACATTGTAGGTGCCCCACATGACGCTGCCCAGCAGCGCGGGCAGGTCCGGCGCCAGCAGTGTCAGCGTGTAGTTGCTGCGCCAGATCTGGCCCTGGGCGTCGTAGCCGTCGGTCAGGATGATTTGCCAGGTGTCTTCGTCGAGATAGTAGCGGCGCTTGGCCACCACATGGCGCTTGCCGGGCGCCAGCGTCGCCTCCACTTCCCATACGCGGTGCAGCTCCCAGCGCACCAGGTCGGGATTGAGGAATTGCGGGCCGACCAGGTCGGCGATCCTGGCCGCCGCAGCGCGGTTGTTATTGTAGGGGATGTACATCTCCTTCTTGCCGATCAGCTTGAGCTCGTGGTGGTCGATCGGGCCGAACATCATGAAGGCCTCGTCGAAGAAGCCGATGCCGGAAGTGACCGAGTCCGGCGTATCGTAGGCGACCGAGGGTGCGCGGCGCACGCGCCGCTGGCCCACCAGGTACTGCCATAGCGCGCGCGGCGCCTTTTCGTTCAGGCCGTCGTGCGCCAGAATGCCTTCGCCCGCCTTGGAGGCCGGCGCGCGCGTGATCAGGCGGCCGAACTGGTACATGCCCTCGCTCTTTTCTACGCTGTTTTCCTTGAAGTAGTAGGGCCGCATCAGGGTCTGCTCGGCCTCGTTGGCCAGCGAGCGCTTGCCGTCCGGGGTCACGATCCAGGTACGGGTGGCGTAGGTAGCGGTCTCGCCGGTCCAGGCCAGGCGGTGGTTCCAGATCGCCTCGTAGCCGTTCTTCGGAATCGGGAAGGGCGTGCCGCCGAACGCGCCCTCCACGCCATAGCCGCCATCGGTGGTCTTGGCGTGGGTGGCGTTCCTGAAGGTGTTGTCGTAGACCCAGCCGGGCGCGCCGCCGGTACGGTGGGTCGGATAGACATCGACCCGGTAAGCCGGATATTTCTTCAGCATCGCGACGGTGGCGGCCGACAATCTGGCGGCGTGCTGGTCGACGTTCTTTGCGCTGATGCTCAGTACCGGCTTCTCGGCCGCGAAGGGATCGGGGCGGGCGTCGCCGGCCTTGTAGCCGGCAGCGACCTTGCTGTAGACGCCGTCCCAGGCGGGAATGCTGCCGTCCTTGTTGCCGGCTTTTTCGGCGCCCAGCGGCGTCAGGGTGGTCTTCAGGGCGGCCGCCTCGTCGGCGCTGGCGGCGCTCGCGCCCGGCGCCAGCGCGCCGCCGAAAATCAGGGCGATGGCGCCGGCCAGGATGTGTGCTTGTGGTTTCATGTCGGATTCCTGTTCTGGGTGCGCTTAGAAGGCGCGCTTGAGGTTGAGCGAGAGGTAGTCGCGGTCCTTGAGCGACTGCGCATAGCTCAGGATGGGCGTGTTGGTGGCGGGATTATTTTTCAGGAAGGTGCCTGCGGCGCCGAGGAAGCGCACATAGCTGACGCCGAACTTCCAGTCCTGCTGGTAGCTGCCGTTGACGCCGATGCTGAAGTCGCCGCCGTGCGCGCTGCCGCCGTTGAAGTTGAAGATGGCCGAGGAGCGGCCATCGATGTTATAGCCCAGGCCGACCGGCATGGTCAGGTCCAGTCCCGTGATCACCTGGTACCAGGCGGGCTCGAAGATCACCCGCAGCGCGCTGGCGTCGCGCGTGGTGTTGGGGTCGAGCGCGCCCTTGAACACCACGCTGGTGCTGCGGTTCCACGCCAGTTCCCCCAGCAGCGAGCCGCCCTGGAACAGGCTGTTGGTCGGCAGCACGTAGATGGCCGACAGATTGATGTGGGCGGTGTTCCCCAGCGCGTAGGCCGGATTGCCACTGTTGTCGGCGATGCCGCCGGCGCCCTGGCGCGACAGGAAGTTCGGGGTCGGGTCGCTGACCAGCGGGGTATTGCGGCGCACCGAGACCTCGGCCGCCACGTTGACGCCGCCCAGCACCGTGCTGGCGCTGGCGCCGTAGGTCTTGATGCCTTCGGCGTAGACCGCCTGCACCGTGGCCGGCGCGCCGGGCGGGAAGGCGGGCGCGAAGCCGAGGTAGAAGTAGGGCGTCTTGTCGTGGTAGCGCGCCGCGTACAGGCCGAATTCGACGTCCATGCCGGCCGGGGTGAACTTGAGCTGGGCCCCGCCCTGGCCGCTGTTTTTGGCCTTCATGTCGGGCTGGGTGTAGAAGGCCGGGGCGCCGGAATTGGTGGGCGCCACCAGGAAGGCGCTGGCGCCGGCGCCGGCCGCGTCGTAGTTGCTCAGGTAACTGCCCGCGCCGGGGATCAGCGTCGGCCGCCATTCGAGCTGGTAGTAGGCGCCCAGCGAGACATTGGGCAGCAGCTGCAGCTGGCCCGACAGCTGGTTGACCGGACGCAGGATTTCCTTGAACTGGGCGCCCGGCACCGACAGCAGCTTGACCAGGTCGACCGGACCCTGGGCGCTGGCGATGCCGTTGGCGCCGAAGAACAGGCTCTCGCCGTATTGCAGGGTGTGGCGGCCCAGGCGCAGCGTGGCGGGCAGTTCGCCGATGCTGCCCTTGCCGTACACGAAGGCGTCCAGCAGTTCGGCGTTGCGGCCGTGCAGGACGCGTGTGCCCTTGGTGAATTGCTGGTTGGCGCCGCCGTTCAGGACGGCCGCATTGCTGGCGGCCGAGCCGTTGTCGTTGGCGCGCGTGTAGACCGCGTCGTACCAGGCGGCGGCGCTGAGGCGCAGGCCGGCGCCGCGGGTGCCGACATCGAGCTCGGAGAGCCAGTCGACCCGGTTCGATACCACGCCCTTGTTGCGGAAGTTCTGGTTACCGTCGTCCAGGTTGTAGCCGGTGAAGTCGCCCGGGCCGGCGCCCGGATAGCCGCCGGCCAGCAGGCGCGCGTCGGCGTCCTTCAGGCGGTAGGCCGCGCTGTACTTGACGGTGTTGTTCCAGCTGACCTTGAGGTCGGAGCCGGTGTCGAAGTCATAGGCCAGCACTGCCTGGCAGGGCAGGGCGGATGCGGCCAGCGCCAGCAGGCGGGCGCGGAACTGCGCTTGCGCCAGCTGGCGCAAAGGGTATTGCTGTTTCATGTCTCCCCCAGGGGTTTTGTAGGTATGGGTGCTGCCGGATGGATCAGATGAAGGTCGAGGCCAGTCCTCCGTCGACCGGGATGTTGACGCCGCTGATCCAGCGCGCGGCGTCCGAACACAGGAAAGCGACCACCGGCGCGATTTCGTCGGCGTAGGCCGGGCGCTTGATGCGCACCGAGTCGCGCTGGACCCGCTCCTCGCCCAGCATGGACACGAAGTCGCCCAGGATGGGCGTAAACACGGGGCCGGGGGCGACGCAGTTCATGCGCACCGACTTTTCCAGGAACCAGGGCTGCGACTGCACGTAGTTCCAGACCAGCAGCGCTTCCTTGAAATACTGGTAGCAGCTCTGATGCGGCACCGGATGCTCGCGCAGCCAGGCGGCGCCGGCGTCGAAGCCCGCCACCGCCGCCAGTTCCTTGTGCCGGGCCAGGCGCTGCGGCCATTCGGCGCCGAGGATGGAGGCGATGTTGACGATGGCGGAGCCGGCCGGCATGCGTTCGAGCACCCGCTCGCTCAGGTGGCGTAGTCCCAGGTAGTTGACCCGCGCCACCAGGTCGCCGTCGGCGGTGCCGGGTACGCCGGCGATATTGCACAGGGCGTCCACCCGCTCCGGCAACTGCGCCACGGCGGCGTCGATGCCGGCCACAGTGCCCAGGTCGGCCTGGATGAAACCGTCCAGTGTCAGGCCGGGCGGATTGCGGTCGATGCCGATCACGGTGGCGCCGTGGCTGCGCGCCAGGCGCGCCGTTTCGGCGCCGATGCCGGAGCAGGCGCCGCTGATGACGATGGTCTTGTTGCGTAAATCCATGGTGTCTCTCTTCGCTTGTTGTGGTGGAAGGGCGTGCTTCAGAAGGGGTAGCGCGGGGCTTCGCTCTTGATGGTCAGCCACTGCCATTGCGAGAACTCGTCCCAGTCGGCGGCGCCGCCATGGCGCCCGCCGTTGCCGGAGCTGCCGCTGCCGCCGAAGGGGGCGTGCACTTCGGCCACCACGGTCTGGTCGTTGACGTGGGCGTGGCCGCAGGGCACCCGGTTGACGATGTGCATGGCGCGCGCCAGCGAGGGCGAGATCACGCCCAGCGCCAGGCAGCCTTCGGTTTGCGAGGCTAGCGCGATGGCCTCCTCGTCGCTGTCGAACACGGTGATCGAGGCCACCGGACCGAACAGCTCTTCCTCGAAGCAGCGCATGCCGGGGCGCACACCCGACAGCACGGTGGGACGGTAGAAATTGCCGTCATGGCTGCCGCCGGCCAGCAGGGTGGCGCCGGCCGCGAGCGAGTCCTGCACGATGCCGTGCAGGCGCTCGGCCTGGCGCAGGTCGATCAGCGGTCCCAGCGCCACCGCACCGCTCATCGGATCGCCCACCGGCAACCTGGCGGCCTTGGCCAGCAGGCGTTCGGTGACGGCTGCGGCGATGCCGCGCTGGAGCAGGATGCGGCCGGCGGCCATGCAGATCTGGCCCTGGTGCAGATAGGCGCCCCAGGCCACGTTGGCGGCCGCGATGTCGGGATCGGCGTCGTCCAGGATCACCAGCGAATTTTTGCCGCCCAGTTCCAGCGCCACTTTCTTCAGCGAGCGGCCGGCCAGTTCGGCTACCCGGCGGCCGATGGCGGTGGAGCCGGTGAAGGAAATCATGGCGATGTCCGGATGGCTGCACAGCGCCTCGCCGGCGTCGGCGCCGCCCGGCAGTACCTGCAGCACCCCTGGCGGCAGCCCGGCCGCCTCGAACAGGCGTGCGATGATGACGCCGCCCGTCACCGGCGTGCGCAGGTCGGGCTTGTGGACCACGGCATTGCCCAGCGCCAGCGCCGGCGCGATCGAACGGATCGACAGGATCAGCGGGAAGTTGAACGGCGAGATTACGCCGACCACGCCGAGCGGGATCCGGCGCGCGATGCTGAACTGGTCGCGCGGAGCGGCCAGCAACTGGCCCTGGGGCTGGGTCAGCATGGCGGCCGCTTCGTGCAGATGGGCCAGCGCTTCGCGCAGCTCGTGTTCGGCCTTGGACAGGACGGCGCCGGTCTCGCGCACTATCCATACGGCCAGTTCGGCGTGATGCTGCTCGAGCAGCGCGGCGGCCTTGCGGAAGATGGCGGCCTTGTGCTTGTAGTCGGTGGCGGCCCAGGCACCCTGGGCGGCGCGGGCCGCGGTGGCGGCAAGCGCCACGTCGGCGCCGTTGGCCTTGCCGGTGTGGCCCAGGGTGGCGCCGCTGGCCGGTTCAAGAATGGCGGCGCTGCCGCCGAGTGCGGCGATCCAGCCGCCGTTAAAGATCCGGCCTTGCCAGATGGTGTCGTGTAAAAACGCGATCGCGTCGGGTGCGCCCATGTGCTGTCTCCTGTGGCGGTGGTGGGGAATGTCGGCCCGTCCTCTGCGGGACGTTGTGGTGGCCTACAGCGAGGTAATAGCGAGTTTCGTGCCAGTGCCCGCCGCGCGCCTGCCGCATGCCCGATGCCGCACTGCGGTATCATGCTAAATGCTTATATTTAATAACTAATTTCCAAGGCGCACTGCCGGCCTTTGTGCAAGGGCGCGGGTCAGGCTGCCCCCAGGCATTTGATCAATTGATGAAAGCGCTGCGGCGCCGCTGTATCATTTGGTGAAATGATTCGGCCCCATCAGGAAAACCCCCAAGGAGCAAACCCCGTGAAGACAGTGCAACAGGTGTCGCTGGCCGACATGGCCAAGGATGGCAGCAAGATCCTCAACCGCGGCGACAGCGCCCAAATGAACGCCGGGGCGGCGCCGACGCTGGACGACCTGACCCGCAGCCTGCAGTTTTCGCCGGGCGACGGCCGCATCTGGCTCAATGGCCAGCGCATGCAGCTGATGCATACCAGTTCGCTGGGCAATCTGCGGCGCGAGCTGATGGACAGCCTGGGCATGGAAAAGACCCGCGGCCTGCTGACGCGGGTCGGCTACTCGGCCGGCATGCGCGACGCCCAGCTGCTGCGCGAACGCTGGCCCGACGCCGAACCGGCCGCGCTGTTCGCCGCCGGCCCGCGCATGCATGCGCTGGAGGGGGCGGTCAAGGTCGAACCCCTGCATTTCGACTTCGACGTCGAACGCGGGACCTATCATGGCGAATTCCTGTGGCACAATTCCAGCGAGGACGAGGGCCACATCGCCCATTTCGGCATCGGTACCGAGCCGGCCTGCTGGATGCAGACCGGCTACGCGATTGGCTATACCAGCGCATTGGTGGGACGCCTGATCGTCTACCGCGAAGTGGAGTGCCAGTCCATGGGCCATCGCCAGTGCCGCCTGCTGGGCAAGCCGGCCGACGAATGGGAGGACGTCGAGGATGACCTCAGCTACCTGAACGCGGAAGCCTTTGTCAGCACCGCGGCCTATGGCCAGCGCAAGTCGGGAACGTCGAAGAACACCGCGGTGCTGTTCGCGGCCGCGGCCGACGGCGGGACCGATCAGGACAAGCAGATGGTGGGCGTGTCGTCGGCCTTCAACGCCGCCTGCCATATGCTGCGGCGGGTGGCGCCAACCGTGGCCACGGTGCTGTTTACCGGCGAATCGGGTGTCGGCAAGGAGATGTTCGCCTCCATGCTGCATCAGATCAGCCCGCGCAAGGGGCAGCCCTTCGTGGCGGTCAACTGCGCGGCCATTCCTGAGACGCTGATCGAATCGGAACTGTTCGGGGTCGAGCGCGGAGCCTACACCGGGGCGTCCGAGTCGCGTCCCGGACGCTTCGAACGGGCCGCCGGCGGCACCCTGTTCCTCGACGAAGTCGCCACCCTCAGCATGGTCGCCCAGGGCAAGCTGCTGCGCGCGCTGCAGGAGGGCGAGATCGAGCGGGTGGGCGGGGTGCGCAGCATTCGCGTCAATGTGCGGGTGGTGGCGGCCACCAACGTCAACCTGCGCGAGGAGATCCGCGAAGGGCGCTTCCGCGAGGATCTGTTCTTCCGCCTGAACGTGTTTCCCATCCACTTGCCGCCGCTGCGCGACCGGCGCGACGACATCCCGCTGTTGATGAGCTACTTCCTGCGCCACTACGGCCAGAAGCACCAGCGCCGCGTGACCGGCTTTACCGCGCGCGCGGTCGATGCGCTGCTCGGTTACGCCTTTCCGGGCAATATACGTGAACTGCAAAACCTGGTCGAACGGGGCACCATCTTTGCCAACGAAGATGGCCCGATCGATCTGCCCCACCTGTTTACCAGCGGCGAGGAGGCGGCGCAATCCTATTTCTCGCTCAGCGTAACGGGCCAGCTGCGCCAGCGCGACGCGGCGCCGGAGCAGGCCGCCGGCCAGGGGCGGCAACTGCTGGACATGGTGCCCGGCCTGCTCAATCCCGGCGGCGGCGACTGGTCGCTCGACCAGCTGGAGCAGACGCTGATCGCCGCCGCGATGGAACAGGCCGGCGGCAATCTGTCGGCGGCCGCCCGCCTGCTGGGCCTGACCCGGCCGACGCTGGCCTACCGCATACGCAAGAGCGGGCAGGGCGGCGCGGACTGAGCACCCGCATTTTCATACGGCCACCGGCGCGCTGTGGCCGGTGGTTGGACTTGCGCTAGCGCAATTTCCTGCCGGAACGACTGATGAATAATGGCCTCCACAGCCAGCGCCTTGCGGCGCTGACGCGAACCAGGAGACCTTCATGAAACTGATCTTTACCGGCGCGTCCTGCGTGCTCGGCGCGCTGCTGCTGACGGCCTGCGCCAGCGATGGCGAGCAGGTACGCAGCGATCCGATCGCACCATCCACGCTGGAGCGCGCCTTGGCCGATGCGGCCAGGGCGCAAGCCGCCGGCCATACCGACAAGGCGCAAGGCATCTTGCGGGGCGCCGCCACCACCTATCCGGCCGAGAAGGCGCCCTGGCTGCATCTGGCGCAGATGAAGTTCGACCGCGCCAGCTACGGCGAGGCGATCATCAACGCGCAGGAGGCCTTGCAGCGCGACCCGGCCGACAAGCTGGGCAACAGCATCGTCGCCGTCAGCGGCCTGCGCCTGTCGACCAAGGCGCTGGCCGATCTGGGCCAGCACAACAACCTGAACGGCTCGCTGCGGTCCGAGGCCCAGGACCTGGCGCGCCTGCTGCGCAACAGCCTTGGCGAGGATGTGCTGGTGCCGTCGGCCGGCGTGCGCAAGCCGGGCCCGCCGCCGGTGAAGAAAGCGGGCACGCTGGCCACGACTGCCGGCCCATCGGCCGCGCCGGCCAGCGCGGCGCCGCCGGCGAAAAACAGCGGCCAGTCCAGCGGCAGCGATCCTTTCGGCGCCCTCAAGTGAGCGCCTTCCCACCACCTACTTTTTGATGGAGTTGCTATGGCTAGCGGAGACAGTGTGCAAAAGCGCCTGAACAAGGTGCGCCCGCCACGGGTGCAGATGACTTACGACGTGGAGCTGGGCGATGCGATGGAAAACAAGGAGCTGCCCTTTGTGGTCGGCGTGGTGGGCGACTTCGGCGGCAATTCGGATGTGGAGCACAAGCGCCTGAAGGACAGACGCTTCGTCAATATCGACAACGGCAACTTCGACGAAGTGCTGGGCGGCGTCGAGCCGGTGGCGCGTTTTCAGGTGGAGAACCATCTGAGCGAGGAGAGCGGCACCTTCGGCGTGGAGCTGCGTTTCAAATCGATGAACGATTTTCGTCCCGAATCGGTGGTCAATCAGGTGGCGCCGCTGCGCAAGCTGCTCGATGCGCGCACCAAGCTGGCCGACCTGCGCAACAAGCTGGCCGGGAACGAGGCGCTGGAAGACATCCTGACCGAAGTCCTCAACAACACCGAACAGCTGGCCAGCCTGAAACCGGCCGCGCCGCAAGGAGAATGATATGTCCGCACAACTGAGTCCGGCCGCCTTGGCCAGTACGATAGAAGACAGCAGCGAAGCCGATGCCCTGCTCGACCGCATCGTTGAACAAAGCAAGGTGGCCAAATCCAGTGTGGAACATGCGCGTGCCCGCGACCTGATCGCGGAGCTGGTCAGCCAGGTGCTCGATGGAACGGTGGTGGTATCGCACAATCTGTCCGCCACGCTCGATGCGCGCGTGGCGCAACTGGACAATCTGATCTCCACCCAGCTGAGCGCAATCCTGCACGCGCCGGCCTTCCAGAAGCTGGAGCAGAGCTGGACCGGCCTGCACTATCTGGTGCGCAATTCGGCCACCGGCGCCAATCTGAAGATCCGCATGCTCAACGCCACCAAGCGCGAACTGGTGAAGGACTTCCAGAGCGCGCTGGAGTTCGACCAGAGCACCATGTTCAAGAAGGTCTACGAGGAGGAATTCGGCACCTTCGGCGGCGCGCCCTATGCGGCCCTGCTGGGCGACTTCGAGGTGACGCGCCAGCCCGAAGACCTGTACTTCCTGGAGCAGATGTCGCACGTGGCGGCCGCCTCGCACGCTCCCTTCATCAGCGCCGCCGCGCCCGGCCTGTTCGGGCTGGAGAGCTACGCCGACCTGGGCAAGCCGCGCGATCTGTCCAAGGTGTTCGACACGGCCGAATACACCAAGTGGAAAGCCTTCCGTGAATCGGAGGATGCGCGCTACGTGGGCCTGACCTTGCCGCGTTTCCTGGGGCGCCTGCCGTATAACCCGATCGACGGCACCACGGTGGAAGGCTTCAATTTTGTCGAGGAGGTCGACGGCAGCGACCACCACAAATACCTGTGGTGTAACGCCGCCTATGCTTTCGGTTCCAAACTGACCAAGGCCTTCGATGATTTCGGCTGGTGCGCAGCGATCCGCGGCGTGGAGGGCGGCGGGCTGGTGGACGACCTGCCCACCCACACCTTCAAGACCGACGAGGGCGAGGTCGCGCTGAAGTGCCCGACTGAAGTTGCCATCACCGACCGGCGCGAGAAGGAGCTGAGCGACCTGGGTTTCATCTCGCTGGTGCATTGCAAGAACACCGCCTATGCCGCCTTCTTCGGCGCCCAGTCGGCCCAGAAGGCCCGCAAGTACAGCACGGACGCGGCCAACGCCAACGCGGTGCTGTCGTCGCAGCTACAGTATATCTTCGCCGTCTCGCGCATCGCCCATTACATGAAGGCCATGATGCGCGACAAGATCGGCAGCTTCGCCGCCGCCTCCAACGTCGAGGACTTCCTGAACCGCTGGCTGATGAAGTACGTGCTGCTGGACGATAACGCCAGCCAGGAGCAGAAGGCCCAGTTTCCCCTTCGGGAGGCGATGGTGCAGGTGCACGAGGTGGCGGGGCGGCCGGGCGTGTACCGCGCCGTGTCCTTCCTGCGTCCGCACTTCCAGCTTGATGAACTTTCCGTTTCCCTCCGTCTGGTCGCGGAGCTGCCGCAGTCGACCAACTACTGATCTTCCGTCACCACTATCTAGAGGAGCGCGCAAATGGCAATCGACGTCTATCTGTACATTGAAGGCATCAAGGGCGAATCGGCCGATGACCGGCACAAGGACTGGATCGAATGCAAATCGGTCAGCTGGGGCGTTGAACAGCCCAAGTCGGCTACCGCATCGACCGGTGGCGGCCACACGGCGGAACGCTGCGAACACCAGGACATCGTCATCTCCAAGCTGGCCGACCTGTCCTCGCCTATCCTGCTGCAAACCTGTTCGGCCGGGCGCACCATCCCCAAGGCCAAGTTCGAGTTCATGCGCGCCGACGCGATGGGCGAACGGGTGAAGTACTTTGAAATCGAGATCGACAATGTGCTGATCGGCGCGGTATCGCCCTCGGTCGACGAGGGCGACATCCTGACCGAGCAGGTTGGCTTCAAATTCTCCAAGGTGCGCTGGAAATATACCCAGCAAAAAGTTACCGGCGGCGCCGGCGGCAATACCTCCGGTGGCTGGGACTTGTCCACCAACCGCATCGTCTGACGCGGCGCCGTACCCCATGCGGGGCCGCTGTCGCGGCGGCCCCGTTTCCTCCCTTGCCCTGATCCGCATTGAAGGAGCTTGCCATGCATGGTTATACCCCCGGCTTGTTCGACCGTCTGCTGAGCGACAGTGGCCACAGCGCCGCCGGCCGTGATGCAGCCGGCCTGTCGCTGGAGCAGCTCAAGGACGCGGTGGCGCGCGACCTGGAAGACCTGCTCAACACCCGCGCCGCACTGCCCGAAGCCCAGCTGGCCGAGTATCCGGCCTGCCGTGCTTCCATCGTCAATTACGGCCTGCTCGACTTCGCCGGCCTGTGCCTGGGCAGCAGCGACGACCGCGCGCGCATCTGCGCCAGCCTGAAAGCGGCGATCGAGCGCCATGAGCCGCGTCTTAAAAATATACAGGCGCGCCTTGAGCGCGCGCCAGATTCCATCAATCGGGTGAACTTTGTCATCAACGCCCGGCTGCGGCTGGCGCCCGATGCGGACGCAATCAACTTCGATGCGGTGCTGCAGCCTTCCAGCCTGCATTACACCATCAACCATAGCGCACGCGGAGCCACGGCATGAGCCTCAAGCTGAAAACACTGATCGGCAAACTGAATGACACCAGCCGCACGGCTGCCACCCGCGCGGCCAGTATCTGCGTGGGACTGGGCCAGTATGAAGTGGATCTGGAGCACCTGTTCCTGGCGCTGATGGAGCAGGAACGTAGCGATTTCGTGCTGATCGCGCGGCGCTGCGATATTCCCATGCGCGCGCTGGAATCCGACCTGCGCGCCGAAGTGCAGAAACTGCGCGGCGGCAGCGGCCGCACACCGGTGTTCTCGCATCACCTGAGTATGCTGCTGGAGCATGCCTGGCTGATCGCCTCGCTGGCCACGCCGCAGCCGGAACGCATTCGCAGCAGCCACCTGCTGCTGGCGTTGCTGACCGAACCCGATCTGGCCCAACTGGCACAACGCGGCTCGCGCCTGTTCGGCCGCTTCCCGGTGGAGGAGCTCAAGCACAGGCCGGAGCACTATACCGGCGGTTCGCAGGAGCAGGACGGCGCTCACTCCGGCCCGGCGAGCGCGCCCGGTGCCGCTGGCCTGGACGAAGGCGATAGCGCAGGCGACCCGGCCAGCCAGCTGGAACCCCGCACGCCCGCGTTGGACCAGTACACCTGCAACCTGACCCGGCTCGCGCGCGAAGGCAAGGTCGATCCGGTTGTCGGGAGGGAGCCGGAGATCCGTCAGGCCATCGATATTCTGATGCGGCGGCGCCAGAACAATCCCATCCTCACCGGCGAAGCCGGCGTCGGCAAGACGGCCGTGGTGGAGGGACTGGCGCTGCGTATCGCCACTGGTGATGTGCCGGATGTGCTCAAGGGCGTGGCGATCCATACGCTGGACATGGGCCTGCTGCAGGCCGGTGCCAGTGTCAAGGGCGAGTTCGAGAGCCGTCTGAAGAGCGTCATCGACGAAGTCAGTAAAAGTCCGCATGCCATCATCCTGTTCATCGACGAGGCCCACACCATGATCGGGGCCGGCGGCCAGGCTGGCCAGAACGATGCGGCCAATCTGCTCAAGCCCGCCCTTGCGCGCGGCGCCTTGCGTACCATCGCCGCCACCACCTGGAGCGAGTATAAGAAATACTTTGAAAAAGACGCCGCGCTGGCGCGCCGTTTCCAGGTGGTGAAGGTGGAAGAGCCTTCCGAGGAAATCGCCTGTGCCATGCTGCGTGCCATGGTGCCACTGATGGAGCGGCACTTTCAGATCGTGATCCGCGACGAGGCCGTGACCGAGGCGGTACGCCTGTCGCAGCGCTACATCAGCGGGCGCCAGTTGCCGGACAAGGCTGTCAGCGTGCTGGACACGGCCTGCGCCAAGGTGGCGCTGGCCCAGCACGCCGCGCCTTCGGTGGTGGAAGATGGCGCGCGTGCGATCGAGCGTATCGTCGCCGAAGTAGCGGCGCTGGAACGCGAGGATGGCGCTGCGTCGGTACATCGTGGCCGCCTGCGCCGTCTGCGCGAGAGCCAGACCGCGCAGGAACGCGCGCATGGCCAGCACAGTGCGCGCTGGAACACGGAAAAGAAGCTGAGCACCGAGATAGCGCGCCGCACGCTGGCCGGCGACAACGACGGTGCCCGCGCCATCAAGGAGGAGCTGCTCACCCTGCAAGGCGAGGCGCCCTTGGTGCCGCAGCAGGTGGATGCCCACATCGTCGCCAGCATCGTGTCCGGCTGGACCGGCATCCCGCTTGGCAAGATGGTGCGTGATGAAATCCGCGGCGTGCTCAAGCTGCACGAAGCCTTGCAGCAGCGTGTACTGGGCCAGAACCATGCGACCGGCGCCGTGGCCCAGCGGGTGCGCACCGCGCGCGCCCGGCTCGACGATCCGCACAAGCCCAAGGGCGTGTTCCTGTTCGCTGGCCCGTCCGGCGTGGGCAAAACCGAAACCGCGCTGGCCCTGGCCGAGCTGCTGTATGGCGGCGCGCGCAAGCTCGTCACCATCAATATGAGTGAGTACCAGGAAGCGCACAGCGTCTCCGGCCTGAAAGGTTCTCCGCCCGGTTACGTGGGCTATGGCGAAGGCGGCGTGCTGACCGAAGCGGTGCGGCGCAATCCCTACAGCGTGGTGCTGCTGGACGAAATCGAGAAGGCCCATCCGGACGTGGCCGAGCTGTTTTTCCAGGTGTTCGACAAGGGCGTGCTGGACGACGGCGAGGGACGCGAGATCGACTTTCGCAACACCATCATCATCGCCACGTCGAATGTGGGTTCGGCGGCACTGATGACGGCTTGCCTGAACAAGCCCGCCGCAGAGCTGCCAACACCGGAACAACTGGAAGAGCTGCTGCGCCCACAGCTGATGAAGCACTTCAAGCCTGCCTTCCTGGGCCGTCTGAAAGTGATTCCCTTTTATCCGATCGCCGATGAAGTCCTGGCCCGCATCATCGGCCTGAAATTGAACGATATCGGCGAACGGGTGCGCGCCAACCATCAGGCCGAATTCAGCTACGACGAGGCGCTGGTGGAGGCGGTACTGGCGCGCTGCACCGAGGTCGATTCCGGCGCGCGCAATGTGGACCATATCCTCAATGGCACGCTACTGCCCGAACTGGCCGAGGCGGTGCTGGCGCGCATGGCGGAAGGGGAGGCGATTGCCCGTATCAAGGCCAGCGCGAACCGCCAGGGCCAGTTCAGATACACCATCAAATGAGCCCTATCATGGAGGACTACCATGTCTGACAGCACAGCATTACTGATTCCGGTGGCCGGCACGAATCCCTGCGGTGAAGACCTGTCCTTCAGCAGCGCGCTCGACGAGATCGCCCGCGCGCGCCAGTTCGACGATCCTTCGCTCGATCAGGGTGAATGGGTGGTCGCGCTGAAGGAGGCCGACTGGCCCCTGGTCGCCAGGCGCTGCGCGGAGCTGATCGCCAGCCGCAGCAAGGATCTGCGGCTGGCGGTGTGGCTGGCCGAGGCGCAGGCCTACACGCGCCAGTTCCGCGGCCTCGGTGAAGGCCTCGCGCTGCTGGCCGGTTTGTGCGAGCACTATTGGGATGGCCTGTACCCGCTGGCCGAGGAAGGCGACCATGAGCAGCGCAGCGGCAATCTGGCCTGGCTGCTGGCGCGCGTTCCCGCGCTGGTTGCGGCCATGCCCACCGCGCCGGACGCGCTGGCCGATGCGCAGTTTTGCCGCGCGTCCCTGCTGGCGTTTGAAAGCGCGCTCGATCGGCGTTTGGGAGCCGACGGCCCCGGCTTCAGCGGCGCGCGCGATGCGCTCGACAAGGCGATCCATGCGATCGGGCCGGATGCCGGCCTGCCCGCGCTGATGGATGGCAGCGGCGCCACCGTGACGGCGATGCCCTTGGCCGTTGCCGGTGGGGCGTTGCAGGGCCGCAGCCACGCGCTGGCGCAACTGCGCCAGGTGGCCGAATTCTTTCGCCGCACCGAGCCGCACAGCCCCGTCGCCTACCTTGCCGACAAAGCCGCGGGCTGGGGCGAGCTGCCCCTGCATCTGTGGCTGCGCGCTGTCGTCAAGGACCCCGCCGCGCGGGCGGGACTCGATGAGTTGCTGGGCGTGCCAGATCCGGCGGAATAAAGCTGCGCCGGCTTAGCCGCGCCGCCGCTTCAATGCCATGCCGACGCAGGCCATTCCAAGCAGCGTCATGGCGTAGGTGGCCGGCTCCGGCACCGCCGGCGCAAAGGTGGCGTACAGGGTGGAGATATTGCCGTCGCCGGTCAGATCATAGACGGCGTTTTTGGCGTAGCTGGTTGCGCTGGTATCCATGAACATGAAATACGATCCCATTCCTGCGCCCAGGGGATTGTTCGGCGCGTCGAACAGGAAGTTGAAATAGCCAGGCGACGGATTGATGAACATGCGCGCATTCGCCGGCATGACGCTGCCCAGTCCATCGATACGCCAGTTGGCGTTGTATTCGGGAGCGATAAATTCGCCTATCCGCAAGGCGCCAATGTCGCCGGAGGAGCTGCGGTCGCTATTTACGCGCCAGTAAAAGTCCAGCGTTCCATCCACCGAGCGCACCACGCGGGACTGGACGGTACCGGACACAATGCCATTGCTTCCGGTAAAGGAAAAACCCTGTACATCGTCTTCCAGCACCATACCCGCCAGTTGCGGCTCGGCTGCTACCGTTGTGCCCGGCAAGGGCGTATCCATTCCTGGCGTTAATGTCACGGCAAGAGTGTTCTGGGCGGCAAGCAGCAAGGCCGCGATGGAAAGCACACGTATCATGGATTTCATGTAATCACCTCGAATATTATTAGTAACGTTTAGCGGGGATGAATAAGCACGGGCCGTAGTATTGTCGGGCTCGCTAGCAAATAGTATAGGCACCCATTCCTTTGATTCCTATATCAGGAATCTCACGGTTTCTTGCAGAATAACTTAATGTTTGAAAGTAAGTTCGCGAGCTTATTTCTGATTAATTATCGTTGTCGTGCAATAATCGGCCCAGCTTATATCCGATTATTTCCACTACCGTTCAGCGGAGGGAGAGCGCGATGAAGAACCTGAAAATAGGCACCCGGCTTGGCCTGGGTTTCTTCCTGGTATTGCTATTGCTGCTGGCGCTGACGCTGATTGGTATTTTCCGCCTCAGTAGCGCCAGCGTGATGACGGACGAAATGGTCGATGTGCGCATGCGCAATGAACGCATGATTGCCGAATGGTCCAAGATCGTCGAAGTCAACGCCGCGCGTACCACCGGCGCCTGGATGGTCAGCGAGCCCGCCGACCAGAAGACCCTGGAAACCATGATGGCCGCATCGTCCGGCCGCGCCACCCAGTTGCAGGACAAGATCGGCGCCGCCCTGACCGACGCCGAATCGAAGACCCTGTTCGACACCCTGGGCGAGGCGCGCAAAGCCTATGTGAGCGCGCGCAAGAAAGTGTTTGAAGCGAAGGCCGGCGGCGAGATGGACAAGGCCAAGCAGATCTACGAATCCGATATGGCCGGCAAGCGCGAACGTTATCTGGGCGCCTTGCAGAAGCTGGCGGAAAAGCAGCAGTCGCTACTCGATGACGCGGCCGACCAGGTGCAGGCTCAATATCAGAGCGGCCGCACCTTGCTGGTCATTCTGGGCAGCGCCGCCATCATCATGGGCGTGGTGCTGGCCTGGTGGATCACGCGCACGATCACCTTGCCGATCAACGCCGCCGTGAAGGTGGCCGAGACCGTATCGTCGGGCGACCTGACCAGCGATATTGAAGTGAGCAGCAGCGATGAAACGGGCCAACTGATGACGGCCCTGAAGAAGATGAACAATAATCTGGTCGGCATCGTCGGCCAGGTACGCAGCGGCACCGACACCATGGCCACCGCGTCGAGCCAGATCGCGGCCGGGAATATGGATCTGTCGACCCGCACCGAGCAGCAGGCCAGTTCGCTGGAGGAGACTGCCTCGTCGATGGAGGAACTGACCTCCACCGTCAAATTCAATGCCGAGAATGCACGCGAGGCCAATGCGCTGGCGATCAACGCTTCCGAAATCGCCAGCCGTGGCGGCGCGGTGGTGGCGCAGGTGGTCGATACCATGGGATCGATCAACGATTCCTCGCGCAAGATCGTCGACATCATCAGCGTCATCGACGGTATCGCCTTCCAGACCAATATCCTGGCCTTGAACGCGGCGGTGGAGGCGGCGCGCGCGGGTGAACAGGGACGCGGTTTTGCGGTGGTCGCGTCGGAAGTACGCAATCTGGCGCAGCGTTCGGCGGCGGCGGCAAAAGACATCAAGAGCCTGATCGACGACTCGGTACAGAAGGTGGCGACGGGGACCGATCTGGTGGACAAGGCCGGCAAGACCATGGGCGAGATCGTACAAAGCATCTCCAGCGTGACGGCCATCATGAACCAGATCACCGATGCCAGCGACGAACAGCAGGCTGGCATCGAGCAGGTCAACCATGCGATTACGCAGATGGATCAGGTGACGCAGCAGAACGCTGCGCTGGTGGAGGAGGCCGCAGCCGCAGCGGAATCGATGCAGGATCAGTCGGCCAAGCTGGCCGATCTGGTGAGCCTGTTCAAGCTGACGGGCGCGCAACTGGCGGCCCTGCCGGCGCCGGCCGCGCGCCGCTCGCAGCTGACTCGCCCTGCGCGCAAGCCCGCGCTGGCGCTGCGCGGCGGTTCGTAGAGGGCAGGCGGAGCGGTACAATGGCGGGCTATGCCTTTACATGCCCCCTCATCCCATGATTCCGCCGCCGCCAGGCCGGCGCGCGCCATGTGCGCGACTTGTTTGCGCCCGCAGGCCACCTGCATCTGCCGCTGGATTGCGCCGCTGGCTAATGTGGTCGAGCTGCTGATTTTGCAGCATCCGCTGGAAATGGCCAATGCCAAGAATAGTGCGCGGCTGTTGCATCTGAGTCTGGCGCGTAGCAGGATCGAGGTGGGGGAAGCGTTTGACGCCGGGCAGCTGGGGGCGATGTTGGCCGATGGCCGCCGCACGGTGCTGCTGTATCCGGATACGCCGGCAGATGCGGGCTTGGGTGTCGCGGTGCCGCCGCCGCTGGATGCTGAATGGCTGAAGTCACCGGAGCAGTTGCGGCTGGTGGTGCTGGATGCGACCTGGCGCAAGAGCCGCAAAATGCTGTATCTGAATCCCTTGTTGCAGCAATTGCCGCGCTTGCCCTTGCGCGATACGCCGGCATCGCACTACCTGATACGCAAGGCGCATCTGCCGGATCAGTTGTCCACGCTGGAGGCGAGCACGTATGCGCTGGCGCAGCTTGAGGGCGACGAGTCGCGCTATCAGCCGCTGATTGCCGCCTTTGATGGGTTTGTGGCGCAGCAGGCGAGCTATGCGCCGGTGCGGGCTGGAAGCGGTAATTTAAAACCCACGGCGTAACCCTGAAAAAACCCACGGCGTAACCCTGGGGTCTGACCCGGCGGGTCAGACCCCGGCTCTTTGCCGTGGGTTTTAAGCAGTTGCCGCCGGCCCCTTGGCCGCGGTAGTA
>JABTBR010000048.1 GCA_013284265.1 Oxalobacteraceae bacterium | reverse complement strand
CCCCCCGGATGTGGGTGCCGCCGCCTCAGGGCCGGCCCGCCATGCCGGCTTCCCCGGTGGTGGACGGCTCCTGCCAGTCGCCATGGCCATTGCCCTCGTTGTTGCCGCCATGGTTGCCGTAATTGCGGCACCACATGGCCAGCGCCGAACGTTCCCGCTCCAGCACACTTTCGAGGTCGGCATAGTCGGCGTGGTTCATGGTGCCGCAGCAGGCGCGCCGGTCCTGCACGGCGCCGGGCGCGTCTTGCACGCCGGCCGCCAGCGCCAGGCCGGCCAGGTGGTTTTCGTTCAGCGGGGTGGGCGAGACCAGCACTTCGCGCAAGCTGAAGCGGTTGCGGATGAAGTTGCGGTAGTCGACCGGCTTGCCGTCGGCGCTGGCGATGGTCAGCATGGCATTGGCCACGTCGGCGAAGCTGGCGCCGACGTCGGGGGCGGCGACGATGGCGCGGATCAGCAGGCTGCGCAGATAGTCGCCGACCGCATGCAGCACGGCGGCGTCGTCGCGCCGGCCGGGCTGGCGCTCGAAGCTGAAGATGTCGGCCAGGATGTCGTAGATGGCGCCGGTGAAGACCTGGGAAATCGCATGCACCTCGTCGCCGGCCTCGGACAGCTTGAGGTCGTTGTCGGCGTTGCGCAAGCCGTTGGCGCGGCCCAGCGCCAGGCCGAACTGTTCGGCCATGTCGGCCAGGAAGGTCTTGTCGTGCAGGTCGGCCTTGGTCTGGGCGATCACGGCCTCGACCTGGTCGAACTGGGACAGGGTCAGGAAGATCGCGGTCAGGTCGCCGAAGGATTCGTGCAGGCCGCCCGTTTGCGGCGGATTGCTGTTGAGGATCCAGTTGGGCTTGAGGCCGTCGAGCACGGCGTGGCCGGTTTCGTGCGAGACGATGTCGAGCGAGCGGCAGGTGTACATGCGCTCGGTGGCGCCGCTGGGAATGAAGTCGCCGAACTTGAGCGCTTTTTCGGAGCGGCTGTAATAGGCGTTCATCACATTGGGCAGGCCGTGCGGGAAGATCTTGACGGGGGCGGTGTTGCTGCCGCTATTCCATTGCCAGGGCACGGGGGCGTCGCTGGCCCCGGCCGACAGGGCGCGCTGGTACATGGTCAGCGTCTGGCGCACGATGGCGAAGGTGTGCACGGCGTCGAACTGGTCGGTATTGGGCGAGAGGATGAAGTCGCCGAAGCTGTTGGGGCTGACCGGGGCGATGCCGGGGCTGCCGTTGATGATGCGCGCGTCGCGCGGGCCTTGCAGGATCACGCCGGGCAGGAAACTCTTGCGCGTGCCCATGTCGGTGACGGAGGGGTCTTGTTTCCAGATCAGCACGCGGGCGCCGGCCGGCGCGCCCGCCTGTACGGCCGGCGCGCCCGCTTCCTTCAGGCGCGGCATGGCGGGCTGCTGGATCAGCTGGGCGGTCTTGCGGTGCAGCCGGTAGGGGGCGGAGGGGGTGGGCACATAGCCGACCGGCAGCGCCACGCATTTGGTCAGCACCGCCTCGACCGGGACTATGACTTTTTGATCCATGGTGAATTCTCCCGAGAACATGCTGGGCAGGGGCTGGGCCAGCGCCAGGCCGGCGGCAGCCGCGGTGCGCCGCTGGCGTGGGGACAGCGCGCCCGGGGGCGGCCGGAACGACTATGGTCGCGCCATGCGCGGGCGTCCCGTTTGCGCCAGCACAAAGATGGCGCAGGGGGAGCGCAAACTTCGGCGAAGCCGGGCGAACAAGGGCGAACGCGGCGCCGCACTGGCGCCGGGGCGGCTCAACTGGCATGATGTCGCCTGTGTTTATTTTGAAAGGAAGGCCATATGGCTGACATCAACATCGTTCAGGAACACCACCTGAGCCCGAAGAAAGCCCGGGAAGCGGCGCAAAAAGTCGCCGAGCAGATGGCGGCGGAATTCGACCTGGCGTGTGCGTGGGAAGGCGATGTGCTGACATTCGAGCGCAGCGGCGTGAGCGGTTCGCTGACGCTGCACAAGCATCAGGCGCAGATGCAGATCAAGCTGGGATTTTTGTTTGGCGCGTTCTCGGACAAGATCGAACGCAAGGTGACGGAAAACATGCAGAAGGTGTTTGCCGGCTAGTTTGCCGGCCGGGCCGGTAGCAGGCAATACCGCCGGCGCGGGCGCGCCAGCGGTAGTAGTACAGACTTGCGCAGGGCGATCAGCCCTTCAGTTCTTCGATCAGATCGATGTATTGCTGTTTGGCCTCATCGAGCGAGATGCCTTTGAGCGCATCCCATGCATCGAACTTCGCGCGGCCGACCATGTCGGTGAAACCCGGACGCGAACCTTCCACATCACCGGTCGACGCCTGCTTGAACAGGGCATAGATCTTCAGCAGCGTCATGTTGTCGGGACGCTCGGACAGGCTCTTCGAGTCGAGCTGGGCCTGCTGGAATTGTTCTTGTAAACTCATACCATCTCCTGGGATTTGAAAGTGTTGTAGCTAGAGTAATGTCACTAGATTCTTAGCACGTTGACATGCTCGTTACACGACATAATACAAACAAAACGCACACAAAACGCCCCCAAACCTTAGAGGAGATGCTCGAATGTTGTCCAAAGCCCTGTCCGCTTTTGGCCGTAAAAAGATGTCGACCGTGGATACGGCCTGGCTCAGGATGGACTCGGACAGCAATCTGATGATGATTGTCGGCGTCGCCATGCTCAGCAAGCCGATCAGCAGCGCCGGCCTGAAGGAGGCGCTGACCACGCGCTTCCTGGCCTTTTCCCGTTTCCGCAGCCGGGTCGTTACCGACCTGTCGGGTAGTTGGTGGCAGGAGCAGCCGGTCGACCTGGACGACCATGTGGTGCATCTGGCGCTGGATGTTCCGCCTGGCGGCGCCAGCAACAAGCCGGTGCTGCAAAAGCTGGTGGCCCAGTTGTCGCAGCAGCCGCTGGCCCCGCATCTGCCGCTGTGGCAGATGCACCTGGTGGACGATTGCGTGGGCGAGGATGGCCAGATCCGCCAGGCCCTGATCATCCGCATCCACCACTGCATCGCCGACGGCGTGGCGCTGGTGGGGGTGTTCATGTCGATGTTCGGCGCCCATCCCGATGCCCAGCCCCATCCGCTGTCCGAGCACGCCATCGAGGCGGCCGAGGCCAATCCCTGGGAGCAGATCCTGATGCCGGTCACGGCCGCCAGCGTGAAGGCGATCAAGCTGTCGTCGGCGCTGTGGCTGAAGTCTTTCCGCATGTGGAGCGATCTCCCGCAGATGGGCGAGAAAATCGGCGCGATCGGCCAGACCGCCGGCCAGCTGACGGCCGACGCGCTCAAGCTGACGCTGATGGAAGCGGACAGCCCGACCCGCTTCAAGGGCAAGCCGAACGGCAAGAAACACGTGTCCTGGAGCGAGCCGCTGCCCCTGGCCGAAGTCAAGACGATAGGCAAAGCCTACGGCTGTTCGATCAACGATGTGCTGATGGCCAGCGTGGCCGGCGCGCTGCGCGCCTATTTGTGCGGCAAGGGCGATGCGGTCGCGCCTGACTGCGAAGTCAGGGTGATGGTGCCGGTCAATCTGCGCAAGGCCAGCGGCCAGCAGAAGCTGGGCAACGCCTTCGGCCTGGTGCCGCTGGTGCTGCCGGTGGGCATGGAAGACCCGGTGGCGCGCCTATACGAGGTGCGCAAGCGCATGAACGAACTCAAGGGTAGTTATACCGCGCTGGTGGCGATGTCGGTGCTGGGCGTGCTGGGCGCGACGCCGAAACAGGTGCAGAACGAGATCCAGAACTACTTTACCCGCAAGGCCACCGCCGTGATGAGCAATGTGCCGGGTCCGCAGACGCCGCTGTACCTGGCCGGCAGCCAGCTCGACCAGGTGATGTTCTGGGTGCCGCAGTCCGGCGATATCGGCCTGGGCGTGTCCATCCTCAGCTACAACGGCGGGGTGCAGTTCGGCATCGTGACCGACGACGCCCTGATCACCGATCCGGACCGGGTGATAGCCCGCTTCGCGCCCGAGTTTGAAAAGCTGGTGCTGCTGGCATTGATGGATGAAGCGCAGGCCGCATAAAACAGAACGGCGGCCGGCGACGGTCTTGGACCAGTCACCGCGCCGCCGTTTCCGGTGCCCGTACGGGCACTGATACCGTCTGGGCTTACTTCTTCTTCGGGTTGACAGCGGCTTTCAGGGTCGCGCCAGCGGAGAATTTTGGAGTTTTCGACGCAGCGATCTTGATCGCTTCGCCGGTTGCAGGATTACGGCCTTTGCGTGCAGCGCGCTTGGCAACGGAGAAGGTGCCGAAGCCGGTGATGCCGACGGTGTCGCCTTTTTTCAGACGTTCCGTGATGATGGCAATCAGGGTGTTCACCGCACCGTTGGCGGCAGCAGCGGACACTTCAGTGCGTTTCGCAAATTCTGCAATCAATTCGCCTTTTTTCATTACTACCTCCTTGGTTATTAGAGCGCGCAGATTAGCATAAATATTGCAAAAAGTAAGAAGATTCTGAATGCAGGAAACCATACAGTAGTTAGTGTGCCACGCCGCGCGGTCGCTTTTACCCTGTGGCGGCGGGCTTTGCGGCGGCCGGCGCGGCGTGCGCCCGCTTGGAACAGGGCTTGTATTGATCGCGCGACTGCCATATAAAGAACATATTGGCCAAAGCGCGGCAGCGGCGGTAACCGGACTGGACAAGGACTTCACCATGAGCTTTTCGGACGATACCCTGATCGCCTATGCCGACGGCGAGCTGGACGAGGCGACCCGGCGCGCGATCGAACTGGCCATGCTGCATGACGCCGGCGTGGCGCGGCGCGTGGCCCAGCACCGCGCGATGCGGGCCGAGCTGTTCGCCTCGGCCGCCGACCACGGCATGCCCGAGCACGCCGGCGCCGAGCTGGCCGATGTGTCGGCCAGCCCCGGCGCGGGGCGGGCGACGGCCCGGCGGCCGGCCAAGGTGGTGCAACTGGCGGCCGTGCGCGCGAGCCGGGCGGCCCAGCAAAATGCGGTGCGCAAGGCGCGCAGGCGCCGCTGGGGCTGGCTGGAATGGAGTATGCTTGGAGTGGTGTTGGTGCTGGGAGTGGCGGCAGGCAAGTTCGGCCTGGCGCGCTGGCAGCCGGGCTGGGCTGGAGAATCGGCCGGCGCCGGCCTGCTGGCCGGGCGCGATGGCGCCCTGGCGGCCCAGGGCAAACTGGCCACGGCGCTCACGCAGCAGCCGGGCGGGGCCTCGCAGTTCGATGCCGAAGTGCGGGTCGGGCTGACTTTTCTGTCGACCGAGGGAAATTACTGCAGGACGTTTACCTTGCCGGGCACGGTCCAGGACCTGAACGGGCTGGCTTGCCGGCTGGGGCAGGAATGGCGTATTCCGCTGCTGGTGCAGCAGCCCAAACCGCAGCCGCAGATGGGCAATTATCACCAGGCCGGCACCCAGGTGCCGGGCGCGCTGATGGAAGCGATCGATCAGCGCATCGCCGGCGGCATGCTCGATGCCAAGGCCGAAATGGCGGCGCTGCGCAGGAACTGGCAGCGCTGAACCATGGCGGGCTGACCGGCGCGGGGGAATTACACGCCGAGCAGGTCGACGTCGAAGATCAGGGTGGCGTTCGGTGGGATCACGCCGCCGGCGCCGCGCGAACCGTAGCCCAGTTCGGCAGGAATGATCAGCTGGCGCGAACCGCCCACTTTCATGCCTTGCACGCCTTCGTCCCAGCCGCGGATGACCATGCCGGCGCCCAGGGCGAACTCGAAGGGGTCGTTGCGGTCTTTGCTCGAATCGAATTTGGCGCCTTTCGTGCCGTCGTCGTTGCGCAGCCAGCCGGTGTAGTGCACGGAGACATTCTGGCCGGCTTTGGCTTCGGCGCCTTCGCCGACGGTCAGTTCGATGTATTGCAGGCCGGAATCGGTGGTGATAGTGGACATGATTTTCCTTGGGTGCGGGATGAAAAAGAGGGATCGTCAATCAGGGACAGGCAGCAATTGTAGAGCAAGCGGTTCTAAAGCGCCATGTGGACGGCTTTTGCACGTAGAATAACGTTTTGCTCTTATTCGCGATTGTTTACATGCTCCGCAGTCTCCGTTGTATCGCAGTATCCAGTGCCTGTCTGGTCGCGGCCATGTCCGCAGCACAGGCCAATGTCGTGGTAGTGCTCAATTCCCGTGACGCCACCGTCCAGTTGCTGGACCAGTCCACCTTCAAAGACCTGTCCACCTTCGCCGTGGGCAAGGAACCGCACCACCTGATGTCCACGCCGGACAATAAATCCCTGATCGTGGCCAGCTCGGTGGGCAATGAGCTGATCTTCCTCGACCCGAAAACGGGCCAGGTGCAGCGCACCATCAAGGATATTCTCGACCCTTACCAGATCGGTTTTTCGCCCGACCAGAAATGGTTCATCGCCAATTCGCTGCGGCTGGACCGGATCGATCTGTACCGCTACGACGGCAGCAAGCTGAGCCTGGCCAAGCGCATCCCGCTGGCCAAGCTGCCCAGCCACATGGCCTTCAACGCCGCCAGCACCATGGCCTTCATCACCCAGCAGGGCAGCGACCAGGTCAGCGCCATCGACCTGGCCAGCCAGAGCGTCAAGTGGACCATCCCGGTGGGCAAGCTGCCGGCCGGCATCGCGATGACGCCGGACGACAAGTATCTGCTGGTCGGCATCATGGGCAGCGATTATGTGGAAGTGATCGACTGGCGCAGCCAGAAGACGGTCAAGCGCATCAAGGCTGGCGCCGGCACCCACAACTTCCGCTCCGCCGGCGACGGACGCCACACCTATGTGTCGAACCGGGTCTCGAACTCGATCAATATCATCGACCAGAAGACGCTGGAAAACGTCGGCATGATCAATGTGCCGGGCGGTCCCGACTGCATGGAAATCAGCGCCGACGGCAAGACCATGTGGGTCACCCAGCGCTGGATCAAGAAAGTGGCCGTGATCGACCTGGTCACCCGCAAGATCACCAAGATGATACCGGTGGGGCGTTCGCCGCACGGCGTGTTCTTCGCCAACGCCGCAGCCCGCTGATGCATCGCCCCGGACTAGCGCGGCGTGCCGCCTGCGCCAGCTTGCTGGCGCTGCTGGCGTGCGCTTGCGCCGCAGCGGCCGCGCGGGCTGGCGCTGCGTCGGCCTCTGCGTCGGCTCCGGCTCCGGCGCCGGCCTGCCAGGGCACCATCTACCTGACCTTCGACACCGGCAACCAGTCGCAGGCCGAGCTGATCGCCCAGGTGCTGAAGCGCCACCATGTGCAGGCCACCTTCTTCCTGGCCAACGAAAAAACCACCCGCGGCGATTATTCGCTAGCCCCGTCCTGGGCCGCTTACTGGAAGGCGCGCGTGGCCGAGGGCCATGCCTTCGGTTCGCATACCTTCGATCATGTGTACTGGAAAAAAGACGGCGGGCAGGGCGGCCTCGTGGTGCAGCCGCAGTTCGGCGCCCACGCCGGCCAGAGCCAGCAATGGAGCGGCGCCGACTACTGCGCCGAGATCAAGCGCAGCGACCAGCGCTTTGCGCAACTGACCGGCCGCGCGCTCGATCCGATCTGGCGCGCGCCGGGCGGCAAGGTGTCGGCGCGCTCGCTGGCCGCCGGCCAGGCTTGCGGCTATGCCCACGTGCCCTGGTCGGCGGCCGGTTTCTCGGGCGATGAATTGTCCAGCGATACGCATCCGAACGCGGCCCTGCTGAAAAAATCCCTGGGCGCGCTGCGCGACGGCGACATCTTCCTGGCCCATATGGGCATCTGGTCGCGCCAGGACCCGTGGGCGCCGGCCAATCTGGAACCCCTGATCGTCGGTTTGCGCGACAAAGGCTTTTGTTTCGCCACCTTGCGCAGCCATCCCGATTACCGTCAGTTGTTCCAGCCACGGCAGCCATGATCCCCTTCCTGATCGACTGCTTCGGCAACGCCCAGGGCTGGCTGTTTGAAACCCTGATCCAGCCACTGATCTACAGCCTGGGCTTGGGCGAATTCACCGAAGAAGCCTTCGAAGGCACCGAGTGGCTGCTGACCGGCATGGGCGAATTGCTGCTGCTGTTCCTGGTGCTGCGGCCGATGGAGGCGCTGATTCCCGTGCATGCCTTGAGCGACAGCCGCGCGCGCTGGAACGATTTTGTCTACACCGTGCTGCACCGGGTCGGTCTGTTTTCGGTGCTGATCTTCTTCACGCTCGATCCGCTGCTGGACAGCCTGGCTGCCTTGCTGCGGCTGGAGAATATCCATCCGGTCAATCTGGAAACCTTCTGGCCCGGCATCAGTCCCTTCGCCAGCTTCGTGCTGTATTTCGTGGTACTGGATTTCTTCGATTACTGGTATCACCGCGCCTCGCACCAGTTCAGCTGGTGGTGGGGCCTGCACAGCCTGCATCACAGCCAGCGGAACATGAATCTGTGGAGCGACAACCGCAACCATCTGCTGGACGATCTGCTGCGCGACGTCTATATGGGCCTGGTGGCGCTGGCGATCGGCGTGCAGCCGCAGCAGTATGTGTTGCTGGTGTCGATCGCGCGGATACTGCAAAGCCTGCAGCATGCCAATGTACGCCTGCATTTCGGCGCCATCGGCGAGCGCCTGCTGGTGTCGCCGCGCTATCATCGCATGCACCACGCGATCGGGGTCGGCCATGAATCGCAGGGCAAGGGCACGCTGGGCGGCTGCAATTTCGCCGTGCTGCTGCCGCTGTGGGATATCCTGTTCGGCACGGCGAACTTCCGGCCGGTGTTCGAGCCGACCGGCATCCGCGACCAGCTGGCGCGCAAGCAGGCCGATGGCAGCCTGCGTCCCGGGCGCGATTACGGAAACAGCTTTTGGTCCCAGCAATGGCGGGGTTTGAAACGTATGGTGGAATTCATGAGCAAGGAGCGTTCTTGATGGGAGCAACAGCTGGAATAATGCGGGCCTACGGGCGCGCGCTGGTAGCGCAAATGAGCTTGCGTGTGGTGATGCTCAGCGTGCTGCCCTTCGTCCTGTCGGTGCTGTTGTGGGCCGGCCTGCTGTATATGGGCATACAGCCGCTGATGGATTATCTGCAAGCCGTGTTCACCGAGTATGGCCTGTTCCAGGTCAGCGGCAGCACGCTGGCCGCGCTCGGTCTGGGCGCGCTGAAAACGGTGATCGTGCCCTTCATCGCGATGTTGCTGCTGCTGCCGCTGATGATCTTGACGGCGCTGATCTTCATCGGCGTGGCGGCGATGCCGGCGGTCGAGCGCCTGGTGGGCGCGCGCCACTTCGCGCAACTGCAGCAGAAGCATGGCGGCAGCCTGGCCGGCAGCGTGTTGACGGCCCTGCGCACGTTTGCGATCTTCATCGCGGTCTGGCTGCTGACGATGCCGCTGTATGGTTTTCCGCCGCTGGCGCTGGTGGTGCATGCGCTGCTGTGGGGCTGGATGAGCAGCCGCGTGATGGCTTACGACGCGCTGGCCGAATACGCCAGTGCCGAGGAGCGCGCCACCATCCAGCATGAGCACCGCTGGCCCTTGCTGGCGATCGGCGTGGCCTCGGGCGTGGCCGGCGCCATTCCCGGCCTGATCTGGGTGGGCGGCACCGTGTCGCTGCTGTTCATGATGCCTTTCCTGGCGGCCCTGTCGATCTGGCTGTATGTGCTGGTGTTTATCTTCTCCGGCCTGTGGTTCACTTATTATTGCCTGGAGGCGCTGGCGACGCTGCGCGCGCGTGAGGCGGCGATCCCGTCCGCGCTGAAAGAACTTGTTGCTGAACAAGCCGATACGCGATCCGTATAGCTTGCTCCCCCTATCAACCACCTTTTGTATCAGACAAGGCATATACCATGGCGATCGGACTCATTATCATCGGCGACGAAATCCTGTCCGGCAGGCGGGTCGACCAGCACTTCCCCAAGGTGGTGCAACTGCTGGCCGCGCGCGGCCTGCAACTGGGCTGGGCCGAGGTGCTGGGCGACGACCCGGCGCGCATCGTCGCCACGCTCAAACGCACCTTCGCCAGCGGCGACATCGTGTTCTGCTGCGGCGGCATCGGCGCCACGCCGGACGACCACACCCGCCAGGCCGCGGCCGACGCGCTGGGCCTGCCGCTGCGCCTGCACGCGCAGGGCAAGCAGAACATCCAGCAGCGCATCGTGCAGATGGGCGAGGAGAGCGGCCATCCGGCCGACCTGAACTCGGCGGAGAATCTGCACCGGCTGAAGATGGCGGAATTTGCCGAAGGCGCGGCGCTGATTCCGAATCCCTACAACAATGTGGCCGGCTTCGCGCTGCAGCGCCATTACTTCGTGCCGGGCTTCCCGGTGATGGCCTGGCCGATGATCGAATGGGTGCTCGACACCCAGTACGCCGATCTGTTCAACCGCGAGCCGCGCATCGAGCAGGCGCTGCTGGTGTTCGAGGCGGCCGAGTCGGCGCTGACGCCGCTGATGGTGGCGCTGGAGCAGCAGTTCCCCCTGGTCAAGGTGTTCAGCCTGCCCAGCGTGGGCGACGCCACTACGCGCCGGCATATCGAACTGGGCGTCAAGGGCGAACCGGGCCAGACCGCGCAAGCATTTTTGCAACTCTGTGGTGAACTCGACAAGCTCAAGGTCGAGTATCGCGCTTTGTAAAAAACAGCCGCCGCGAAAGCGGACTGGACGGCGTTCTTTCGGAAGGAAGAACGCCGTTGTTTTTTTGCGAAAATAAACTACCAAGCGCATTTTTTCTGCGGTCCGCACCGTTGGCGCGACGCCGATGTGGTGCAATGGATGGCAAGCGCGGAAGCTTTTTTCGCGCGATCGATTGAGATCGGCATCAGACGAAAGCGCTCACTCCAGATCCCAGCGTGTGCGGGCTTCGTACTCGTAAGAAATGGCAGTCAGTATCACTGAAACACACGAATGACCGGTTTGAACAATATGTTAAGCAATCGACGTTTCCGCCGGCCCCGCCTCGTTGTACGCGCGGTGCGCAAGTTGCGTGCCGGGGCGGCAGCGATCGGTTATGGCCGAGGCCGACATTTGCGCGCCGTCCCAACTCCCATGCAAAACGATAATTCCGACACTTCCGCCCTGCTGGCCCAGGCTCAGCCCGAGTCCGAGCCCGTCCACGAGCCTGCGCATGCGCCTGATGCGCCGCCGGCAAAGCCGCGTGCGCGCAAGCGCGCGCGCAACGGCTTCCTGCTGATCCTGCTGATCCTGCTGTCCTTCGGCGTCTGGTGGGGCGTGCACGAAACCCGCAGTTCCGACCTGCAGGCCCAGTTCTTTTCCGGCCTGGTGGGCAAGCTGACCTATAAGGTGGAGCCGGGCATCAGCAATGCGATCCGCTTCCCCAAGGACAGCCCGTATGACGAGCGGCTCGGCTACGCGAATATGCCCGACTACCTTGGCAAGCTGCGTGCCAGGGATTATGCGGTGACGGCCCAGGCACGCTTCTCGCCGAAGATGATCGAACTGGCCGATATGGGCGTGTTTACCACCTTCCGCGAAAAAACCAAGACCGGCCTGGCGATCTACGATTGCCGCGCCCAGCCGCTGTTCGCCGCCAGCTATCCGGAACGGGTGTACGGCAAGTTCGGCGAGGCGCCGGTGGCGCTGGTCAACAGCCTGCTGTTCATCGAGAACCGCGAACTGCTCGACAACAAGTACCCGAAACGCAATCCGGCCGTCGAATGGGACCGCCTGAGCAAGGCGGTGCTGGAAAAATCGGTCAGCACCATCAGCGGCGGCCACCGGCCGGCCGGCGGCAGCACGCTGGCGACCCAGATCGAGAAATACCGTCACTCGCCGGAAGGGCGCACCAGCTCGCTCAAGGACAAATTGCAGCAGATGGTCTCGGCCAGCCTGCGCGCCTACCAGCAGGGCGAGGATACCTCGCAGGTGCGGCGCCAGATCGTCGTCGATTATCTGAACACGGTGCCGCTGTCGGCCAAGCCCGGCTATGGCGAAGTCAACGGTATCGGCGACGGCATGTGGGTCTGGTATGGACGCGATTTCGATGAAGTCAACCGTCTGCTCAGCGGCAAGATGGACCAGCCCGGCAGCGCCCTGGTATTCAAGGAAGCGCTCAGCCTGATGATCGCCCAGCGCCGTCCCAGTTACTACCTGGGCGATGGCGCGGCCGACCTGGAAACCCTGTCCAACAGCCATCTGCGCGTGCTGGCCCAGGATGGCGTGATCACGCCGGCCCTGCGCGACGCCGCGCTGGCCGTGCGCCTGCATCCGGCCACCGGCTCGGGCGTGCAGTCGGCCCCGCCGATGAGCTTTGTCACGCGCAAGGCGTCCAACGCGATCCGCACCCACCTGGCCAATCTGCTGGGCGACAACCGCATGTACAACCTCGACCGCCTGGACCTGTCGGTGGTCAGCACGCTCGACGCCCAGGCGCAGCGCGCCGTCACCCAGGTGCTGCGCGACCTGCGCGACCCCGAGCGCGCCAAGGCCGCCGGCCTGACCGGCAAGGGCATGCTGGGCAATGGCGACCCGGCCAATGTGGTGTACAGCTTCACCTTGCTGGAAAAGGGCGAGCAGACCAATCTGCTGCGCCTGCAGACGGACAATTACGACCAGCCGCTCGACATCAACGAGGGCGCCAAGCTGGACCTCGGTTCCACCGCCAAGCTGCGCACCCTGGTCACCTATCTGGATATCGTCGACCAGCTGCACAAGAAATACAAGGACATGGACGGCGCCGCGCTGGGCAAGGTCATCATCGACCCGCAGGACAAGCTGTCGCAATGGGGCGTGGAATACTTCAAGGCCCTGCCGCTGGACAAGGGCGGACGCGAGCTGCGGCCCATGCTGGACGCGGCCATGGAGCGCAAGTATTCGGGCAATCCGGGCGAGGGTTTCTTCACCGGCGGCGGCCTGCATCACTTCGGCAACTTCTCCAAGGATGACGACAGCCGCATCCTGACCGTGACCGAGGCGCTGCGCCATTCGACCAATCTGGTGTTCGTGCGCCTGATGCGCGACGTGGCCAAGTTCTATATGTTCCAGACCCCGGGTTCCTCGGCCTCGCTGCTGTCGGACTCGGACGATCCGCGCCGCGCCGGCTACCTGGCGCGCTTCGCCGACAAGGAAGGGCGCGAGTTCCTGGCGCGCTTCTACGGCAAGTACAAGGGCAAGAAGCCGGATGAACTCGACAAGGTGCTGCTGGCCAATATCCGCAGCACGCCGGTGCGCCTGGCGGTGATTTACCGCACCCTGTATCCGCAGGCTACCGAAGCGCAGTTCGCCACCTTCCTGAAAGACAATCTGCCGTCGCAGAACGAGGTGCCGGCCGAACGCGTCAGCAAGCTCTACGAACAGTACGGCATCGACAAATGGTCGCTGGCCGACCGCGGCTATCTGGCCAGCGTGCATCCGCTGGAACTGTGGATGGTCGCGTATATGCGCAGCCATCAGGACGCGACCTTGTCGGCGATGATGGCCGCTTCCGACAAGGAACGCCAGGAAGTCTATCAATGGCTGTTCAAGACCCACCACAAGCATGCGCAGGACAAGCGCATCGCCGGCCTGCTGGAAATGGAAGGCTTTGCCGAGATCCATCGCCAGTGGAAGAAAATGGGTTATCCCTTCGACTCGCTGGTGCCCTCGTATGCGACCACGCTGGGCGCCTCGGCCGACCGGCCGGCCGCGCTGGCCGAGCTGATGGGCATCATCGTCAACGGCGGCGTGCGCAAGGGCAGCCAGCGCATTTCCTCGCTGCACTTCGCCTCGGGCACGCCATACGAAACCTTGCTCACGCGCGGCAAGGCCAGCAACAATGAACAGGTGCTGGCGCCGGAAGTGGCGCGCGTGGTGGCCGATGCCGTGCGCGGCGTGGTGTCGGACGGCACCGCCAAGCGGGTGCGTACCGCCTTCGTCGGTTCGGATGGCGTAAACATTCCCGTGGGCGGCAAGACCGGCACCGGCGACCAGCGCTTCGACGTCTATGGTGGCGGCGGACGGCTGATCGAGTCGCGCTATGTGAACCGTTCGGCGACCTTCGTGTTCAATATCGGCGAGCGCTTCTTCGGCAGCATGACGGCCTATGTGCACGGGCCGGAAGCGAAGCATTACGACTTCACCAGCGCCTTGCCGGTGCAGCTGCTGGTGGTGCTGGCGCCTAGCCTGATGCCGCTGATCGAACCGAATCCGGTGGCCAAGGGGGGCTTGCTGAAGACGGCGGCGACGCTGGGGGCCGCCGGGGCCGCCGCGGGCGGCGCTGCGCCGGCCTCCGGCCTGAAGCCCACCGCCATTCCGGCCAGCGCCGCGGGCAGCGTGCCGCTGCAGCAGTGCGGCGGTTAAACAAAGCCAGCGCGCCGCTACGCCTTTAAAACGGCAGCGCGCCGCTACACCCTTAGAACCCACGGCAAAGAGCCGGGGTCTGACCCGCCGGGTCAGACCCCAGGGTTACGCCCTGGGTTTTAAATGAGCAGCCGGCCCCTTCACGCACACCGGCCAATTCCCGCGTCCCCCGCGCTATTCCGTGCCGCCCTTGCTTAATTACCCATTTGTTGGCATCGTATCAGCCCATGAAACCTATGCGCCATACGATGAACAAAATCCTCAAGTTCAGCCAGTTCTCTGTGCGTGATCTTCTCGCGACCGCCGCGCCCACCGTGCTGGCGATCGCCGCCGCCTGCCTGCTCGCCTATTGGCTGGTCGACCCCACGCCGCCGCGCAATGTGCGCCTGTCGACCGGTCAGGACAACGGCGCCTACGACGCCTTCGGCAAGAAATACGCGGCCGCGCTGGCGCGCCACGGCGTCAAAGTGGCCTTGCAGCCCTCCCAGGGTTCCCAGGAAAACCTGCAGCGCCTCAAGCAGGGCGAGGTCGATATCGCCTTCGTGCAAAGCGGCTCGACCGACGAGGCCGCCGCCGAGCGCGAAGGCCTGGTCTCGCTGGGCAGCCTGTTTACCGAGCCGGTCTGGCTGTTCCTGCGCGAGAACAAGAAGAAACCCGTCACCGAACTGAGCCAGCTGAAGGGCTTGAAGATCAATCTGGGACCGGAAGGGGCGGGCGCGCCCCGCCTGTTCAAGCAGTTGCTGGCGCTTAACGGCCTGGAGCCGGGCGATGTCAGCACCAGTTCGCTGGCGAACACGCCGGCCACGGTGGAGTTGCTGGAAGGGCGCATCGACGGCATCGTGTTCAGCTCGGCGCCGGAAGCGCCGCTGATCCAGATGCTGCTGCAAACGCCGGGCATCCGCCTGTTCAACTTCAGCCAGGCCGAGGCGTATGCGCGCAAACTGCCCTTCCTCAGCCATGTGGTGCTGCCGCGTGGCATTGTCGACTTCGGCCGCGATCTGCCCTCGCGCAACTACCATCTGATCGCCCCGACCGCCACCCTGGTGGCGCGCGAGGATCTGCATCCGGCCCTGATCGAGCTGTTCGTCGAGGCGGCCAGCGGCATCCATGGCGGGGCCGGCTGGTTCCAGCAGCAGGGCCAGTTCCCGTCCGCCAAGTACACCGAGATTCCCGTCGCCGGCGAGGCGGCCAAGTATTACAAGGATGGGCCGCCTTTCCTGCAGCGCTATATGACCTTCTGGCTGGCCAATTTCTTTGACCGCATGTGGGTGCTGGTGGTGGCGCTGGGCGCGCTGATCCTGCCGCTGTCGAAGGTGGTGCCGCCGCTGTATGTGTGGCGCATCCGCTCGCGCGTCTACCGCTGGTATGGGCAGTTGCGCACGGTGGAGCAGGCGATCGAGAGCGCGCCCGAGGAGCGCAAGGCGGAGGTGTATGCCGTGCAGCTGCAGCGGCTCAACGAGATCGAGGAGCTGGTGAACCAGATCTCGATTCCCTTGTCGTTTGCCGATGGGCTGTATGGCTTGCGTAGCCATATCAATTTTGTGCGGCAGCGCTTGCTGGTGCTGATGCATGGCGATGCGCCGGAAGAGGGCGGTGCTGATGTGCCGGAGGTGGTGCCTGTAT
The DNA here is from genome assembly GCA_013284265.1 of Oxalobacteraceae bacterium. GTDB lineage: Bacteria > Pseudomonadota > Gammaproteobacteria > Burkholderiales > Burkholderiaceae_D > Rugamonas. The sequence continues at coordinate 42,831 of JABTBR010000048.1, read as the reverse complement.
AGCATGCGGGCCGCGACGGCATCCCAAAACCCAAGGCAAAGAGCCGGGGGCTGACCCGCCGGGTCCGGGGAGGGGCTGCGCCCCGCCTGTCCCTGCGGGACAGGCCCCCAGGGTTACGCCTTGGGTTCAAGCGGGCGAAGTCCAAGGTTACGCCGTGGCTTTAAAACTGCAAGAAATCACGCCCCCAGCCACGGCAAGCCGGCAGCGCACCAGCCACCGACGCTCTTGCGATGCCCCGCCCCATCCTTGTCGCCCTCGAACCCTTCCAGAATATCGTAGCACTGCTGATAACCGTTTTCGGTGGCCAGCTTGGCCGCGTGGCGCGAGCGCACGCCGGAACGGCACAGGAACAGCAGCACCTGGTCCGGCTGTGCCTGAGCGGCCAGTTGCGCGACAAACTCGGGATTGGCCACGCCCCCCGGGTAGGTGCTCCACTGGACTGCACCATGCTGGGTATCCGGAATGGCAACCCTGCCAACCCAGTCACGCTCGGCATTGGTGCGTACATCGATCAGTTTGACGCTGGCGTCGGCCAGCAGCAGGGCCTGCGCTTCGGCCGGGGTCACGGCGCCGGCATAGGGCCAGCCCTGGTTGCGCGCGCGTGCCTGCTCGAGAATAGTGGCAATGGTGGTCATGACATAGTTCCAAAATGAGTTTGCGATTATTATAGATGCCCGTATCGCGCCGACGCAGTCACTGCACCAATACGATGCAAAATTGCCGATTTCCTTGAGATTGCACAAACTTGGTGCTAATTTTGAGAATTGCACCATTTAAGTGCAATGATGATCTCGCGCAATAAAACCGTATTTTTGCTGACTCGGACGATTTTAGATTCATTTGCCAGTGCGTTCAACGACGCGCCGGCAAATGCGGGCTGATCAATAGCTGGCACGATTTCTGCTAATATCCCTTACGAGTTTCGGTCGCACGCAGCATGGGGACGTGTAGTAGTTCCGCAAGCAGTTGGTCGGCTCACCCACACCCTCATTTAGGAGATACGCATGGCAATGACAGCCGCAGAAGTCTTGAAAATGGTAAAAGACAACGAAGTCAAATTCGTTGATTTTCGTTTTGCCGATACCCGTGGTAAAGAACAGCACGTAACCGTGCCAGTGTCGCACTTCGACCTGGACAAATTCGAATCGGGCCACGCCTTCGACGGCTCCTCGATCGCTGGCTGGAAAGGTATCGAAGCTTCGGACATGATTCTGCTGCCAGATCCAAACACCGCCAACATCGATCCGTTCATGGAAGAGACCACACTGTTCATGCAGTGCGACGTCATCGAACCGGCCGATGGCAAGGGCTATGACCGCGATCCACGCTCGATCGCCAAGCGCGCCGAAGCCTACCTGAAATCGTCCGGCATGGGCGACACCGCCTACTTCGGTCCAGAACCAGAATTCTTCATCTTCGACAGCGTGCGCTGGAAGATCGACATGTCCGGCTGCTTCGTCAAGATCGACTCGGAAGAAGCATCGTGGACCACCGGCGAGAAAATCGAAGGCGGCAACAGCGGCCATCGTCCTACCGTCAAAGGCGGTTACTTCCCAGTGCCACCAGTCGACAGCTTCCAGGACATGCGTTCGGAAATGTGCCTGATCCTCGAATCGCTGGGCATTCCTGTTGAAGTACACCACCACGAAGTCGCTGGCGCCGGCCAGAACGAAATCGGCACCAAGTTCTCGACCCTGGTCGAGCGCGCCGACTGGACCCAGAACCTGAAATACGTGGTCTGGAACGTGGCCCACAGCTATGGCAAAACCGCGACCTTCATGCCAAAACCTATCGTTGGCGACAACGGTTCGGGCATGCACGTGCACCAGTCGATCTGGAAAGACGGCAAAAACCTGTTCGCCGGCGACGGCTATGCAGGCCTGTCGGACACCGCTCTGTTCTACATCGGCGGTATCATCAAGCACGCCAAGGCACTGAACGCGATCACCAACCCAGGTACCAACTCGTACAAGCGTCTGGTTCCAGGCTACGAAGCACCGGTCAAACTGGCGTACTCGGCTAAAAACCGTTCGGCTTCGATCCGTATTCCTCACGTGGCCAATCCAAAAGGCCGCCGTATCGAAACCCGTTTCCCGGATCCACTGGCCAACGTCTACCTGTGCTTCGCGGCACTGCTGATGGCAGGTCTGGACGGTATCGCCAACAAGATCCACCCAGGCGAAGCAGCATCGAAAGATCTGTACCATCTGCCGCCGGAAGAAGACGCACTGATCCCAACCGTGTGCGCTTCGCTGGAAGAAGCACTGGATGCACTGAACAAAGACCGCGAGTTCCTGACCCGTGGCGGCGTGTTCAGCGATTCCATGATCGATGCCTACATCGAACTGAAAATGCAGGACGTTCAGCGCATGCGTATGACCACGCACCCGGTTGAATTCGATATGTACTACTCGCTGTAATCGCCCGGCGCCTGAGGGCGCCAGCGGAGCAGTCGCAAAACGCGGGGTGAGCGCAGGCTTTCCCCGCGTTTTCTTTTGAATGGTTTCCTATTGAATGTTGTATATTCGGGTTGGATCAGCCAGCTCACGGATGGAGAATGACAACACGCATCACACGCAGTACCGGCGCCTTGCCGCGGCGGCTGTCTTTACTGGGCCTGCTGGGCTTGCTCGCGGCCAGTGCCGCCCATGCCGATGGCCAGATTTTCTTATGCCTCGATGCCAGCGGACGCAAGGAACTGACCGACGCCAACAAGGGCCCGCATTGCCGTCCGCTCGATGTGCCGGGCGCGATTTCCACGCCGCCGCCGGCCGCGCGCAAGCAGGCCGGCCCGCCGCGCGCGGCCCCGGCCGTGTCGACGCCCGCCGATTTCCCGCGGGTCGACAACGCCGAGCAGCGCGCCCGCGACAACGACAGGCGCGCCATCCTGGCCGACGAGCTCAAGAGCGAGCAGCAGAAGCTGGGCGAGCTGCGCAAGGAATTCAATAACGGCGAGCCGGAGCGGCGCGGCGACGAGCGCAATTACGCCAAATACCAGGAAAGGGTGGCCCAGCTGAAGGACAGCATCGGCCGCTCGGAGAAAAATGTGGAAGCCTTGAAACGCGAGATCGCGAATATCCGATGACGACAGTGAGCAATAATGGCTTGAACACGATGGCGCGCGGCGCCGCCGCGGCGCGCCCGGCCGCGCTGGCCGGACTGGAGCTGCTGGCTTCGGCCGTGGTGGTGCTCGATGGCCAGGGCCTGATCAGCTACGCCAATGCGGCCGCCGAGAACCTGCTGGAAAGCTCGCTCAAGGCGCTGTCGCGCCAGACCCTGGCGGCGCAATTCCTCAATCCGGAAGAGCTCGACAATATCTGCGGCCAGGCGCGCGAGCACCGTTTTTCCGACCTGCGCCAGGACCTGACGCTGGAGCGGGCCGGGCGCGACCCGCTGCATGTGCACAGCGTGGTGTCGGCGCTGGAAGACCCGTCCGACCATGTGCTGATCGAATTGCGCGAGCATCTGCAGCACCTCAAGCTGGACCGCGAGGAGCGCATGCTGGACCAGAGTCAGGTCAACAAGGAGCTGATCCGCAACCTGGCCCATGAAATCAAGAACCCGCTGGGCGGCATCCGCGGCGCGGCCCAGTTGCTGGAAATGGAACTGCCGCCGCTGCATCTGGGCCAGTTGCGCGAATACACCCAGGTCATCATCAAGGAAGCGGACCGCCTGCAAACCCTGGTCGACCGCCTGCTGGCGCCGCACCGCCGCCCGCATATCGTCGGCGACGTGAATATCCACGAAGTGTGCGAGCGGGTACGCAGCCTGATCCTGGCCGAGTTCCCCACCGGCCTGACCATCCTGCGCGACTACGATGCCTCGATTCCCGAGTTCCGCGGCGACAAGGAACAACTGATACAGACGGTGTTAAATATCGCGCACAACGCCGCTCAGGCGCTGCAGCAACGCATAGAAGCGGGCGACGCCGAGCTGGTTTTCAAGACCCGGGTGGCGCGTCAGGTGACCCTGGCCAAGGTCCGCTACGGGCTGGCATTAGACTTGCATATCATTGACAATGGACCGGGCATCTCGCCCCAGATCCGCGACCGTATTTTCTACCCGCTGGTATCCGGACGGGAGGGCGGCAGCGGCCTGGGGTTGACGCTGGCGCAAACCTTCGTGCAGCAGCACCTGGGCGTGATCGAGTGCGAGAGCCGGCCTGGATTTACGGATTTCAGGATTTTGCTGCCCCTGCCATAAGCGGGCGCGGGCGAACCTGGCGCCGAGTCCCTTGTGAAATCCAAATTGCGGGATAGACAACGACACATGAAGCCAATCTGGATAGTAGACGACGACGAATCAATCCGCTGGGTACTGGAAAAAGCGCTGGCGCGGGAAAATCTCGCCACCAAAAGTTTTGCCAATGCGCGCGACGCGATCGCCGCGCTGGAATTTGAAACACCGCAGGTGCTGGTGTCCGACATCCGCATGCCGGGTGATTCGGGATTGGACTTGCTGCAACTGGTCAAGTCGCGCTTTCCCGGCCTGCCCGTCATCATCATTACCGCCTTCTCCGACCTCGACTCGGCCGTGGCCGCCTTCCAGGGCGGGGCCTTCGAATACCTGGCCAAGCCTTTCGACATCGACAAGGCCGTCGAACTGATACGCCGCGCGCTCGACGAGAGCCTGCGCGAGACCAGCGTCGAGTCCGGTCCATCGGAGACTCCGGAAATCCTCGGCCAGGCGCCGGCCATGCAGGAAGTGTTCCGCGCCATCGGCCGCCTGTCGCAATCGAATGTGACGGTGCTCATCACCGGCGAGTCCGGCACCGGCAAGGAACTGGTCGCGCGCGCGCTGCACAAGCATAGTCCGCGCGCCAGCCAGCCCTTCATCGCCCTGAACACGGCGGCGATCCCGAAGGACTTGCTCGAATCCGAACTGTTCGGCCATGAGCGCGGCGCCTTCACCGGCGCCCAGACCACCCGCCGCGGCCGCTTCGAGCAGGCCGAGAACGGCACGCTCTTCCTCGACGAAATCGGCGACATGCCCTTCGATTTGCAGACCCGCTTGCTGCGGGTGCTGTCGGACGGCCACTTCTACCGCGTCGGCGGCCACCAGCCGATGAAGGCCAATGTGCGCGTCATCACGGCGACGCACCAGAACCTGGAGCAGCGCGTGCGCGACGGCCTGTTCCGCGAGGATTTGTTCCACCGCCTGAATGTGATCCGCCTGCGCCTGCCCAGTTTGAGGGAGCGGCGCGAAGATATCCCTATTTTGGTGCGCCACTTCCTGGTGCAGAGCGCCAAGCAACTGGGCGTGGAAGCGAAGCGCATGAGCGAATCGACCGTGCAATTTCTTAGCGGCCTGGACTTGCCGGGCAATGTGCGCCAGCTGGAAAACCTGTGCAACTGGATCACCGTGATGGCGCCCGGCCAGACCGTGGAAGTCAAGGACTTGCCGCTGGAGCTGACCCAGGAACAGCACGGCGGCAGCGCGCCTGCGGCCGAAACGTTCGCGCCGGCCAATCACCACGGAACCGTGATCACCGGCGCGGCCAGCGCGGCCGGCGGCGGCGCGGCGCCGGCCAGCCTGAACGGCGCGGTCGACGCGGGCGCGGCAGGCCACGGCGCGCCTGAGGGCTGGCTGGCCCTGCTCGAATTGCAGGCCGCCAGCATGCTCAGCGGCGGCCAGCAGGAAGTCATGGCCGTGCTGGGACGCCAGTTTGAATCGGCGCTGATCCGCACCGCGCTCAAGCATACCCATGGGCGCAAGAACGACGCGGCCGTGCGCCTGGGCATAGGACGCAACACCATCACCCGCAAGATCGCCGAACTGGGCATCGATGGTGCCAAGGACGACTAAAAAACGCAGGTTTTTCAGTGCTTTGGAGTAAGCTCTTGGCTGGGAAGCCAAGGGCTTTTTTTTTTATTGTTGACGGAAACTGTATGCTGATTAATTGCGTTGCGTATCAAGATGGCCGTAAGCTGGCCGACATTCCGGTGGAGCAGATCAGCGACTATGTGGAGCGGCCGGAATGCTTCGTCTGGGTCGCGCTGCTCGATGCCCAGCCGGACGAGCTGGCGGTGATGCAGGAGGAATTCACCTTGCACGAACTGGCGGTGGAAGATGCGCGGCGCGGCCAGCAGCGCCCCAAGATCGAGGAATACGGCGATTCGATGTTCGTGGTGGTCAAGACGGTGGAGTTGCAGGGCTCCTTGATGACGGTGGGCGAGGTCGACATCTTCGTCGGCAAGAATTATGTGCTGTCCTCGCGCCGCAACAGCGCCCACGGCTTTTTAGGGGTGCGCACGCGCGCCGAAATGGAACCGCATCTGCTGCGCCAAGGCCCTGCCTTCGTGCTGTACGCGCTGATGGATGCGGTGGTGGACCGCTATTTTCCGGTGGTCGACGCGCTCGAAACGGAGCTGGAAAAGATCGAGGAGCGCATCTTCATCCGCGGTTCGCAGCGTACCAATATCGAACGCCTGTATGAACTCAAGCGCAAGACCATGATCCTGCGCCACGCCGTCAGCCCGTTGCTGGAAACCGTGGGCAAGCTGCATGGCGGGCGGGTGCCGGCGATCTGCCTCGATACCCAGGAATACTTCCGCGACGTGCACGATCACTTGCTGCGCATCCACGCCTCGATCGATACCATCCGCGACACCATCAGCACGGCGATCCAGGTGAATCTGTCGATGGTGGCGATCGAGGAGGGCGAAGTGAACAAGCGGCTGGCGGCCTGGGCGGCGATCTTCGCGATCTGCACCGCCTTCGCCGGCATCTGGGGCATGAACTTCAAGAACATGCCCGAGCTGGACTGGCAGTATGGCTATCCGGCCGCCGTCGGCATCATGGTGACGGTGTGCTGCACCCTGTACTACCGCTTCAAGAAGACGGGCTGGCTGTAGCGTTCAAGCTGTTGGTCAGCGCGGCCATCGACAGCGCGACCGCCTCGGCCACCTTGATGCCGTCCACGCCGGCCGACAGGATGCCGCCCGCATAGCCGGCGCCTTCGCCGGCCGGGAACAGGCCGCGCGTGTTCAGGCTTTGCAGGTCGTCGTCGCGGCGCTTGATGCGGATCGGCGAGGAAGTGCGGGTTTCCAGGCCGGTCAGCACGGCGTCGTGCTTGAAGTAACCCTTGACCTGCTTGTCGAAGGCCGGGAAGGCTTCGCGCAGCGCCGTCACCGCATATTCCGGCAGCGCCTGGGCCAGGTCGGTCAGGTGTACGCCCGGTTTGTAGGACGGCACCACGCTGCCGAATTCGGTCGACGCCTTGCCGGCGACGAAGTCGCCCATCAGCTGGCCCGGCGCGCTGTAGTCGCCGCCGCCCAGTTCAAAGGCGCGCTCTTCCAGACGGCGCTGGAATTCGATGCCGGCCAGCGGGTGGCCCGGATAGTCTTCCGGTGAAATATCGACCACGATGGCGCTATTGGCATTGCGTTCATTGCGCGAGTACTGGCTCATGCCATTGGTGACCACGCGGCCCGGCTCGGACGCGGCCGCGACCACGGTGCCGCCCGGACACATGCAGAAGCTGTAGACCGCGCGCCCGTTGGAGGCGTGGTGTACCAGCTTGTAGTCGGCCGCGCCCAGGATGGGGTGGCCGGCGCTGGGGCCGAAGCGGCAGGAATCGATCAGCGATTGCGGGTGTTCGACGCGGAAGCCGATCGAGAACGGCTTCGCTTCGATATACACGCCGCGCTCGTACAGCATCTGGAAGGTGTCGCGCGCGCTGTGGCCGATGGCCAGCACCACGTGGCGGGTGGCGATCTTCTCGCCCGATTCCAGCGTCAGGCCGCGCACCTGGCCGCCGTCGGCGCCCTGTTCAATCTCCAGATCGACGACCTTGCTCTCGAAGCGGTATTCGCCGCCCATCGCCTCGATATTGGCGCGCATTTCCTCGACCATCTTGACCAGGCGGAAGGTACCGATGTGCGGCTTGCTGACGTACATGATTTCCTCGGGCGCGCCAGCCTTGACGAACTCGGTCAGCACCTTGCGGCCGTAATGCTTGCGGTCCTTGATCTGGCTGTACAGCTTGCCGTCGGAGAAGGTGCCGGCGCCGCCTTCGCCGAACTGCACATTCGATTCCGGATTCAGCTCGCGCTTGCGCCAGAAGCCGAAGGTGTCGACGGTGCGTTCGCGCACCTGCTTGCCGCGTTCCAGGATGATGGGACGCAGGCCCATCTGGGCCAGGATCAGGGCCGCGAACAGGCCGCAGGGACCGGTGCCGATGACGACAGGACGCTCGTTATGGTCGTGGCCGGCCAGTTGCTGGCCCAGGGCGACGAACTGGTAACTGGTGTCGGGCGAGAGCAGCAGATGGCTGTCGTGGGCATGGCTGGCCAGCACGCCATCCTCGTCGGTGACGTCGACGTCGAGCGAGTAGATCAGGGTGATGGCCGAGCGCTTGCGCGCATCGTAGCTGCGTTTGAAGACGGTAAAGCCAAGCAGGGCCTGGGGCGCGATGGCCAGGCGGGCCAGCACGGCCGCTTGCAGCGCTTCGGGTGGGTGGTCGAGCGGGAGTTTTACTTCGTTCAGTCGCAACATGGTTATTTCCGGAAAATTCTGCTGAAGGCAGGGCGCGCACGAGCACGCTGGCCTGATTAAGGCGCTATTTTACCTGCATGGGGACGGCTTGCCGAATGTGCGGCGGCAGCGATACGCACGCAGGGGCCCCCAGGGCCAGCGTTGCCCGGGGAGAGCGACCCGGCCGATGGTCGCATAGCAGCGTCGCGCTTTGGAAGTTGTTGTATAAACGAGATGGTTTTTCAATAAACAGAGGATAAATGAACAATGTTTTGCTTCTGTTACTTATAATGCCAACTATTGTTTATAAGTAACTCTTCGGGCCGTGGCAACAGTTCGGCGCTTATATGGCAATAAATAATAAGACCGCCGTGCCGGTCATTGCCACGATCTGGCAATGTAAATCCGCCATGTTCTTTATCCCCCCCTGCTGGAGTCTTTCGTGCAAAAAAAACTAATCGTCAAAGCTATCGCGCTGCTCGGCTGCGTTGGCTTGAGCCATACCGCCTTCGCGGCCGATGATGCACCCGTGGAACGCGTGGTCATCACCGGTTCGAACCTGAAACGCGCCGCCACGGAAACCCCGTCGGCCGTGCAAGTGATCAGCAAGAAAGAAATCCAGCAGACCGGCGCCGTCAGCGTGGCCGACCTGATGTCGAAAATCCCGGCCCTCGGTTCGAGCAACCAGGTCGATGCGCGCGACGGCGGCTTCTCCAAGGGTCTGGCGACCGCTTCCCTGCGTGGCCTCGGCTCGGCCTCGACCCTGATTCTGATCAACGGCCGGCGCATGTCGCCCGCCGCCTACGCCGACCCGAACGCCGGCCAGTCGACCCAGTATGACTTGAACTCGATCCCGCTGTCGGCGCTGGAACGGGTCGAGATCCTGAAAGACGGCGGCTCGGCCGTGTACGGTTCCGACGCGATTGCCGGCGTGATCAACTTCATCACCAAGCGTAACTTCAAGGGTGGCGAGATCGCCGCCCAGGCCAGCCGCAACGGCGATGGCAATTTTGGCCGCTCCGGCGTCAATGGCGTGGTTGGCTTCGGCGATCTGGACCAGGACCGCTACAATGCCTTCCTCGCCTTCGACCTGTCGCAGCGCGACCGTACCGGCATCGACGAAGCCAACGCCGTCAAGGCCGACGAATACCGCGCCCTGAACGGCCGCCTGAGCAATTACTACAGCGGCGTCAGCGGTTTTCCGGTGTTCTACAAGGAAAGAACACTGGGCAGCGGTAGCTACAACACCTATGCCGGCGCCAACCTGGGATGCAACCCGTCCGACGTGTTGACCGGCTCGACGGCGTTGATCCCGATGCGCTCGAACGATCCGCTGATCGGCAATAAATTCTGTAACTACGACGGCTGGAGGAAGGAAGATGCGGAAGGCAAGAACCGCACCGTCAACCTGCTCTCGCGCGGCGAATTCAAGATCAACAACGATATGTCGGCGTTTGCCGAAGCTGCCTACAGCAAGACTGAACTGGAGTACTCGGGTGTGTCGCGCACCATGAATGGCCGCAACAAGGTTACCGTATTCCCGAAAGACGGCGCGGGTACCTTGTTCCAACCTATTCTGGGTGTCAACCATCCCGACAACCCGACCCGTGGCACGGCAACGCCGGTACCGGTGGCGGTGGCCTACCGCTTCGTCGATGCGCCTGGCGGCAGCACCAATGAAAATACCTCCTCGCGTGTGCTCGCTGGCCTGAAGGGGACCAACTTCAACTTTGACTGGGATACCGGCGTTCTCTACAACGAGACCAAGCGCCACCAGCTGAGCAAAGGTTTCCTGTACCTGCCGATCGTACAAACGCTGGCGGCCAACAATGTACCGCTGGCCACCATCGCCAGCACCCCGGGCGTGACGCGCAATGTGACGCTGGACGGCAAGTCCAGCATCCTGCAATGGGATCTGAAGGGCGCGACCGAATTCGGTTCCCTGGGCGGCGGTGCCATGGGCCTGGCCCTTGGCGTGGAAGCCAAGCAGGAAAAAATGAACATCGTGCCCGATCCGCTCAGCGTGAATGGCGAGATCGTCGGCATTGCCAATACCTACTCGGACGCAAAGCGTAATGTGCACTCGGCCTTCATGGAATTGCGCACGCCTTTCCTGAAGAACTTCGAGATGGAATTCGCTGGCCGCTACGATAAATACCAGGGCTTCAAGTCCAGCTTCACGCCAAAAGTGGGCGCGAAATGGACCGTGACGCCAACGCTGGCGCTGCGTAGTACCTATTCGGAAGGTTTCCGTGCACCTTCGCTGACCCAGATGGTCAACGGCGGCACCCAGTACTTCCTGAATAACTTCGAAGACAAGAAGCGTTGCGACAAGCCGGGTGCGGAAGCGCAGGATTGCCTGAAAAGCGTATCGGGCATTGCCGCGTCGAATCCTGACCTGAAACCGGAAAAATCGAAGAGCTTCACCGCTGGCCTGATCTTCTCGCCCACTAGCGACTTCGACATCCTGGTGGATTACTACCGCATCCGCAAGGACGCTGAAGTCGACCTGATGTCGTCCATCGCCGTGCTGCAAGATCCAAACCTGCAATACCTGGTCAAGCGCGACCAGAACCAGGGCACCTGGCTGATCGGCGACGATGGCAAGGTGATTCCAAATTCCGGCCCGCTGATCAGTATCGCCACGCCGTACATCAACTCCGGCGGTACCCGCACCAGCGGCGTGGACCTGGAATTGGCCCTGCGCAACAACCTTGGCGACATGGGCAAGCTGTCGAGCCGCCTGAACTACACCTATGTGTTCAACTTCAAGAAGGCGGCCGCCAACGGCGACCCGATGTATGATCTGGTCGGTACCAACGGCGCGGTCAGCAACGACACCACCAGCGTGGGCGACCTGCCACGCGTGCGTGCCACGCTGTCGAGCACCTGGAGCTTCCAGAAACATAATCTGACCGCGATCCTCAATTATGTCGCGCCTATCTCGCTGATGGCCCGCTACAGCACACAGGAAGACGGCAAGGTCGGCCCTTACGAGCCAGCTTATTGCGAGTTCGGCCGTTCGGCCAACGTGCCGAATTACCTGAACTACTACTCGCATTGCGAAGTGCCGAGCTGGACCACGATCGACCTGGCGTACAGCTACACCGGCATCAAGAATGTCACACTGGGCCTGAATATCCAGAACCTGTTCGACGTCAGCGCACCGTATGACCCGAATGGCGTCAGCAGTAACCAGACCGCAGGCTACAACTCCACCCTGCACAATGCGCGCGGCCGTTACTTCACCGTCAAGGCGAACTACGCCTTCTGATCGTGATGGATCTACCCGTTCTGGCCTCTGGCTGGAACGGGCGCAGCATCAAAAACGCCGCATTGGCAACAATGCGGCGTTTTGTTTAATCCTGCAGAGCGATCAGGATGATCTTAATCCCCAGAACAAGCATGATCGCCATCCCCACGTAGACCACAAAAAAAATGCTGTCTTTGGCGCGCTCTTCCGTGCTGAATCTACCGCGCCACCAGTCGATAAATTTCTTCCCCATGTTTTTTCTTTCTTCACTTGGCCAAAAAATGGACATATGTGTAAGCACCCGCCGTTGCAAAAATCAGCAGAACAGAGCAGCTGAATGTCCTGAAGTGCAGAACCCAAAGCGCCTTGGGAGGACGTTCCAGCGGGGTCTGAAATAATGCGCCAAACGTCGCGATGACGCTGGCAATTACCAAAAAACCGATGAAATAGGTACTTAGGTATCCGACCCGATTTGCATAAAAAAGTTCCACAAAGCGGGGTGATGCGGTGATTTCATAGAGGCCGGAGGCGCAGTAACCCATCGCCAGCCAGCATAGCTGGCCGTCTTTGAACAGGGTGATCAGTCTCGGATTCGCCCACGGTTCGGGCAATGGTACGACGCGGATAAGCAGGAGTAGAGCTGCCGGCGCCAGACAGGGCAGTACGATAGTAACGAGGAACCAGCCCATGCTTCGCTCCAGGATAAACGGTTGGAGCTACTGTAGTTCGGGCTATGCAAATGGATCTTGTCCATGCTCAGCCGGCGAGCGGTCTGAGCCTGCTTACATGCCGCCCCACAAGGCGTTGAGCGCGGCCACGGCGGCCAGGCCAGCCGTTTCGGTGCGCAGGATGCGCGGTCCCATGGACAGCGCCAGCGCACCCTTGGACAGGGCCAGTTCTTCCTCTTCCTCGCTGAAGCCGCCTTCCGGGCCGACCATCAAGGTCAGCGCCTGCGGCGGCTGGTGCCTGGCCCAGTCGGGCAGCGACTGGGTGGCGCGCGGCGTGAAGATGACGCGCTTGTGCATGTCCTGCTGGCCTATCCAGTCCTTGAAGTCGTGCAACTGTCCCAGATGGGCCAGGCGGTTGCGTCCGCTTTGCTCGGAGGCCGAGACGATGATGCCTTGCCAGTGCGCCATTTTTTTCTCGGCGCGCTCGGCCGACAGGCGCACCACGCAGCGGCGCGCGGCCAGCGGCACGAAGCCGGCCACGCCCAGTTCGATGGCTTTCTCGATGATCCAGTCCATCTTGGACGCTTCCGGCAGCGCCTGCGCCAGGGTCAGCGCATAGGGCAGTTCCACTTCCAGCGGGCTGAAGGCCTTCAATTCCACGGTGACCCGTTTTTTCTCGATGCTGGCCAGGATCGCCGTGTACTCGCCGCCCTCGCCATTGAACAGGGTCACGGCCGCGCCGACTTGCAGGCGTAGCACCTGGATATGGTGGGCCACCGCCTCGGGCAGGGTGACGAGGGCGCCTAAGGCCAGCGGCTGGGAACAGAAGAAACGGGGCATGCGGGGTTCCTGAACGGTCTGAAAACGGTGGTTGAGAGGCAAAAACGCTGGTTTTGGGCCTGTTTGCAGCGCAATTTTAATTCGGACACTCTTGGTCTGGTAAAATACTTAGTTCAGCAAGTAAGCGCGCACGCCCGGCGGTCAGCATTGCCAGGCAGGCACGACTCGAATTGCACCAGTTTCCATACTTCCGCGATTGACCCACGATGACAACTACGCTCCCCACCACTCAAATGGCTAACGCGATTCGCGCGCTGGCAATGGACGCAGTCCAGAAGGCCAATTCCGGCCACCCAGGCATGCCGATGGGCATGGCGGAAATCGCCGTTGCTCTGTGGAGCGGCCATTACAGCCACAATCCGGCCAATCCGAAATGGGTCAATCGCGACCGTTTCCTGCTGTCCAATGGCCACGGCTCGATGCTGCACTACGCGCTGCTGCACCTGTCGGGCTACGCCGTCAGCATGGACGACATCAAGGCTTTCCGCCAGATGCATTCGAAAACCCCGGGCCACCCGGAAGTCGACATCACCCCGGGCGTGGAAACGACCACCGGCCCGCTGGGCCAGGGTATCGCCAACGCGGTCGGCATGGCCCTGTCCGAGTACCTGCTGGCAAATGAATTCAACAAGCCAGGCTTTGACCTGGTGAACCACTATACCTACGCTTTCGTCGGCGATGGCTGCCTGATGGAAGGCATTTCGCACGAAGTATGCGCACTGGCCGGCACCCTGGGCCTGAACAAGCTGATCGCGCTGTACGACGATAACGGCATCTCCATCGACGGCAAGGTCGAAGGCTGGTTCACCGACGACACCCCGGCCCGCTTCGAAGCCTATGGCTGGAACGTGATCCGCGCCGTCGACGGCCACGATGTTGCCGCCGTGGCCGCCGCCATCGCCGCCGCCAAGAGCGCCAGCAAGCCTACCCTGATCTGCTGCAAGACCATCATCGGCAAAGGTTCGCCGAACCTGCAAGGCGGCGACAAGGTGCACGGCGCCGCGCTGGGCGACAAGGAAATCGCCGCTGTGCGCGAGTACATCGGCTGGGCCTCGGCTCCGTTCGAAGTGCCTGCCGACATCTACAGCGCCTGGGATGCGAAAGCCTCCGGCGCCAAGGCGGAAGCGGCATGGAACGAGCTGTTTGCCGGCTATAGCGCGAAGTTCCCGGCGGAAGCCGCCGAACTGACCCGCCGCATGCGCGGTGACCTGCCGGCTGGCTTCGACGCCACCCTGGCGGCGGCGATCGCTTCCTGCGTCGAGAAAAAAGAAAACATCGCCACCCGCAAGGCGAGCCAGAACGCGATCCAGGCGCTGGCGCCTTCGCTGCCGGAATTCCTGGGCGGCTCGGCCGACCTGACCGGCTCCAACCTGACCAACTGGAAAGAGTGCGTCGCGCTGCGTTCCGGCAAGCCAGGCAACCATATCAATTACGGCGTGCGTGAATTCGGCATGAGCGCCATCATGAACGGTATCGCCCTGCACGGTGGTTTCATCCCCTTCGGCGCGACCTTCCTGACCTTCTCCGATTACAGCCGCAATGCCCTGCGCATGGCCGCACTGATGAAGCTGCGCTCGATCTTCGTGTTCACCCACGATTCGATCGGCCTGGGCGAAGACGGCCCGACCCACCAGTCGGTCGAGCACATCTCCTCGATGCGCCTGATCCCTAACCTGGACAACTGGCGTCCATGCGACACCGTCGAATCGGCCGCCGCCTGGGGCGCCGCCGTCCAGCGCAAGGATGGCCCGTCGACCCTGATTTTCTCGCGTCAGAACCTGCCATACCAGGAACGCACTGCAGCCCAGATCGCCGATATCACGCGCGGCGGCTATGTGCTGGCCGATGTGGCCGCACCAAAAGCAATCCTGATCGCCACCGGTTCCGAGGTGGAACTGGCGGTGGCCGCCGCCGCCGCCCTGGCCGCCCAAGGCGTGGCCGTGCGTGTGGTGTCGATGCCGTCGACCGATGTATTTGACCGTCAAGACGCCGCTTACAAGGCCAGCGTATTGACCAAAGGCTTGCCACGTGTGGCAATCGAAGCCGGCGTAACCGATTTCTGGTACAAATACGTTGGTCTGGAAGGCGCTGTGGTCGGCATCGATACCTTCGGTGAATCGGCTCCGGCAGGCGTGCTGTTCAAGCACTTCGGCTTCACGGTGGACAACGTCGTGGCGAAAGTCAAATCTGTACTGGTTGCATAATTTATAATTGCTGGTTGAGTACCTCATTTTTTTAATCAGGAGCAAAGTATGACGATCAAAGTTGCAATCAACGGTTATGGCCGCATCGGCCGCAATGTACTGCGCGCTTTCTACGAAGGCGGCAAGAAACAAGACATCCAGATCGTTGCGATCAACGACCTGGGCGATGCCAAGTCGAATGCCCACCTGACCCGCTATGACACCGCCCACGGCAAGTTCCCAGGCACCGTCACGGTCGATGGCGACAACATGATCGTGAATGGCGACCCGATTCGCGTGTTCGCACAGCGTAATCCTGCGGAAATCCCATGGGGCGAACTGGGCGTGGACGTGGTGCTGGAGTGCACCGGCTTCTTCACCACCAAAGAGAAAGCTTCGGCTCACTTGAAGGGCGGCGCCAAGAAAGTCATCATCTCCGCACCAGGCGGCAAGGATGTCGACGCGACCATCGTCTACGGCGTGAACCACAATGTCCTGAAGTCGACCGACACCGTGATCTCGAACGCTTCGTGCACCACCAACTGCCTGGCCCCGCTGGTCAAGCCGCTCAACGATGCCATCGGCGTGGAAACCGGTCTGATGACCACCGTACACGCTTACACCAACGACCAGGTTCTGTCGGACGTGATGCACGAAGACATGCGCCGCGCCCGTTCGGCCACCATGAGCATGATCCCGACCAAGACCGGCGCCGCCGCCGCGGTTGGCCTGGTGCTGCCTGAGCTGAACGGCAAGCTGGACGGTTTCGCGATCCGCGTGCCAACCATCAACGTGTCGCTGGTCGACCTGTCCTTCATCGCCAAGCGCGACACCACCGTTGACGAAGTCAACGCGCTGATGAAAGCCGCCGCCGAAGGCGCGCTGAGCGAAGTGCTGACCTATCAGACCGAGCCGCTGGTATCGATCGACTTCAACCACAACCCGGCATCGTCGAACTTCGATTCGACCCTGACCAAAGTGTCGGGCCGTCTGGTGAAGGTATCGTCGTGGTACGACAATGAGTGGGGTTTCTCGAACCGTATGCTCGACACCACTGTTGCGCTGATGAACGCCAAGTAATTGTCCGCAAGGATGGCCCGCGAGGGCCGTTAAAAAGCCCCCGGCCGCCTAGGCGCCGGGGGCTTTTTTTTAACCTGCGGCAAAGCGCCGGCGATGCTTTTAAAACCCATGGCAAAGAGCCGGGGACGCCTTTAAAACCCAAGGCAAAGAGCCGGGGTCTGACCTTAGGGTCCGGAGAGGGGCTGCGCCCCGCCTGTCCCGATGGGACAGGCCCCCAGGGTTACGCCTTGGGTTTTTGCGAGCATCGCGGCACGCTTAAATAAGCGTCGGGACTTTATTTGTAGATGCCCGAGCCAATCAGCATATCATCGACCTTTTCCACATAACCGGCCTTGGCTTCGACGGTCTTGGTGACGGGATTGGGCCATTTGAATTCCACCCATCCCTTACCCTTGCTGTTAGCCACATCGACCATTTCCTTGATCATGGCCTTGCCTTCATTGTCCTTCAAGCCGATCAGCGGCTTGCCGACCATCTTGGGATTGTTGCCGTGGGCCAGGGCGACGCCGTTCAAATCGTAGACGTAGATATACAGATCGCGGTCGTGGAAAGTCGTATTGGCCGTGTCGGCAATCGCGGCGAAGGTTTTTTCCTTGCCGTCCGACTTCACCATGGCCACGGCTTTTTTCACCATGGCAACTGCTTCATCGGCCGATCCTTTGTCAGCGGCCAATACCGGGAGGGCGAAGAGACTGAGGCCGAGGGTCGCTGCGCCGAGTAATGCTTTCATTGTTGTCTCCTGTGAGTGAAAGGCTGAAGCGCGCGGATAGCGCGCTTTCGTTTCCCACATAAATAGTACAGCTTCTTCCACTCATCGGAGTTGTCAATCGGCAACAGTTTCCTGAAAAATAAGTGCCCACAATTGACGCACGGCCGCCGCCTCGGTGGCCACCAGCGCCGGGTCGACCCGGGCCAGATCCTGGCCTTGCAGGCGCAGCTGGTGCTGCAGCTTGCGCAGTTTGCGGTAGGCGTTGCCGACACTGGCGGCCAGCGCCGCGTCGATCAGGCCCAGTTCGCCGCACAGCTTGAGCAGGGCAATATTGCCGATGTTGCCGGTCAACTGGGGATAGGCGGCCGCATGCTGCAGGACCAGGAACTGGACAATGAACTCGATGTCGATCATGCCGCCGGCATCCTGCTTCAGGTCGAACAGCTCGGAACGGTTGGCCTTGGCGGCCGCCATCTTCTTGCGCATGTCCAGCACTTCCTGCTTCAGCGGGCCGTCGGCCGGGCGCTCCTTGCGTAAGACCATTTCGCGGATCTGCTCGAAGCGCGCGCCGATGCCGGTGTCGCCGGCGCAGAAACGGGCGCGTGTCAGCGCCTGGTGTTCCCAGATCCAGGCCGAGCTGGCCTGATAGCGCTCGAAGGCGCCCACGCTGGAGACCAGCATGCCGCTGGCGCCGTCCGGGCGCAGCGCGATATCGATGTCGAACAGGATGCCGGCCGAGGTGTGCGAGGTCATCCAGGTGATGAAGCGCTGGGCCAGCTTGGCGTACTGGGCGGGCGCGTCCTGGTCGTCGTCGTCGAACAGGAAGATCACGTCCAGGTCGGAGACATAGCCCAGTTCCTTGCCGCCCAGTTTGCCGTAGGCGATGACGGCGAACTGCGGCACTTCGCGGTGGCGCGTGGCCACGGTCTGCCAGACCGCCTTGACGGTGGCCGCGACGATGGTGTCGGCCAGCGCGGACAGGTGATCGGCCAGCTTTTCCACCGTCAGGTCGCCGGCCAGATCCTGGGCCAGCAGGTGGAACAGTTGGGCGTGGTGGATTTCGCGCAGGATATCCATCTGGCGCTCGGTATCGCCGGTGGTGGCGCCCAGTTGCAGTTCCAGGTCGGCCGCCAGCGCGACCGGGTCGAACACGGCGTTGCGGATGCGGTCGTCGAGCAGCTCGTCGAGCAGAATCGGGTGCAGCGTCAGGAAGGTGGCGGCCCAGCCGCTGGCGCACATCATGCGGATCACCCGTTCCAGCGTATGCGGGTATTCGGTCAGCAGCGACAGATAGGCCGAGCGGCGCGCCACCGCTTCGAGGAAGTCGAGCAGGCGGCCCAAGGTGGCTTGCTGGCTGCCGCCGCTGTTTTCCCTGGCGCAGCTGATGATCAGGGGCAGGGCGGAATTGACTAGCGCGACAAGGCGGTTGCGGCTCGCTTCCGGCAGCGATTGCAGGCGCGGCGCCTGCCAGGTGGCGATCAGGCGCTTGGCGCCGCCCACCGGATCGTCGAAGCCGAGCGAGGCGAAGCGCGCCTCGATGGCTTCGCGGTTGTCCGGGTCGGCGCATTCATTGGAGGAGCGCGGGTCGATCTCGGCCTCGCCATTGCCCTTGTCGGCGAACATTTCATCGAACTGGGCGGCGACGAACTGGCGGTGGCCGTCGAGCTGGGCCAGCAGGGTGGCGGTGTCGGCCAGGCCCATCATCTGCGCCACCACCAGGCGGTCGGCCTCGTTGGCGGGCAGGGTGTGGGTCTGGGCATCGTCCAGGTATTGCAGGCGGTGTTCCAGATTGCGCAGGAAGGTGTAGGAAGCGAGTAGTTGATCGACGATGTCCTGGCTTAGCAGGGACTTCTCGGCGATCGTGCGCAAGGTCGTGCGCGTTGAACGCTCGCGCAGGGCGGCGTCGCGGCCGCCGCGGATCAGCTGGAACACCTGGGCCAGGAATTCGATTTCGCGGATGCCGCCGCGGCCCAGCTTGACGTTATTGCTGCGGTCCGGGTGCAGCCGCTCCTGGCGGTTGACCTCGGCGCGGATCTGGGCGTGCATGGTGCGGATCGCGTCGATGACGCCGAAGTCCAGATAGCGGCGGAACACGAAGGGCCGCACGATGGCGTCGAGCGCGGCGATATCCTCGGGCCTGCCGCTGACGGCGCGCGCCTTGACCCAGGCGTAGCGCTCCCATTCGCGGCCCTGGACGATCAGGTATTGCTCGACCATGTTCAGGCTGGCGGCCAGCGGGCCGGAGTTGCCGTTCGGGCGCAGCGCCATATCGACCCGGAAGGTGAAGCCATCCTCGGTGATCTCGGCCAGCGCGGCGATCAGCTTCTTGCCCAGCCGGACAAAGAATTCGTGGTTCGACAGGCTGCGCTGGGCGGCGTCGGTGGTGACGGTGTCGCCATCTTCCGGGTAGACGAAGATCAGGTCGATGTCGGACGAGACATTGAGCTCGCCACCACCCTGTTTACCCATGGCCAGCACCATCAATTGCTGGGGCAGGCCGGATTCCTCGCCGATCGGTTCGCCGTGGGCGGCGACCATGTCGGCATGCAGCGCGCGCAGATGGCTGCTGATGGCGAAGTCGGCAAATTGCGTCATCGCGCTCACAACTTCCGCCAAATCTGCCTGGCCATCCAGATCGCGCCGGATCAGGCCGCAGACCAGCAGATTGCGCAGGCGGCGCATGGCGCGCGGCAGCGGCAAGCCCAGCGCAGTATCTCTTGCCACAAAAGCGGCAAAATCGAGCCGATCCAGCGGCAATTGCGCCAGCTCATCGGACTGGGCCGCGCGTTCGGGGGCGGCGGCCAGCCAGCGCTGGTAGAAACGGGAAGCGGACGTCAGGGAAGCTAGGCTCATGGAAGGCGATCGTAGTGTCAGGAAAGAAGCGGCACAGGCTTCGGCGCAGTTCGCGCTGTGGTTGATCAAAAGGCCGCGGCAGAGTGCGATGCGCACGGTAAGGTATTGTAAATGCAGCCGGGCTTGTGGCCGGTATGGGGTAAAATTGCCGCGCAGGCACTATTCGCTACCTTTCGCTTGTTACCGAGCACGGCCACACCGCTGCCTGTAGGTGGAGGAGGGCATTTTGCTGTTAAGCAAGTGTGCTGTTGAACCGATTTTAGCGATTTATTTTACGCTGGGCCTGATTTATTAGCTTATTGATGCAAAAACCAGCTGAGGATAGTGTGACAGGCAACGTGCCTTTGGCCGTGCGCTGGCGCCGGCTGCGTGCGGCCTATCGGGTCGCCAACCTGGCCACCCACCATGTGCTGGGCTTCACCGTCAAGCTGGCGCTGCTGCTGTACTTCGCCTTCGCCATCCTGTTCCTGACGCTGCGCTACGCGGTGCTGCCGAATATCGACCACTACAAGGGCGATATCGAGCGCATGGCCAGCCGCGCGCTGGGCAATCCCGTGTCCATTTCCCGCCTGTATGCCTCCTGGCAGGGCTTGCGCCCCAATCTGTTCCTGGGCGACGTGGTGCTGCGCGACGCCCAGGGCCAGCAAGTGCTGAGCTTGCCTAGCGTGTCGGCCACCCTGTCGTGGTGGTCGCTGGCGGCGCTGGACGTGCGTTTCGAGCAGCTCGAACTGATCCGTCCATCGCTCGATGTGCGGCGCGAGGCCGACGGCAAGCTGTTTGCGGCCGGCATGTATTTCGATCCTAACAAGCCGGGCGAGGGCAAGGGCGCCGACTGGCTGCTGTCCCAGCGTGAAATCGTCATCCGCGAAGGCCATCTGGACTGGACCGACAAATTGCGCGGCGCGCCGCCGCTGGCGCTGGACAATGTCAGCCTGCTGCTGCGCAACCAGTGGCGCCGCCACCAGTTGGCGCTCAAGGCCACGCCGCCGGCCGCGCTGGCCGCGCCGCTCGATGTGCGCGCCGACTTCGCCCATCCCGCCTTCGCGCGCCGGATTTCCGACCTGAGCCTGTGGAAGGGCGAGCTGTATGCCGACCTGCGCGATGCCGATCTGGCGGCCTGGAAGACCTGGCTGCCGTTTCCGTTTGAATTGAATGCCGCCAGCGGTTCGCTGCGTGCCTGGATCACGCTCGACCACGCCCATCTGGCCGGCGTGACGGCCGATATCGCCCTCGACAATGTGCATGCCGGACTGGGCAAGGATTTGCCGCCGCTCGATCTGCTGCGTGCCAGCGGCCGTATTTCGGCGCGGGAAGAATTGTCCAGCCGGCCCGGCGTCAGCGTCGGCTCGAGCGCGGCCGCCTTCGGCGCCCATGGCCATAGTTTTGAGCTGGATAATTTTGCCCTGACCACGCGCGATGGCCTGGCGCTGGCGCCGACCTCGCTGGCCGAGCGCTACACCCCGGCCAACGGCAGTAAACCGGCGCGTACCGAATTGCGCGCCCGCCTGCTCGACCTGCAGACCCTGGCGCGCCTGGCAGAGCGCCTGCCGCTGGCCGAGCGCCAGCGCCAGTTGCTGTCCGGCCTGGCGCCGCGCGGGCGCCTGAGCGAAGTCTCGGCCGAGTGGCAGGGCAGCTTGCCCGCGCTGCAGCACTACCGCTTCAAGGCGCGCATGGACGGGCTGGGCATCGACGCGCTGCCAGCCTTTGCCGGCCAGCCGAAAACGGCGCATGCGCCGGCCGTGGCGCCGATGGCGGCGCTACCCGGCGTCGACAATCTGAGCGGCAGCATCGACGCCAGCGAGCGCGGCGGTACGCTGGCCCTCGATTCGGACCAGCTGGTGCTGCAATTGCCGGGCTATTTCAGCGAGCCGGCGATGCCCTTCGACCGCCTCGCGCTGAAGGCGCGCTGGTCCTTCGAGCCCGACCAGCAATTGCTGCTGCAGCTGGATCAGTTCGACTTCGTCCAGGGCGGCCTGAGCGGTTCGCTGTCCGGCAGCCACTGGCTGCCGCTGGGCGCCAAGGGCGGGCCGGGCAAGTCCGACCTGACCGGCAAGCTGAACGGTTTTGAGTTGAACCAGATCGGCCGCTTCCTGCCGCTGCAGACCCCGCACGATCTGCACGCATGGCTGACCGGCGCATTGGAGGGCGGCGTGGCCCACGAGGTGAACGTGCGCCTGCGTGGCGAGCTGGCGCATTTCCCTTTCCGCGCCGACTCGCCCGATCACAATAAGGGCGAGTTCCGCGTGGCGGGCCGGCTGGAAAACGGCAAGCTCAATTATGCGCCCGGCCATTTCGCCGCCGATGGCAAGGCGCCGCTGTGGCCGCAGGCCGAGCAGATCAAGGGCAGTTTCGTGTTCGAGGGTGCGCGCATGGAAATCCGCGGCGACACGGCGCGCACGGCCGGCGCCGCGCTGAGCGCCGTCAAGGCCGTGATACCCGATATGAGCCAGCACGACATGATGCTCGACATCGACGGCAATGCCGCCGCGCCCATGCAGGAGTTTCTCAACTACATGGCGCTCAGTCCGGTGCTGGGATGGATCTCGCACTTCACCGATGAAACACTGGCCACCGGCAATGCCAAGCTGGCGCTCAAGCTGCACCTGCCGCTGTCGCATCTGATCGACGCCAAGGTGCAGGGCGGCCTGCAATTGCAGGGCAACGATATCGTGCTGTTCAACGATCTGCCCCCGCTCCAGGGCGCGCTGGGCAAGATCGAATTCAATGAGCACGGGGTCAATCTGAATGCCCTGTCGGGCAATTTCCTGGGCGGGCTGGCCAGCATCAGCGGCGGCACCCAGAAAGACAATGCGATCATCGTCAAGGTGGGCGGCAGCATCACGGCCGACGGTTTCCGCAAGACCTATCCGGCGCCGGTGATGCAGCGCCTGGCCAGCCATTTCTCGGGCAGCACCCGGTTCAGCGGCCTGATCACGGTGCGCGACCATCAGGTGCAGGTGGCGGTCGACTCGACCCTGTCCGGGCTGGGCCTGGACTTCCCGGCGCCGCTGAAGAAAGCCGCCGCCGACAATCTGCCGCTGCGCTTCCTGCTGACGGGCACGCCGGCCAATGAGAACGGCCTGATGCGCGACGATATCCGTATCGCGCTGGGCAATAATATCGCGGCGCGCTACCAGCGCCAGAAACAGGGTAAGGCGCCGTGGAAACTGCTGCGCGGCGGCATCGGCGTCAATGTGCCGGCGCCGGAACCGGACAGCGGCATGCAGATCAACGCCAGCCTGCGCAGCCTGAATGTGGATGACTGGGTCGAGCTGGGCAGCAGCATCGCCGGCCCGCCGGAAGCGGCCAGGCCGGGCGCGGCAGTGAGCGAGGGCAGCGACATCGCCCAGTATGTGGTGGCCGACGCGCTGTCGGCACGCGCCAGTGAACTGATCGTGGGCGAGCGCAAGCTGGAAAACGTGGTCGTCGGCGTCACCCACCAGAAGGGCGTGTGGCAGGCCAGCATCGATTCGAACCAGGCATCCGGCCACGTCAGCTGGAACGAGTCGCCCAGCGGCCAGGGCGTGGGCAAGGTCACGGCACGGCTGTCCTCGCTGATCATTCCCGAATCCGACGCCAACGACGTCAAGGATCTGCTCGAAGGCAATGGCGGCGCGGCCACCATTCCCGCGCTCGACATCGTGGCCGAGCGCTTCGAACTGTTCAAGCGCCAGCTGGGCCGCCTCGAACTGCAGGCCAGCAACGCGCAGGCGAGCAGCGGGCGCGAATGGCGCGTCAACAAGCTGGCGCTGAGCACGCCTGATGGCGAGCTCAAGGGCAGTGGCAAATGGATCAGCCGCGACGGCGTGCACACCAGCAGCCTGAATTTCGTGCTCGATATCGGCGACGCCGGCAAGCTGCTGGACCGCTTCGGCTTCGCCGGCACGGTACGCAATGGCAAGGGCAAACTCAGCGGCGATATCGCCTGGAAGGGCCTGCCGTATTCCTTCGATATTCCTAGCCTGTCCGGCAATATCGGTATGAATGTCGAGAAGGGCCAGTTCCTCAAGCAGGACCCGGGCGCGGCCAAGCTGCTCGGCGTGCTCAGCCTGCAAGCGCTGCCGCGCCTGCTCAAGCTCGATTTCCACGATGTGTTCTCGGACGGCCTGGCCTTTGACGGCATTACCGCCAATGCCGTCATCAACCGCGGCATCGTCAAGACAGACAACTTGAAAATGCACGGCGTGGCCGCAACTGTATTGATGGATGGCACGGCCGATATCGCCAATGAGTCGACCAATCTGCACGTGGTCGTCATACCGGAAGTCAATCTGGGCACGGCGCCGCTGGTGTATGCGCTGGCGGTCAATCCGGTGATCGGTATCGGCAGCTTCCTGGCCCAGCTTTTCCTCAGTGCGCCGGTGATGAAGGCCCTGACCTACCAGATGCAGATTACCGGACCGTGGAAGGCGCCCGTGGTGACCAAGCTCGACGGCGTCAAAGCGGAAGCCGTTCCCAAGCCCAGCAATTGATTCCACTCTCTCCATGAGGACCCGCCTGCCATGAGCAACGTTGCCGCAGTACAGATGATTTCCTCGCCCGATGTGGCGGACAATATCGCCACCGCGCGCAGGCTGATCGCCCAGGCCGCGGCCGGCGGCGCCAGCCTGGTGCTGCTGCCGGAATACTGGGCCATCATGGGCTTGTCCGATACCGACAAGCTGGCCCACGCCGAGCCGCTGGGCCAAGGCCCTATCCAGGATTTCATGGCCGGCATGGCGCGCGAGCACGGCATCTGGCTGATCGGCGGCACCTTGCCGCTGGCCTCGGACCATGAAGGCAAGGTCATCAATACCACCCTGATCTACAATCCCCAGGGCGAGCATGTGGGCCGCTACGACAAGATCCATCTGTTCGGCTTCACCAAGGGCACGGAATCCTACGATGAATCGAAAACCATCGTCCCGGGCCGGGCCGTCGGCACCTTCGACGCGCCCTTCGGCAAGGTCGGGCTGTCGGTCTGTTACGACCTGCGCTTCCCCGAGCTATACCGTGCGATGGGAGCGGTGGCCCTGATCGTGGTGCCGGCCGCGTTTACCTACACCACCGGCCATGCCCACTGGGAAGTGCTGCTGCGCGCCCGCGCGATCGAGAACCAGTGCTATGTGCTGGCGGCGGCCCAGGGCGGCCTGCATCTGAACGGACGGCGCACCTGGGGCCACAGCATGCTGATCGACCCCTGGGGCGGCATCAAGGCCGTGCTGGCCGAAGGCGAGGGCGTGGTCCAGGGGACGCTCGACCTGGCCTATATCGACAGCGTGCGCGAAAGCCTGCCCGCCTTGCGCCATCGCACCATGTAAGGGCGGCGCGGCGCAGGCGAATCCACTACAATTGCAGTTAACAAAATAAAAGATCCCATCATGACTCCATTCGAACCGAACCTGTCCACCCTGGCCGTCGCGCGCGATCTGCTGCTCACCCCCTTCGGCCTGGACGAGGCCAAGCTGCTCAAGACCCTGGGCAGCATGTTTACCCATAAGGTCGACTACGCCGATCTGTATTTCCAGTTCACCAAGAACGAGGGCTGGAGCCTGGAAGAGGGCATCGTCAAGACCGGCAGTTTCTCGATCGACCAGGGCGTGGGCGTGCGCGCCGTGTCCGGCGACAAGACCGCCTTCGCCTACTCGGACGAAATCTCGGAAAGCGCGCTGCTCGACGCGGCCGCCGCGACCCGCACCATCGCCCGTGCCGGCGCCGGCAAGATCAAGGTTGCCTCCAGCATGCAGCAGCAGGGCGTGCGTTCGCTCTACCTGCCGCACGATCCGCTGGTCTCGCTCGACGCGACCGCCAAGGTCAAGCTACTCGAACGGGTGGAAAAAATGGCCCGCGCCAAGGACCCGCGCGTGGTGCAGGTGATGGCCGGCCTGGCCGGTGAATACGATGTGGTGCTGGTGGTGCGCAGCGACGGCGTGCTGGCGGCCGATATCCGCCCGCTGGTGCGCGTGTCCGTGACGGTGATCGTGGAACAGAATGGCCGCCGCGAAATGGGCTCCTCCGGCGGTGGTGGACGCTACGACTACGGCTACTTCAGCGATGCGCTGCTGGAACAGTATGCGGCCGACGCCGTCAAATCGGCCGTGGTCAACCTGGACGCGCGGCCAGCCCCGGCCGGCCCGATGACCATCGTGCTGGGACCGGGCTGGCCCGGCATCCTGCTGCACGAGGCGATCGGCCACGGCCTCGAAGGCGACTTCAACCGCAAAGGCTCCTCGGCCTTCTCGGGGCGTATCGGCGAGCGCGTCGCGGCCAAGGGCGTGACGGTGGTGGACGATGGCACGCTGGCCGATCGCCGCGGTTCGCTGAATATGGA
Source organism: Oxalobacteraceae bacterium (assembly GCA_013284265.1). GTDB lineage: Bacteria > Pseudomonadota > Gammaproteobacteria > Burkholderiales > Burkholderiaceae_D > Rugamonas. Next base: position 16,460 of record JABTBR010000048.1, on the reverse strand, counting down.
CGATGAAGGCAATCCTACCCAGTGCACCACGCTGATCGAGGACGGCATCCTGAAAGGCTATATCCAGGACACCATGAACGCGCGCCTGATGAAAATGCCGGTCACCGGCAATGCCCGGCGCGAATCGTTTGCGCACTTGCCGATGCCGCGCATGACCAACACCTATATGCTGGCCGGCGACAAGGACCCGGCGGAAATCCTGGCCTCGGTCAAGAATGGCTTGTACGCGGTCAATTTCGGCGGCGGCCAGGTCGATATCACGAATGGCAAGTTTGTGTTTTCGGCCAGTGAAGCGTATATGATCGAAAACGGCAAAGTGACCTATCCGGTCAAGGGCGCCACCCTGATCGGCAACGGTCCGGACGTGCTGAACCGGGTCTCGATGATAGGCAACGATATGTGCCTGGACCCTGGCGTGGGCGTGTGCGGCAAGGAAGGCCAGAGCGTGCCGGTGGGTGTGGGCCAGCCGACGCTGCGTATCGATGGCGTCACGGTTGGCGGCACGGCATAAGCTTATTGCCACGAAATGCTTGCCAAATTCCGTCTATTGTTGTTATAGTCAGTCACCAATTAGCGGAACTCGTCATGCACAGCTTTGTTTTCTTTACCGGCTATTTTTACTTTAGCAATTCCAACCCAAAGGCGGTGGAGTAGCGGCCGGTTCACGTAGCAGCAAAAAACGCGTTCCCAGCAAATCCTAAAAAACCGCCAGCGATGGCGGTTTTTTTTTACCCATACCGATTGTCTGACTTAGGAGAAACACCATGCCCCGTACCGACGACTTACGCATCCGCGAAATGAAGGAACTGACGCCGCCATCGCACCTGATCCGTGAGTTTGCTTGCACGGAAGCGGCCGAGCAGACCGCCGCCAACTCCCGTGTCGCCCTGCACAAGATCCTGCACGGCCAGGATGACCGCCTGATGGTGGTGATCGGTCCTTGCTCCATCCACGATCCGAAGGCGGCAATGGAATACGCACGCCGCCTGATCACCCTGCGCAAGGAACTGGCGGGCGAGCTGGAAATCGTCATGCGCGTCTACTTCGAGAAGCCGCGCACCACGGTGGGCTGGAAGGGCTTGATCAACGATCCGTATATGGACAACAGCTTCCGCATCAACGACGGCCTGCGCATGGCGCGCGAACTGCTGCGCGACATCAATGAGCTGGGCCTGCCGGCCGGCACCGAATACCTGGACGTGATCAGCCCGCAGTACATCGCCGACCTGATCAGCTGGGGCGCGATCGGCGCGCGCACCACCGAATCCCAGGTGCACCGCGAGCTGGCGTCCGGCCTGTCCTGCCCGGTCGGCTTCAAGAATGGCACCGATGGCAACATCAAGATCGCCGTGGAAGCGATCAAGGCCGCCTCGCAGCCGCACCATTTCCTGTCGGTCACCAAGGGCGGCCACTCGGCCATCGTCTCGACCAACGGCAATGAGGATTGCCACATCATCCTGCGCGGCGGCAAGGCGCCGAACTATGACGCGGCCAGCGTGGACGAGGCTTGCAAGGCCGCCGTCGCCCAGGGTCTGGCGCCGCGCCTGATGATCGACGCTTCCCACGCGAACAGCTCGAAGAAGCCGGAAAACCAGGTGCCGGTGTGCGCCGACATCGCCGGCCAGGTGGCCGCCGGTGACGCGCGCATCGTCGGTGTGATGGTCGAATCGCATCTGGTGGCGGGCCGCCAGGATCTGGTGGCTGGCAAGGAACTGGTCTATGGCCAGTCCGTCACCGATGGCTGCATCGACTGGGACAGCAGCGTCAAGGTGCTGCAGGGCCTGGCCGCGGCGGTGCGCGAGCGCCGCCTGAAAGCGGGCGCCGCGTAAGTCAGGCTGGGGCGCGCCGCCACAGCGGTGCCTTGGATGCAAAAAACCGTCTGCACAGCAATGTGCAGGCGGTTTTTTTAAGCCAAGACCTAAGCCTGAGGTAAGACGGCAACACCACTGATCAGGAACACGCTTACTTTGCGGGCCGCCGGCGGCCGTTCAACCCAGGGCGCAACCCTGGGGTACGACCCGGCGGGTCGTACCCCAGCTCTTTGCCGTGGGTTCTAACAGCGCCGGTGGCACGCTTAAGTAGGGCAGCACAGTCACCGCACAAGAAACAACGCCCGGGAGCGTCAGCTCCCGGGCGTTGGCCTGGCTAACTAGCTACAGCGATCAGAAGCTATAGGTGCCGCGCAGGTAGTAGGTACGGCCCAGCGAGTCGGCGTAGCGTGGATCATAGCCAGCCTGGAAGGTCTGGGTCTGATAGCTCAGCGGTGGTGCGCGGTCGGCCAGGTTGCGTACGCCTGCGGTCAGCGCCAGGCCTTTCCAGCCAGCCCAGCCGGCGAAGGCGTCGAAGGTGGTGTAAGTACCGACATGGTGCTTGCCCACGCCTTTGTAGGCCGGGTTCGCCGCATCGGTATAACCCGCTTTGTAGTGCGCGGTCAGGCCGCCGCTGTAGACGCCCTTGTTCCAGTTCAGCGTCGCGGTCGATTGCATGCGGAAGATCTGGCCGGTGCCCGAGAAGATACCGACGTTCTGATGCCATTCGCCATCGGCGATGTTCTGGTATTCATACTTGGACACATAGGTGCCGTTCCAACCCAGATTGAAGGTACCCAGGTCGGCGCTGCGGATACGGTACAGCGCGCTGTAGTCGAAACCGCGGGTGTTGGTGCCGCCCAGATTCTGGGTGCGCAGGTCGACATAGCCGCAGGTGGCCGGATTAGGGCACTGGGAACCGTCGGTGGCCAGGTTGCCGGCCGGGTTGCGGTGGTAGACCGAACCGTAGGTGGCCAGATCGCCAAACACATCATCCTGCGCGAGTGGGCCGATGGCTTGCTTCAGGCGAAGCCACCAGAAGTCCACGCTCATGGTCAGGTTGGCGATAGGCTCGACCACCAGACCCAGCGTGGCGTTCTTCGATTTCTCCGGCTTCAGGTTCTTATTGCCGCCCGACAGAGCCTGGAACTGCTGCGAGCAGTTCGCCGCCGCTGGCTTGCCCGGGATCGCGGTGCCGCCTGGGCAGTTGACCGGATCATCCTGCTGGGTGGTATTGCCGTAGGTCTGGGCCGAATTGATTTCATACAGCGACGGGGCGCGGAAGCCGGTCGAGTAGGAACCGCGCAGCAGCACTTCGCGGGTAGGCGTGAACTTGAAGCTGAACTTTGGATTGGTGGTGCTGCCGAAGTCGCTGTATTTGTCGTAACGCAGCGCGCCGGTCACTTCCAGGTTTTTCAGCAATGGCACGATCAGCTCGGCGAAGGTCGCGTAGACGCTGCGCGAACCTTCGTTATGCAGTCCAGGATCGATACCGGTGCTCGACACGACCTTGGCGGCGTATTCCGGATTGGCCTTGTTGACGAATTTCTCGTGCGAGGCATTGGCGCCGATCGCCAGCATGGCCTGGCCGGCATTGAGCCAGTCGCCGACCGCACGGCTGCCGTGTACGTCCAGATTGGTGGTGGTGCCTTTGGCGGTCTGCACGGTGCCGTCCAGCGCGGCGCTGTTGAGCAGCGCGGTACCGGCGGCGTTCTGGTCGCCGAATGGATTGATCACGCCCTCCAGCACGCCTTTGGTGATGATGGCGCCATTGCTGTAGCCGCTCAGGTTTTCACGCACCTTGTTTTCGTTGTAGCTCAGGCCCGAATCGTAATCCCAGCCGGCCAGCTGGCCGCTCAGCGAGGCGACGAAGCGCTGCTGATCGTTCTTGTTGTGGTCGGCGCGTGGTCCGTTTGGCAGATCGCGCCATTTGACGTGGATGAAGCCTGGCAGCACGCCGGCAGGAGTGCCGTCTTCGGTGTAGGCCGGGTTCAGCGGAATGTTGGCGGCTATCGTGCCATTGCCTGGATAGAAGGGGTTCAGCGAGCCATTTGGCAATACACGGTTCTGGCGCAGGCCGCCGTAGGGTACCGGGGCGATCTGGCTGTCGACCTTGGAAGTGGAGACCAGGTATTCCAGGCCCAGTTCATGGTCGTTGTTCAGCTTGATGGTGCCCTTGATCAGGCCGGTGGTGCGCTCGATCTTCGGAATGTAGTCGACGAAGCTCGAGGTGGTCATCTGGCAGGACGTCTTGTCCGATGCCGAAGCGGCCGGGATCAGGTTGGCCGCGCTGCAACCCGGTGCGCTAGGATTGCCGCTGACATCGTCCTGGTAGTAGTTGGCCGGGCTGGTGGTGGGCGACAGGCCGCCTGGATAGCGCTTGTTGATGTTGCGCTCGGTGCCTTTCAGGGACTTCTGGCTCTGATGGTCGACCATGGCGAAGATGTTGAAGCCTTCCTTGTCCAGGGTACCGTAGCCGAAGCCCAGATTGACGCTCTTCGACATGCCGCCTTTTTTCTGTGGCGAATCGATGCCGACGGTGCCGGTGAAGCCGGTGTAGTCTTTTTTGGTGATGAAGTTGATCACGCCGCCGACCGCATCGCTGCCGTACAGGGACGAGGCGCCATCGCGCAGCACTTCGACGCTTTGCAGGGCGGCGAAAGGAATCATGTTCAGATCGGGTGCCGAGCTGTCGAGCGAGTTATTCGCCAGGCGACGGCCGTTGAGCAGGATCAGGGTCTTGTCCTGGCCGATACCGCGCAGGTCGGCGAAGGAGGCGCCGCCGGTACCGAGGCCGACGACCTGGCTGGTACCTTGCTGCGATTGCGATACGCTCAGATTGGCCAGCACTTGTTCCACCGTCGTCACGCCCTGTTTCTTCAGGTCGTCGATCTTCATGATGGTGACAGGAACCGATTTTTCGGCATCGATACGCTTAATTGCCGAGCCGGTAATTTCGACACGCTGTACCGGCTGGTCCGTCGTCTGAGCGAAGGCCAACTGGGTGCTGATTGCCAGGCCGCCGGCGCAAATCAGGCGAACTGAACGGGATAAGACTGTTTCCACCATCATTATGTAACTCCCAAATTTAATACATCGACACGTTTGACTATTGTTTTGAACAAGTGGACAACCACCATTGAAAAAACGACTAATCGTTTCAAGGCCTAATCAAAACATTCCCCTATCTATAGTGTCAATCTAGAAAATTTGTAACGGGATGTGAGCGCCCCTCTCTTGCTCAGGCAACAAAAATTAGACAATGTTGAAAGAAAGCCATTAATTCGGTTGTGTGCGACGCCTGCATGCGTTCAATTGGAATTTTGCCGGAAAAGCATCGAAAATATTGTGCGCCGATGTTGTTAAAAAAGCAGCAATTGAATTGTTTAAAGCGTAATGCTGTTAAATTATTCCTAAAAGGCGTTTCTTTTTTGCGACATCCGGTCGCTGCCACCAACAAAACAAGCTCCGGCGAGATGGCTCGCGGGAGCTTGACGGGGCCGGCGCCGGGCCGGCGCGCCCATGAAAAAACGCCCGGGGGAAGAAATTCCGCCCGGGCGTTTGGCTTAGCTAAAACAGCAATTAGAAGCTGTAGGTCGCGCGCAGGTAGTAAGTACGGCCCAGTGGGTCCGAGTAGCGTGGATCGTAGCCAGCCTGGAAGGTCTGGGTCTGATAGCTCAGCGGAGGTGCCACGTTGGTCAGGTTACGTACACCGGCGGTCAGCGCCAGGCCTTTCCAGCCAGCCCAGCTACCGAAGGCGTCGAAGGTGGTGTAGGTGCCGACCTGATGCAGACCCGTGCCTTTGAACGCTGGGTTTTCCGCATCGGTGTAACCTGCCTTGTAGTGAGCGGTCAGGCCGCCACCGAAGACACCCTTGTTCCAGTTCAGCGTTGCGGTCGATTGCATGCGGAAGATGTTGCCGGTACCGGAGAAGATGCCGACGTTCTGATGCCATTCGCCGATCGCGGTGTTCTGGTATTCATACTTCGACACATAGGTGCCGTTCAGGCCGAAGTTGAAGGTACCCAGATCGGCGCTGCGCAGCTTGTACAGCAGGCTGTAGTCGAAACCGTTGGTGTTGGTGCCGCCCAGATTCTGGGTGCGCAGGTCGACATAGCCGCAGGTCGCTGGATCAGGGCACTGGGAACCGTCGGTGGCCAGGTTGCCGGCCGGGTTACGGTGGTAGATGCCGCCGTAGGTGGCCAGATCGCTGAACACATCGTCTTCCGCCAGGGTACCGATGGCTTGTTCCAGACGGATCCACCAGAAGTCCACGCTCATGGTCAGGTTGCTGATTGGCTCAACCACGAAGCCCAGGGTGGCGTTCTTGGATTTCTCAGGCTGCAGGTTCTTGTTACCGCCCGACAGTTTCTGGAACTGCTGCGAGCAGTTCGCCGCCGCTGGCTTGCCAGGGATGACGGTGCCGCCTGGGCAGTTGATTGGATCATCCTGCTGGTTGGTGTTGCCGTAGGTCTGGGCCGAGTTGATCTCGTACAGCGACGGAGCACGGAAGCCGGTCGAGTAGGAGCCGCGCAGCAGCACTTCACGGGTAGGCGTGAACTTGAAGCTGAACTTTGGATTGGTGGTGCTGCCGAAGTCGCTGTATTTGTCGTAACGCAGCGCGCCGGTCACTTCCAGGTTTTTCAGCAGTGGCACGTTCAGTTCGGCGAAGGTCGCGTAGACGCTGCGCGAACCTTCGTTGTGCAGGTCAGGGTCGATACCGGTGCTCGAAACGACCTTGGCGGCGTATTCCGGATTGGCCTTGTTGACGAACTTCTCGTGCGAGGCATTGGCACCGACTGCCAGCATGGCCTGGCCGGCGTTGAGCCAGTCGCCGACCGCACGGCTGGCGTGGGCGTCGAGGGTGGTGGTGGTGCCTTTGGCGGTCTGTACGGTGCCATCCAGCGCGGCGCTGTTGAGCAGCGCGGTGCCGGCGGCGTTCTGGTCGCCGAACGGATTGATCACGCCGTTCAGTACGCCTTCAGTGATCAGGGCGCCATTGCTGTAGCCCATCAGGTTTTCGCGTACTTTGTTTTCGTTGAAGCTCAGGCCCGAATCGTAATCCCAGCCGGCCAGTTGGCCCGACAGGGTAGCGACGAAGCGCTGCTGGTCGTTCTTGTTGTCATCGGCGCGTGGTCCGTTCGGCAGATCGCGCCATTTGACGTGGATGAAGCCTGGCAGCACGCTGGCCGGGGTGCCATCTTCAGTGTAGTTCGGGTCCAGCGGAATGTTGGTCGGGGTCGTACCATTGCCTGGGTAGAATGGATTGAGCGTGCCATTTGGCAGTACGCGGTTCTGACGCAGGCCGCCGTATGGTACCGGAGCGATCTGGCTGCGCACCTTGGAGGTGGAGACCAGGTATTCCAGACCCAGTTCATGGTCGTTGTTCAGCTTGATGGTGCCCTTGATCAGACCGGTGGTGCGCTCGCTCTTCGGAATGTAATCGACGAAGCTCGAGGTGGTCATCTGGCACGACGTCTTGTCCGTTGCCGATGCGGCAGGGATCAGGTTGGCTGCGGTGCAACCAGGTGCGCTAGGGTTGCCACTGTTGCCATCCTGGTAGTAGTTGGCCGGGCTGGTGGTGGGCGACAGGCCGCCTGGATAGCGCTTGTTGATGTCGCGCTCGGTACCTTTCAGGGACTTCTGGCTCTGATGGTCGACCATGGCGAAGATGTTGAAGCCTTCCTTGTCCAGGGTACCGTAGCCGAAGCCCAGGTTGACGCTCTTCGACATGCCGCCTTTTTTCTGTGGCGAATCGATGCCGACGGTGCCGGTGAAGCCGGTGTAGTCTTTTTTGGTGATGAAGTTGATCACGCCGCCGACCGCATCGCTACCGTACAGGGACGATGCGCCATCGCGCAGCACTTCGACGCTTTGCAGGGCGGCGAAAGGAATCATGTTCAGATCGGGTGCCGAGCTGTCGAGCGAGTTATTCGCCAGGCGACGGCCGTTCAGCAGGATCAGGGTCTTGTCCTGGCCGATACCGCGCAGGTCGGCGAAGGAGGCGCCACCGGTACCCAGGCCGACGACCTGGCTGGTACCTTGTTGCGACTGGGAAACGCTCAGATTGGCCAGTACTTGTTCCACCGTGGTCACGCCCTGTTTCTTCAGGTCGTCGATCTTCATGATGGTGACAGGAACCGATTTTTCGGCATCGATACGTTTGATCGCCGAACCGGTGATCTCAACGCGTTGGACTGGTTGCTCGGTGGTTTGAGCGAAGGCCAGTTGGGTGCTGATAGCCAGACCGCCGGCGCAGATCAGGCGAACTGAACGAGATAAAACTGTTTCCACCATCATTATGTAACTCCCGAATTAAAACTATGGACACGTTATGAGTATTGTTCTGAGCAAGTGGCACACCACCATTGAAAAAACGACTAATCGTTTCAAGGCCTAATCAAAACATCCCCCGATCAACAGTGTCAATCTAGAAAATTTATTCCGGCTGCTGGCGAGCGATATTTTTTGCAAGGTCAAGAATGCGCGATTTTTGTGCCAAAAACGCTCTAATTTGGTGCGAGCCCCCTGATTTCGTCGGATGCAGCAGGTTTTTTTGGAATAAACAGTGAAAATATTGTGGCTTCGTCGTAAGGAAGAAACACCTTGGTGCAGTGACGGATTGGCAATGCTGACAAATCCTTCCAATAAAACGTTACTTTTATACGACAGGTGGCATGCCTAAGGGCTTTACGTATAAATTAATCATTCATTATTGATAATGGTTTTATTGGAAATGAAATGCTTCCTGGAAATGAAAAACACCGGAAATCCGGCTAAAAAAGCCAGAAAATCCGGTGTTTTAATTTGCAAATGAATATTTAACTACTTTAATTTATAAAGCGGTATATTCAAATCCCGACAACTCAGAAGGTGTAGCTACCGCGCAGGTAGATGGCACGGCCGACCGCGTCGGTGTAGCGTGGATCATAACCTTTCTGGAACAGCGTGCCCTGGTTCGAGAACGGTGGATCTTTATCGAGCAGGTTTTTCACGCCGGCGGTCAGGGTCAGGCCCTTGATACCGGTGTAGCTGCCGGACAGGTTCCACAGGCTGTACGAGGAAACGTCCTGTTTGAACTCCGGGTCCACCGCGTTCTGGTCGGTATAGGCGGACTTGTAGTTCTGGGCCAGGGTAGCGCTCCAGACGCCCAGTTTCCAGTTCAGCGCGGCATTGTGTTTCCAGCGGAAGACCACATTGTCGTTCACGTTGCGGCCGACGTTTTCGTCGAACTCACCGTTGCGCTCCACCTGGTAGGCGTATTTATGGACGTAAGTGCCATCCAGGGTGAAGGTGAAGCTGCCAAAGTCCGAACGCGGGGCGCGCAGCGTCAGCGAGAGATCGACGCCATCGGTTTTGACTTCGCCCAGATTGTTGATGAAGTTGCTGATGGCGAAGGCCGAACCGTCAGGATTGCGCAGGAACAGGTCTTTGTATTTGACCGGATTGCCGTAGATCAGAGTTTCCGGCAGCGGAGCAATCTTGTCTTTGAGCTGGATATTCCAGTAGTCCACGGCCAGCGTGACTTGTGGCACTGGCTCGATGACGATGCCGGCGGAGAAGGTTTTCGATTTTTCCGGCTTCAGGTCTTTATTGCCGCCCTGCAGTTTGAATTGTTGCAGATTGCAATCGAGCAAAGGCTTCGAGCCTGGCAGATTGGCCGGCACGCCGTCCGGGCACAGGAAGGGATCGCTATACTCGTTGCTGGTGTCGTTCTTCGACGGCGGCGCGTTTTTCTCGAACAGCGATGGGGCGCGGAAGCCGGTGCTGGCCGAGCCGCGTACCACCACTTCCTTGGCCGGTTCCCAGCGCAGGCTCATTTTTGGATTGGTGGTGTTGCCGGCGTCGCTGTAATTGTCGAAGCGGGTAGCGAACGACAGTTCCAGATTTTTCTGCACTGGCAGTCGCACCTCGGCGAACACCGCTTCGATATTGCGCGAGCCATTGGTCGAGAGCGAGCCGGACAGGCCGGAACTGGCTGCCTGGGAGGCGATGGTACGGTTGACGTAGAAATCGGATTTTTCACGGCGCAGTTCGCCACCGACGGCCAGCCCCAGCTTGCCGCCTGGCAGATCCATCAGTTCGCGGCTGAAGGTGGCGTCAAGACCGGTACTGGTGGCTTTGGCGCTCTGTACCTGGCCACGCAGGGCGACCGAATCCAGATAGGCTTTACCGGCAGCATCCTGCAGGCCGAACGGGTTCAGCGTGCCGTTGAGTACACCGGCGGCGAAGCCGGAATCCTGTACGTAACCGCCGGTGAAATCTTCCGACGATTTGCTGATCGAGTGGCTCAGGCCGGCTTTATAGTCCCAGCCGCCGATCAAGCCGTCGAGCGAGCCGACCAGGCGGTCCGCCGTGCCCTTGGAATTGATGCGGCGCTGGCCCGCTTCGGTAGGACGCCAGCTGACCGACAGGTCCTGGCCAACGACGCCAGCCTGGGCCGGAACGCCGCCGGAGTTGCCCGGATAGTATTTGCTGGCGCTGGTCAGCACCAGACCGGTTTGCGGCGGCGGCGCGGTACGCGACATCACCTTGTTTTCCGCATGCAGGAATTCGATCGCGCCATTGTGATCTTCGCCGAGCTTGAAGCTGCCTTTGCCGAAGAAGGTGGACTGTTCCTGCTCAGGCAGATTGTCGATCAAGCGGGTGTAATCCTGGCGGCAGGTCTTGCCATCATCGCTAGGTACCGAAAACGGTGGCAGGCAACCAGAGGCGGCGCCAGGATTGCCCCGGACGTTGCCGTAGCCATAGTTACCCGGGAAAGTGGTACCCGAGGTCAGGAACAGGCCGTGCGAAGGAATCACGCCGGTCTTGGAGAACTCGCGCTGCTGCGAGGTCATTACATCCTGCTTGTGGTAATCGACCACGCCGAACAGGTTGTAGCCGTCCGTGGCCAGGTTGCCGAAACCGGTCGACAGATTGACGCGTTTTTCATCGGCGCCATCGCCGCGGGGCATGATCGCCTCGGCCGTGATGGTGGTCGCATTGACGGAGCGCTTGGTAATGAAGTTGATGACGCCGCCGATGGCGTCAGTGCCGTAGATGGCCGAGGCGCCGTCGCGCAGCACTTCCACGCGCTCAAGGGCGGTAATTGGAATGATGTTCAGGTCGACGCTTTTGCCATCGTAAGGATGGTTGGCCAGGCGGCGGCCGTTCAGCAGCACCAGGGTTTTGTCGCCGCCGAGGCCGCGCAAGTCGGCGCTGGCCTGGCCGCCGGTCGGCAGGCCGCTGTAGTTGCCGCCGACCGCGTTGCCGGCGCCCATGCCGGAAGTGTTCGATGGAATGCGGTCCAGTACTTCGGCCGCGGTGGTCAAGCCTTGCTTGATGAACTCATCAGCCTTGAAGACCGACAAGGGGGTGGAGGTTTCCGACACCAGGCGCTTGATCGAGGAACCGGTCACTTCGACCCGTTGCATTTTAGGTTCGGCCGCTGCTTCCTGTGCCACCGCTGCCTGGGCCATCAAGCCCATGCCCGCTACCGCGATGCTGCCCGCGAAGATACGTCGCACAGACAGGCTCAAAACTGTTTCTCTCATCATTACCAGCACTCCAAAATGAACGGTTTGTTATTCGTTATCAGTCGCAATCGGGCCGTTTGACCCGCTTGCGTCGACGGCAAGAGTTATGGAAGATCATTCCGCAACCGAAAGATGAAACCATCGGCGTAGATAACATGTCAACGTGAAACCGGTGCGTGGATGGATAAACAACGTTTATACGATTGATATTTGATTGATGGTAAAGAAATGAAGTATTGTTGAAAGGATGCCTGCCTATTTCATACGCCGCCTGTGGCAGATGCTGCCGACCCTGCTGGGCGTCGTGCTCCTGCTGTTCATCCTGTTCAACTGGGTGGGCGGCGATCCCGCCTATATATTAGCGGGCAAGATGTCCGACGCCGCCAGTATTGCCAACATTCGCCGCCAGTTGGGTGTCGATCAGCCCTATTACGTGCAGTTGTGGATATTTATAGGGCAGATCGCCACTTTTGACTTCGGCCAAAGCTGGGCCACCGGCGAAAACGTTTCCGCGCTGATCGCCAGTCGCCTCGGCCCCTCGCTGACCTTGCTGCTGCCCCTGACTGTCCTCGAAACCCTGTGCGGTGTCGCGCTGGCGCTGGCGCTCGCCTTCGTGCGCGGTTCGCTGAGCGACCGGATGGTGATGCTGGCCTGCACGGCCGGCATGTCGGTCAGCATCCTGGTCTACATCATCGCTTTCCAATACGGTTTGGCTTACCAGTTGGGCCTGTTCCCGGTGCAAGGCTGGGGCAGCAGCCTGGGCGACAGCCTGCGCCACTACGTCAGCCTGCCGCTGCTGATCGGGCTGGCGGTTTCGCTGGCGCCCACCTTGCGGCTGTACCGCAGTTTCATGCTCGATGAGGTGGGGCAGGATTATGTGCGTACCGCGCGCGCCAAGGGGCTGAGTGAAGGGCGGGTGATGTGGGTGCATGTGCTGCGCAACGCCGCCATTCCCATCCTGACCCATGTGATGGCCAGCTTGCCGGCGCTGCTGATCGGCGCGTTTTTGCTGGAGCGCTTCTTTGGCATTCCCGGCATCGGACGCGAAGTGATCCTGGCGGTCGAACGCAGCGACTTTCCGGTGATCAAAGCGATTACTGTCTGTGTAGCCATCGCCACGATGGTGTTCAATCTGCTGACCGACCTGTTATATCAGGCGCTCGACCCACGGGTGCAGTTGCAATGATGGGCCACGCCGCTCCCCTGTATTCGGTCGGCCTGTGGTCGCTGGCCTGGCGCCGTTTGCGCAGCGACCGGCTGGCGCTGGCGGCGCTGGCTGTCGTGGTGGCCTTCCTGCTGTTGCTGCTGTTGTCCGCGGCCGGGCTGGTGGCGGCGGACTGGGAGCGCGAGGTGGCGATCAGCTATGCGCCGCCCGGATTGACGAGCACGGTATCGCCATCGCCCGGCATGGGCGGCAGCGCAGACGCCGGCGCCAGGGCCGACACCGGTGCCGCCGCGACGCCGGCCGGAGCGGACCCGGTCAACCCCTTCGATCCCTTGGCCGACGACTTGCGCGCGCTGCGGACGCAATTGGCGGCGCAGGCTCCGGCCGGCGGCGCGGCTGCCTTGCGCGCGCGCCTGCCGTTCGGGGCCGACAAATGGGGGCACGACATCGTCAAAAAAACCATCAAGGGCGCGCAGACCTCGGTGCTGGTCGGGCTGGCGGCGGCCCTGTTGGCGGTGGGGCTGGGCACGTTGTTCGGTGCGCTCTCGGGCTATGCGGGCGGCTGGGTGGACGACTTCTTCAACTGGTTTTATAGCGTCTTCACCGCCATTCCATCGATACTGATGATACTGACGGTGGCCGCCGTGCTGCAGCAAAAAGGCGTCGCCAGCATTGTGCTGATCCTGGGTCTGACCGGCTGGACCGGCCCGTACCGGCTGATGCGCGCCGAGTACCTGCGCCACAAGGGCCGCGAATATGTGCTGGCGGCCGAGGCCATCGGTGCCTCGCACTGGCGCCGCATGGCGCTGCATATTTTTCCCAACGTCAGCCATGTGGCGCTGGTGCAGCTGTCGATACTGTCGGTCGGCTTTATCAAGGCCGAAGTGATCCTGAATTTTCTCGGCTTTGGCGTGCCGGTCGGCGTGGTGTCCTGGGGCAGCATGCTGAGCGAGGCGCAGGGCGAATTGTTATTGGGGATCTGGTGGCAATTGTGCGCCGCCACGCTGGCCATGGCGCTGCTGGTGACGGCGCTGTCGCTGCTGGCCGACGCGCTGCGCGATGCGCTCGACCCCAGGGTGGCGCATGGATAATCTGCTCGACGTGCGCGACCTGCGGGTCCAGTTCCGCGGCGATGGCGGCGCACTGACGCCGGCGCTGAAGGGCGTGTCCTTCTGTGTGCCGCCGCGCGCCACGGTGGCGCTGGTGGGCGAATCGGGTAGCGGCAAGTCGGTCAGCGCGCTGGCCGTCATGGGCCTGCTGGCGCCGCATCAAAGCGTGATCGATCCGGGCAGCAGCATCCGCTTCGCCGGGCGCGAGCTGCTGGCATTGCCGGCGCGCGAACGGCGCGCGCTGTGCGGCAAGGATATCGCGATGGTGTTCCAGGAACCGATGTCCTCGCTCAATCCGGTGCTGACGGTCGGCTATCAGATCGCCGAGGTGCTGTGCCTGCATATGGCGATGAGCCGGCGCCAGGCCAGGCAGCGCACGCTGGCCTTGCTGGAGGAAGTCGGCATTCCCGAACCTGGGCGCAGGATAGACGCCTATCCGAGCCAGTTGTCCGGCGGCCAGCAGCAGCGCGTGATGATCGCCATGGCGATCGCCTGCGAACCGGCATTGCTGATCGCCGATGAGCCGACCACCGCGCTCGATGTCACGGTACAGCAGCAGATACTGGCGCTGCTCGCGCAGTTACAGCGGCGCCGCCAGATGGCGCTGCTGTTCATCACCCATGATCTGGGGCTGGTGGCGCAGATCGCCGATCACGTGGTGGTGATGCGCCACGGCGAAGTGCGCGAGAGCGGCCCTGCCGGCACCGTGCTGAGTATGCCTCGGGACGCCTATACGCGCGCCTTGCTGGCCTGTCGCCCACCGCATGATGCGCGGCCTTGGCGCCTGCCGGTGATCGCCGATGTGATGGGCGAGGACACTGCCATTGCAGTGCCCGCAGCAGCAGCCGCAGCAGCAGCAGCCGCCGCAGCAGCAGCAGCAGCCGCAGCAGCGGCCGTGACCGAGGCCGAGATCGGGCCTGCATCCCCGCTTATTCCCGCCCCGGGTGCTGAACGTCCGCGCGGCTACCGCCCGGGCGATGCCACCGTGCTGGAAGTGCGTGGCTTGAGCAAGGCCTTCCGTGTGCGCGAAGGCCTGTTCGGGCGCCGCGATTTCCATGCGCTGCAGGACGTGTCGTTCACACTGGCGCGTGGCCGCACGCTGGGCGTGGTGGGCGAATCCGGTTCGGGAAAATCCACCCTGGGCCTGACCCTGCTACGCCTGCATCAGGCCAGCAGCGGCAGCGTGCTGTTCGACGGCCGCGAGCTGCTCGGTATGTCGGCGCGCGACTATCAGCCTTACCGGCGGCGCCTGCAGATCGTGTTCCAGAATCCCTATGCCTCGCTCAATCCGCGCTTCACGGTCGGGCAGATCCTGATGGAGCCGATGCGCATCCACGCCATCGGCCGTGACGATGCCGAACGCCATGCGCTGGCTTGCCAGTGGCTGGAACGGGTTGGCCTGCCGGCCCAGGCGACCCAGCGCTATCCGCATGAATTTTCCGGTGGACAGCGGCAGCGCATCGCCATCGCGCGCTGCCTGACCATGCGCCCGGAGGTGCTGGTGTGCGACGAATCGGTGTCGGCGCTGGATGTGTCGGTGCAGGCCCAGGTGCTGAACCTGCTGCAGGATTTACAGGATGAATTCGGTCTGTCCTATATCTTCATTTCGCACGACCTCGCCGTGGTGCGTTATATGGCCGACCAGGTGCTGGTAATGCAGCAGGGCAGGGCGGTGGAACTGGCCGATGCCGACACCCTGTACCGCGCCCCGGTCCATCCATATACCCGCAGCCTGCTGGCCGCCGCGGCGCCTTCGGCGGCACGCGACCGGGGGTAATTTAAGATAAACTAAGCGGATGGCCAACTTAATTCTCCTGCTGCAGCAATACGGTGTGCTGATCGTCTTTGCCGTCGTGCTGATCGAACAGATTGGCTTGCCGATCCCTGCCTTCCCCATCCTGATTGTGGCCGGTGCACTGGCCGTCGATGGCGACTTCAGCTGGCCCGCCGTGCTGGCCGTCAGTATGCTGGCCTGCCTGATCAGCGACTATTTCTGGTTCCGTGCCGGCCGCCACTACGGCAAGCGCATCCTCAAGCTGCTGTGCCGCATTTCGCTGTCGCCCGACTACTGCGTCAGCCAGACCGAAGACAATTTCAAGCGCTGGGGGCCGAAAGCCCTGATCGTGGCCAAGTTCATTCCCGGCTTCAATACCATCGCGCCGCCGCTGGCCGGCGCCATGGGCACCAGCCATGCCGTGTTCCTGGGCTTTAGCGTGCTCGGCGGATTGATCTGGAGCGGCGTTGGCATCGCCATCGGCGCCTATTTCCATACCAGTGTCGACCAGGTGCTGGACATCCTCAGCACCATGGGCAGCACCGCGCTGGCCGTGCTGGTGGTGTTGTTGCTGCTGTTCGTGGCGTTTAAATATGTGGAGCGCAAGCGTTTCCGCCAGGCGGTGGACGTCGAGCGCATCACGGTGGAGCAGTTGCAGCGCCTGATCGAGCAGGGCAAGCAAACCGTGCTGGTCGATGCGCGCAGCGTGACGGCGCAGATGCTGGACCCGGCCGTGCCTGGTGCCGTGCTGTTCAATGGCGGCGAGCCCATCCCCGCTATTGCCGCGCTCGATAAAGACAGTCACATCGTTGTGTACTGCAGTTGTCCCAACGATGTGTCGGCCGCCAACGTGGCCAAGCAGTTGCATGCCTATGGCTACCATCGGGCCAAGCCCCTGCATGGCGGCCTGGATGCCTGGAAGCTGGCGTTTGCCGATGCGGTGCAAGGCCGTGCCGAACACCACGATCGTCCCGAGCATGGCGGCGACGCCGTCAACAATACCGGCGCTACGCTCGGTTAAGTCATTTCGCCCTGGCGCTACGACGCCGCAACGCTATTTAAACCCAAGGCAAAGAGCCGGGGGGG
>JABTBR010000047.1 GCA_013284265.1 Oxalobacteraceae bacterium | reverse complement strand
GCCCGCGCTTTTAAACAACAAGCCGCTGGCCAACTCGCGCTGCTAAACCGCACACCGCCGGCCCGCGAACGCCTAATGCGCAGCGGTCGCCACCACACCCAGCGCCTCGCCCACCGCCGCATGCGCGCTCTCGCACACATCGCGCCGGTGCGCATCGATGGTATCGATCGCCGGCAGGCACACCAGCCGCGCGTGCACGCGGCTGCCGCCCAGAATCGCCAGCATGCTCTCGGCAAAGGTCATATCGCCGACAAAATCGACCGAAGGATGCGAGCGTCCCTGCGCATCCACATACGACAGCGCGAACGGCTGCACCGGCACCTTGGCATCGATCGCCGCCTCGAACAGATTCGCGTGGAAGGGCAGCAAGGTGCCCTGCACCGCCGTGGTCCCCTCCGGGAAGAAGGCCACCCGTTCGCCCGCTTCCAGGCTGTGCACCAGGCCCTTGAAGATATGCCGCAAGTCGCGCCGGTTGCCGCGCGCGATGAACACGGTGCCGGCCTTCTCGGCCAGCCAGCCCAGCATCGGCCAGGCGCGGATCTCGGCCTTGGCCACGAAGCGGCAGGGATGCAGGGAATTGATGACGAAGATGTCCAGCCAGGACACATGGTTGGCCACCACCATCGCGTGCGCCAGCACGGCCGCGCCGCCCTGCTTGTCCACCGTCACATTGCACATGCCCATCAGCTGGCCGGACCAGCGCCGGATATGGCCGTTGCGGCGTTCGACGCCTATCCAGGGAAACACCACGGCGCAGGTGGCCATGCCGATGATCACGTGCGCCAGCACCCGCACCAGGCGGAATATAAACAGTAGTTTCAAGTCACACCACTCAGCCGCGTTCGAAGGCGACGTGACCGGCCACCAGAGTGGCCCGCACCTGGCCGCTCAGCTCATAGCCGACGAAAGGCGTGTGCTTGCCCTGGCTGGCCAGCGCCGCCGGCGTGACGACCCAGCTGGCGGCCGGATCGAACACGCAGACATCGGCCACGCTGCCGACCGACAGCGTGCCGCTGGCCAGGCCAGCCACGCGCGCCGCGTCGGCGGTGATCTTGGCGATCGCGCGCGCCAGCGGACGGGCGCCGGGAGTGAACTGGGATTCCGGCTGCGTCGCCACATAATCGTCGGCCCATTTGATGGCCAGCGACAGCAGCAGTTCCAGACCGGTGGCGCCGGGCGAGGCTTCGCCAAACGGCAGCAGCTTTTCGTCGTCGTCGACCGGAGTGTGGTCCGAGCACAGCGCGTCGACCGTGCCATCGAGCAGGCCGGCGCGGATCGCATCGCGGTCGCGCTGGCTGCGGAATGGCGGCGTGACGCGCGCGTTCGAATCGAAGAAGCCGATGTCGGCGTCGGTCATGTGGATGTGGTGGGCGCCGACGTCGCAGGTGACGGGCAAGCCTTCGCGCTTGGCCGCGCGCACCAGTTCCAGGCCGGCGGCCGAGGACATGCGGCACAGGTGCACGCGTGCGCCGGTGGCGCGTACCAGTTCAAAAATCGTGTGCAGCGCGATGGTCTCGGACATCACCGGCACGCCGGACAGGCCCAGGCGCGAAGCCAGCGGGCCGCTGTGGGCGATGCCGCCGCGGCCGATGTGCGCATCCTGCGGACGCAGCCAGACCGTGTACTCGAAGGTCTTGGCGTATTGCAGCGCGCGCAGCAGCACGGTGGTGTCTTCGATCGGCTCTTCGGCCTGGGCGAAGCCGATGCAGCCGGCCTCGGTCAGCTCGGCCATCTCGGTCAGCGCCTGGCCTTTCAGGCCGACCGTCAATGCGCCCAGCGGGTGCACGTGGGCCTGGTTCAGGGTCTTGGCGCGGTGCTTGAGCATCTCCACCAGGCCCGGTTCGTCCAGCACCGGATCGGTGTCGGGCGGGCACACCAGGCTGGTCACGCCGCCCTGCATGGCCGCCTGCAGCTCGGACTCCAGCGTAGCCTTGTATTCATAGCCCGGCTCGCGCAGGCGCGCCGACAGGTCGACGAAGCCGGGAGCGACCACCAGGCCGCTGGCGTCGATGGTGCGCGCGGCCACGAAGCCGGCCGGGGCGCTGCCCACGGCCAGCACTTTGCCGTCGGCGATAAAAAGGTCGTTCAGGCCGTCGATGCCGTTGGCCGGATCGATCAGGTGGCCGTTCTTGATATGTACATTCATCCTTGGGTTCCCGCCAAAATGCTCATCACCGCCATCCGTACCGCGATGCCGAAAGTTACCTGCGGCAGTATCACCGCCTGCGGACCGTCCGCCACGGCGGAGTCGATCTCCACGCCGCGGTTCATCGGGCCCGGGTGCATGACGATCGCGTCCGGCTTGGCCAGCGCCAGCCGTTCCGGCGTCAGGCCGTAGCTCTTGAAATATTCCTGGGCCGAGGGCAGCAGCGCGCCGCTCATGCGCTCGTTCTGCAGGCGCAGCATGATGATCACGTCCACGCCCTTCAAACCCTCGTCCATATTGGTGAAGGTGCGCACGCCCATCTGTTCCAGGCCGCCCGGCAGCAGGGTGTGCGGGCCGATGGCGCGCACTTCCGGCACGCCCAGCGTGGTCAGCGCGTGGATATCCGAACGCGCCACGCGGCTGTGCAGGATGTCGCCGACGATGGCCACGGTCAGATTGCTGAAGTCCTTCTTGTAGTGGCGGATCGTGTACATGTCCAGCAAGCCCTGGGTCGGGTGGGCATGGCGGCCATCGCCGGCATTGACCACGTGGACGTGCGACTGCCTGGTGTCGATCAGGTGCTTGGCGATCAGATAGGGCGCGCCCGACTGCGCGTGGCGCACCACGAACATATCGGCGTGCATGGCCGACAGATTGTCGATGGTGTCGAGCAGGGACTCGCCCTTGCTGGCCGAGGAAGCCTGGATGTTCAGGTTGATCACGTCGGCCGACAGGCGCTTGGAGGCGATCTCGAACGTGGTGCGGGTACGGGTGGAGTTCTCGAAGAACAGATTGAACACCGATTTGCCGCGCATCAGCGGGACCTTCTTGACGTCGCGGTCGGAGACGCCGACGAAGGAGGAAGCGGTGTCCAGGATATGGTTGACGATCGATTTGGGCAAGCCCTCGATCGACAGCAGGTGCTGGAGCTCGCCGTTTTTATTCAGTTGCGGATTAAGCATGGTCTTCGTCTATGGTTAGCGTAAATTGTCCTTCTTCCGAGCGTTGCAGCACCAGCGCCTGGCCGGCCTCCAGCGTGACCTTGGCGGCCACGAAGTCGGCCGCGATCGGCAACTGGCGGTCGCCGCGGTCGACCAGGGCGGCCAGCATGATCTTGGCCGGACGACCGTAATCGAACAGCTCGTTGATGGCCGCGCGCGTGGTGCGCCCGGTGTACAGCACGTCGTCCACCAGCAGCAGGGTGGCGGCGGCGACGTCGAAATTGATCTGGGTCGGCTTGATGTCGGCGTGCAAGCCCTTCTTGGCGAAGTCGTCGCGGTAGAAGGACACGTCGATCACCCCGAAGCGATCGTTCAGGCCCAGGTCGGCCGCCAGCCGTTCGGCCAGCCAGGCGCCGCCCGAGTGGATGCCGACGATGGCGACGTCGGGCGCACCGGCCAGGCCGGTTTTCACCTGGTCCAGCAAGGCCGCGTACAGCGCCTCGGCGTCCAGCGTGGAGGGTTTGCTCGTTTTAGGCATGATCTCAGTGGGTATCAAAGTATTGTTGCAGGATGATGGCGGCGGCGCGGTCGTCGATCAGCTCGCCCCGCCTGGCCGTGATCACGGCCGAGGAATAGCGTTCATCCACCAGTTCCACCGGCAGACTGAAGCGCCCGTGCAACTGGTTGGCAAAGCGGCGGCAGCGCGCCGTCATCTCGTGTTCGGCCCCGTCCGGATGCAGGGGCAGGCCCACCACCAGGCGGGCCGGGGTCCACTCGGCCACCAGCGCAGCGATCGCGGCGAAACGGGCCGCGTTGTCGATGGCGCTGATCAGCTTGAGCGGCGACGCTTCGCATATCATCGTGTTGCCGATGGCGACACCGATGCGCTTGACGCCGAAATCGAAGCCCAGGATGGTTTCCGGGCTCACCGGCGCACTCCGGCGCCGTCCAGCATATCAAGCATGGCCAGCCTCGGAAGTCAGCATCAGCGGATCGATGCCGAGCAGCTTCATGGCCGCCACATAGCGGTCCTCGATCGGCAGGTCGAACAGGATGCGCGGATCGGCACCCACGGTCAGCCAGCCATTGCGGCTGATTTCGTCTTCCAGCTGGCCCGGGCTCCAGCCCGAGTAGCCGATCGATACCAGCAGGCGCTGCGGACCGTCGCCGGCCGCCACCGCTTCGAGCACATCGATCGAGGTGGTGAAGGCCACCTCGTCGGTCACCGTCAGCGAGGACGAATAGCGCGCGCCGGGCGTGTGCAGCACGAAGCCGCGGTCGTCCTGCACCGGGCCGCCGAACATGATCGGTTCATCGACGATGGGCATGTCCAGGCCGGCCTGCAGTTTCAGGTCGATGCGCTCGAACAGCACCTGCATCGTCATGTCGGTGGGCTTGTTGATGACCACGCCAAGCACGCCGTTTTCATTGTGTTCGCATACATAGACCACGGTGCCTCCAAACACCGGGTCTTGCATAGATGGCATTGCAATCAAAAAATGATTGGCCAGATTCAAGTCCGCAGTGGGCGGGGCGATGGGTGCCAGCGGGTCGCTGGGCTCCTGCATCAGGCCGGGCACAGGTAGAGGACTGCCGATTTTGCTTTTCTTCATACGCGTTGTTCTCTCCGGGCTGCTAGCGGTTCATTCGTTCAGGTGACGCGGCCTTGTGCTTTTACCCCGTTTTTTTTACTGTAGTATTCGACGGCGCATCGGCACAGGCGAGCGCTGTGACTTTTTCGACAGTTTACACTGAAATGCGCCCGCGGCCACCGTTCGCCCCCTGCCACGCGTCGTCCGCGTCAAGAACAGTGCGGAAAAACCGGCGCGCGCGCCCCGCCCTCATCCCTGTAAAAATGAATAAAATGACAATTGATTCCTCGCTGATCTGGTTCCGCCGCGACCTGCGCGCCTTCGATCACGCCGCCCTCTACCATGCGCTGCGCAGCAGCCGCAGCGTCTACTGCGTGTTCATTTACGATACGGCGATCCTGGCCGGCCTGCCCGAGTCCGACCGCCGTGTGGCATTTATCCACGCCAGCCTGGCCGCATTATCGGCGGAATTGCAACAACTGGGCGGCCACCTGATCGTCCGTCTTGCCATTGCGGAAACGGAAATCCCGGCGCTGGCGGCCGAACTGGGCGTGGACGCCGTGTTTGCCAACCATGACTACGAACCCCAGGCCATCGCGCGCGACGCCGCCGTGGCCGCCGCGCTGGCGGGGGCCGGCCGCAGCCTGCATACCTTTAAAGACCAGGTGATTTTCGAGCGCGACGAAGTGCTGTCCCAGACCGGCGGCGTGTTCTCGGTCTACACCCCGTACAAGAATGCCTGGCTAAAAAAACTGCACGCCGATCCCTCGGTGCTGATTCCCTACAATATAGACAGCCACGCGGCCCGCCTGGTTCCCGGCCCCGAGCAACTGCCCACGCTGGAGCAGATCGGCTTTGGCGCGGCCGCCGCCCAGCCCTTGCCGGTCCCGGCCGGCATGGCGGGCGCGGCCGCCCTGTTCGAAGACTTCCTGCCGCGCGTGGACCATTACGGCGTGGCGCGCGACTTCCCCGCCATCAAGGGGCCGTCCTATCTGTCGATGCACCTGCGCTTCGGCACGCTGTCGCTGCGCTATCTGGTGCGCACGATACTCGACCTGATGGCGCGCGGCGGCGGCGGCGAAGGCGCCCGGGTCTGGCTCAATGAACTGATCTGGCGCGAGTTCTACGCCATGATCCTGTTCCACCATCCCCGGGTGGTGGGCGCCGCGTTCAAGCCCGCCTACGACGCCATCGCATGGGAAACCGGCCCCGAGGCCGATGCGGCCTTCGCGGCCTGGTGCGCGGGCCAAACCGGCTATCCGCTGGTGGACGCGGCCATGCTGCAGCTGAACCAGAGCGGCTATATGCACAACCGCCTGCGCATGGTCACGGCCTGCTTCCTGATCAAGGACCTGGGCATAGACTGGCGCCGCGGTGAAGCCTATTTCGCGCTGCACCTGAACGACTTCGACCTGGCCTCCAACAACGGCGGCTGGCAGTGGGCCGCGTCCTCGGGCTGCGACGCCCAGCCCTACTTCCGCATCTTCAACCCCATCACCCAGTCGGAAAAATTCGATGGCGCGGGCCGCTTCATCCGGCGCTACCTGCCGCAACTGAAGGAGCTGGACGACAAGGACATCCACGCGCCCTGGCTGGCGCCGCGCATGCTGCTGGAACAGAAGGGCATCGTGCTGGGCCGCGATTATCCGCAAGCGATCGTCCAGCACGACGCGGCGCGCAAGCGCACGCTGGCGCGCTATGAAGTCGTGAAAAAAATGACACAAAACCTCGCCTGACGCAAGGAGCTGCATGATAGTCACGTTGTCAAAATAAAATCTTTGTTCCCGACTTAATCGGGTCTAAGATTAATGGGCTAGCAGTCAGGCAGCGCCACATGGCCGCCGGCACGGTGCTCAACCAGACGGGCTAGTGATGACGCGCGACTTCCTGGAGAAGAAACGATGCCTTCACCCGCCAAGACCTCTCGCCCCACCGCGCGCCTGATCGGGCGCGCCGCGGTGGTACAAGCCATCCTCGACACTCCGGCCACGCTGACCTGGGTGGCCGCGCCCGCTGGCGCCGGCAAAACCAGCCTGGCGCTGGAACTGTGCCACGCCGCCGGCGACGCCGTCGCCTGGCTGCGGCTGGACGAAGCGGACGCCGACCCGGCCAGCTTCCTGATGTATTTTGTCCAGGCCATCGAACAGAGCGGCGTCGCGCCCGGCTGGCAAGCCCCGCCGCTGCAGCGCGAACACCTGCCCGCGCTGCAAAGCTATCTGCGCCTGTTCCTGCGTTCGCTGGCCGACGTGCTGCTGCCCGGCAGCCATGTGGTGATGGACGATGTACACCGCTGCCAGGATGCGCACTGGTTCCGCCCCTTCCTCGAAATCGCCTCGGCCGAACTGCCGCCCAGCACCCGCGTGCTGCTGCTGGGGCGCCAGCTGCCGCCGCAGAACTGCGCGCGCCTGCAGGTCCATGGCGCGATGGAAGTGCTCGATGGCGCCGCGCTGGCCTTCAGCCGCGGCGAGACCGAAACCCTGCTCAAGGTGCTGGGCGTGGTGCGCGCCGAGGAAGTGGGCGACACCGTCTACAACTTCACCCAGGGCTGGGCGGCCGGCATCGCGCTGGTGGCCAACTGGCTGCGGCGCCGGCCCGACGCCGTGCTGGGCGCCGAAGACGTGCTGTCCGAAGCCGTGGTCGGCTATCTGGCCGAGGAAGTATTCTCCGCCTACAGCGAGGAAGAGCAGCGCACCCTGCTGGCGGTGTGCTGGCTGCCGTATTTTTCCGGCGCCTGGGCCGCCAGCCTGTCCGGCCTGGCGGACGCGCCCGACATCGTGGCGCGCCTGGCCGCGCAGGGCGGCCTGATTTATGAATATCCGGGCCGCCAGTACTGCCTGCATCCCCTGTTCCAGAGCTTCCTGCGCAAATGGGCCGCCGAACGCATCGCCGCGGATCAGCGCAGGGAATGGATCGCCAGCTGCATCGGCCTGCTGCAGGCCGGCGACAATGTGGAAACGGCGATCAAGCTGGCGCTCGAACACGGCCTGCCCGAACGCGCGGCCAGCCTGATCGAAGCCTGCGCCCCGGCCATGTTCGCGCAGGCGCGCCACCACACCCTGGTGCGCTGGATCGAAGCGCTGCCCGAAGCACACCGCGGCGCCTGGCACGACTACTGGCTGGGCGTGGCCGTGTTCATGAGCGACACCGCGCGGGCGCGCGCCGCGCTGCTCAAGGCCCTGGCCGGATTCACCGCCCAGAAAAAACCCAAGTACCGCTTCCTCGCGCTCAGTTCCATCGTCAGCTCCTATTTCTTCGACGGCGCGGCCGAACAGGCGCTCAGCGGCTTCCTGCGCGACCATGTCGACCTGGAAGCCGATTTCCAGGCCCTGCCCGACACCAGCTTCCGCGCCCACCTGACCCATAGCGTGTGGAGCGCGCTGTTCATGACCGACCCGGCCCACGCCGATATCGCCACCTGGGAGCAGCGCGCGCTCGACGCCCTGCGCCAGCCGGCCGACCCCACGCTCAAGGCCCGCCTGGCCACGATGCTGGTGCAGCACGATTATCAGAGCGGGCGCTACGACGCCCTGCACTCGGTGCGGGTGCTGCTCGACGCGCTGCCGGAGGCCGATCCGCCGTCGCCGTATGCGCACCACCTGGCCTATCTGCCGCGCCTGTACGACGACCTGGTCAGCCTCGACCCGGCCCGCTTCGACGCCAGCTACGCGGCCTGCCGGCGCGAGTCCGACGAAAGCGGCATCGGCATCATGGACGTGCACTACCTGACCCTGCACGCCGTGGCCTGCCTGCTGCGCGGCGATCTGGACAAGGCCGGCGCCGCGCTGGCCGAGGTGGCCGCGCAGACGCCGGCGCGCCACTACAACTTCCTGGCCCATTTGCAGCTGGCCCAATCCTGGCTGGCGGCCCGCGCCGGCGACGGCCACGCCGCGCTCGAATACGCGCGGCTGACGCAGCAGGCCGCGCAGGCGCTCGACAGCGTGCCGCACGCGGTCTGCGCGCAGGTGGCCATCTGCGTGGCCTATGCGCTGACCGACCGCGGCCGCTGCGCCAGCGAGACCGCCGAACTGCGCGCCATGGGCATACGCTACCGCTCGCGCCTGGCCAGCGTCCATGCCGACCTGCTGCAGGCCTGGCTGGAGCTGGACGCCCACGGCGCCAGGGACGGCCGCGCCGATGGCACCGCCAATGCGGGCGGCATCTTCGGCGACGTCGTCAACCTGGTCGAGATGGACGGCTACAGCGTGCCCGCGCTGTCCGGCATGGTCGTACTGGGCGCTGCCGGCGCAGCCGGCCCCGCGTCCGCTGCGCGCGTGCCCGCCACGCTGGCCAGCGCGCTCGAAGCGATGGCCGCCGAAGGCCAGGGCTACCTGGCCCTGGTCGTGCCGCAGATCCTGCAGCCGCTGTGCGTGCGCGCGCTCGACGCCGGTGTCGCCGGCGACGCCGCGCGCCTGCTGATCCGCGCCTGGCGCCTGACACCGCCGGCCGGCGCCAGCGAAAGCTGGCCATGGCCGGTGCGCCTGCACACCTTCGGCAATTTCGAATTGCGGCTGGACGGCGAACCGCTGCGCTCGCAAGGCAAGTCCAAGCACCGCCAGCTCGACGTGCTCAAGCTGATCGCCGCCCATGCCCCGGCCAGCGTGCCGATGGAACGCGCCGCCGCCCTGCTGTGGCCCGACGCCGATGGCGACAGCGCGCGCAAGGCGCTGGAAACCACGCTGTCGCGCCTGCGCGCCACCATAGGCGCCGGCAGCATCGTGCTGGAACAGGGCGCGCTCTCGCTCGCGCCGCAGCTGTGCTGGTGCGACAGCGGCGCGCTGGAACAGGCTTTGCCCGCCCTGCAGGCCCAGTTGCAGCAAGCCGAACTGGCCGAAGCGCCGCTGCTGGCCGCGGCCGACCGCGTGGTCGCGCTGTACCGCGGCGAACTGCTGGCCGGCGACAGCGCCCCCTGGCTGCTGGCGCGGCGCGAACTGTGGCGCGGCAAGGTCGCGCGCATCCTCAGCGCGGCCGGACGCCGCCTGGCCGACACCGGCCGCCTGGCGCCCGCCGCCCAGTTGCTGGAGCGGGCGCTGGACGCCGACCCGTATAGCAAGGTGCTGTCCGCCAATCTGATGCATATCCTGCTCGACAGCGGCCGCTACGAAGAAGGCCTGGCCGCCTACCGGCGCTACCGCCGCATGGCGCTCGGCACGCTGGGTACACCGGTCGCGGCCGACATCGAAGCACTGGCCCAGCAATTGATGCAAGGCGCCCATGCCGCCAGTCCGGACAACGCGGCGCCGCGCGCCGCCATGCCCGATGGCGAGATCAGCCGCGTCACCGGCCGCTAAGCCGCGGCCGCGACCCCTGGCAGCGTTGACCTTGACTTAGCGGACCGGCTGCGGCACCGTCTTGGGAACGCTGCCGCGTGGCTGAGCGGTGCTGACCCCGCTGGGCGGAGCCACTTGCATGGCGCACTTACATGCCTTACTTACATCCCTCACTTACATGATGAAGCTCAGGTGATCGGGCGGGATTTCCAGCGCCTTGGCCAGCGCCGGGTTGGCGCGGATCTGTTCGGCCAAGCCTTCCATCTTCGGCACCACGCCCACATCCAGACGGCGCGCCTGCACTTCGGCCGCGCCGCTTTCGACGCGCCGGCCCACCTTCAGCATGGTCGGCGCCAGCCGCATCACCACCCCGCCGGGGCCGCGGCTCGCATTGAGCAAGGTGCCGCCATGGTCCTTGGCCACCACCAGGCCGCCGTAGCCGGCCGCGCGCAGCAGTGCGCAGATGTCGTCGACCAGTTTTTGATCCTTATCCATGTTCATTTTCCTTTAAGCGAGCAGCAGACCCAGAGCGACGTCGCTGCTGGCATTTTGTACGAAGGGACCCGCGGCCTTGGTGCCATTGCCTGGCAAGAAGTAAGGCTTGGCGAACTTGATTTCCGAGATCGCCGAGGTCAGCGATGGCAGCAGGGCCGCGACTTGCTTGCGCACCAGCGGCATCGCCGATTTGAGCGCATCCGCAGCCGGGCCGGAGCAGAACGGCGCTCCGCCATCGAAGGAGAACCAGCTGCCATCGACCGCGATGTGCAAATGCTTCTGGCTATCCAGGAAGACAAACAGGTACACCGAGATGTTGCCGTCGATGTCGCTGCAGAACCATGGGGTTTCGATATGGAAATCGAAATTCACGTGGGCCAGCATATCGAAGGGCAGATGGGCGCCGGGCACTTGCTTGAAGTACGGCACCTTGATCCACGGCGTTCCCTGCACCCGCAAGCCACTGGTCAATGCGGCGCCGGCGCCAATCAACTGCTTGGCGACCATGCCCACATTGGCATCGGTGTTGATGAGCTTGCCCAGATCGACCAGGTTCTCGCCGTTGGGACGATGAACCACGAACGTCGTGCTGTTCGTTGGCGATTCGGAGAAGGGCTGGTCGGCCGGCTGAACGGTGTTCTGGCCGACGAAGATACCGTTGAAAAACCCTTGAATAAACGAATACTGACTGGTGACAGACATGGTGCTCCCTTGTTTTTTGTTGTTGTGCTTGTTGCGGAAATGACTTTTGCTTCGAGTACATGTGGAAGCCGGCGCCGCTGGCTGTTTTGTTTTTATTGGAACGGCGCCGAACCCACAAGACGAAGACTACGCATGAGCTCCCCACAAATGACTTGCAAATGGGGCGATAGAAAAAAAGGGAAGGATAAAAAGGGAGGGGGAAAGGTTCTTCACGGATTGCCGGTAGCGTTCCGTTTCACAACACCCACGGCAAAGAGCCGGGGTCGGTTGATCTCTTAAACTAAGCGTGCCGCTGCGCATTTAAAACCCACGGCTAAGAGCCGGGGTCTGACCCGACGGGTCAGACCCCAGGGGTAAGCCGTGGGTTTTTTCTAGCGCAGCAAACCCGAAATGGCTTCGAGTAAGATTTCTTCTTGGAACGGTTTGCCGAAGTAGGCATTCACCCCCAGCTGCAGGGCGTGATTGCGGTGCTTGTCGGCGCTGCGCGAGGTGATCATGATGATAGGGATCGCGGCGGTGCGTTCATCGCCGCGCACATTGCGGGTCAGGTCGAAGCCGTCCATGCGCGGCATCTCGATATCGACCAGCATCAGGTCCGGCAACTGGCCTTGCAGCTGCTCGAGCGCATCGACGCCATCCTTGGCCAGCATCACCTGGTAGCCTTCGCGTTCCAGCAGGCGCTGGCTGACGCGCCGCACCGTCAGCGAATCGTCCACCACCATCACCACGCGGGTGCGGCCCGGCACCACCGGACGCTCGGCCGCCACCGCGGCCGCCGCAGGACGGCTCTGCGGATGATGCGCCATATGATGGGCCAGCGCCACCGGATTGAGGATCAGCACGATGTCGCCCGAACCGAGCACGGTGGCGCCGGCGATGCCAGCCATGCGCGCCAGCTGCGGACCGATATTCTTGATCACCACCTCGCGGTTGCCCAGCACCTCGTCGACCTGCACGGCCAGCCTGTCGTTGCCGTTCTTGAGCATCAGCACCGGGCTGGAACGCTGTACCAGCGGGCGCGCCTGATGGTCGCCCAGCAGCGCCGGCAGATAATGCAGCGCGGCCGCATGGCCTTGCGACTCCACCTCGCCGCGCTCCATGGCCTCATCGAGCGCGGCCTGTTTCATCTGCAGCACCTGCTCGACCAGGATCGATGGCAGCGCATAGGTCTTGCCACCGGCGGTCAGCAGCACCACCTGGGTCACGGCCAAGGTCAGCGGCAGGTGAATGGTAAAGCGGGTGCCCTTGCCGCGTTCGGAGAACAGGTCCACCCTGCCCCCCAGCGACTGCGCCTCGGACTGCACCACATCCATGCCCACGCCGCGGCCGGACAATTCGGTCAGCGTCTCGGCGGTGGAAAAACCGGGTTCGAAAATCAGGTCGGCCGCTTCGATATCGCTGATCTCCCGGTCGGCCGCCAGCAGGCCTACCTGGCGCGCCTTGGCGCGGATGCGTTCCAGATCCAGCCCGGCGCCATCGTCGGTAAATTCGATCACGACCTCGTTACCCTGCTGGCCAACCCGCACCAGCAGTTCGCCCGTTTCGTTCTTGCCGGCGGCACCGCGCTCGCTGCGCGACTCGACGCCGTGGGCGATGGCATTGCGCAGCAGGTGCTCGAACGGCGCGGCCATGCGTTCCAGCACCGAGCGGTCGACCTCCACGGCGCTGCCGCGGATATCCAGATTGACGCGCTTGTCGACTTCCTTGGCGCTCTGGCGCGCCACCCGGAACAGGCGCTCGGAGATGCTCGAAAACGGCACCATCCGCACCCGCATCAGGTCGCGCTGCAAATCGCGCGTCAGGCGCGCCTGCAGCAGCAGGTCGTCGCCGGCGCTGTCCACGGTGCGGGTCAGGCTGTCATGGAAGGAGGCCACGTCGTTGACGCTTTCGGCCATCATCCGCGTCAGTTCCTGCAGGCGCGTGAAGCGGTCGAATTCGAGCGGGTCGAATTCGCGTTCGCTGGAAATGGCCATGCGCGAGGCGATCTGCGACTCGGCCTGCATCTCCACTTCGCGCAGCTGGCGGCGCAGCCGGTTCAGATTCTCGGAGAAGTCGAACAGCGAGGCGCGCAGGGTAGCGACCTCGTTCTCCAGCTTGGAACGCGAAATCGACACCTCGCCGGCCTGGTTGACCAGGCGGTCCAGAATGTCGGCACGCACGCGCACCAGCGCCACCTTGGCGGAGGGTGCGTCTTCTTCCGCCTCGCCGGCGGCCTTGCCGAACTGTACGGCTTGGGCCGGCGCAGGGGCCTTGCCTGCCTGGCCTTGCCGCGTGGTCTGGCCAGGCTGGCTGACAGCGTCTTCGGCGCCGGGGGCCGCTGCGACGGGCGCGGCGGCCGGATTCTGCAATTGTTCGAACAGCAGCAGCGCATGGTCGTAATGCGCCAGCAGTTCATCGAAGGCCTGCGGCGTGGCGCTGCCCGCGTGCACCATGTTTTCGATATGGGTTTCGATCTCGTGCGCGTGCTGGCCCAGGCGCATCGCACCGGCCATGCGCGCGCTGCCTTTGACCGTATGCAGTACCCGCAGCAGGGTTTGTGCATGACTGGCGTCGGACGGATCGTGCTGCCAGGCGCGCAGCGACTGGCCCACCTGCGGCAGCAGGTCGGCGCCCTCTTCCAGGAAGATCGGCAACAGGTCGGCATCGAGTTCATCGTTGAACAGCGCCGAGGCGGTGGCCACCAGCTCCGGTTCGGCGCCGGCATGCGTGCGCATCGCGCTCTCCGGCAGCGCCAGGTCGGCAGCTTCCGGCGCGGCCGCCAGCGGCTCGGCCAGCGCGGCCAGCGCGGCGGCGCGCGGTTCCGGTTCCGGTTCCAATTCCAGCTCCGGCTCCAATTCCGGCTCCGGCTCCGGCTCCGGCTCCAATTCCAGCTCCGGCTCCAATTCCAGCTCTGGTTCCGCTTCCAATTCCGGCTCCGGTTCCAGCTCCAATGTCGGTTCCGGCTCCAATTCCGGGGCCAATTCCGCTTCCAATTCCAGCTCCGGCCGCGCTTCGGCTTCGGGGGCCGCATCCTGCGGCTCGGCGGCCAGTGCGGCAGCTTCGTCCGGCGCGGCGATCTGCGTCAGCGGTGGCTCGGCGAAGGCGTCGTCAAAGGCGTCGTCGAAGGCGGCGTTGAACAGGTCGTCGATGCTGTCGTCGACCTGCACCTTGTCTTTGACCGGCTCGGCTTCGGGCGCGCTGTCGCTCAGCGGAATCGTACCGCTCAGGCTGTCGAAGGCCTCGCGGAACAGCGACTCCAGCGGCGAATCGGAGGCGGCGGCAGTGTCGCCCTTGAGATTTTCCAGCGTGCTGGCGACCAGGCTATCGACCATGGCCTCGCTCTCCTCGCTCGCCACCGGTTTCTTGGCGGCCAGCTGATCGCGCAGATCGTGCAGCGAGGCGAGCAACTCCGGCTGCGCCGCCGGCATCGTGCCCTGGGCGAACGACAGCAGCATCTGGCGAATCCGCTCGATGGTGAAATCGAGCAGATCGTGCTGGGTTTGATCGAGTTGCGGCGCGGGCGGCTGCAGGCATTCCAGCGTCACTTCCAGCGAGTGCGCCAGTTCGCGCAGCACCTTGAAGCCCACCGTGCCGGACGTGCCGCCCAGCGTGTGGGCCGCCTGCAGCGCCTCGGGGTTCACCGCGCGGCGCGGTTCGTGGCGCCATTCGCCGAAATCGCGCGTCAGCAGACGCACCAGTTCGTCGGTTTCGGCCAGATAGATATTAAACAGCGGCAGCGGCACATCGAGCTCGCCGATATGCTTGACGTTGTCGTCACGCGGCACCAGCGGCGCGGCCGCACCAGGGAATTCGATCACATTGCCGCCAGCCGGCGAGCGGCCCGCCGGCACCGGCTCGGCATCGGCTGTTTCGGCATCGGCTTCTTCGCCATCGGCCAGCGCCAGGGTTTCGGCCCCGGCTTCGGCCCCGTCTTCGGCGGCGTGGGACGCATCCAACGGCGGCGCCGCCGCTTCCAGCGCTTCCCCTACCGCGTCGTTGCCGAACATTTCCAGTTCGTCCGCCTCGCTCAGCGCAAGGGCCGCGCCCGATGCGGCTGCGGCGGCCTGGCGCTCCTGCGCCATCAATGGCGCCAGCGTATCGAGCTCGTCCGATTCCGCACTGACACCGGCGGCGTCCACCGTCTCGGCCAGTTCGAGCGCCTCGTCCGGCGCCAGCTCGCCCTCGGCCTCCAGCTCCGCATCGGCGCCCGAAGGCGCTGGCGCAACAGCCTCCGCGGCATCGTTCACAGCGTGGGCCGCGGCATCGGCCGCTTCCATGCTGAAGGCTCCGCCTTCCTGCACCACGGCGGCGGCGGCCGACAGCGCGGCCGCATTGCGGTGCGAGCTGCCGGTGGCCACCAGTTCGGCCACCCACTCGCCCATATCCCTGGCGGCCCGCTTGAGCAGGGAGAACAGCGCTTCGGTGGCGCTGCGTTCCTCGGCCAGCCAGACATTCATGGCCCGCTCCACGCTGGCGGCGCCTTCGGCGAACTGATTCAGTCCCACCATCCGGCCACTGCCCTTGAGCGTGTGGAAGGAACGGCGCAGCATGGTCAGCTTGTCCAGGCTGCCCGCTTCGGCAAACGGCAGGGCCAGGGTTTCTTCCACGAAGGCCAGCACTTCCTGGGCCTCCATGATGAAAATTTCCAGCAGCTCCGCTTCCACCGCTTCGTCGCTCGACACCGGCACAGGCGGCGGCAGCGGCGCCGGCGGCGGCACCTGTTCATCGAGCACCGGTATCGATTCCGGCCCGGAGATTTTCTTGAACGGCACCGAGCGGAAGGTTCCGTGCTCGGCGTCGAAGGTAAACCGTTCGCGCGCGCCGGCCGGGTTCTGCGCCAGCATATCGACGAAGAAGCCCAGCGCGCCCACGTTCTGCGCGATGTCGTCCAGCGCCTTGGGTTCATGCGCCGGATCGTCCTGGCCGTTGGCCAGCTTGTGCACCGCCGCCTTGACCTGCAAGGCCGCGTTCATCGCATCGTCCTGGTCGAGCATCGCCAGCGCGCCCTGCAACTGGTGCAGCACCGGGTCCAGGTCGAACAGCGCCGGGCGATGCGAGGGATCGCCGTAATAGTCGTCCAGTACCTTCTCGACCTGGCGCAGGCCGATTTTCATTTCCAGCGCCAGCGCCACCACCGTATCGTCCTGCTGCATCTGGCGCGCCAGCGCGCCCTGCCACTGGGCCGGTGCCGGTGCCGCCTGGCCGGCGACCAGCGCCAGCAGCCGCGCGCCGATGGTGTCGGCATTGGCGGCGAAGTCATCGGGCAGATGGCGGATCTGCTGCAGGCCGTGTTCGGCGAACAGCAGCGCCGTCGCCATTTCCAGTCCCAGCTCCTCGCTGCGGCCGCCACTGACCGCCTGCGCGGCCACCTCGGCCAGCAGGCGCAGCAAGCCGCCCAGGGCAGCTACGCCCAGGGCTTCGCTTTCGCCGGCCACCTCGGTGAGCGCGGCGCCGAAGGCGGCCTGCAATTCGGTATCGGCCGGGGAATCGGCCAGCTTGTCCCAGTTGGCCTTGGCGCGCAGCATGCCTTCGCGCGCGCGCGCCAGCACCTCGGGATCGATCTGGCCGTAGCGGCGTTCCTCGTAATTGCGCGGCACCATGCCGTCGAGCGCAAACGCGCGCCGCAGCTGCAGCGCCGCCGCCGGCAGCGCCGCTGCGCCCTCGGCCACATCGGCGCTGGCGATGAAGAACAGCGCATCGCGCAGCAGCGCGTCCGGCAAGGCCGCACTGCCCTGGCTCAGGCGCAGGATCTGCGGATTGATCAGGCCAAACAGCTGTTTCACATACAGGCCGCCGGGCAGCTGGCCATTGGCCACCAGCTCGGCAAACGATTGCATCGCCAGCCAAAAAGTGCGCGCCTTGGGATCGGTCTGTCCCTCGGCCACTTCGGTGACGGTGTCGCGCAGCGCGCCGGCGTGCGCCAGCTGCGCTTCGGTATCGCTGCTTTTCAGATAGGACAGCAGCGATTTTTCAAAGCGCCGGCGGCAAGCCTTGTAGTCGGCCGCGCCGGCGCCTTGCGCCAGCGGCGTGCCGGGAATCTGGCTCAGGTCGGGGTAGAACAGATCGGCCGGGTGGATCCGCTCGACGCCCTGCATTTCCTGCAGCGCGCGGTAATACGGGAACAGCAGCACCGGCTGCGACGGCGCGCCGTCGAGCAGCGACTCCAGATATTCGATCAGCGCCTGATACAGCTGCGCCACCACTTGCACATGGTCGGTCGTGCATTTGACCCGGCCGTCGCGAAAGCGTTCGAGCGCCAGCTCGGCCACCTGAGTGATCAGTGCCACGCCGTCCACGTCCACCATCTGCAAGGCGCCGTGGGCCTGGTGCAGGTGCGACTTGGCATGCTGCAGCTGGGTCGCCTGGTCTTCCGCCGCCTTGCCGCCCGCTTCCAGTAAAGCGGTCTTCGAACGTGCCAGCGCCTCGCGGATTTCCACCATGACCCAGGACAGCGGGCCAGTGTCGAATTGCGGCGATGCCGGTTGCGGAAAATCAGTTCTTGTCATGCTTGCCTCGGCCTTTCATGGGAAGGACTCAGGACGCGATACGGAAACGCGATACCGAGTTTTTCAGTTCCTGCGCCAGCATCGATAGTTGGTGAATCGATTGCGCGGTCTGCTGGGTACCGTCCTGGGTTTGTTCCGTCACCATCAGAATGTGCTGGATGTTCTGCGCCACGCCGTTGGCCGACGTCGCCTGCATGCCGGTGGCGAAGGAAATCCCGGAAATCAGTTCGGCCAGGTGGTTCGACACCTGCGAGATGTCGTTCAGCGCCGCGCCGGCCGCATCCGACAGACGCGCCCCCTCGACCACACCCTGGGTCGATTTTTCCATCGCCGCCACCGCGTCGTGGGTATCGGTCTGAATGGTACGCACCAGCGCGCCGATCTGCTTGGCCGCCTCGGCCGAGCGTTCCGCCAGCCGCTGCACCTCCTCGGCCACCACCGAGAAGCCGCGCCCGGCCTCGCCGGCCGATGCCGCCTGGATCGCCGCGTTCAGCGCCAGCACGTTGGTCTGTTCGGTAATGTCGGAAATCAGTTCGGTGATCTCGCCGATCTCCTGCGAGGACTCGCCCAGGCGCTTGATGCGCTTGGAGGTTTCCTGGATCTGTTCGCGGATCTCGTGCATGCCCTTGATCGCGTTTTCCACCGCCGTCGAACCCTGGCGCGCCGCCGCCACCGACTGGCGCGCCACGTCGGCCGATTCGCTGGCCGAGCGCGATACGTCGGTAATCTCGTTGGCCATCTTGACGACGGTGGCGCTGGCGTCCTGGATCTCGCGCGACTGCTGCTGCGATGCCAGCAGCAGATCGCTGGAAATGCTCTGCGCGTGGCCCGATGCGTTGGTCACCTGCTGGGCCGTATTGGTCACCCGTCCGACCAGGCCGCGCAACTCTTCGACCGTATAGTTGACCGAGTCGGCGATGGCGCCGGTGATGTCCTCGGACACCGTGGCCTGCACCGTCAAGTCGCCGTCCGCCACTTCCTGCAGTTCGTTCATCAGGCGCAGAATCGCCGCCTGATTCTGGTCGTTCATGGACTTGGCTTCCTCTTCCTTGCGCTGCGACAGCTGGCGCAGCGATTCGGCTTCCTGACGGCGGCGATCCGCGCCGCGGGTGCGGTTATGCGAGTCCTGCAGCAGCACCCGGCCGATCGCCGCCGCCGACAGCAGCGTAAACAAGCCGCCCGCAATCATCAGCCAGAAGGTCAGATCGAGCGAATCCTGGTCGGCGCGGTAAGTCTGCTGCAGCAGGATCAGCTGCTGGCGCATCGTCTCGCTCTGCGCGAAGATCAGCTGTTCGGCGCTCTTGGCGGCGGCGAACTTCTCCTGCCGGTCCAGGATCCCCTTGACCATTTTCTGGTATTCCTCGAACTCGGCCTTGAGCTGCGCGAGCAGCTCGCGCTGGTCCGCTTCGCGCACGGCCGCCAGTTGCAGCGGCGCGCTGCCGTTCAGGAAGCCGTCGACGATGCCGCGGAAGACCGTGGTATCGCGGCCCAGCTGGAACGCCGTTTCCGAGCTGATCGAGCCGGCCGTCAGGAATTCGGTGGCGCTGCGGGTCATGCGCTGGGTCAGCATCGACAGCTTGCCCAGTGCCACCAGGTCGCGCGGACTGCCGCCGTGCGCCAGCTTGAGCGCGCTGATCGCTTCGGTCTTGGCCAGCAGCGAAGGGGTCAGGGCATTCAAGCGTTCCAGGATCTTGTCGACCCCGCCGAGCACGCTCCTGAGCTCGAGGATGGTGCCGGCCGCCAGGTCCGAGGCGGTCCACTGCTTGCGCGCCTTGGCCACCAGCGGCGCGATGCCCGCGCGCGGCCCGTCCACGCTGTGGCCCAGATAGCTGCCGCCGCCGGCCATCAGGCGGAAGTCGCTATTGAGTTCCTTGCGGCTTTGTTCGAGCTGGCGGAACGCTTCCTCATTACCCTGCACCGCGTTCGACGCGGCCGTGGCGATACGGTGCGAGTGCATCAGCGCATCGCTGGAAATCTGGGTCTGGGTCGAGCGGCTGGCGCTGTGCAGGGTGTTGAGGCCGACGAAGATCACCGCCAGCGCCAGGCTGATGGCCAGCTGGGTCGACAGGATGCTCAACTGGCGCTGGGCCGGCAGGTGGCCGATCAGCGGCAGCTTGAAGCCCCCGCCGGTATCGGCCGGGCCGCTACTGCGGCCGCGCTGGCTGGGGATCGCGTCGCGCAGCCGCAGCGGCGCGTCGTCCGCCTCGGCCATGCCGGTGCCGGCCGCGGTGGCAACCGCACCAGGCGGCGTGGTGCCGGTCGCAGCCAGCGCCGACGACATCGGCGCCGGCGCCGCCGGCGCCGCGCCGGTGGTGGTCGCGCCCCCGAAGAACTCCGAATCGGAGGTGCCGGTATCGGCGAACTCCGAATCTGCCGTTGGCGGCACGGTGTCCTGTTTAGCGCGCGAAAATAAAGCCGTTTTGAATCCCATTCCAAGCTCTCCCGAAGGCCTACGATTGCTGACGGGCGCCGTGCCAGGCGCTCAAGCGCTAGCACCGGCTACCCCTACGCACGCCGGCCAGGGCCGGCGCACCATTACAAACCGACTTGTAAGAAACGTGTTGCTTTGACCAGCTCGGCCAGATCGATACGGGTCCAGCGCTGGCCATCGTGGTCGAGGAAGTGCTGCTCGCACCAGGGCGCGTCCTGCGCTTCCAGGCCGGCGGCGGCGTCGCTGTCCATCTCGTCGAGCCGGCGCAGGCCCAGTACCCGCCCGACCAGCAGCGCGCAGTTAAATTGCAGCCCGGGGGCGAAGTTGACCAGGCGCTGTTCGGCGCCGACCGGCGTGACCGGCCCGCCCATATAGCGCGCCAGATCGATCACCCCCGTCAGATTGCCGCGGATATTGGCCAGACCCAGATACCAGTCCTGCGTCAGCGGCACCTGCGCCAGCGGCTGCAGCGGCACGATTTCGCTGACCTGGGTCAGGTCGAGCAGGCAGCGCCGCTCGCCCACCAGCACGCCGAGCTCGCGCCCGGCCGCGGCCGCGCCGCTTTTGGCCGCCTGCATCCGTTCGAGCAGCTGCACCTGGTATTGGCGCAAGCGGCTGCGCCGTTCGGACCCGTCCGGGGCGGAGGAAGTATCGGTGACGGGAGTAGCCATCGCTTAACCGAGGGCAGCGATCTTGGCCAGCAGCTCCTCGGCGTCGACCGGCTTGACCAGGTAGTCGCGCGCGCCCTGGCGCAAGCCCCAGATGCGGTCGGTTTCCTGGTTCTTGCTCGAGCAGATAATCACCGGCACGTCCTGCAGTTCCGGATCGCGCGCGATGGCGCGGGTGACCTGGAAGCCGTTCGCGCCCGGCATGACCACATCCATCAGGATCAGCTGGGGTTTGTCGGCCTTGATCTTGGCCAGCGCCTCTTCGCCGTTTTCGGCGGTGGAGACGGAAAAGCCGTTCTTGACCAGGATATCGGTCAGGTAATAGCGCTCGGTCGGCGAATCGTCGACGATCAGAATACGTTGAATAGCCATAATTTTCCTGCTGCTTTCTTAGGCGGAGGTGCCAGCTGGCGTGCCGCCGGTGTGCTCGCGCACGGCGGCCAGCAGGCTGTCCTTGGTGAATGGTTTGGTCAGATAGGCGGCCGAGCCGACCATGGCGCCCCGGGCGCGGTCGAACAGGCCATCCTTGGAGGAGAGCATCAGCACCGGCGTGGCGTGGAAACGCGCGCTTTTCTTGATCAGGGCGCAGGTCTGGTAGCCGTCCAGGCGTGGCATCAGAATATCGCAGAACACCAGCGCTGGGTGATGGTCATTGATCTTGGCAAGGGCATCGAAGCCGTCTTCGGCCAGCACCACCTGATAGCCGGCCTGGCTCAGGAAGATTTCGGCCGAACGGCGTATCGTGCTGCTGTCGTCGATGACCATGATTTTCAAACCTGTCGGTTGCGGCGTCGTCGTCATAGTCTGGTCAATAAAATGATGCAACACATTAACATATTCAGAACACTCTGCGGTGCCCAATCGCTCACGATTCTCCTATGGGAGACCGAGTTGGATACACAGTTATTGAAAAGATAATTCGGCGGGGTGGGCGGGACGTCGATTTTTTTACAGGGCGACCATTTCGAAGTCGTCTTTGCGGGCGCCGCATTCCGGGCAGGTCCAGTTCATCGGCACGTCGGCCCAGCGGGTGCCGGGGGCGATGCCTTCGTCGGGCAGGCCGGCCGCTTCGTCGTAAATCCAGCCGCAGATGAGGCACATCCAGGTCTGGAGCTGCTGCGTTGTTTCATTGCTACTCACGTTCTGTCACCCTTCAATCAAGTAAAATGCTGAATAAGATATCTTAATCTACCCGACGTGCAAAACCAAACTTCTCCTCTCATATTAAGCTTCGGCGTGTCCGATCCCGTAGGCGCCATCGGCATCCAGGCCGATCTGGCGGTTTTTAACGCCCTTTCCTGTAATGGCCTGACGGTCAGCACCGCGTTGCTGATCGGCGACAGCGCGCGCGTGGAAGACAGCCAGCAGGTCGATCCCGACTGGGTCTGCGACCAGGCCCGCGTGGTGCTCGAAGACATGGCGGTGGCCGCCTTCAAGGTGGGCGCGCTCGACAGCGTGGAGCACATCACGGCCATCGCCGAGATCCTGTCGGACTACCCGGACGCGCCGCTGATCCTCGACCCCTTCAGCTCGCGCCTGCCCGACCTGGCCGACGGCGACGACGCCGAAGAGCTGCTCACGGCGCTGCGCCAGCTGCTGGTGCCGCAGGCCACGCTGCTGATGCTGTCGCAGGTGGAACTGGGCCGGCTGGCCGAGACCTGGCGCGAAAGCGCCGAGGAAACCATGGTCTCGGACGTCGAGCACCTGCTGGCGATGGGCTGCGAATACGTGCTCGTGACGGGCACCCCGGCCGGCCCGGCCAGCGGCGAGGCGATCCGCGCCAACACCCTGTTCGGCGCCGAAGGCATGATCAGCCACGAACTCTGGCAGCACCTGCCCGGCCCCTTCATCGGCGCCGGTGGCACGCTGTCGGCCGCGATCACCGCCTTCATGGCCAACGGCGCCGACGCGGCCGACGCCGTGGCCGCGGCCCAGCAATACACCCTTGGCACCCTGGCCCACGCCCAGCGTTACGGCATGGGCAAGCTCATTCCCAACCGCTTCTTCGCGTTCAACGCGCCTGGCGGCCAGTAAAAGGCCAATCAGCGGCCAATCAGCGGCCGGCGCCCCTCACCTCACCTATTCCAGAAAAACGACCATGACGACCTCCAAGAACGATACGCTGTTTGCCCGCGCCCAGAAAACCACCCCCGGCGGCGTCAACTCGCCGGTACGCGCCTTCCGCTCGGTGGGCGGCACGCCGCGCTTCATCACCCGCGCCGAAGGCCCCTACTTCTGGGACGCCGACGACAAGCGCTATATCGACTACATCGGTTCCTGGGGTCCGGCCATCGTCGGCCACGCCCATCCGGAGGTGGTCAAGGCGGTGCAGGACGCGGCCACCCGCGGCCTGTCCTTCGGCGCCCCGACCGAAGGCGAAATCCTGATGGCCGAGGAAATCTGCCGCCTGGTGCCCTCGATCGAGCAGGTGCGCCTGGTCTCGTCGGGCACCGAAGCGACCATGAGCGCGCTGCGCCTGGCGCGCGGCGCCACCGGGCGCGACAAGATCGTCAAGTTCGAAGGCTGCTACCACGGCCACGCCGACTCGCTGCTGGTCAAGGCCGGCAGCGGCCTGCTCACCTTCGGCAACCCCACCTCGGCCGGCGTGCCGGAAGACTTCATCAAGCACACCCTGGTACTCGACTACAACAACGTCCAGCAGTTGCAGGAAACCTTCGCCAGCATGGGCGACGAAATCGCCTGCGTCATCGTCGAACCGGTGGCCGGCAATATGAACCTGATCAAGGCCAGCCACGAATTCCTGCAGACCATGCGCAGCCTGTGCACCAAGCACGGCGCCGTGCTGATCTTCGATGAAGTCATGTGCGGCTTCCGCGTCGCGCTGGGCGGCGCCCAGCAGGTCTATGGCATCAAGCCGGACCTGACCGCGCTGGGCAAGGTCATCGGCGGCGGCCTGCCGGTGGCGGCCTTCGGCGGCAGCGCCGCCCTGATGAGCAAGATGGCCCCGCTGGGCGCCGTCTACCAGGCCGGCACGCTGTCGGGCAATCCGGTCGCCGTGGCCGCCGGCATGAGCACGCTCAAGCTGATCCAGCAGCCCGGCTTCTACGACCGCCTGAGCGCGACCGCCGCGCGCCTGGCCGCCGGCCTGAGCGCCGCCGCCAAGGAAGCCGGCGTCACCTT
Organism: Oxalobacteraceae bacterium; assembly: GCA_013284265.1. Lineage (GTDB taxonomy): Bacteria > Pseudomonadota > Gammaproteobacteria > Burkholderiales > Burkholderiaceae_D > Rugamonas. The sequence goes on along the minus strand of JABTBR010000047.1, from coordinate 34,789 downwards.
CTGCGCCGACTCCATCGGCGGCATGTTCGGCCTGTACTTCAGCGCCACCGCGCCCAACAACTACGCCGAGATGATGGCCGGCGACCGCGCCCGCTTCAACACCTTCTTCCACGCCATGCTGGACGAAGGCGTCTACTTCGCCCCGGCCGCCTTCGAAGCCGGCTTCGTCTCGGCCCAGCATAGCGACGCCGTCATCGATGACACCATCGCAGCGGCGCGCCGCGTGTTCGCCAGGCTGCCAGCCTAAGTTCCCCCCTGCATCGCCTCAGTCCGGCCGGGTCTCCCCCGGCCGGAAACACATCGTGCGCGGCGGTTTTTGATCGTTATGTACAATGAATCAACACCTTAGCCACCACAAGTAGCTAGGAAAATCTTGAGTGCCGCGCTAGACCGTGCGGCCGCACCGATCATCTGAGGAGACCCCATGCGACAACTTTGCTTCAAACTGAGCGCCCTGTGCGCCGTCGCGCTGGCCACCGGCTGCGCCACCACCTCGTCCACCTCCCAGCAGGACGAAGCCCCGCCACCGGCCAATCCCGTGTTCGTCGGCGAAATGGCCAAATTCAACGCCCAGTTCCCCAACGACAAGGCGATGAAGTACGAAGACATCTCGCTCGCCTTCAACAACGAGCAAAAGCTCGATGAAAAGGGCAATTGCCACGACCTGTCGAAATACCCGGTGACCATCATCCTGGTGCTCGACGCGAATGGCAAGGTGAGCAGCGCCACCACCGACGTGAAGAATAAGAAAGCCGATTGCTTCCTGCAATCGTATGCCTCGGCCCAGTTCCCCAAGCCGCCAAGCGCGCCTTACCGCAAGCCGATCCGCCTGAAGTGATGCGGTCCAAAACGTCCGCTGCAGTCCCGGTTCAGGCTTTTATGCAATTAAAACTTGGCGGGCCACAACGCTTTTAGAACCCACGGCAAAGAGCCGGGGTCAGACCCGCCGGGTCTGACCCCAGGGTTACGCCATGGGTTTTAAATGACAGCCTGCGGCCCGCCAGCGCCGAATTCTTCTCAACCCAACAGCATGCAGTTCAGCCTGGCAAAACACACGGCCCGAACAGCGCAATCAACAACGCCTACCTCAGCAAAGGCAGCACCTTCAATTTCAAAATCCGGTACTGCGCATCAAGCATCATCTGATTCGGGCCATGTCCCGTATTCGGCAGCAGCACATACTCCTTGCTTGGCGCCGCGATCTCGTCGAAGTAGCGCTTCGCCACCTCCGGCACGGTGACCAGATCGTCGGCACCCTGCACCATGAACACCGGCATCTTGAAATCCAGCCCCAGCTTGCGCAGGTCGAGCGTGGACAGCATGCCGTCGCCTTTCCAGCCGACGAACTGCAACCAGGAATAGTCTTCGCCGCGCTCGAAGTCCGCCAGCATCTGCTTCGTCGCATAGGCCTCTGCCGGCTCCCACCACGACTTGGGAGCGGGCACCGCCGTCTTCGCCTCATAAGTCCGATTGGCGCGACGCAGTATGCCCACCGAGCGCGGATTGCTCCACGGCGGCGCACCAAGCGCCTCCAGAGCCGACAAGGTTTTGGCATCGCCCGCGGTGCGCGCAAGGCCGATGGTCTTGCGGTAGCTGGCCGGATCATTCTCCGCATAGCTGACCAACTGGCCAGTGGCGACGTATGCGGCAAACAGTTCCGGCCGCGATTTGGCCATATGAACGCTCAGCACCGATCCCCACGAACCGCCAAACAGAATGAGCTTCTTCGTTTTCAAATGGCTGATCAGGAAAGCCGCCACCTCATTGCCATCGGCCGCCATGCGCTCGATGCTCAGTTCGCGCTCTGTGGTTTCCGGGTCGCGTGGATTGCGGACATAGGTCGAACCCGCGCCGCGCTGATCCCATTGCACCAGCGTGAAGTCTTTTTCCCAGCCGCCGTACACCGTATCCGCATAGGGCGTATTCGGATTGCCGGGGCCGCCATGAATAAACAGAATGACAGGGTTATCGCAGCGCTCACCCTTGATGGTGATCCACTGCTCAATCCCACCGATCCGGACGAAACCCTGCTCGTTCAACCCGGGCGCGCCAGCCGTGCACGCAATCGCGTCCGGGCCGATTTGCTGAACTGGATTGGTCGCGCCGCTGACGGCGCAGATGGGAAATAATGACACCAGAAGTGCAAGGCAAAAACAAGGCAGCTTACGCATGCTAGACTTATCGAAAGATTATTGATTTTGCACTATAACATGCGCTATTGCGCAGTCGTCAGCGATTGGTCGCCAGCGAAAAACCACGGAACCTTGGAGAGCACAATTGCAGCAAACCGTCACATTGGAAGAAATCACCGAAGCCAACTTTGAAGCCGTGATGGAGATGGAGCTCCCCGAGCATCAGCGCGATCTGCTGGCCAGCAACGCTTACTCGATTGCGCAGTCGAAGTTCTATCCCGACTTTATTCCGCGTGCGATTCACCACGACGGCAAACTCGCCGGTTTTCTGCTGTACGACCGCCAGGCCGACGATGAGCCCGGCCACTACGGCATCTACCGCTTCATGATCGATTACCCGCTGCAATCGAAAGGCATAGGACGGCGTGCGATGGAGCTCGTACTTGCCGAAATCAAGGCCCAGCCAGACGCAAAGCGCATCACGATCTGCTATCACTCGCGCAATGAGCTGGCGAAGACTTTTTACCAAAGCTTCGGTTTCCAAGAAGTCGGCCCAGATGAAAGCGGCGAGATGATCGCGGAAATCATTCTGTCTTGAGGGTTCAAACTTTTGCCGATGCAGGCTTGAAGCGGCGCTGACAGCGACAAATCAAATCACAAGGCTAGGTGTCGGTCGTCATATTGTCCCAGTCCTTCCCCAAGTACCTGATGAGCCAATTGAGCGCGAAATGGCGCTCCATGATGATCTCTTCATTGATGGAAGGATTCACCTTGCTCTGCAACCTCAGTTCCACTGCACTCCAATGCAGCCGGTAATAATAGTCGGCCATGTCCAGAATTTCACTGGCCGTCCTTGGCTTGGCATTCTTTGCGAGCAGCGGACCATGATTTTTCGCGACAAATTCCGTGTTTCCCCCGGCATCGCTAATGCCATTCGGAGATGGCAACTGAGTCTTATAACCTAATGCCCAGAGAAGCACTTCCAAGCCCTCGTAGCGCCAGGAGAATTTAACCAGATCAGCCTGCGCTGGCTGAGGGCTTTGGATGAACGCTAACTCTTGAGGACTAAGATAGTCATATATCTGCCACTGTTTGACGAGTTGGGTAATGTCCTCATGCGCCATCCCTGATGCTTTCATGGCGGCGATAGTCACAGCTAACGCTCGCCCTGCCACTTCGTCCGCACTACGAAGCCGTATGGCACCAACATCCTCCACCACCGGGAGGGATTTGTTTATTGGCGCCCCTATGGCAGCAACCAGATCGGTAAATTTCTTCTTTCTGCGCAATTGCTCTTCAGTGGGTTGTGGACTATCCAAGCTGGTCCGGGCCAAGCCTTGGAATGCAGACTCAGGGACAGTAGAGTATTTAGGCTCGGCGGCATGCGCAGCCGACATAAACAAGGACAAACAAAAGATCGAGGCAGCGGGAAATTTCATGAACCCTCCTGATTTTTTTGCGGTTCCACTAGTCTACCGTGGCAGCATCATCCTTCGGCAACTGAATCACCCCGGTATTGAAGTTGTACTCGAACAGATCCCCATAGCGTCCCCACTCGATGGCCACGCGCAGCGCGCGTTCGGCTTCGCCGGCGCTGAGGGTGAAGCGCAGCAGCTTGAGGAACAGCTCCTCCGGCAGCTCGCGGGTGCGGTCCTGTTCCAGGCCGTGGCGGATATAGGCCACCAGCGGCACATGCTCGATCAGCTGGCGCCCGAAGATCTCCTGGCGCTCGGTATTGCGCGCGGCGCAGTATTGCTGGCCCAGCGGCGTGAGCAGGATATCGCCCTCGGTCAGCAGGGCCAGACCCAAGAGGCTCAAACCATTCAGCACCTGCAGCAGTTCGTCATCGGTCAGTTCGGTCTCTTCGGCCAGTTGCGGCAGGTCGGCGCGGCCGCTGAAGGGCTCCTCGCCCAGCAGCTCAAGCAAGCCTTCCATGTGCGAGATGTCGGCCTGCGGCAGACGGTCGCCAAGTTGCAGCTTGACCTCCTTGCCGGCGACCGGTCCCGGACGCACGGCGCCCGCCGTCATCAGCTCATACACCTTGTCGATCAGCTGGCGCACCTGCGGTCCGGCGGCCTTGCGCGGCTGCGGCAGCGAGATCGGCAGCTCGGCGCGTACCCGCCCCGGATCGCTGGCGAAGATCAGCACGCGGTCGGCCATCATCACCGCTTCCTCGATATTGTGCGACACCACAAGAATCGCCTTGGTCGGGATCTGGCCGGACTGCCACAGCTCCAGGATCTCTTCGCGCAGGCGCTCGCCGGTCAGCACGTCGAGCGCGGAGAAGGCTTCGTCCATCAGCAGCACTTCCGGTTCCATCACCAGCGCGCGGGCGATGCCGACGCGCTGGCGCATGCCGCCGGACAGCTCGCGCGGCAGCGCGCCTTCGAAGCCGGACAGGCCGATCAGATCTATCATTTTCTCGGCGCGGCGTGCCCGTTCGTCGGCCGGCATGCCCTGCGCTTCCAGGCCCAGTTCCACATTTTTCTGCACCGTCAGCCAGGGGAACAGGGCGAAGGACTGGAACACCATGCGGATGCCGCGCGCGGTGCCGTACAGCGGCATGCCGCGATACGTCACCTGGCCGGCATCGGCCTGGATCAGGCCCGCCATGATGCGCAGCATGGTGGACTTGCCGGAACCGGACTGGCCCAGCAAGGCGACGATCTCGCCTTCGTGCAGCGTGAAGTCGACGCCTTCGAGCACGGAACGGGCGGAACCGTCGGCGGAGCGGAAGTGCTTGCCCACGCCTTTCAGTTCGACGATAGCAGTTTTCATAGGATGCTCACAATACTAGAAATGCAGCCGGCTCTCGGCCATCACATACAGCCGGCGCCAGACAAAATGGTTGAAGCCCATGACGAAGATGCACATCACGCCGATGCCCAGCGCGATGCGCGGGAAGTCGCCGGCAGCGGTCATCTCGGCGATGTAGCTGCCCAGGCCATGGGCCTTGACGGTGGTATCGCCCCAGCTCACGTATTCGGCCACGATGCTGGCGTTCCACGAGCCGCCGGTGGCGGTGATCGCACCCGTCACGAAGCTGGGGAAGATGGCCGGCAGCAGGTAGCGCCGCCATTTCAGCCAGCCCGTCAATCCAAAATTCTGCGCGGCGTGGCGCAGCTCCGTCGGAATGGTGGAGGCGCCGGCGATCACGTTAAACAGCAGATACCACTGCGTGCCGAGGATCATCAGCGGCGAGAGCCAGATGTCCGGATTCAGATGGTGGCGCACGATCAGCACCACCGCCACCGGGAACATGAGATTGGCCGGGAAGGCGGCCAGGAACTGCGCCACCGCCTGCGTGCGCGAGGCCCAGCGCGGGTTCATGCCGATCCATACGCCCACCGGCACCCACACCACGGCGGCCAGCACCAGCAGCACCAGCACCCGCGCCAGGGTGTACAGGCCGAGCACCAGCACCCGCCCTACTTCGCTCCAGCCCACTTCGGCGTGGATGAAGTGACCCAGGCTCCACAAGGCGTAGAACACCACGGCGGCGATCACCGCATCCCAGATCCGCTGCGGCAGCAGCGATTGCGCCTGCGGCCGGGCGCGGATCGAGGTGCCGTCATGGCCGCGCTTGAACAGGGCGATCGAGCGCGCCAGCAGATTGGCGAACATATTCACCAGGCTGCGGGTGCGGTCGGTACGGCGCAGCCAGGTCAGCAGCCAGGATTGCTGGGCGGTGTCGCTGCCGGTTTCCTCGAAGCGGAATTTGTCGGCCCAGGCCAGCAGCGGGCGGAAGAACAGCTGGTCATAGGCCAGCACGGCGATCAGCATGGCGCCGATGGCCCAGCCTATGGCGTTCAGATTGCTCTGCTCGATCGCCAGCGCGATATAGGAGCCGATGCCGGGCAGCTTGATGTTCTGGTTCGATACCGAAATCGCTTCCGATGCGACCACGAAGAACCAGCCGCCGGACATCGACATCATCATATTCCACAGCAAGCCAGGCATGGCGAAGGGCATCTCCAGGCGCCAGAAGCGCTGCCAGCCCGAGAGCTGGAACACGCTGGCCGCTTCGGCCAGTTCGGCCGGCACGGTGCGGAATCCCTGGTAGGCCGAGAAGGCCATATTCCAGGCCTGCGAGGTGAAGATGGCGAAGATCGCGGCGCATTCCACTCCCAGCAGGTTGCCGGGGAACAGGGCGATGAAGGCGGTGACGGTGATCGACAAAAAGCCCAGGATGGGAATCGACTGCAGGATGTCGAGCAGCGGCACCAGCACTTTTTCGGCGACGCGGAACTTGGTGGTCAGCGCGGCGAACACGCAGCTGAACACCACCGAGGCGCCCAGCGCGATGAACATGCGCAGCGTGGTGCGCAGCAGGTAGTAAGGCAGGTAGACCGGATCGAGCGAGAGCGGCAGCGTTTCGCCCAGCTGGTAGGGACGCGCCATCTGCTGGCCGCCATAGGCCAGCAGCACGAACAGGGCGAGCACGATGGGCAGCAGGGCCCAGTCCCAGCGGTTGCCGCCGGCTTCGACCACCTGGCGAGGGAAAAATTGGCGTTTTTTTATCATGCTGGGACTTTCTCTTGCGGCGGCGCGGGCGCGCTGCAAACAGGGCCAGGTTCCGGGACCGGCTAGTGTAACTGATGGGCGTGACGTGGCGGTGACGAGCGGTTTAGGCTTTGCGCCTTTAGCCAGCGCGCCGGCGGCGCTCTTTTAAACCCACGGCAAAGAGCTGGGGTCAGACCCGTCGGGTCTGACCCCTGGGTTACGCCGTGGGTTTTAACGGAGCCGGCGGCACGCTGACAGAATTACTTTAACCAACCACGCCGACGGAAGTACCAGAACGGGGCGATCGCGCTGGTCACCATCAGCGCCAGCGCAAACGGGTAACCCAGCGACCAGTCCAGCTCAGGGAACCAGCCCTTGAAGTTCATGCCGTAGATCGAGGCGATCAGGGTCGGCGGCAGGAAGGCCACGCTGGCCACCGAGAAGATCTTGATGATCTTATTCTGGTTAATGTTAATGAAACCGACCGTGGCGTCCATCAGGAAGTTGATCTTGTCGAACAGGAAGGAGGTGTGGCCATCGAGCGATTCGATATCGCGCAGAATCTGGCGCGCCTCCTCGAACTGCTCGGAATTGAGCAGGCGTCCACGCATCAAAAAGCTGACCGCGCGGCGGGTATCCATCATGTTGCGGCGGATCCGGCCGTTCAAGTCTTCCTCGTGGGCGATGGCGTTCAGCGCGGCGGCCGCGTCCTGGTCGGTGAACTCCTCCTGCAGCACCCGGCCCGAGACTTCTTCCAGATTCTGGTAAATGCCTTCGAGCGCATCGGCCGAATACTCGGCGTCGGTCGCGTACAGATCGAGCAGCACATCCATATAGTCGGCGATCGAGCCGGGACGCGAACGGGCGCGCATGCGCACCAGCCGGAACACCGGCAGATCGTCGGTATGCACCGAGAACAGCATCTTGCGCGCCAGGATAAAGGCCACCGTGACGATGCGCGAGGGGCCGTCGTCCTCTTCCAGCAGGAAGTCGGTGCGCAGGTGCAGGTCGCCGTTTTCCGCTTCGTAGTAGCGGGCCGAGGCCTCGATATCCTTGACTTCGTCTTCGCCCGGCAGGGTCACGCCGTAGATCGCCTTGACCCAGGCCCGCTCGTCATCGTTCGGATCGGTCAGATCGACCCAGACCGGCGCCACATTCTCCAGGTCTTCGCGCGAATCGATGGGAACCTGGTTGAGCCGGCCATTTTGTAGAACGAAGACATTAATCATGGGCACTCTCAGCCGACGGTTGGGTGGGCGGCATCCGGGGATGGCGCTGCGAGGAGGGGATTATCGTTGTTTGTGGGCGCGTCTATTTATATGCGCCAAATTCGAAACAGCGCAAGTGTACCCGCAAAGCCCTTTTCCCGGCCACCCCTGGCGCCAGCTTTTTTGTTTCAGCGAGTTGTCTTTTCGATCATTTTGTCGCGCATCGACTGCGAACCCGCGTCCTCAGCCTCGGGCTTGGCCACCTTGGGCGACTCGATGCCGCGGGTTTGCTGCACCTTGACGGTCTTGCTGGTCGGGTTGCTATCGCCGCATTCCGTGTCGGAGAACACGGTTTTGCCGTCGATGACGCATTTGCGCAGCACGCCGGCCGGCTGCGCGGACGCCGCCGCAGCGGCCGCCGCGGCACCGGCCCCGGCCCCTGCCTTACCCGGCTTGGCCTGCTCGCCGGCGCGCGGCGGCAGCGGCTTGCCGGTCAGCTTGGCCAGGCCCTCGCTGAAGAAATTGCGCTCGTAGCGCATCGAAAACAGGGCGGCCATGGCGATGGCGGCCAAGGCCGCCGAGCAGATGGCGACCTGTAACAGGCTAAATCCCCGCTGCTTGCGCGATGGGCTCATATGCGGCTCGCTTTCATGGTCAGATCAACAACAGGAAAGAATGCTTACGGCAGTTCGGCCGATCCCATGCGGCGCAGGATGGTGCCGGTGCGGCGCGCCAGATAACCCGAATCGCGGTGCTTGTCATAGAAACGCGGATTGGGCAGCATCACCGCCAGCTTGGCCGCCTGCGCCGCGCCCAGATTGGCCGCGCTCACGCCATAGTAATGACGCGCGGCCGCCTCGGCGCCGAACACACCGCTGCCGAATTCCACCACGTTCAAATAAATCTCGAAGATGCGCTCCTTGTCCATCAGCGCTTCCAGCATATAGGTGATCACCAGTTCCTGGCCCTTGCGCAGATAGCTGCGCGAGCCGGACAGGAACAGATTCTTGGCCAGCTGCTGGGTAATGGTCGAGCCGCCCGAGACCACCTTGTGTTTTTTATTATTCTTCTCGTAGGCCTTTTGCAGCGCTTCCCAGTCCACCCCTTCGTGATCCGAAAAATTGGCGTCTTCCGAGGCGATGATGGCACGCTTCAGATTACTCGAAATGCGCGCATACGGCACCCACAACTGCTGGATATTCGCCTTGGGGTTCTTGGCCTGGATGGCTTCCTGCTGCTGGCTCATGAAGCTGGTCATGCCCGGATTATGGTCGACCCACCACCAGATCTGCGCCAGGAAATACAGCTGGACCAGCAGCACGACGGCCAGCGGCAGCAGCACCAGCCAGCGGAACCAGCGGAAGCCCTTGCCGGATTTGCCTGCGCTGCTCATGGACGGTGGCGCATGGCGTGCAGCAGCTCGGCCGTCTGCGGATGCACGCCGCGCCAGACCGCGAACGCTTCGGCGGCCTGCTCGACCAGCATGCCCAGGCCGTCGCGCACCAGCGCGCCATGGTTTTCGGCGAATTGCATGAAGATGGTCGGCTCTTTCGCGTACATCATGTCCAGCGCCAGCGTGCCGGGGCCGAACACGCTCGCCGGCACCGGCGGCAGGTCCGCGTTCAGGCTGGCCGAGGTGGCGTTGATGACGATGTCGAACACGCCCTGCGCGTCCGCGAAGCCGCAGGCGCTGACCACGCCCGCGCCGCCCAGCGCCGCGAACTGCTCCACCAGCGCCTGCGCGGTGGCCACGGTGCGGTTGGCGATCACCAGTTGGGCCGGGCGATGTTCCAGGATAGGCAATACCACGCCGCGCGCGGCGCCACCGGCGCCCAGCAACAACACGCGCTTGCCGGTGATCGCCACGCCCGCGTTGGCGACGATGTCGGCCACCAGTCCGGCGCCGTCGGTGTTGTCGCCGATGATGCCCTGCTCGCTGAAATGCAGGGTATTGACGGCACCCGCCGCCTGGGCGCGCACCGTCAGCGCCTGCGCCACCTTGCACGCCTCCAGCTTGAAGGGCACGGTCACATTGGCGCCCTTGCCGCCGGCGGCGATGAAGTCCTGCACGGCGGCGGCAAAGCCGTCCAGCGGCGCCAGGATTTTTTCATACGTCAGCTGCTGGCCGGTCTGGGCCGCGAAGGCGGCGTGGATCTCGGGAGACTTGCTGTGGGCAATCGGGTTGCCGAATACGCAGTAACGGTCCATCAATTGGACCCGCCTTTTAATTGAGCTTCCATTTTGTCGTCGCGGGTAAATTTGAATCGGGTGATGATGACCCACAGGTCATCCTTGTCGTTGGACAGCATCTTGGGCGGGAAGCGTCCGAACGGCGCCGCGCGGCGCACGATTTCCAGCGCCTTCGCGTCCAGGGCCGCGTTGCCGGAACTTTTCTCCACACGCGCGCCGCCATCCTTCAGGTAAATGCTGCCGTCCTGGAACACGGGAATGTAGACCACCAGCTCGCCGTACAGTTTGCGCCCGTTTTGTTGGGGGAAATTGAGCGTGCCGATGTCCTCGATACGCTTTTGCATCGTCTTGTAATAGTCGGCGTAACCCACTTCGCGTGTGCTCGGCGTGATGAAGGTCTTTTTCGGCCGCTTGTTCTGGTCGTCGATGGTTTCGCTGATCTCGGCGGCCATGCGCGCGATGGCCTTGCTGCTGTCGATCAGGTCGGCGCCGGTGGGCGTGGGGTCGGGTTTGCTCTTTTCGGTGACCGGCGGCGTCATGAAGCTGGTCGGTTTGCTGACCTGGCTGAGCAGATTGCGCTGCTGCTGTTCCAGGTCGGCGATGCGGCGCTTGGTGGCCTTGACGCTGTCGCCCATTTCCATCTTGCGCATATCGGGCAAGGGCGACTTGGCGCGGCCGGCATCGGCATTGCCGCCGCCGTCCAGATTGGCCTGGGCCAGCGCCTCGGCCTTCAGCGGCGCCTTGGCGTGCTTGGCATTGACCAGGATGACTTCCAGGCCCGGGTCGGTGGGCTCGATGCGGAAACTGTCCGGCGCGACAAAGTGCACCGCCAGCAATGCAGCATGGGCCAGCACGGAAATGCCGGTGGCAAGGAAGAGAAAACGATTTTCTTGGAAAGACTTCACGCGTCGCCAGGCAAGGTGTGCATCAAAAAGATGGCTGATTTTACGTCAAAGCAAGCGGACCGCAGCGTTGTTTTTAAACCCCCGAGGCCGCGGGCCGATGCGCTATTAGAACCCAAGGCTAAGAGCCGGGGGCCGGTCCCTAGGGATCGGCGGGGCGTAGCCCCTCTCCGGACCCTAAGGTCAGACCCCAGGGTTATGCCGTAGGTTTAGGCAAACTGCCGCGAAATGCATGCATTATTAAGGCGACTAGCCTTACTCGGCCGGCGTCTCCGCCTTGGCCGCATCATCCTCGGCTCCAGCCTCGGCCGCCTCCACTTCCGGATCGGCGGCGCCGTTGACGTCGGCATCGGCGGCGGCGGCTTCACCGTTGCCATCGCCCTCGTCCTCGTCCTCATAGTCGAGCTCAGCGTCGCCAGCCACGTCGGCGGCCACGGGGATTTCCAGCAGGCGCGCCTCAATTGTCAGATCGACCTCATCCCAACGGATGATATCGAGCTTGACCTGGGCGCCGCGCGCCACCTGCGGCATGCCTGGCAGACGAATAATCAGCGGAATATCGACCAGGCGCAGCACTTCATCCTTCAGCACCACCGCCTCGACCTGTTTCGCGTCTTCCTGGCCCAGCCAGCGCAAGCACCAGTAGCGTTCCATATTCGACTGATGGTCGCCATAGGCCGCATACGCCGCATCAAAGGCCGACACGATCGCGAACAGATTCGCATCCTTGGGCTTGAACGGGGCCACCAGCGGCGCGGTCACGCCATGCTCGGCGCAGGCCAGGATCTGCCACTGGTTGACCAGATCGGTATAGCGGCGCAGCGGCGAGGTGCTCCAGGCGTACTGGTCCACACCCAAGCCCTGGTGGGGCGCGGCATGGGTGACCATGCGCACCTGCATCTTGGCGGCCCAGCCGCCGGTACCGCCGCCCTGGCTGCGGTAAATGCCGGGCACGCCGTGGTCGTGCATCAGCTTGCCCCAGGTGCTGTTGGCGAAGATCATCAGCTCGGCCACGATCTTGTCCAGCGGCGCACCACGCTTGCGGCGGCTGACGGTGACGACATCGTTTTCCACGTAGAAGTTGAAATCGATGCGGTTGTTCTGTTCGGGCTTGAGGCCGAAGCCTTCGCGCTTTTTCATGCGGCCCTGTTCCAGCTGCTGGGCCCACTGCCACAGCGTGGCCAGCTCGGCCTTGTGGGCGTACTCGCCCTCGCCGCTGGCCAGGGTGTCCTCATTGACCAGTTCATCGAGGTCGTTATGGCGCAGATTGCTGGCGATCGGCACCATTTCGGCACGCGTCTCGGTTTTGACGACGCTCCAGTCGGCCGGGTCCAGCGTGGCGTACAGCGACAGCGCCGGGCAAGTCTTGCCTTCGGCCAGGGTGAACGCTTCCACGATGGCATCGGGCAGCATGGTGATCTTGTCGCCCGGCATATACACGGTGGACATGCGGGTGCGCGCCATCTTGTCGACCATATCGTCGGGCTTGATGCCCAGCGCCGGCGCGGCGATGTGGATGCCGACCCGGATCATGCCGTCGTCCAGCTTGACGACCGAGAAGGCATCGTCGATCTCGGTGGTGGTCACGTCATCGATGGAGAACGCGGCCACGGCCGCCAGCGGCAGGCCGCCCGGCGTGGCCGGCACCGGCACGTCCGGGAAACCGGATCCGCGCGGGAAGTTCTCGAACAGGAAGCGCGACATATGCAGCTCTTTAGGCGAGGCGATGCCGCCCACGGCCAGCATCAAGCGCTGCGGATTGGTGTGCAATTCATTGCAAGCCGCTTCCAAGGCCTTGTATTCGAGCGCATTCTTGTCCGGTTTGAACAGCAGTTGCAGCACCATATTCTGCATCGAGGCCGGCAACTGATTGGCCTTCAGCTCTTCCACGTAGCCGGCTTGCACCAGCGCCTGCTGTTTCTTCTTCTCGATACCGGCCTGGGCGGCGCGCAGCGCCTGCTCCGGTGCCGCCTTGTAGCGGCCACGGCCTTTTTTATAGAAGTAGATCGGCGAGGAATGCAGGCACAGGATCAGGCCGGCCGCTTCCGCAGGCAGGGGCGCATGGCCGAAGTATTCGGCGCCCAGTTCGGCAAAGCCGAACTCTTCTTCGCCAGCCACTTCCCACAGGAATTCCAGATCGATGTCGGCGACGATGGCCTTGGCCTGGGCATGCAGCTCGGCCGGGCTGGGCTTCTCGTACTGCAGCAGCACGTCCTTGACCTTGACCTTGGTGCGCTTGCCGCTGGCCATTTCCACCTGATACGCCTCGCCCGCCTGGGACAGCACCGTGCCGACCTTGAAATCGCCGGATTCTTCAAAAAATAGATTCATTGCTAGCTTCTGTTCGTTATTGTTGTGATTGTTTTGGACTGTATAACTAATTCCAGCACGCTGGGCAGAAACACCTCGGTCACCAGCAGCAGCCCCTGATGGCGCCGGTACAGGCAGCGCCGCGCATACAGTATCGGCGCCGGTCCCGCGCCTCCCTCCGGCAGCCCCAAGGCTTGCCTCGCCCTTTGCATCAAGGGATGTCCGGCACGCAGCCGGGCAAATTCCAGCGGTCCGCGCCGCACCTGCGGATCGCCGAACAGCGTCGTGCCCAGCGAACGGTCGCCCAGCGCGCTGAACAGCGGCCAGTCCGAGGCCGTCGCCGCCATCGGCACCACGGTGTGGGCGAACACCACCGGCGTATTATCACACCGCAGCAGCACTTCCCTCTCCCATACCCGGCCCGGCCTGCGCATGCCGATTTCGGCGGCTTCATCGGCCAGGCAGCGCGCCGTGGTCTGGTGCAAGCACTGCACGCGGAAAGCCGTGCTGTGGTCCTTCAATTTATTCGTCAGCGAACCGCGGCTATTCAACCAGTGGTGCAGCGCCCGCGGCGCGTTCAGCGCGGTCACATGGGGTTGCCACTGGGCCAGGCGCAAGGAAGGCCCGCTCACCGGCCCGCCCCAATACCGCAAAACGCCAGTACCTCGTCGACATAGTCGGCAAATTCGCCGATACCGTGGTCGCTGCCCTGGATCACGCGTTGGCGCGCGCCCTCGTAATGTTTCACCATATCGCGGTAATCGAGCACCTCGTCGCCGGTCGCGGCGATCAGGAAATAGCGCTCGGGGCGCGTGATCTTGTCCACCGTCAGCGCGCGCAGCTCAGCGATGTATTCGCGCTTGAACTCGAAGGGCTGGTCCGAATGGAACTGGGTCGTCACGCCCACATGCTGGTCCAGATCGAGCTGCGGCACCACGGCCGGATTCAATAGCACGGCACGGCAGCCCAGGCGCTCGGCCAGCCAGGTGGCGTAGAAGCCGCCCAGCGAGGAGCCGACGATCGCCAGCTTATCGGCCGGCACGCCATCGGCCAGTTGCAAGGCCAGCGCCATCGCCGCCTTCGGCGACGCGGGCAACTGCGGGCTGACGAACTGATGGCCCATGCCGACCTGGACCATGCGCTCGCCGGTCAGGCGTGCCTTCATCGACTGGGGCGAGGACCGGAATCCATGCAGATAAAGAATCATCGGGCCAGCGCTTCCAGGATTTTCTGGTGTACGCCGCCGAAGCCGCCGTTACTCATCACCACGATATGGTCGCCCGGCTGGGCCGCCGCCGCGATGGACTGCACCAGCTCGCCAATATCCTCATGGGCGCTGGCCAGCGCGCCCAGCGGCGCCAGCGCTTCGCCCAGGCTCCAGCCCAGCGCGGCGCGGCTGCCGAAGCCAAACACCAGGTCGGCGTCGACCAGACTGCCCGGCAGCGCATCCTTCATCGCGCCCAGCTTCATCGTGTTCGAGCGCGGTTCCAGCACGGCCAGGATGCGGCCGCCGCCGCTATGCCTGAGCTTCTGGCGCAGGCCGCCGACGGTGGTGGCGATCGCGGTCGGATGGTGGGCGAAGTCGTCATACACGGTGATGTTGTTGACGACGCCGCGCACTTCCATGCGCCGCTTGACGTTCTCGAAGCGCGCCAGCGAGGCGGCGGCCAGGGCCACCGGCACGCCGACATGGCGGGCGGCGGCGATCGCGGCCAGCGCATTGGCGCGGTTGTGCTTGCCGGTGAGCGACCACTCGACCGTGCCGCCGATCTCGCCTTTGAAGATGACATCGAAGCTGCCATCCGCATGTTCCCGCAAGCCCCAGTCGGCGCCGTCGCCATGGCCGAAGCTTTCCTGCTCGCTCCAGCAGCCGCGCGCCAGCACGCGCTTCAGCGCCGCCTCGTCGTGATTCGCGATGATCCGGCCCAGACCCGGCACGGTGCGCACCAGATGATGGAATTGGGTTTCGATCGCATGGAGATCGGGGAAGATGTCGGCGTGATCGTATTCCAGGTTGTTCAGGATCGCGGTCTTGGCGTGGTAGTGCACGAACTTGCTGCGCTTGTCGAAGAAGGCGGTGTCGTATTCGTCGGCTTCGATGACGAAGAACACCGAATCGCCGGACTTGCCGCCCGCACCGGCGCTGCTGCCGGTCAGCCGGGCCGACACGCCAAAGTTCATCGGCACGCCGCCAATCAGGAAGCCGGGCGCATAGCCGTTATCTTCCAGGATCCAGGTCAGCATGGCCGAGGTGGTGGTCTTGCCGTGGGTGCCGGCCACGGCCAGCACCCATTTGTCGCGTAATATATGTTCGCCTATCCACTGCGGCCCGGACACATAGGGCAGGCTGCGGTTCATGATCTCTTCGATCAACGGATTGCCGCGCGAGACAACATTGCCAATAACATACAGATCAGGGTTCAGCTGGGTCTGCTCCGGCCCGAAGCCCTGGATCAGTTCGATGCCCTGGGCTTCCAGCTGGGTGCTCATCGGCGGATAGACATTGGCATCGCAACCGGTGACACGGTGGCCGGCTTCCTTCGCCAGCACGGCCAGGCCGCCCATGAAGGTGCCGCAGATGCCGAGTATATGAATATGCATGTTGTTTGTACGCAGACGAATGGTCAAGTATGGGATTTTACCCGACCCGGTGGCTTTTTCCGGTTCAGAGTATGATCTTGGCCATGATGTCCAAGCCTTTTGATGAAGCCCAGCAGTTGCGCGCCGAAATCGCCGCGGCCGCCGCACGTCTGATCGCCCAGGATGGGGCCGACTACGGCAGCGCCAAACGCAAGGCCGCGCTGCAGATTCTGGGCAAGGCCCAGGCCGCCAGCCAGAGCAATGTCTTGCCCGATAATGGGCAGATCGAAGCGGAACTGCGCCTGTATCAGTCGCTCTTTCACGCCGACACCCAGCCGGCCCGCCTGTTCCAGCTGCGCGCGACCGCCCTGCAGGTCATGGAAGCGCTGGAACAGTTCAATCCCTTCCTGACCGGTGCGGTACTGAACGGCACGGCCGGCGCGCATGACGATATCTATCTGCAATTATTTGCCGACAGCGCCAAGGACGTGCAAATTTTCCTGCTCAATAAGAATATCCAGATCGAGCTGTCCGAATCGCCCCACTATAAAGGGGCGCGCTTCGATCCGGTCGAGACCGTCAGCTTCCTGTGGAAACAGGAAGGCGTGCACACCGCTTTATATGAGCTGGACGATTTGCGCGGCGCACCGAAGGCGCGCGCCGACGGCAAACACGCGCGGGCCGACCTGGCCGCCGTGCGCACGCTGCTATTAAAGAGCAGCCATGAACATGATTAAGCATCCGATACACGGCGTGATGCACAGCGCGATGCACGGCAAGATCAACCGAACTTAGTAAAAACACATGACAAAAAAGAATTTACTGGCCTATGCGGCCATCGCCCTGCTGTTCGGCGCCATGGGCGCCTACGTCGGCCTGAATAAAAAAGACGCCGCCGGTCCGCAAACGACGGCGGTCGCGCCCGGCGTGACCGGCCCGGTCAACGCCCTCTTCCAGCAGAGCCTGCCGGACGAAAAAGGCGTGCAACAGGCGCTGGCCCGCCACAAGGGCAAGGCCCTGCTGGTCAATTTCTGGGCGCCCTGGTGCGGCCCCTGCGTGCAGGAAATGCCGGAGCTGTCTGCGTTGCAATCTGAAAGTTCGGCTAAAAACGTGCAAATAATCGGGATCGGAATTGATTCTCCCGGCAACATCGCGGAATTTGCCGGTAAATTCAAGATCGCCTATCCGCTCTACGTGGCCGGCATGGAAGGCACGGAACTGTCCCGCCAGTTCGGCAACAGCGCCGGCGGCCTGCCATACACGGTATTAATCGGAGCGGATGGACAAGTGAAGAAGACTTATTTAGGCCGTCTGAAGTTTGACGAGCTGCGCGCCGATCTTGCTACTCTGTAATTACTTGTATCAGATTTTTTCTCTTGCCAATGCTGCGTGTTGGCGGCAAAATGCGGAACTTTCGCAGAAAACGGTCCCGAACACATGGCACAAAACCTCTTATTGCTCAACGGCCCCAACCTGAATTTACTGGGGATGCGCGAGCCTGAGGTCTATGGCGCCAGTACTCTGGCCGATGTCGAACAGGCCGCGCTGGCGCAAGCCGCGGCGGCCGGTGCGACGCTGTCTTGTTTTCAGAGCAACCACGAAGGTGCGCTGATCGACCGCATCCACGCCGCCAAGGGCGAAGGCGTCGAGGCGATCGTCATCAATCCGGGAGGGCTGACCCATACCAGCGTGGCCTTGCGCGACGCGCTGGCCGGTGTGGCCATTCCCTTCGTGGAAGTCCATATTTCCAATATTTACCAGCGCGAGTCATTTCGCCACCACTCTTTTCTTAGCGCAATAGCATTGGGTACGATCTGCGGACTGGGTATCGAAGGATATCGCTTTGCCATCGACTTTGTGCTTAAAAAGCGTTAATCTACGCGATCTGCGCGCATTTAGCGCGGCAACGCCCACCCGGCGGTGCCGTACACACTCACCATACAAGATAATTCCAAGGGGTTTCACATGGATCTACGCAAGCTCAAGACGTTGATTGACTTGGTCGCTGAATCGGATATTGCAGAGCTCGAAGTGACCGAGGGCGAAAGCAAGGTTCGTATCGTCAAGTCCTCGGCCATGCCGCAAAATCAGATGGTGATGATGCAGCCAGGCTTGCAGCAGGCGCACTACGCCGCAGGTCCCGCCGCTCCGGCCGCCGCACCCGTTGCCGCCGCCGTCGTGGCCGCCGAGCCTACCGGCTACGTCGTCAAGTCGCCGATGGTCGGCACCTTCTACCGCTCGTCGGCGCCAGGCACCCCAGCCTTCGTCGAAGTGGGCAGCACCGTCAAGGAAGGCGACACCCTGTGCATCATCGAAGCGATGAAGCTGCTGAACGAAATCGACACCGACAAAGCCGGTGTGATTACCCAGATTCTGGTGGAAAACGGCCAACCGGTCGAGTTCGGCCAACCGCTGTTTGTGATAGGCTAAGTCCCGCATGAGGTTCCCGGCACCGTGCCGGTAACCTCGGACCTACCGCATTCCCTCCCCAACATGATGCTGCCGGTCCGCCGGCGCTCACAGACCTACGCGAACCTATCATGTTTGAAAAAATCCTCATTGCCAACCGTGGCGAAATTGCCCTCCGTATCCAGCGCGCTTGCCGCGAAATGGGCATCAAGACGGTCGTCGTTCACTCGGAAGCAGATAAAGACGCCAAATACGTGAAGTTGGCGGACGAATCGGTATGTATCGGCCCTGCTCCCTCCAACCTTAGCTATCTGAACATGCCCGCCATCATCAGCGCGGCGGAAGTGACGGATGCCGAGGCGATCCACCCTGGCTACGGCTTCCTGGCGGAAAACGCCGACTTCGCCGAGCGCGTGGAAAAATCGGGCTTCGTCTTCATCGGTCCCCGTTCCGAATCGATCCGCATGATGGGCGACAAGGTGACGGCCAAGCAGACCATGATCAAGGCCGGCGTGCCTTGCGTGCCGGGCTCGGATGGCGCCTTGCCGGACGATCCGAAGGCGATCGTGCAGATTGCACGCAAGGTCGGCTATCCGGTCATCATCAAGGCTTCCGGCGGCGGTGGCGGACGCGGCATGCGCGTGGTCCACACCGAAGCGGCCCTGATCAATGCCGTGGCCATGACCAAGGCCGAGGCCGGCAGCGCTTTCGGCAATCCTGAAGTGTATATGGAGAAGTACCTGGAAAATCCGCGTCACGTGGAAATCCAGATCCTCGCCGACGAACACAAAAACGCCGTCTGGCTGGGCGAGCGCGACTGCTCCATGCAGCGCCGCCACCAGAAGGTCATCGAAGAAGCACCGGCACCGGGCATCCCGCGCAAGCTGATCGAGAAGATCGGCGACCGCTGCGCCGAAGCCTGCCGCAAGATCGGCTACCGTGGCGCCGGCACCTTCGAATTCCTGTTTGAGAACGGCGAGTTCTACTTCATCGAGATGAACACCCGCGTGCAGGTGGAACACCCGGTCACCGAAATGATCACCGGCATCGACATCGTGCAGGAGCAGATCCGCATCGCCGCCGGCGAGAAGCTGCGCTTCCGCCAGCGCGACGTGATGCTGGCCGGCCACGCCATCGAGTGCCGCATCAATGCCGAAGACCCGTTCAAGTTCACCCCGTCGCCAGGACGCATCACTTCCTGGCACGTGCCGGGCGGCCCTGGCATCCGGGTCGACTCGCATTCGTATGCGGGGTATTATGTACCGCCGCACTACGATTCCCTGATCGGCAAGGTCATCGCTTACGGTGCCACCCGCGAACAGGCGATCCGGCGCATGCAGATCGCGCTGTCCGAGATGGTGGTCGAGGGCATCCAGACCAACATCCCGCTGCACCGCGAGCTGATGATCGATGCCCGCTTCATCGAAGGCGGCACGAATATCCATTATCTGGAGCAGAAACTGGCCGATATGCCGGACCTGCACAAGCTTAGCCTCGGCAAACCCGACCTCAAGGCCGTACCATGAGCTGGACTGAAATCGTTATCGAAATCGCCCTGGAACACGCCGAAGCGCTGTCTGACGCGCTGATGGAAGTGGGCGCGCTGTCCGTCTCGGTGGAGGATGCCGACGAAGGCACCGATGCCGAGCAGCCCCTGTTCGGCGAGCCGGGCATGGAACCGAAGGAAGCGGCGTGGGAACACAGCCGCGTGGTCGCGCTGACCGACAAGGACGCCGACCAGGCGGCCATCGTCGCGGCCGCGGCCAAACAGATCAAGCTGGCCGTCGTGCCCACGTTCACCTTGCGCGACGTGGCCGAGCAGGACTGGGTGCGTCTGACCCAGTCGCAGTTCGCGCCTATCCACATCGGCAAGAACATCTGGGTCGTGCCGAGCTGGCACGAAGCGCCGGACCCTGACGGCCTGATCCTGGAACTCGATCCCGGCCTGGCCTTCGGCACCGGCAGCCATCCGACCACCCGCCTGTGCATGGAGTGGCTCGAAGCCAATCCGGCGCCGGGCAAGACGGTGCTCGACTACGGTTGCGGTTCCGGCATCCTGGCCATGGTGGCCAAGAAGGTCGGCGCCGGCGAAGTGGTGGGAGTGGACATCGATCCGCAGGCGATCGAGTCGGCCCACGACAATGCCCAGCGCAACAATTGCGCGATCGATTACTTCCTGCCCGATACCTTTGCCGTGTCCCCGCACGCGACACAGCGCTTCGACATCGTCGTGGCCAATATTCTGTCGAGCCCGCTGAAAGTAATGGCGCCTATGCTGTCGGGCCGCGTGGCCGACGGCGGTTCGCTGATCCTGTCGGGCGTGCTGGCACGCCAGGCCGAAGAAGTGGCCGCAGCGTATGCGCCGTTCATCCAGCTGGGTGTCTGGGCCGAGCAGGACGGCTGGGTGGCCTTGCATGGCCGCCTGGGCGCCCCCACGGCCCCGCCGGCACGTACCGAGGCATAATCACAGCAAATGGCCCTCGCCACTAAATGCCCCCATTGCAACACCATCTTTCGGGTCGCTCATGACCAGTTGAAGTTGCGCGGGGGCATAGTGCGCTGCGGCTCCTGCAATGAAGTTTTCGACGGCAACGCGGCCCTGATTGAGCCGCATGCCAAACCGGTGGCATCGGCCGAGCTGCCCGCTCCCGCCACCGCTCCCGCCTCCCCCGTTTTTGCTTCCACCGCTTCCGCCGCGACCGCTGCGGCTACGCCGCCCCCACCCGCCCTGCTGCCCGAACCCGCGCCCTTCGATATGGCGATGGCGACGCTCGACACCCATGCCGCCAGCGCACTGCAAGCCGTGCCTGAGTATGCACTGGAGCTGATGGAGGATGATCAGGACAGCGGCGCCGGACACGGCTCAGCCAGGCTCGATGCCGACGCCCATCTGGATGCCGATGTCGACACCGACGTCGCGCTGGCCACGGATGCGCTGGTGGACGCGGAGCCGGAAGCGGCTTCCAGCACCTCGCTAACGGACTGGGACGCACCGGAGCCGGCCGCGCTCAGCGGCCCGGTGCAAGACAGCACGGCACTTGATCTCGACCTCGGCCGCACAGCCGCCGAAGCGGCTGCGGATATGCTCCCAGCCGATGCAGAAGCCGGCGCCACCGAAATGTGGCTTGAGCCAGAACCTGAACTGGCGCATGCGCCTGGACCCGAGCCTGAGTCCGAACTGGAGCCCGAGCTTGTGCCTGAGTCCAAGCTTGAGCTTGAGTTTGAACCCCAGCCTGAGTCTGCGCCTGAGTCCGAACCTGAGTCCGAACCTGAGTCCGGATCCGGGTCCGAACCGCAGTCCGAACCGCAGTCCGAGTCTGAATCCGAGTCTGAGCCTGAGCCTGAGCCCGAGCCCGAACCGGCATCAGTCAGCGACAACACCATCCCGCGGGCCGAGGCGCGCGCGCTCGACCGTCTGGATGCGCAGGCGAACGGTGCCGACGACATCGAGCACGACACCGGCCCGGCCGCCGACGGCTCGCTGGCCGCCGCCTACGCGGCCCGCGCCGAGAGCGATGCCGCCGCCGCACGCCAGCAGGAAGCCGACGTCGACCAGGAGGAACCCGGCTTCGTCAAACGCGACCGCCGCCGCCAGCAGGTCGGCAAGGCCGCGCGCGTCATCATGGCGCTCGGCTCCGTGCTGCTGGTGGGCGCGCTGGCCGCGCAGGGCCTGACCACCTTCCGCGACCAGCTGGCCGCCTACCTGCCCCAGCTCAAGCCAGCCCTGGTGGCCGCCTGCAAGCCGCTGGGCTGCAAGGTCGGGCTGCCGGCCGATATCGACAACGTCTCGATCGAACAGGGCGACCTGCAAACCCTGTCCGACACCAGCTTCCTGTTTACCACCCTGCTGCGCAACCAGGGCGGCCTGACGCAGACCTGGCCGCACATCGAACTGGTGCTCAACGACGCCGCCGACAAGGCCGTGTTGCGCCGCGTCCTCACGCCGCGCGACTATCTGGCCGCGCCGGCCGACGCCGCCAAAGGTTTCCCCCCGCGCAGCGAACAATCTGTCAAACTGTATTTCGAACTGAAGCAGCTCAAGGCATCGGGCTATCACATCGCAGTCTTCTATCCTTAAAAAACTATCATGACCAAGACTTCCCTGATCTGCGGATCGCTCGCTATCGACACCATCATGCAGTTCGCAGGCCGCTTCGGCGACACCCTGCTGGCCGACCAGCTGCACAAAGTGAACGTCTCCTTTTTGGTGCCGACCATGCGCACCGAATACGGCGGCTGCGCCGGCAACATCGCCTACAACCTCAAGCTGCTGGGCGGCGAGCCGCGCATCGTCGGCGTCATGGGCCAGGATAACGCGCCCTACATCGAGCGCCTGACCAAGCTGGGCATCTCCACCGCGAACATCCTGATCAAGCAGGACGCCTACAACGCCCAGTGCTTCGTCACCGCCGACTCCGAGCACAACCAGATCAACGCCTTCCACCCGGGCGCCATGTCCTTCGCGCACGAGAACCCGATCGCCAAGGCCGGTCCCGCACGCGTGGCGATCATCTCGCCGGACGGCCACCTGGGCATGCAAAAGCACGCCGCCGACCTGGCCGAGCTGAAGATCCCCTTCATCTTCGACCCGGGCCAGCAGCTGCCGATGTTCAACGGCCAGGAGCTGATCGACTTCATCGACAAAGCCACCTACGTCACCGCCAACGATTATGAGATCGAGCTGCTGATGGAACGCACCGGCCTGACCATCCCGGACATCGCCGGCCGCCTCGAAGCGCTGATCGTCACCCGTGGCGAAAAGGGTTCCGAGATCTACACCAAGGGCCAGCGCATCGAGATCCCGGCCGTCAAGGCCGAAGCCGAACTCGATCCGACCGGCTGCGGCGACGCCTACCGCGCCGGCCTGCTGTTCGGCATCACCAATGACTGGAGCTGGGAAAACACCGGCCGCCTGGCCAGCCTGCTGGGCGCGATCAAGATCGCCCACAAGGGCGCGCAGAACCACCAGCTCACCGCAGCGCAGATCGCCGACCGCTTCGAAGCGGCGTTCGGTTACCGTTACTAAAAGAGGCAAAGAGCCCGGGACATCTTTTAAACCACGTCAAAGAGCCGGGGACTTCTTTTAAACCCACGGCAAAGAGCCGGGGGCCCGTCCCCCCGGGACGGGCGGGGCGCAGCCCCTCCCCGGACCCTGGGTCAGACCCCAGGGTTTAGCCTTGGGTTTTAAATGAAAAAAGCCGCTGCGTCGCAAGACGCCAGCGGCTTTTTGACGTGCTGCCCGCAGGCAGCGCGGCGCTTAATGCGCGCTAAACAGCATCCCCAGCAACAGCTGGGCGATCTGCAGCAAAATCAGCGCCACCAGCAGCGACAGATCCAGACTCCCCACCAGCGGTACCACCCGGCGGATCGGGTTAAGTATCGGCTCGTTGAGCGCGCGCACGAAGGGCGCCAGCGGCGCATGCGGGTTGACCCAGCTGAAGATGGCTTCGACCACCAGCAGCGCCATGAAACCATACAGTATCCATTGCAGGAAGCGCTGCAGCGCCATCAACAGCACCATCTGCGCGGGCCAGCCGGCGATGAACATCACCGAAGTCGCCAGCATGACGATCAGGAAGGCGCCGATCAGGCTGGCCCAGTCATAGCCGCCCACACCGGGCACGATGCGGCGCAGGGGGCGCACCAGCCAGTCCGATAATTGAAACGTGAATTGGGCCACCGACGAAGGTGGGCGGACGCGGATCGCTTGCATCCAGAAACGCAGTAACAACGCCCCACCGAGCAAGGTGGCGATAGCGTCGACAATCAACACAAAAATACTAAGCACAGGTCCCCTCCAAAAAAAAGCCGCTGTGTGATTGTCTCACACAGCGGCTGCTTACCTTACGGCACTCACACGATAAATCAGGATGGGCGGGTGCTGGTCGGGAACGGCCATGCGGCTGCCGGCGCCAGTACGGTTTTGGCCGCAGGCGTTACGGTGGACACAGGCTTGGCGGCGACCTTAGGCGCGGCTGGCTTTTTAGGCGCAGCGGCTTTCTTGGCTGCCGGCTTGGCTACCGGTTTCGCAGCTGCCGGAGCGGCTGCCGGGGCGGCGGCTTTCGCGGCTGGCTTTTTAGCGGCCGGTTTGGCGGCTGCTTTTTTGGCGGCCGGCTTGGCGGCTGCCTTAGCGAGCGGCTTTTTTGCTGCTGGCTTAGCCGCGGCCTTTGCAGCCGGTTTGGCTGCCGCTTTTACTGCTGGTTTTTTGGCTGCTGGCTTTTTAGCTGCAGGCTTGGCGGCGGCTTTCGCTGCTGGCTTGGCTGCTGGTTTGGCTGCGGCTTTTTTGGCTGCAGGCTTGGCGGCGGCTTTTTTGGCAGCTGGTTTGGCAGCGGCTTTTTTCGCTGCTGGTTTGGCGGCTGCTTTTTTAGCGGCTGGTTTGGCTGCGGCTTTGGCTACTGGCTTGGCCTTGGCTGCTGGCTTGGCAGCGGCTTTTTTAGCGACTGGCTTGGCAGCGGCTTTTTTAGCGACTGGTTTGGCTGCGGCTTTTTTAGCGGCTGGCTTGGCTGCGGCTTTCGCGACAGTTTTCTTCGCTGCTGGTTTAGCCGCGACTTTTTTAGCTACTGGCTTGGCAGCGGCTTTTTTCACTGCTGGTTTTGCTGCTGCTTTGGCTGCTGGTTTAGCGGCGGCCTTGGCTGCTGGTTTCGCGACAGCTTTTTTAACGGCTGGCTTGGCAGCGGCTTTTTTCACAGCTGGTTTCGCTGCTGGTTTGGCTGCAGCTTTTTTCACTGCAGGTTTAGCGGCCGCTTTCACGGCTGGTTTGGCAGCGGCCTTGGCTGCGGCTGCCGGCTTCTTAACGGCAGGTGCAGCCTTGGCGGCTGGTTTCTTTACGACGGACTTCTTAGCGGCAGTTGCCATTTTTATCTCTCCTGGATGGGAAAAAATCACGCACAAGATTAAAACCCGTCCGGCCCGGAATTGGGCCAGGCGAATTATTCATCGGCACAAACTAGGGTTTGCGCTAATGAATTCGGCACCAGCTGAACTGCTGCAATTCCTCACGATTGCAGCACTTCAGCCATCGACTTTTGCCTCCACCCTTGGCTGGGTGGGGCAAAGTCTGAATCTTGTTGCGACCCTTTTGGCGGTCATCTGCGGGCGTGTGTTCAGCTCCGTCGACCAGGTCGCGCCACGACACGTTTTAATTTTCAAAGAAAAAACCGCCCAACCTGAATCGAGTCAGGCAAGGGCGGTCGAAAAAAAACGGTGTGGACTTGTGCATATCCGTGCGAACTTGTATCCCATGTTGCGCTCTCTTTGCGGCAGCGTGAGGCTGATTCAACCCGACGTTCACATTCACGCAATTTCAATCTCGTAAAGTACACGAAAACCTTGTCGGTACGCAACCAGCACGATAAATATTCGGCTGCTTTTTTGCAGGATACGCCCGCTAACTCACATACGCACGCCAATTCGTCGGCCTTGATCGCGCCGACGCGGTGCGCAAGGCGCGCGCGATTCGCTCGGATTGCGCGCTACCGGCGCCGCGTGAAATCGCCTCGCTCGAAAGCGCACCAATTGCAGCCTGCATGTCTGTGCAGTCGCTGGTGGCCGCGCGGTTTTCGCCGCGCGCCGATCCGATGATCGCGCGCGCTCGCGCGCCGCACTACATCACTGTTTTTAAATTCGTCGCGATTATGAGACACAGGGAAGTTAATAGCAAGGCCATCACCGCAGCCGTGCGCGCGGTGGCGCGCGCGCGAACGCGCGAGCGGCGGCGCATCGAAGCGCGCCTGCGGCGATCAGGTGCGCTGCGCATGGCGCATTTCGCGCGCGGAAAAATGCGCGGGGCGTTCGGCGTTCGGACCGTCCTTGCAGCGGCGCCTGTCGGTGCATAGCGCCCGCGCGTGTCAGATGAAATCGCTATCGACAAGCCGCCGGCCATAAAAAAAACCCACGGCGCAAACCTGGGGTCTGACCCGGCGGGTCAGACCCCGGCTCTTTGCCGTGGGTTCTAAGCGCGTCGCGGCACGCTTAAGCTGGTGTCGTTGAGGTAGGGGCCCTGCATTTTGCGCTGGACGTAAAAAAACCGACGAGGTCATCGTCGGTTTTTTGCCTGACCGCGCGCGATACACATGTGTATCGCGGCTGCGGAGATCAGTCCCAGTTCAGCGCGCCGCCGGTCTGGTACTCGGTCACGCGGGTCTCGAAGAAGTTACGCTCCTTCTTCAGATCGATCATCTCGCTCATCCAAGGGAAGGGATTTTCTTCCTGCTCGAACAGCGGCTCGATGCCGATCTGCTGGGCGCGGCGGTTGGCGATGAAGCGCAGATAGCCCTTGAACATCGGCGCGTTCAGACCCAGCACGCCACGCGGCATGGTGTCTTCGGCGTAGGCGTATTCCAGTTCCACGGCTTTCAGGAACAGCGCGCTGATCTCCGCGCGGAAGTCGGCGGTCCACAGCAGCGGGTTTTCCATCTTGATCGTGTTGATCAGATCGATGCCGAAATTGCAATGCATCGATTCATCGCGCAGGATGTACTGGTACTGCTCGGCAGCGCCCATCATCTTGTTCTGGCGGCCCAGCGCCAGGATCTGGGTGAAGCCGACGTAGAAGAACAGGCCTTCCATCAGGCAGGCGAACACGATCAGGGACTTGAGCAGCTTCTGGTCGTTTTCCACGGTGCCGGTGGTGAAGGCCGGATCGGTCAGGGTATTAATAAACGGGATCAGGAACTCGTCCTTGTCGCGGATCGACTTGACCTCGTTGTAGGCGTTGAAGATCTCGGCCTCGTCCAGGCCCAGCGACTCGACGATGTACTGGTAGGCGTGGGTGTGGATCGCTTCTTCGAAGGCCTGGCGCAGCAGGTACTGACGGCATTCCGGCGCCGTGATGTGGCGGTAGGTGCCCAGTACGATGTTGTTGGCGGCCAGCGAGTCGGCGGTGACGAAGAAGCCCAGGTTGCGCTTGACCAGGCGACGCTCGTCGTCGGTCAGGCCGTTGGGGTTCTTCCACAGCTCGATATCGCGCTGCATATTCACTTCCTGCGGCATCCAGTGGTTGGCGCAGCCAGCCAGGTATTTGTCCCAGGCCCATTTGTACTTGAACGGCACCAGCTGGTTGACGTCGGTCTTGCCGTTGATGATGCGCTTG
Source organism: Oxalobacteraceae bacterium (assembly GCA_013284265.1). Classification (GTDB taxonomy): domain Bacteria; phylum Pseudomonadota; class Gammaproteobacteria; order Burkholderiales; family Burkholderiaceae_D; genus Rugamonas. Next base: position 7,464 of record JABTBR010000047.1, on the reverse strand, counting down.
TCGTCGGCATTGACGCGCAGCGCGACCTGCTCGGCGCCGGCTTCGGCAGGGGCTTCGCCCAGTGGTGCTTGGTTGGCGCGCGGCGCGGCCGCTTCATCGTCCCAGGACAGCATGATAATTCCTTCAATATTCCGGCGCGGGGCCGGTGGGTGTTCTGTAAAAAGAAGCACCCGGCGGGCCGGGTTGCTTCACTCTGTAGTTTAGTACCGTGGGGCGGCGCCTGCCGCACGCCACGAGATTGCCAGCTGCCCGCCTATGGCGAGCGAGCTGAGCACTAGCTTATTGGCAAGCTTCGCATTCCTCGAAACCGTCGTCGCCCGGACGCAGGTAGCAGGCCGCGCCGTCGGCGTCGGCTTGCGCCGCCGCTGCCGCCGCCACGCCGGCGGCCTGGGTCGCCAGCGCGCTGGCCGACATGCCGCCGTCCACCGACACCGCGTTCAGCGCGCCGGTCTTGGAGGTCGATTTCTCCATGTGGGTGGCCGCGATGGTGCGCAGGTAGTAGGTGGTTTTCAGGCCACGCAGCCAGGCCAGCTTGTAGGTCTCGTCCAGTTTCTTGCCCGAGGCGCCGGCCATGTAGATGTTCAGCGACTGGGCCTGGTCGATCCACTTCTGGCGACGCGATGCCGCTTCCACCAGCCAGCTCGGCGAGACTTCGAAGGCCGTTGCGTAAATGTCACGCAGGTCTTGCGGGATGCGGTCGATCTTGGCCAGCGAACCGTCGAAGTATTTCAGGTCGGAGATCATCACCTCGTCCCACAGATCACGCGCCTTCAGGTCGCGCACCAGGTAGGAATTGATCTCGGTGAACTCGCCCGACAGGTTCGATTTCACGTACAGATTCTGGAAGGTCGGTTCGATGCAGGCCGACACGCCGATGATGTTTGAGATGGTCGCGGTCGGTGCGATCGCCACGCAGTTCGAGTTACGCATGCCGAACTGCTTGATGCGGTTGCGCACCAGGGTCCAGTCCATGGCCGAGGAGCCGTCCACTTCCAGGTAGCCGCCGCGCTCTTCGCCCAGCAGGCGTACCGAGTCCTGCGGCAGGATGCCGCGGTCCCACAGCGAGCCCTTGTAGGACTCGTAGTGGCCGCGTTCTTCGGCCAGCTCGGTCGAGGACAGGTAGGCGTAGTAGCACACCGCTTCCATCGAGGTATCGGCGAAGGACACGCAGGCGTCCGACGAGAACGGCACGCGCATCATGTGCAGGCAGTCCTGGAAGCCCATCACGCCCAGGCCGACCGGACGGTGACGCATATTCGAATTGCGTGCTTTGGCGACGGCGTAATAGTTAATATCAATCACGTTGTCGAGCATGCGCATGGCGGTGCGGATGGTTTTCTGCAGCTTGACGTGGTCGAGCTTGCCTTCTTTCATGTGCGCCGGCAGGTTCACCGAACCCAGGTTGCAGACGGCGATCTCGTCCGGACCGGTGTTCAGGGTGATCTCGGTGCACAGGTTCGAGCTGTGGACCACGCCCACATGCGACTGTGGCGAGCGGATATTGCATGGGTCCTTGAAGGTGATCCATGGGTGGCCGGTTTCGAACAGCATCGACAGCATCTTGCGCCACAGGTCCAGCGCGGCGACCTTCTTGAACACGCGGATTTCGCCGGCGGCGGCCTTGGCTTCGTAACCCAGGTAGGCTTTCTCGAAGGCCTTGCCGACCAGGTCGTGCAGGTCGGGCGCGTCCGACGGCGAGAACAGGGTCCAGTCGGCCTTTTCCATCACGCGCTTCATGAACATGTCCGGAATCCAGTTGGCGGTGTTCATGTCGTGGGTGCGGCGGCGGTCGTCGCCGGTGTTCTTGCGCAGGTCCAGGAACTCTTCGATGTCCATGTGCCAGGTTTCCAGGTAGGCGCAGACCGCGCCCTTGCGCTTGCCGCCCTGGTTGACCGCCACGGCGGTGTCGTTGACCACTTTCAGGAAGGGTACGACGCCCTGCGATTTGCCGTTGGTGCCCTTGATGTGGGCGCCCAGGGCGCGCACCGGGGTCCAGTCGTTACCCAGGCCGCCGGCGAACTTGGCCAGCAGCGCGTTTTCCTTGATGGCGTCGTAGATGCCTTCCAGGTCGTCCGACACGGTGGTCAGGTAGCACGACGACAGCTGCGAACGCAGGGTGCCCGAGTTGAACAGGGTCGGGGTCGAGCTCATGAAGTCGAAGGACGACAGCAGGTGGTAGAACTCGATGGCGCGCGCTTCGCGGTCTTTCTCGTTGAGCGACAGGCCCATCGCCACGCGCATATAGAACGCTTGCGGCATTTCGATGCGCACATCGCGCACGTGCAGGAAGTAGCGGTCGTACAGGGTTTGCAGGCCGATGTAGCCGAACTGCAGGTCGCGGTCGGCGACGATGGCCTTGGCCAGGCGGGCCAGGTCGAACTCGGCCAGTTTGACGTCGAGCAGCTCTTCCTTGATACCGTTGGCGATGTAGCTGCCGAAGTACTCGACGTAGGCGGCGGCGGCGTTGGCCTGCGCGACTTCCTTGCCGAAGACTTCCTTGCGGATCGTGTGCAGCAGGATGCGGGCGGTGACCTGCGAGTAGGCCGGATCCTTTTCCATCAGCGCGCGGGCAGCCAGGATGGCGGATTTATGCAGCTCTTCGACGGGCACGCCGTCGTACAGGTTCTTGACGGTCTCGGCCAGGATGGCATCGGCATCGACGTGTTTTTCCAGGCCGGCGCAGGCGGCGTTGATCAGTTCGACCACGCGGTTCATGTCCAGCAGGCGGCGTTCGCCGTTTTCCAGCACGTGCAACTGGGGGGCAGCCAGTTGCGCGGAATCGCGTTGCGATTCCTTCTGCAGGCGGCGCTCTTCCATATGCTTGGCGCGGTACAGCACGTAGGCGCGGGCCACGTCATGCTCGCCCGAACGCATCAGCGACAGTTCCACCTGGTCTTGCACATCTTCGATGTGGAAGGTGCCGCCGGACGGCTGGCGGCGCACCAGCGCCGCGACCACGCCATCGGTCAGCTGTTCCACCAGTTCGCGCACGCGCGCCGAGGCGGCGCCCTGGCCACCGTTGACGGCCAGGAAGGCCTTGGTCATGGCGATGGCGATTTTCGATGGCTCAAACGCGACCACCGCGCCGTTGCGGCGGATGATGCGATAGTCGCCCAGCGCCGCTGCCGCCGCGTTCTGGTTGCTCACGCTACCCGCGGTCGCCAGTGGTGCCTGCGCTGGATTGATGGACAAGTCTTGAGTGGATTGCATTTAAGCTCCCGATAACGGCGTGCAGTCGTGGCTGCGCGGCTAGTTGTATAAAAAGGCCAAGATGAAGCGACCAGCGCTGACAAGCTTGCTGGGGTTACAGCGACAAAAAGGGATAGTAAAAGGTCAGTATAAGGTCAGTGCGGGCCTGTAGGCATCATGGTGAAAACTTCGTGCTGTTCAGGACCTGTGACATGTTTGGACACTAGATTTAGTGTATTTGCTTAAGCGATACACTGATTGTAGTGTTCAGCAGGAAGCAAGACAAGGGGAAATTTTGCCATAAAAGGCAATTTTTCAATTGACTTTCAGGAAGCCCTACGGGAAGTGGAGTTCCGCGTGAGCGGCCACTAACGGGCTGCCGCCAACTGCCTTTTCCTTGAGCAGCGCGCCCCATAAATCCTTGTAATTCTCCCAATTAAAACAGGGGCCGGGGTCGGTCTTGCGGCCCGGCGCGATATGTTCATGGCCCCGCACATCGCGCAGCCGATAGCGCCGGCACAAGGCCAGCGTCAGCTCCGCCAGCGCCGCGTACTGGGCCGGCTCGAACGGCTGGCTTTCCGTGCCTTCGAGCTCGATGCCGATCGAAAAATCATTGCACTTGTCCCTGCCGCGAAAGCGCGACAGACCCGCATGCCAGGCCCTGTCGTTAGCAGAAACATACTGGATCACGCGGCCATCGCGCCGCACAAAGAAGTGGCTCGACACCCTCAAGCCGCGCAGTCCGGCAAACGCGGGATGCGCATTATAGTCCAAGCGGCCGGTAAACAAGTCCGACACATGCGGACCGCCGAACTGGCCGGCCGGCAAACTGACGTTGTGCACCACCAGCAGGCTGATGTCGGCCGGGTCGGGCCGGGCATCGGCGTGGGGCGTCGGATAGGGATGGGCGCCGGCGCACCAGCCGGCCGCATCGAGCGCGAAACGCGGCATTTACGCCTCCGGCTCGTGGATGTTCAGCTTCTGCATCTGGTAGCGCAGCTGGCGGAAACTGATGCCCAGCAGCTGGGCCGCCTGGGTGCGGTTGAACTGGGTCTGGGCCAGCGCGCGCAGAATGATGTCGCGTTCGACCTGGTTCAGGTAGTCGGGCAGATTGGCCGGCAAGCCCTCCGGCCCCAGCACCTGGACGGCGCTGGCCTGGCCCGCGGCAGGGGCCGGGGGAGCCGCGCCGCCCGGCTCGCCGGAAGCGGCGCCATCGATCATGACGCCCTCGGCGCCGCCCTGCCCCGCGCCATCCGGGCCCACGCCGGCCGACTCAGCCAGGCGCGCGCCCTTCAGCGCCAGGTCGCCCACCTCGATCACGCCATCGTTGGCGAAGGCCAGCGCGCGTTCCAGGATATTCTCCAGCTCGCGCACATTGCCGGGGAAGGAATAGCCGCGCAGGGTCTCGAGCACCTGCGGCCCCAGCACCACGCGGTGCTCGAAGGTGCCCAGCCGCTCCAGGATGGCGTCGGTCAGCACGCCCAGGTCATCGAGGCGCTCGCGCAGCGGCGGCAGGCGCAGCTCGATCACGTTCAGGCGGTAAAACAGATCCTGGCGGAACTTGCCGCGCTCGACGCACAGCGCCAGATCCTGATGGGTGGCACTGATCAGGCGCACATCGACCGGTTCCTCGGTGGTCGCGCCGATCTTGCGCACGCGCCGCTCCTGGATCGCGCGCAGCAGCTTGACCTGCATCGCCAGCGGCAGGTCGGCCACCTCGTCGAGCAGCAGCGTGCCGCCGTTGGCGGCCTGGAAGAAGCCGTCGCGCTCGTCGGCCGCGCCGGTGAAGGCGCCCTTGCGGTAGCCGAAGAACTCGGCCTCCATCAATTGTTCGGGGATGGCGCCGCAGTTGACGGCGACGAAGGGCTTGCCGGCGCGCGAACTCTGGGCGTGGATCTCGCGCGCGGCCAGTTCCTTGCCGCTGCCCGATTCGCCGTTGATGGCGATCGGCGCCATCGAGCGCGCCAGCCGGCCGATCTGGGCGCGCAGCGCCTGGATCACGGCCGAGTCGCCCTTGAGGCGGCTGGCCGCGCCGGCCGTGTCCGGCGCGGGATCGGCGGCCGCCGCGTTCAGGCGCAGCGCCGACTGCACCATGATGCGCAGCTGGTCCAGCGCCACCGGCTTGGACACATAGTCGAAGGCGCCCGCCTTCAGGGCGATGACGGCATTGTCGGCGCTGCCGAAGGCGGTGACGACGGCGATCGGGGTGTTGCGGTAGGCCGCGCACACTTCGCGCACCAGTTCCAGGCCCAGGCCGTCGGGCAGGCGCATATCGGTCAGCACCAGCGCATAGTCGGCCTGGGTCAGCAGCGCGCGCGCCTCGCCCAGGGTGGCGGCGCTGTCGACGTCCAGTCCCATCTTGAGCAAGGTGATTTCCAGCAGCTCGCGCAGGTCGGCCTCGTCATCGACCACCAGCACGCGCGGGGAGGTACGCAGTACACTCATCACAGGAACCTTTACTGTTGGAGTTGGCCGGCTGCGGCGGAGCTCAGCGGCGCGGCGGCCTGCATCACCGGGCGCGCGAAGGTGACCACGAAGCGGCCGCTCGACTTGCGGCTGCCGTCGGCTGCGGCCTCGGCGTCGAAGCGGTACTCATAGTCGAGCATCGCCTCGTTATTCAAGCACAATTCGCGGGCCAGATACAGCCCCAGTCCGGTTCCTTTGCTGGAGGTGGTGTAGAACGGTTCGAACAAATGGGCCCTCACCTCGGGGGAAATGCCGGGTCCGTCGTCCTGGACGTGCAATTCCATGCGCCTGCCCTTGTCGCTAATCAGAGACAAACGCATGCAAGCTGGCGTGCCGCTGGCGTAGCGCACCGCGTTATTGAGCAGGTTGAGCACCACTTCGCGCAGATGCAGGGCGTCGAAGCGCACCGAGGCGCCGGCCCCCAGCGCCAGCACCAGCACATCGCCGGCCAGGCCGTGAATTTCGTCGAATTCGGTCTTCAGCTCGCCCAGGAACACTTCCAGCGCCAGCGGAGTGCCATGGCTTTGCGCCTTGCGCGACAGCTGCAGGATATCCTCGACCATGCGGTTGACCCGCTTCACATTGTCGCCGACGATCTGCAGCAGGCGCAGGTGGACGGTGCTGTCGAGATCCTCGCCCAGCAGCGCGGTGGCGTGGGCGATGGCCGACAGCGGATTGCGCACCTCGTGGGCGATGCTGGCCGTGAGCCGTCCCATCGAGGCCAGCTTGAGCTGCTGGGCCTGGTTTTCGATGCCGCTCACGTCCTGCAGGAAGATCACATTGCGCTCGGTGCCCAGGCCGGCCGTGTCGACGGCCGCGAAGCGCAGTTTCAAATGGGCCGCCAGGTCGCGCCGCGCGCTCCAGGCCGCCGTCACTTCCTGCAGCGCCAGCTCGGTATAGGGTTTGATGGTGATGAAGGCGCTGCTCTGCAGCGGGTCGGCGCGCCAGTCGGCATAGGCCTGGGCCAGCGGCGCCAGCGCGGCGGCCTCGCCCAGGCGCAGCTGCAGCGCCGGCCCCACCAGGCCGAGCATCTGCTGGGCCGCCGGATTGCCGGCATACACCTCGCCGTCCGGACCGGCCACGATGATGCCGTCGCCCACATTGGCCATCACCAGGCGGTTGACGGCCTGCTGCACATTGATTTCCACGCCGCGCTGCACGGCCAGCTCTTCCTGGCCGATCAGCTTGGCGGCCAGGCGGTTGACCACCAGCACGGCGGCGAAGAAGGCGGCGCAGTACAGGCCGGCCTGCAGCAGCGCCACTTCGCCATCCTGCACCAGCACCTGGTAGATGCTCTGGCTGAGCATGAACAGGGTGACCAGCGCGGCGCACAGCAGCGCCAGCAATAGCGGCGCCAGGATGGCCGCCCCGGCCAGCGGGAACAGATAGAGGATGGCCAGGCCGCTGTGCACGCCGCCGGCGGCCACATACAGCAGCGAGATGATGGCCACGTCGGTGGCGATCTGGGACAGCAGCTGCAGCATGAAGCTGCGGCGCGAATAGATCGTCATCAGCGCGAAGCAGACCGCCAGCAGCAGGTAGATGATGCACACTTCGGCGTAGACGAACTCGCCGCTGGCGCGCAGGCCGCGGCCGTCGAAGCTCAGGTAGACCAGCAGCACCAGGGCGATGACGACCCGGGTGCCGTTGAGGGTTTGCAGGGAGCGCCAGAAGGTATCGCGCGACGCGGCCGACAGCGTTTGCATGCGCGAGAACACGCTCAGGGTGCCGGCAGGCTGGCGTGGGCCGGGCTGCAATAGTCCAGGCCCTTGGCCTGCACCGCTTCCGAGGCCGGGAAATAGATGCCGC